>CAZQIZ010000001.1:0-193036 GCA_964593585.1 uncultured Ignavibacteria bacterium
ATCACAGGCCGAAACGATGAGGTTATGACTGGCCGAAAAACGGGGGAAGGTCAGCATTGGTTGCTGAATCATGGGGCAGGCGATGGATTACAATTGACGTTAGTAGAATTCCATTAGCGTTGGCGCGTCAACGGCTTCTCACTTCCACCTATACTTGGTACAACTTACGGAACGACGCACGCGGACCGGTGGAAGGGCTGGTATATGCAGAGGCGAACGAGAGTAGCAACCCGAAGTCAGTCGGGCCGGGGATTGTCATGCGCAGGACATCGGGGAGTGTGGCCAACGATGAACCTGCGGAGCCGATTACGCTAGTAGATCGGCCGGAAAGATCGAATGAGATTACACGTGTGTGCGGCCCGTTCACCTTCGAAGCTTTGATCCCGACCGCGCTCGATGTGTCCGAGCAGGCGGGCGGGGAAGAGGTCGGCGCAGGTGGCGGTGAAAAGAGCTACTTCGATAGAATGCTCGAAGTCCTGCGCAAGTCGCCGATTCTGCATCTGCCGGGCGGCAAGTCGGTCACTCTCCACAACGTCCGTCAACCGGCGCGGACCCTGTCGCTGTCGGCCGAGGCCTCGGTGGAGGCGACCGCCGAGGGACAATCGCCGTCCCTGACTGAGGCCATCGACGAGGCCGACGATAAGCGCCGCGGGCATCTTCCCCTGACCCACAAGCCCGTCGCCATCGTCTTCGGCCCGGAAAATGGGGCGGTGAGCGAGCGGCTGGTCTTCGAGGCGGCCAAAGAGGCGTCCGGACACGGCTACAGCCATCTGTATGTCATCGGCTTCGCGATCCAGTCGAACGCGCGCATCCTCGTCGACAAATGCGCCGAAGTGGTCGGCATCGCGGCGACCTATGTCCAGGCCACGCCCGATCTGATGATGGGTGACCTCCTGAAGAACATGCGCTCCTCGCAGATTTTCAGCGTCTGCGGCCTGCCGGAAATCAAACTGCGCAAGGTCAAGCCGGCCAGCAAGGATGGTCCGCAACGCTGGCAGGTCGAACTGCTCGGGCTGGATGTCTTCGACCCGGTCACGATGCAGCCGGAGCATCGTCGCGGCGACGATGTCCCTGCCTGGTTCCTCGATTCCGATTACAACGGGCTCTGCTTCCATGTGACACAGGCCTTCTTCCCGCGCACCGCCGCCTGGGACAATCTGAAAGAGGCGCTGAAGGCTACCCACGACGAATCGGTCTGGGACCATCTCGCCGGAGCCGTCAGCGCCCCCTTTGAAGCGGGCGAACATGGCCAGATCGCGGTCAAGGTGATCGACGACCGCGGCAACGAACTGATGGTGACGGCCAATCTGGGCGAGGCGAAGTGATGTGTTTAAGGTCGCAAATTGTGACCTCAAGACCCGAATCGCCAAATGCGGCGGAGTCTTGACTGGGACGAGGTTAGGCATGCCAGGAGCACAAGCAATCGCCAGGGCCGAGAAAATCGAGCGGCTGATCCTTTTAGTGCGTGGCGAGAAAGTGATGTTGGATAGCGATTTGGCGGCATTGTACGGAGTCCAGACAAGGGTTCTCCTCCAAGCCGTCAGGCGTAACCGGACCAGATTCCCTGATGATTTCATGTTTCAGTTAAGCGCTGAGGAGCACCAACTTTTAAGATCACAAATTGTGATCTTAAAGCCAGGTCGAGGGCGGCATAGAAAATACCTTCCCTACGTCTTCACCGAGCAGGGTGTGGCGATGCTCTCCAGCGTGCTCAACAGCCCGCGCGCGATCCAGGTGAATATCGAGATCATGCGGGCGTTTGTCCGTCTGCGGCAGATCCTGGCAACCCATGCCGACCTGGCCCGCAAACTGGACGAATTGGAACGCAAGTATGACGCAAAATTTCGGATGGTCTTCGATGCCATCCGGCAACTGATGACGCCGCCGACCTCGCGAACCAAACGCATCGGGTACAAACGTGACGATCAATAGCCCGCAGTCCTTCGAAGTCCCGGAGCCGATTCTCAATTCACCGTACGAGGAACCGCGCGAGCACTGGTACATCCTCGAAGGCGAGCCGCCGCGGCGTCAGACGGGATGGCGTCCGGCGATCGTCTTCCCGCCCCGCGATCAGAAGCGCGAGTGGGACATCTCCGACGGCATCCTGCGCCGCTCCAAGGATTATCCGAACGGGTACGAACTGGCGGTGGTTAACCTGGTCCGCCGGCGGCTGGCCGACTGGCGGCAGACGCGGTACGCCGGCGCCTCGCGCACCACGCTCGACCTGATCGAATACTGGCGTCGCGACGGACGGCAACACCGGCTCTTCTTTGCGCAACTGGAGGCGGCCGAGACCATCATCTTCCTGATCGAAGCGCGGGCCGATCTGCGTCAGGGGATCAACCTGCCGCTGGACATGCCCGGCGAGCAGCAGATCGCCGAAGGCGCGCGCGCCTTCACGCGCTACGCCTGCAAGATGGCGACCGGCTCGGGCAAGACCACTGTGATGGGTATGCTCGCCGCCTGGAGCATCCTCAACAAGGTCCAGGACCGCGGCGACGCGCGCTTCTCCGATCTGGTTTTGATTGTCTGCCCGAACGTCACCATTCGTCAGCGTCTGGCCGAACTCGATCCGAACCTCGACGAAGCCAGTCTCTACCGCAAGCGCGACCTGGTCCCCCCGCACCTGATGAAACGCCTCCGCGAAGGGCGCGTGATCATCACCAACTGGCACAACTTCGAACCGAAGACCTCATCCCTCGGCGGTGTCTCGGCCCGTGTGTCCAAAACCGGCAAAGCGGAGCGCAAGCGCGAGACAATCAACATCGGCGCCAAGACCACCACCGCGCGCGGCAGCCGCTACCTGACCCAGCAAGACTACCAGACGCACGTTGCCGCCGGCCTGATCAAAGTGCTGAAGGAAGAACGTGACGATGCGGGCAATCTGAAAAAGGTGCAGGTGGAAACAGTCCGGTACATCCAGACCGACACATCGCTGGTCAACGGGATTCTGGGATCGGACGGCAAGCAGAACATCCTCGTCATGAACGATGAGGCGCATCACGCCTACCGCATCCGCAAACCCGAGCCGGATGAAGACGAGGAAGAGGAGTTTGGCGAAGACGAAGAGGCCGAAGAGTTCTTCAAGGAAGCCACCGTCTGGGTCGACGGCTTGGACAAGATCCACCGTCTGCGTGGCATCAACGTCTGCCTCGATCTGTCAGCCACGCCCTATTACCTCGGACGTGTCGGCCAGGACACCAACAAGCCCTTCCCCTGGGTAGTCAGCGACTTTGGCCTGACCGATGCCATCGAATCGGGGCTGGTCAAGATTCCGCAGCTGGCGGTCCGCGACTCCAGCGGCGCCGAAATCCCGGGATACTTCAACATCTGGCATTGGATCCTCCCGAAGTTGACGCCGCGCGAACGCGGCGGCAGCAAGGCCAGTCCGAAGCCGGAGGCAATACTCAAGTACGCCCACGTGCCCATTGCCATGCTGGGGGGGCTCTGGGAAGAGTTGCGCATGAAGTGGGAACGGGAGCGGGAGGACAATCGCCCCCCGGTCTTCATCATCGTCTGCAAGAACACCAGAATCGCCCGCGCCATCTACGATTGGCTGGCGGAGAACAAACACCCATCCGAGGTGGCGCCCAGCAAGATCGAGGGATTTCTCAACCGCGACGGCAAGATCAACACGATTCGGGTCGACACGAAGGTGGTGCACGAAACCGACACCGGCGAGGCGAAATCCGACGAGACCCGCTGGATGCGCTTTACGCTCGACACCGTCGGACGCACCGCGTGGCCGGCCGATTGGCAGGGGCGGCCGATCTACCCGGAGGGCTTCGAGGAACTGGCCGGGAAGTTGAAGCGCCCTTTGCATCCGCCGGGGCGCGACATCCGCTGCATCGTCAGCGTCGGCATGCTCACCGAGGGCTGGGATTGCACAACCGTGACGCATATCATCGGGCTGCGTCCCTTCATGTCGCAGTTGTTGTGCGAACAGGTCGTCGGGCGCGGGCTGCGGCGCTCCAATTACAACGACCTCACCGAGGATGGGAGATTTACAGAGGAAGTGGCGAAGGTGCTCGGTGTGCCGTTCGAGGTGATTCCGTTCAAGGCCAGTCCCGGCGGCGCCCCACCCCCTCCGGAAAAGCGCCACCATGTGCATGCCATCCCGTCACGGGCCCGGTTTGAAATCACCTTCCCGCGCGTGGAGGGCTACACGCAGGCCATCCGCAACCGGATCACCGTCGATTGGGACAAAATTCCCCGTCTGCGGCTGGAGCCAGACAAGATACCGCCCGAAGTCGAGATGAAGGCGCTGTCGGTCAACAACAAGGGACGGATGACGCTGCATGGACCGGGACGGCTGGACGAAATCGGTTTGCAGACATTCCGCGCGCAGCACCGCATGCAGGAACTGGTCTTTGATCTGGCAGCGGCGCTGACGCGGGATTATCTCGGGCAGTCGTCCTGCGAGGTCCCGGCGCACACTCTCTTTCCGCAAGTGGCCGCCATCGTCAAGCGCTACGTGAACGAGAAAGTGCGTGCGCTCAAGCCCGCCGATGTGAAGGACTTGTTTCTCTCGCCATACTACGGCTGGGTCATCGAAATCCTCCTCAACGCCATTCGTCCCGACACCGCCGACGGCGAAGCGCCGGAAGTGCCGCGCTATGAGTCGTCCCGCGGCCCTGGTTCGACCGCCGATGTCGATTTCTGGACCAGTCGCGATGTGCGCGAAGTGATCAAGTCGCATCTGAACTATGTCGTGGCCGACACGATGAAGTGGGAGCAGTCGGCGGCCTACTACATCGACAAACACCCGCTGACGGAGGCCTTTGCGAAGAACGCCGGCCTGGGCTTCTCCATCCCATATTTTCACAACGGTGAGCCGCACGAGTATGTCCCGGACTTCATCATCCGTCTGGCGACCGACCCGCCGACACACCTGATCCTCGAAACCAAGGGCTGGGACCCGCTCGAAGAAGTCAAGACGGCGGCGGCCGCGCGCTGGGTGGCGGCGGTGAACGCGGACGGGCAGTACGGTCGCTGGGCCTACGCGGTCGCGCGGAGGCCGGAGGACGTCACGGCGCGGATAGAAGAGGCCCTTGCGGCTTCGACGCCAGACACTGCGGCAATCGACTGAATCCGTTTAATCCGGCCGCCCATCTTGCTACCCCTTGCGTGGGCGGGTAGTTCTGGCCCGCTCTGGCGGGCCAGAACCCGGGCTAATGCTAGACCCGCACGGCGTCAGATAATAGTCTGTCGACCCCCTCACGGTCCCGGCGGCGGGCCGCTGCGGAAGACGTGGTTGATCAGGCGCACGACATCGAGCAGGTCGGACGCCACGCCGTCGCTGTTGACATCGGCGATGAACGGCGGTTCGGGAAGCGGCTGCGCGCGAAACGCCACCGCCACCACCGCGACCACGTCGACGACATCGAAGGCGCCATCGGCATTCAGATCGCCGCGACGTTCGGTTGTGGCAATCAGCGTCAGCGCCGCCGTCTCGCCCGGCGGCGGCAGCGGGTTGGCCACCGGCATGTCGCTGACCGTGGGGCCGCCGGAGACCGACATGCCCACAAACGCCTCATTGACGACACTGCCTCCGGGATCACGCACGCCATAACAATTGCCGCCGGGGTCGCGAATGCCAAAAAAGTAGGCTGTGTCTGACGGTCCCAGGTTCTGCTCGCGGAAAACGCGGATACTGTACTGCCCTTGCTCGGGCGAAAGGATGGCGATCTGGTCATCAGTTTCACCCACGATCCCGTTGGGGCCGACGCCATAATCCTGAGTCGTGTCGTAGGTCGCCGTCGGTCCGATCGTGTTGAAGATGGATGTGCCATTGTAGCCGATCGAGTCAAGCCCCGACGGTGAATAGACGATCAAGTCGACCGGCGAATAGACGGTGATGACCAGCGAGTCGCAGGCGTCGCCGATGCCGTCGGTGTCGCCGTCCGCGTGGTCGTCGTTGGCGACGGTGGGACAATTGTCGCACTCATCGCCGTCTCCATCGCCATCGCCGTCCGTCTGCTGCGGATTGTTGAGTCCCGGACAGTTGTCGAGGGGATCGTGGATTCCATCGCCGTCCAGATCGAGGATCGCCAGCGTGATGACGCCACGGGTGAAAGTTGGTGCGGTCTCGTCGCTGCCCTCGCCGGTGCATCCCTCGGCGCCGCCGGGTGGAAACGTGAAGGTGAGATGATTGGCCGGTGTGATGCAGCAGGTGTCGATCTCAAACTGGCCGGGAACCGACGTGACATCAAAGCCCAGCTCGATCGAGGGTTCAACGTCATCGCCCGGCGCCATGCAGGGATTATCGATATCCTGCCCGAAGGCGGCCCAGAGCACCGCATCCGGGGAGACGAAATCCACCGTCGGCGCGCTGGACGTCCACGTCAGCGATACCGGGCCGCTGCAGGTGTTGGCGCCGGGGGAGGAGAAGTTCACGCGGATGATATTCGAGACAAGATCGCTGGCCGCCACCCGCCCCGCGGGTGTGGGGCCCACCGCCAGCGTCCCGGCGATGTACGCCCCCGGCGTGATCGAGCGAAACTCCAGCGGCAGGACCATCGCGCTGACGTACAGATCGTTGGTGATGAACACGCCGACGCGGACATCGCTGTCCCCGATGTAAACCGTCTTCGATTCGATGGTGATGTGGTTGGCGGCGTCGGCCGGTCGCGGCATGGCAACCGCGACGGCCACAAGAATGACCGCCGGCACAACGGACTGCAACGGCGCGTTTCTCATCTCCTGCCTCCGCGTGACAACATCGATGCACAGCGTTTCCGCCGGGCGGGACCGTTACGGCGCTACAGAAGTACCCGTTTCCGGTGAAGTGGAATACTTTAAATAATACTTCGGCTTTCCTGATTCGTCAAGCCCGCTGTTTTCAGCGGTGATAGGGTGTGTTTTGCCGGAAGAGCCGAACGGGCAACAAAAATGCCGGAGGTCGGAATCGAACCGACACGGGATTTTGGTCCCACCGGATTTTGAGTCCGGCGCGTCTACCAATTCCACCACTCCGGCAGTTGCGGTCCGGCCCTGCTGGACCGGGGCGGAAGAATAATCGACAACAAAGGGGAAGTCAACGCGGCGAATGCGCCGTCTACATCATTGCGCTCAGGCCGGCGCGCCCACGGCGGGCGCGACAACCGGGGCCGTGCACGCGGGGAGGGTGACCAGAAAGGTCGAGCCCTGCGGCGTCGAGGATTGCAGGATGAGACTGCCGCCATGCGAGACCACGATCTTGCGCGCCAGCGCCAGCCCCAGGCCGGTGCCCGCGTCTTTGGTGGTGTAGAACGGATGGAAGATGCGCCCCTGCGCATCTGGCGGGATGCCGCAGCCCTGATCGGCCACGCTGACCACCCATCGCCCGCCATTGGCGGTCTGGTGAGAAATCGCGATTGTAATCCGGCTCCCCGGACGCGAGGCCTCGATCGCGTTCTGCAGGAGATTGACGAACACCTGCTTGAGCAGCAGTTCATCGCCGCTCACGCATGGTGCCCGTTCGGGCAGCGGCGGCGTCTCGATCTGCACCCCGGCCGCGTCCGCCTGCGCGCGCACCGCGCCCGTGGCCGAATCAAGCAGTTCGCCCAAGTGGACGGTGTGCTTTTCGGCATGCAACGGACGGGCGAAATCGAGGAAGCGGGTGATCATCTCGGAGGTCTCCGCGGTTTCGCTCAAGAGCCCCTCCGCCCAGTCGCCCAGCCGCCCCTCCTCCGGCGCCGACTGGCGCAGGAGCCGCCCATATCCCAGAATCGCCGCCATCGAGTTGCGCAACTGATGCGCCAACCCGGCCGCCAGTTCGCCGAGGTCGGCCAAGCGCTGATTCTCCGCCACTTCTTCCTGCAGTTTCTTGATCGCCGTCAGATCGGTGAGCAGGATGCTTAGGCCGACGGTCTCATCGGTGTCGCTTTTGATGCACGAGGTGTTGATCCCCAGGTAGATCGGCTCCCCGCCCTCGCGGTCGACCCGCAGTTCATGCCGCGAGAAGACTTCGCCGCGCTCCAGCCCGGCTGTGAACATTTCCAGCAGATTGTCCGCCAGCCCCGACTGGGAATAGTGCCGTCCGATCATCGCCGCGGCCGGCATGCGCAGGATCAGTTCGGCGGCGCGGTTGAAGCGCAGGATTTCGCCCTCGCGGTCGAGGATGATCATCCCGGTGGTCATTGAGGTGAGAATGTATTCGTTGAATCGCTCCACATCACGGACGCGCCGTTCGGAGTCCAGCGCGCGCAACTCCATCTGACCGGCCTGGCGCGAGAGTTTGTGCACCAGATGATCGAATGTGGCCATCACATACTCGGGATCCTGATCGGTGCCGTCGGGGCCCGGTGGAATGACGCCGCTTTCGACCAGCGCCGCGGAGCGCCGTCGCATGTCATGAAAGGGGAGCAGCACCAGACGGTAGAACAGGATGGTGAACAGCACAAACGAGGTGAGCAGGATGCCGCGCAGCCACAACTCCAGACGGAACTGCCGCCACAGCCCCGCCACCGCCGGTGTGGCGGTGACCAATTCCGCGCGCACCGGATGGCCATCCCAGATGTCGGAGACCACCAGCGCGCGCATGCCGTGGCGCTGACGCGCCTCGGCCGGCACCGGCGGGATGTGCGACACCGAATCCCAGCCGGGACGGCGCCGGCTGTGCATCGAAGTGGCCAGGTAGTACCAACTGCCGCCGGCGGAATCGGGGAGAAAGGCGGCCAGACGCAGATGCTGCAAGGCATGCCCGTCGACCAGAGGTGACACGTCCAGATCGGAGTAGTCCGGCGCGTCGGTGCGCAGCCAGGCCTCGGCCAGCGTAGCGGCCGCTTCCTGCAGCCGCGTGTCGGCGCGTTGGACCTCGCTGTCGATCAGACGCACAATGAGCAGCAGGGGGGAGACCTGGCTGACCAGGATCAGGGCCACCAGGAAGAAGAACACCCCTTTCAGGTTGCGGGTGAATGCGGTCGACCGTGTCCGCCCACCCGCAGTATGTGATTGCGGCAGCCACGCCGGTTGCGTACCCGTATGATCGCGAACATGCGCCATCCTTACTGTTATCGGCGCGTTCGCCCGGTGGATTATGCGAGGGAAAACCGCACTTCGCGTGTTGCTGATCCTGCTTCTGGGAGTGGCTTTCTCCGCCTGCGGCAAGAAGAGCCAGCCGCCGGCGGGGGAGGGGGTGACCGTGGTTGGCGTCATCGACGGCGACACCGTCGAATTGGAGGATGGACGCACCATCCGTCTGGTCGGCATCGACACCCCCGAACGCGGTGACACCGACTACGATTCTGCCTCGGCATTGACCGAACGGCTGGTCCTGCGCAAGCGTGTGCGTCTGGAGTATGACCGCGATCAGACCGACCGCTATGGACGCACCCTCGCATTCCTCTGGGCGGGGGACCAGTTGGTAAATCGCGAGATTATCCGCGCCGGATGGGCCTGGTGCTACTTCTTCGAAGGCAACCTGCGCCATTCGCGCGATCTGCTGCTGGCGCAGCATGAAGCGATGGAGGCCCGTCGCGGCCATTGGAAGCATCCACAGATCGAAACCGCCGAATACTATCGCGCCTCGTTTCTGTCCTATCGCTTCCATCGTCCCGAATGCAAGAGCATGGACAATGTCGATCCCGATTTGGAGGTGGTCTACTACTCCAAGGACTCGGCATTTTACGATGGCTACGCCCCATGCAGCCGCTGCACGCCGTGATGCGGCGTGGGTGGCGTGACGTTCGCGGCAGGTCTGTCGATGGAACGGGAGGCGATCCGCCGCGGGGCAAGGGGCCTTCAGCCCCTTGGTTTCCGCACGCACACCCTGTCAAATCCTCCCCAACACCCCTTGACCAACTCGCGATTTGCCCCGTACATACTCCCGACAGAGGGCCTTCGGGGCGAGGTGAAATTCCTCGACCGGCGGTACAGCCCGCGACCCGTCCCGCGCATCACCCATTCTGGGACGGCTGAGCCGGTGAGATTCCGGCGCCGACGGTTCTTCCGATCTGCAAACGATCGGGACATAGTCCGGATGGGAGAAGGCAAGCGCCAGTTCTGATGGCGCAATGCGTTGCGATGCAATGTCTTGCGGCGTTCGGTGCAACGAGCGCTCTAAGTCAGACCATCCCGCGTTTCAGCCCCGTAAGCCCGCACCGGGTCTTCGGGTCTGAAACGCGGTTTTCGTTTTTGAGGATTCGACCGTGACGATAGATCAACAGGCATTGGATCGCCAGTGGATGGCTGAAGTCATCGCGCTGGCGGAGCATGGCGCCGGACGAACCAGCCCCAATCCGATGGTCGGCGCGATCGTGGTGAAAAACGGCCTCGAGGTCGGACGCGGCTGGCATCAACGGGCGGGCGGTCCGCATGCGGAAGTGATCGCGCTCGAACAGGCCGGGGAACGCGCCCAGGGCGCCACGCTCTATGTCAACCTCGAGCCCTGCTCGCATTTCGGCAAGACCCCGCCCTGCGTCAAGGCAATCCTCGATGCCGGCATCGCCACCGTGGTCTGCGCGATGGAAGACCCCAACCCACAGGTCAACGGCAGCGGCATCCGTCATCTGCGCGCGCAGGGAGTGGGGGTGCGTGTTGGCGTGCTGCGGCGCGCGGCGATGCGTCAGAATGAGGCACACATCAAGTTCTCGCTGACCGGACTGCCATTGATCACGCTTAAGATCGCGCAAACGCTCGACGGCAAGATCGCCACGCTCGGCGGACGTCGCGAGATGGTCACCGGCCCCGAAGCGCGGCAGTTTGTTCACTCGCTGCGCGCCCGCTACGATGCGGTCCTGGTCGGACGCAACACCGTGGCGCTGGATGATCCGGCGCTGACGGTGCGTGAGGTGCCCGGACGCGATCCGTTGCGGCTGATCCTCGACTCCTGGGGACGGATCCCGCTCGGCGCCCGGGTGTTCAAGGAGAACGCCGACAAGAAGACGGTGCGCGTCGGGTTGTCGATGGGCAAACGCCCCGACACCTCGCCGCACCCCGACTGCTTCGACTGGTACCTCGACCATGACGATCGCCATCAGGTCGATCTGCAACAGATGCTGAAGAAGGCCGCCAGTAACGGTATTACCAGCGTTTTGGTGGAGGGCGGCGCCGAAGTGTTCGGCTCGTTTATCCGCGAACAGTTGGCCGACAAAGCGCATTTGATCATCTCCATGCGTCTGCTCGGCGCCGGCGGCATCGGATCGACCGGCAAATGGAAGGCGCCGTCGCTGGATGCGGCGGTGCGGCTGATCGATTCGGATGTGCGCTGGCTGGGGCGTGACCTGTTGATCACCGGCTATCCGGATTATGACCCCGAATCCAACGAAGCGCCGCTGGTTGTGCCCGAACCGGATGTCGAATCGGCGACAAATGCCGAGCCGGCCGCGGTCATCGACGAGGAAGAAATCACCGCGCCGCAGCGCACCGAGGAGCGGTAGTCTCGCCAAGCGACCATGTTCACCGGCCTGGTTTCCGATATCGGCGTCGTCAGCGCCCTGGCCCCCTCGGCGGGCGGGATGGGTTGGACCATCCGCGCCCCCCGCACCGCCGCCGAGATCAAGCCCGGTGATTCGGTCAACATCGCCGGCGCCTGCCAGACCGTTGAGACCGTGTCCGGAGAGCTGTTCACTGGGACATCAATTCAGGAAACACTGAAGGCCACCAACTACGGCGGCTGGACCGTGGGACGGAGGGTCAATCTGGAACTTGCGCTGCGCCCGACCGACCGTCTCGGCGGCCACTTCGTGACCGGCCACATCGACACTGCCGGAACGGTGGCCGGCATCCGCGTGTCTCCGGCGGGGCATTGGGTCGACGTCCGCTTCGACTCCCGCTTCGACCGCTGGGTGTTGCGCAAGGGCTCGATTGCCATCGAGGGCGTCAGTCTGACCGTCATGGAAAAATCGCCCGGCCTGTTGACGGTCTCGTTCATTCCGGAGACGGTCGCGCGCACCACGCTCGCCGATCTGCGCCGCGGCGACCGGGTCAATCTCGAGTTCGATATGCTGGTAAAGGCCGTGGTCCCCGATCCGGAATCGTCCCGCCTCGATGAGCAGACGCTCGTCCGCGCGGGCTGGAAATAGCGCGCGGGCGTGGAGGCGACGCCGCGCATGAAAGGAACGACGCAATGCAGGGAAGTCTGACCGTGAAAACCGCCACACCCCATCAGCAGGAACCGGTCCGTCTCGATCCCATCGAGTCGGCGATCGCGGCGATCGGCCGCGGCGAGATCATCATCGTCGTCGACGACGAGTACCGCGAGAATGAGGGCGATTTCATTCTCGCCGCCGAGCATGCCAGCCCGGAGAAGATCAACTTTCTGGTGACCCATGCGCGCGGTCTGGTGTGCGTCGCGCTGGAGAAGACGCAGCTGGCGGCCCTTGATCTGCACCCGATGGTGCGTCATTCGAACGCCAAGATGCAAACCGCCTTCACCGAGTCGGTCGATCTGATCGACGGGACCACCACCGGCATTTCGGCGGCCGACCGCGCGCTGACCATCCGCGCGTTGGTCGATCCGGGGACGCGTCCCGAGCACCTGGCGCGTCCGGGCCATGTCTTTCCGCTGGCGGCGGTCGATGGGGGCGTGCTGGTGCGCGCCGGCCACACAGAGGCCGCGGTCGATCTGGCGCGCCTGGCCGGACTGCGCCCCGCGGGCGTGGTCTGCGAGGTGATGGACGATGACGGCTCGATGGCGCGTCTGCCGCGCCTTCGCCAGATCGCCGACCGTCATGGCATGCCGTTGGTCTCGATCACCGCCCTGATCGCCCACCGTCGACGCAACGAGCGGCTGGTGAAGAAGATCGAGGAAGTCGATATGCCATCGCAGCACGGCAACTTCCGTCTGCATCTGTACGAATCGCTGGTCGACGGCGATCATCATGTCGCGCTGGTGCGCGGCGATGTGGCCGG
Source organism: uncultured Ignavibacteria bacterium (assembly GCA_964593585.1). Classification (GTDB taxonomy): domain Bacteria; phylum Zixibacteria; class MSB-5A5; order WJJR01; family WJJR01; genus JACQFV01. The sequence goes on from CAZQIZ010000001.1 coordinate 12,835, forward strand.
ACGAGCGGATGTCCTCGTACGGGTGCACTCGCAATGCCTGACCGGCGATGTCTTCGGCTCCGAACGCTGCGACTGCGGGCAGCAGCGCGATGAGGCGTTGCGCATGATCGACCGCGCCGGCGCCGGCGTTTTCCTCTACATGCGGCAGGAGGGACGCGGCATCGGGCTGGCCAACAAAATCCACGCCTACCATCTGCAGGAAAATGGACTGGACACGGTCGACGCCAATCTGAAATTGGGATTCCCGGCCGACTTGCGCGATTACGGCCTCGGCGCTCAGATTCTGCGCGACCTGGGGCTTTCGACCATTCGACTCTTGACCAACAATCCGCGCAAGGTCGTCGGGTTGGAGGGATACGGTCTGAAAATTGTCGAACGCGTCCCAATTGAAATTCCCGCGTCGCACAGCAACCGTCATTACCTCGAAACCAAACGCGACCGTCTTGGACACCTGCTGTCGGTGGCGGAGGAGACCGGCGCCGGGGAAGTCAACGGCGCCCCGTGGATCATCCCGGACCGCTGGTAGGATCAGGGGCGTTCATCGCACGGCACATTGGAGGCCACATGCCCACATATATCGAAGGTCATCTCAACGCCGCCGGACGGAAGTTCGCCGTGACGGTCTCCCGCTTCAACCACTTCATCACCGACCAACTGCTGACGGGGTGCATCGACACGTTGGTCCGCCATGGCGCATCCGATGCCGACATCACGGTGGTGCGTGTGCCCGGCTCGTTTGAGATTCCGCCGGCGGTGCAACGGCTGGCGAAATCCGGCAAGTACGACGCCGTGATCGCGCTCGGCGCGGTCATCCGCGGCGACACGCCCCATTTCGACTTCATCGCGGCCGAGGTCACCAAGGGGGTGGCGCAGATCGGGCTGGCGGGCGACACGCCGGTCATCTATGGCGTCATCACCACCGATACGCTCGAGCAGGCGATCGAACGCGCCGGCACCAAGTCGGGCAACAAGGGCGCCGACGCGGCGCTATCGGCCATCGAAATGGCGGATCTGCGGCGGAAACTGTAAGCCGAGCTCTGTTGCAATCCCCCTCCGCCCGCCGTACCTTGCCTTTCCAACGGCCCCGCCTGCGGGGCCGTTTTCGGATTTGATGCCATGAGCCGACGCCGTCAGGGGAGAGAGCTGGTCCTGGGATGCCTTTACGCCTACTTCTCCACCGGCGAGGCGGCCGAGGCGATCTTCCGCGCCCAAGCCGGGCGGGTCACCTATGACGCCGACACGCTGGCCTACGCCAAACGGCTCTTCCTGCGCGCCATCAGCGACGCGGAGGTGATCGACCGCGTCATCCGCGACCGCGCGCTCAACTGGGACTTTGCCCGTATCGGCCTCGTTGAGAAAAACATCCTGCGCATGGGCATCGCCGAACTCTGGTTTTTCCCCGAAACCCCCGCCAAAGTGGTCATCGATGAGGCCGTCGATCTGGCCCGCGAGTTCGGGGCCGCCGAGTCGGGGACCTTCATCAACGGGATCCTCGACGCGGTGTATAAGGCGATGGACCAGGCACCGTCCGACAAACCCTGACCGACGATGCGCCGCTACTTTGTCGATCCGATCCTCAGCGCTCTGGGCGGTCTGGTCTTCCTGCTGACCACGGTAGTCTACCTGGCGACCGTGTCGCGCACGGTCTCGTTCTGGGACTGCGGCGAGTTCATCGCCTGCTCGCACATTCTCGGCATTCCCCATCCCCCCGGCGCGCCGCTTTATATCCTGCTGGGACGCCTCTTCGCGATGCTCCCGATCTCCGGCGACATCGGCCACCGGGTCAATCTGCTCTCGTCGTTTTCCAGCGCCGCGGCCGCCACGCTGGGATTTTTCGTCACCGCGCGGCTGATCACCTGGTGGTACTCCGACCGTTATCCCGACCCCAAGCTGGGCCTGACCGAGCGGCTGTCGGTCTACGCGGGGTCGCTGTGCGGGGCGCTGTTGTTCGCGTTTTCTTCGACCAACTGGAGCAACTCGGTGGAGGCCGAGGTCTATGGCCTCTCAATGTTTCTCATGATGGCGCTGGTCTGGCTGGCGCTGATTTGGGCGCAGAAACGCGACGAGCCGGGCAGCGAGAGGTTCCTCGTCGCCATCGCGCTTGTCGCCTTTCTCTCCATCGGCGTCCACATGACCGTCTTCCTGGTCATGCCGCCGATCTTCCTTCTGGTCGTGTGGCTCTCCCCGCAATTGCGCCGTGACTGGCACTTCTGGCTCTCCGGCATCGTGATGTTCCTGGTCACCGTCAATGTCTCGCTCTTCCTCTGGTCGATGACCGGACTTCTGGCGATCACCGGCGTGGTCAGCGCTTACAGGCGTTGGGGACTGCCGCCTACGATCCTTACCGTCGTCCTGTGGGGCCTCGGCGGACTCTGGGCGCTGCGCACCGGCGAACCCTGGCCGATCTTCCTGTCGGTTCTGGTCTGGGGGCTGGCAATCATCCCGTGGGTCATGGCTGGCACGGTCTGGCGGTTGTCGTTCTTCCTGATTGTGGCCGCGCTGGTCGGCTATTCGACGCAGGCGTACATTCCGATCCGCGCCCAGCAGAATCCCTCGATCAACGAGAACGAACCGAAGGACTGGGACGCCTTTCGCGGCTTTCTCGAACGTAAGCAGTACGGCACCGAAACGATGTTCGAGCGGGCGCTGACCCGTCGCGGTGAACTGGCCAACCAACTGGGCCAGCATCCGCGCATGGGGTTCTGGGGTTTCTTCGACCGTCAGTACGGCTACAACGACCGTGCCTTTCTGCCGGTCTTCCTGCTCGGCCTTCTTGGTGTCTACCAGTTGCTCCGCTCACGGCGCGCGGTCGGGATCGTGCTCTTGCTGCTACTGCTGATCACATCGGTGGGGCTGATCTGGTACATGAATTTCGCCGATGGCACCCGCTACAACGCGGCGACCCAGGATGCCTACCTCGAGGTTCGCGATCGCGACTATTTCTTCACGCCGGCGTTCATCCTCTTCGGGCTGGCCATCGGCATGGGCGGCGGAGCGCTGATCCGCTGGCTGGGCGGCGGCTCCGTCATCTGGCCGGTGGCCGGCGCGCTGGTGATCGCGTTTCTGCCGCTGCGTACCCTGCAGGCGAACTACCACGTCAACGACCGCTCCCGCAACTTCCTCGCCTACGACTACGCCTACAACCTGCTGGCCTCGGCCGACCCGGGGGCGATGTTTTTCACCAACGGCGACAACGACACCTTCCCGGTCTGGTGTCTGCAGGAAGTCTATGGGGTCCGTCGCGATGTCCAGATCATCAACCTAAGTCTGCTCAACACGCACTGGTACATCCGCCAGCTGCGCGATCAGCGCAAGGTGCCGATGGATCTGCCCGATGACAAGCTCGCGCGGGTCGTGCACTACTATCGCGACGATGGCAGCATTCGCCGCGTGCAGGACCAGATGATCGACGCCATCCTGATGGCGAACAAGAACCGCATCCCGGTCAACTTCGCGGTGACCGTCACCGAAGGCAACCGCCGCTTCCGGGAGCAGTCGCTCGAACCCTACCTGGTGCTCAACGGCATGTCATACCGATTGGTTGCCGACACCGGCACCGGACGGATCGATGTCGCCCGGCTCGACAGTCTGGTCTGGCAGGTCTACCAATACCGCGGCGTCAATGACACCACGGTCTACAAGGACGAAAACGGCGAGCGGATGACGGCCAATTACTTTGCCGGCTTCTATTACCTGGGCGACACGCTCCGCCGCGCCGGCGATTTCGAAGGCGCCATCCGTCAGATGAGGCGCGCGCTGGAGCTGCTGCCGGGGCTGTGCGAACCGTACGTCTATCTGGCCCAACTCTACACCGACACCCGGCAGCCCGACAGTCTGGAAGCCCTCTATCCGCTGTCGCAGCGGGTCACCGCCGAGTGGGAGCGGGCGGCCACCGCCATCGGCTATTCGCTGCGCCGTCTCGGACGCGCCGAGCGGGGAGACGCGATCCTGCGCGACGTGTTGGCGCGCAACACCGCGTATGAGCCGGCTTACCGCACGCTGGTGCAGGCCTACTACGGCGAGCGCCGTTTCGATTCGCTGTTGGCCTTGATGGAACGTTGGTCCCTCGCCAACCCCGGCGACCAGCAAACCCGGGTGTTGCTCGACTCGGTGCGCGTGCTGGCGCGGCTGCAGTCGGCGGCTCCGACGCTGACACCCCCATAGCGCCGCCAATCTCTCCTTGGGCCAATTGCCCCGGACCGTTAACTTTCCCGTCCCGTCGGACCGCGACCGCCGTGCCGACCGGCGGGTCTGGCCAGCGACCAGCCACCATGCGCATCCTCATCCTCAACTGGCAGGACCGCAAGCACCCGTATGCGGGCGGGGCGGAAGTCCACCTCCACGAGATCTTCTCCCGACTCGGCGCGCGCGGCCATCAGGTCAGCCTGCTCTGTTGCGGCTTAGACCAGGCGCCGTCAGAGGAGGAATACGATCACATGCGGATCATCCGTCGCGGCGGACGGCTCCTCTTCAATTGGGGGGTGCCGGGCTGGACCCGTGAGCTGATGCGGCGCGAGACCTTCGATGTCGTGGTCGACGACATCAACAAAATCCCGTTCTATTCGGCGCGCTTCGTGGAGAAGCCGATCCTGACGGTCGTCCATCACCTCTTCGGCAAAGCGATCTTCCGCGAAGTCAACCCGATCGCGGGGAGCTATGTCTACCTGGCCGAATCACTGGTGCCCCGCTACTACCGCGGGCTGCCGGTCATGGCGGTCTCGGAGAGCACGCGCGATGACCTGGTGTCCAAGGGGATGAGCCGCGATTTGATCCGGGTCGTCCACAACGGCATCGATCTGGTCCGGTACACTCCCGATCCGGCGGCGCCCAAGGAGCCCAATCCCACCCTTTGTTTTCTTGGACGGGTCAAGCGGTACAAGTCGATCGACCATCTGCTGCAGGCCATCGCCCGTCTGCAAACGGAAATGCCGAATTTGGCGGCGCACATCATCGGCTCCGGCGGTGATGAGCCCCGTTTGAAGACCATCGCCGGACAGTTGGGAATCGCCGGACGGGTCACCTTCCATGGGTTCGCCGAGGCCAAAAAGAAAATCGACCTGGTCCGCCGCTCCTGGGTGGTGGTGTGCCCGTCGGTCAAGGAGGGGTGGGGCCTGACCAACATCGAGGCCAACGCCTGCGGCACGCCGGTCATCTGCGCCGATGTCCCCGGGCTGCGCGATTCGGCGCGTGATGACCAGACCGGACTCTTGTATCCTTATGGCGACATCGGGGCGCTGACCGAGCGCATCCGGCGTCTGTTGACCGATGCCGACCTGCGCGCCCGCCTCGAACGCGGCGCGCTGGAGTGGGCGCAACGGTTCAGCTGGGATCAGGCCGCCGATCAGACGGAGGCGATTCTCCGTCAGGTGGCCGGCGGCGACCCCGCCATCGGACGTGAACGGTAGCGCATGAAACGCAAAGCCATCATCGGCACCATCATCAGCCTCGTCTTTATCTACCTGGCGCTGCGCAAGGTCGACTATTCCGAGCTCTGGGCGGTGGTGAGCGGCTGCAAGTGGGAGTGGCTCATCCCCAACATCATCCTCGTCGTCGGTGTGATGTGGGTGCGTGCCTGGCGCTGGCAGTTGATCCTCAAGCCGGTCGGCGATGTCTCGTTCTCGCGGGTGTACTCCTCCACCATGATCGGTTTCATGGTCAACAACGTGCTTCCCGCGCGGCTGGGGGAGATCGCCCGCGCGGTCTCGCTGGGGATCAAGGCCAATCTGTCGCGCTCGGCCACGCTGGCGACCATCATCGTCGAGCGCATCTACGATTCCTTCACGCTGCTTTTGTTCCTCTGGCTGGTCTTTGCCTTCTCCCGCATCAGCGAGCTGACCGAGGTGGGGCGGGTCCGCTATGTGGGCTGGATCTTCCTGGCCATTAACGTCGCGCTGCTGGCTATCCTGATTATCCTGCAGGTCAAAAACGAGGCGGCGGTCCGCTGGATCCGCAAGGTGAGCCGGCGGTTCTCGCCGCGGATACAGAACCTCGCCGGCGAGATCACCGAGAAGTTCGCCCGTGGCCTGCGCATGCACCACAATGTTCCCACGACGATCGGAGTGGCCGGCTCCTCGCTGGTCATCTGGTTCATCCTCGGTATTTCGAACTACTTCGTCTTGCTGGCTCTCGGGTTTGACCGCCTCCCGGTGGAGGCGTCGTTTGTGGTGCTGGTGGTGGTCTCGCTTATGATCTCCGTGCCCTCCAGCCCCGGATATGTCGGCGTCTTCCATTGGGGGGTGCAGGTCTCGCTGCGGATCTATGGGCTCAACGACGGCCAGGCGTTGGCGGTGGCCATTGTTCTCCATGCCGCCCAGTACATCCCGATCACGCTGCTGGGCCTCTACCATCTGCGCCGTGAGCATCTGACTTTGTCGCATGTCGGCGGGGGCGGGGAACCCGCGCCGCCTGCGCAATCCGCCCATCCCTGACCCGTCATGTGGAACCGGCTCACCAAGCGCCCCTCGCTGGCCGTCTTCGCCGCGGCGCTTCTGGTCCGCCTGATCTACTTCGCGGCGATCGACCAGCCGCCGGTGCAATTCGATGCCCGGCAGTATGTCGCCGTCGCCGCGGCCGCTCCGATCGCGGTGTGGCATCCGTCGCTCTGGAACGACACCACCGCGCGCGAGAACATCTCCTTCAGCCGGGTGATGAATGACCTGATCGATGACGAGACCGTCATCTGGGCGCCGTATGACCCGCCGACCTTCGGGCAGGCGCTTGACTGGCTGTTTTTCAGCGGTCCGGCCTATCCGGCGTTTCTGAGCGCCATCTTTCATCTGACCCCCGCACATGATTTCTGGGTCGTGCGCATCGCGCAGGCGATCCTCGATGCGTTGACCGCCGTGCTCATCGGTCTGGTGATGGCGCGTTTGATCTCGGCGCTGGGCGGCGCGATCGCCGCCGGCGCGTGGGTGGTCTATGGTCCGGCGATTGTCAAGACCGCCGAACTGCTGACCGAGACCTTCTCCATCTTTCTGATCGTGCTCCTGGTCTGGCTGCTTCTGCGCGCTTACGACTGGCAGTCGCGCAAATGGCTGATCGCCGCCGGCGCGGTCTGTTCCATTCTGGCGATGGGGAAGGCCTCGACCGCCCTGTTGATCGCCCCGGTGCTCGCCGCCTGGCTCTGGGCCAACCGCGGCAAGACGCTCCGTCCACGGACCAGCGTCATCTGTCTTCTGGGGTCATGGTTGATCGTGATGCTGCCCTGGCTTTTTCTGGTCAACCATCGCTACGGTCGGTTTGCGGTGCGCGACCCTTCCTATGGCACCGCCAACTTCCGGCAGGCGAATATCCTTGAGACCGAGGGGTACAACACCGACATGGCCCCGGTCGATTTCTGGACCTATCCGGTCTGGCGTGAATTGCGCAACCGGCCGATGGAATATGCCCGTCTCTACCTGCAGAAATTCCGCCGACTCTGGTGGCGTGCCTGCGACGACTATCGCATCGGCTTCCCATTTGGTCCTGCCGCCACGCAGTGGCTGCATCGGTTGATCGTTCTGCTGGCCGCGCTGGGTGTGTGGCTGTGGACCCGTCGCGCCGGGCCGCCGGTCTGGCTTGCGCTGGCGGTGATCGTCTACTTTGCCGGGTTGCACACAATGATGCACGTGGTCTCGCGCTACAACCTGCCGGCGATGCCCTTTGTCATCGGCGCGGCGGTGACCGGCGCATTCTGGCTTGTGCGGCAGGACACGCCAGGCGCTCTCCGGCGTCTCGGCATCGTTGGCGGCCTGGTCCTCTTGGTCTTGCTGGCATTGGCGATAGTCCGGCCATCCTTCTGGCTGATGGTTCCCGGTGCCTCCGCGGCCATGGCCGTGTGGCTCTATTGGATCTTCGGTTCACTGGTCATCATCGCCACTGTCGGCGCCGCGCTTGTCCTCTGCGGCCACCGTGGGTGGGAACGCTGGGTCTACACGGTCATCGTTGGCGGTGGCATAGCGCAGGTCTTTCTCGGCTGGGCCACCACGCGTGAAGGGCATGCCGAATGGGCTGCAACCATCAAGGACCCGCAGACGGAGATCAGCCGGCGGATCATCCTGCCCGATGATATCCATCCGGGTTCGGTCAAACGCGCCTATGTCCTGATCGACGCCAACATCACGCCGGGCAGCGACTTCAAGGTCGTCACGCATATCGACCATGTCCGTTCCGCCTTCCCGGACAGTCTGATCATCAGCGATGATTCCTTCTACGGCAAGCCGCACTACCGCAATTTCATGCGCTACAACGGCGACATTCCCGCCACCATCCGCAGCTGGTCGCGCAATCTCTTCGAAGGCGCGCTACTGGATTCGATCCTCGCCGATGGGCAAGTCGAGGTGCGTCTGGGGATGGAAGCCGATGGCGCCCCGGGCGGCGCCTTGATCGTCTACGGCGATCTGCCGCAGGAGAGCGCCGACCTCTGGGACCTGCCGGGCCTGACCTACTCGTCGATTGAGCGCTACTACGAGGGAGCCGATCCGCGCATCTGGCAGAAATTGACAATCAGCTCCGACTCCACGGTCAGTGTCCGCATCGAGAACGGCCAAAGCGATTTCGACGATCTCTCGGAGCGGTGGGGATGCCAGCCCGGGCAGTACCGCATCATCCTGCAGTTGTTGCTTGCCGACGAGCGCTCGCTGTATTTTTGAAGTCCACTGGGAGGTGTGCCATCACAACATCCGACAAACTGCGCGTGGGCGTCATCGGCGCCGGCTACTGGGGTCCCAATCTCATCCGCAACTTTGCGCTCGTTCCCAACGCGGCGGTGACCGGGGTGGCCGATGCCAAGCCCGAACGTCGCGCCTTCATTACGCCGCGCTTTCCGACGGTCAAGGTCTTCGAGTCGGCCGAGGAACTGATCCGCTGGGATCAGACCGACGCCGTGGTCATCGCCACCCCGGTCCACACACATTTCCCGCTGGCCAAGGCCGCGCTGGAGGCGGGCAAACATGTCCTGCTGGAAAAGCCGATGTGCGCCTCGGTCGCCGAGTGCGACCAGCTGATCGAGCTGGCCGGGAAGAAGGGGCTGACCCTGATGGTCGACCACACCTTCCTCTACACCGGCGCGGTCCGCAAGATCATCGCGCTGGTGGCCGGCGGCGAGATCGGCGATGTCCTCTACTTCGACTCGGTGCGCGTCAACCTCGGACTGTTCCAGCATGATGTCAATGTGCTCTGGGACCTCGCCCCGCATGATTTGTCGATCATGGACGCGGTCATGGGGCCGGGCGCCGAGGCGGTCTCCGCCCTCGGTCGCGCCCACCTTGGAACCCATGTCGAGAACATCGCCTACATGACCGTGATGTTCAAACACGGCGCCATCGCCCACTTTCATGTCAACTGGCTGGCGCCGGTCAAGGTCCGCACCACCCTCATCGGCGGTTCGCGCAAGATGATCGTCTACGATGACACCGAGCCGTCGGAGAAGGTCAAAATCTACGACAAGGGCGTCGATGTCGCCACCGACGTCGAAAAGGTTCATCGCACCCTGGTCCAGTACCGCACCGGCGACATGCACGCCCCCAAAATCGACGACACCGAGGCGCTGCTTCTGGTGGCGCGCGAGTTCGCCGACTCGATTCGCGAGAAACGGGCCCCGTTGACCGACGCCCACGCCGGTCGTCGGGTGGTCGCCGTCCTCGAAGCCGCCAACAAGTCGCTGGCCCAGGAGGGCCGGCTGGTGCGGCTGTAACCTGCTCAAGAAACAAACCAGTGATCGTCATTGCTCGCTGACAAAGTTGGGCTGGGATCACGAAGCGGGATCGTAGGGGCAGGTCTGAGACCTGCCCTTGGTCGCCACCGCTGAAGAGCAGGCTCGGCGGAAGCCTCGCCCTCCCGGTCGCCTTGGTGACGGCTTGAGTTGTCATGCTGAGCGGAGCGAAGCGAAGCATCTGCTTTTTGACCGTGGGCGAGAAAAGCAGATTCCTCAACGCGCTCGGGATGAGAGTCCGACCGATCTGCCGGCGGATCGGTTGGTCGCGGCAATCTTTGTTCCCACTTCCCATCCACACGCATCCACAACTTATGCACTTTGCGTTTTTCGCTTTGACTCCGGAAAGTGATAGCAGCAAACTCCGTCGCGACGTAGCAGTCACCGTATGGCGACCCGATTCGACACGATAGACCGCGAGTTTGCCGGACGCGTCCCGCCGCAGGCCAATGACGTCGAGATGGCCGTGCTCGGCGCGATGATGCGCGATGCCGAGGCTGTCGGGCTGGTAATCGAGGTCCTGCAGGACACCGACTTCTACAAGCCGGCGCACCGCAAGATCTACGCCGCCATGCAGTCGCTCTTCGAACACTCGGACACAATCGACCTGGCAACCGTCGCCGCGGAGCTGGAGAAGACCGGCGATCTGGAAAAGGTCGGCGGACGCGCCGCGCTGGTCGACATTGCCGATTCGGTCTTCACCGCCGCCAACGTGCAGGCGCATGCCCGTCTGGTTAAGGACAAGTCAGTCCTGCGGCAGTTGATTCAGGTTTCGCAGCAGATCTCCGAGTCCTGCTTCACCGCGCCCGGCGATGTCGGCGACCTGCTCGATGAGGCCGAGGGGAAGATTTTCGCCATCTCCGAGGCCCGTTCCCGGCAGGACTTCGTCAGTCTCGGCACCCTGTTGCCGCACACCTTCGATCAGATCGAGCGGTATCGCCAGCAGGGGGGAGGCATCACCGGTCTGGCGACCGGCTACACCGAACTGGATGCGCTCACCGCGGGGCTGCACTCCTCCGACCTGATCATTCTCGCGGGACGCCCTTCGATGGGGAAGACCGCCTTCGCCTTGAACATCGTCGAGAACATCGCCCTGTTGGGGCAGAAGGCCTGCGCGATCTTCTCGCTGGAAATGTCAAAGGAACAGGTAGCCGAACGTTTGCTGTCCGCCTGCGCCAAGGTCAACGCCCAGCACATGCGTACCGGCCGTCTGCGTGCCACCGACTACGTCAATCTGCAGAACGCCGCCGGACGCCTCTACGACGCCAAGATCTTCATCGATGACACCGCCGCCATCAGCGTGCTGGAACTGCGCGCCAAGGCGCGTCGGCTGAAGGCCCAGTACGACATCGGGTTGGTGGTGGTCGACTACATGCAGATGATGCATGGGCCCCGCAACGCCGAAAACCGCCAGCAGGAAATCTCCATCATCTCGCGCTCGCTGAAATCGCTGGCCAAGGAACTCAAAGTCCCGGTCCTCGCGCTCTCCCAGCTGTCCCGTCAGGTCGAGCAACGCGGCGGCGACCGTCGCCCGCAACTGGCGGACCTGCGCGAATCGGGCGCCATCGAGCAGGACGCCGACGTCGTCATGTTTGTCTATCGCCCCGAGCGCTACGGCATCACCGAGGAGAAGGGGCAATCGCTGGAAAACACCGCGGAGATCATCGTCGGCAAGCAGCGCAACGGCCCCACCGGGACCGTGCTTTTGACCTTCCTCAAAGAGTTCACCCGCTTCGAGAACCGGGCTGACATGCGCACCGTCGGTGTGCCGCCGCCCCCCGTCGCCGCCGGGGGACCGCCTCCGGACGATGCGCCGTTCTAGCGCATCGGCATCGCCCCCCTCACCCGAATCGCCTGCGGCGATTCGGCCTCTCCCCAAGGGGAGAGGCGAACTTCCCTGAGTTTCGCGATTTCAAGTTGATCCAGTTCGTGTTCACCTCTCCCTCAGATGTGGTGAGGCGGACGTCTCTCACTTTCGCAAGCTTGAGCCGCCAATCCAGTTCACCTCTCCCTCGAAGAGGGAGAGGTCGTCTCGTGCCGTCAGGCACGGGACGGGTGAGGGTCGACACCCCGGTTCCCCTCACCCGAATCGCCTGCGGCGATTCGGCCTCTCCCAGAGGGAGAGGCGAACTTCCCTGAGTTTCGCGATTTCAAGTTGATCCAGTTCGTGTTCACCTCTCCCTCAGATGTGGTGAGGCGGACGTCTCTCACTTTCGCAAGCTTGAGCCGCCAATCCAGTTCACCTCTCCCTCGAAGAGGGAGAGGTCGTCTCGTGCCGTCAGGCACGGGACGGGTGAGGGTCGACACCCCGGTTCCCCTCACCCGAATCGCCTGCGGCGATTCGGCCTCTCCCTACGGGGAGAGGCGAACTTCGCTCGATCTTGCAGTTTGTAACCCGCGCAAGTGTTATTCACCTCTCCCTCGAAGAGGGAGAGGTCGTCCCGTGCCGCCAGGCACGGGACGGGTGAGGGTCGACACCCCGCCTCCCCTCACCCGAATCGCCTGCGGCGCTTCGGCCTCTCCCCAAGGGGAGAGGCGAACTTTCTTCCATTCTTCAATCTCTAACCTGCTCGAGTCCCATTCGTCTCTCTCTGGGCGAAGGAGAGGCGAATGCAGCCTGCTCAAGTGCTGTTCACCTCTCCCTCGGAGAGGGAGAGGTCGTCCCGTGCCGCCAGGCACGGGACGGGTGAGGGTCGACCATTGGCCACACACTGCCCACCGTGCTTCTCACACCGCAAGGCGCCCAACGCCCCGGCAGCCGCTCTTTATGCAGTTGCCGTCAGGGGAATTCACGCCGATAATGACAGTATGCGCGGTTTTGTCCGTCATATCGGACGTCGCTGGGTCAACTTCGTCCACTATGTGGGCGGGGTGGTCATCATGCTCGGACGGGTGCTGGCGACCCTGCCGCGGGTGGTGCGCTCGTGGCACCTGGTGGTCGCGCAGATGCAGTCGGTGGGAGTGCAGTCGCTTCCGTTGGTGCTTCTGGTGTCCGTGTTCACCGGCGCGGTGGCCACCTGGCAGGCGGTCTACCAGTTCGAGGGGTACGTACCGATGCGCTACATCGGCGGCGCCATCGGCAAGACCATTCTGCTGGAACTGGGGCCGGTGCTGACCGCGCTGGTTTTGACCGGACGGGTGGGCGCCTCGATGGCCGCCGAACTGGGCACGATGCGGGTGACCGAACAAATCGACGCGCTCGATGTGATGGGCATCGATCCGGTGCGCTACCTGGTCATGCCGCGCATTGCCGCCGGCTTCATCATGCTCCCGGTCCTCGTGTTGTTCGCCAATTTCGTGGCGATTGTCGGGGCGCTGGTGGTGGCGGTGGCCTTCGGCGGGATCTCCAACGAAGTCTTTCTGAATGGGTTCAAGCTGCTGTTCAAAACCATCGATCTGAACGCCGGCCTGCTCAAGGCAATGGTGTTCGGATTGATCATCACGACCATCGGCTGTCATCAGGGGTTCAATACCAAGGGCGGGGCGGAGGCGGTCGGACGCGCCACCACCAGCGCGGTGGTGGTCTCTTCGGCGCTCATCCTGATCGCCAACTACCTGATGGCCACCATCCTCTTCCGTATCTGAGGCGACGCCGGGACCCGATCATGCCGCAGACCGAATCTCACAGGGCGATCAATTTGGCGACGAGCGACCCATCTGCCGGCGGCGTGATCGTGCTGCGCGAGGTGGCCAAGGCCTTCGACAAGCGTCCGGTGCTGGCCGGGATCGATCTGGATGTGACACGCGGCGAAACCCTGGTGGTCATCGGCAAATCGGGCACCGGCAAGAGCGTCCTGCTCAAGATCATCGCCGGATTGATGAAGCCCGACGCCGGCACTGTGGCGATCAATGGCCTCCGGCTCGATCAGGTCGACCGCGACACGCTCATGGCAATTCGTTTGCGCATGGGGTTTGTCTTTCAGGGGGCCGCGCTCTTCGACTCGCTCACCATTGCCCAGAATGTCGGGTTGGGACTGGCAGAAACCTCGCATCTCTACGGTGACCAGATTGCCGCCATTGTCGCCGAGCGTCTCGATTGGGTCGGACTGGCCGGCCAGGGGGACAAGTTGCCGTCGCAACTGTCCGGCGGGATGCGCAAGCGCGCCTCGCTGGCGCGCGCGATTGCGATGGATCCCGAGATTGTGCTCTATGATGAACCCACCACCGGGCTGGATCCAGTGACCGCCGAGGGCATCAACGACCTGATCGTGTCGCTGCGCGAGCGGCTGAATGTGACCGCGATCGCGGTCACCCATGACATGCACTCGGCCTTCAAGATCGGCGACCGGATCGCCATGCTCGACGGCGGGCAGATCATCTTTTCCGGGAGCGTCGCCGAAGCGCGCGGCACCGACAACGCGCTGGTGCGGCAATTCATCGCGGGGACCGTCGCCGACTCAGCGCGGCGGCCCTGATGGCGGCGGAGTGTGGCGCGGCTTCAGGATCGACACAATCACCGACACCGCCAGAATCAGAATGACCACCAGAAGCGACACGAGCGTGTCGATCTTCCAGGCGGTGTGCGCCAGCATCATCTTGACCCCAATAAAGGCCAGCACCAACCCGAGACCGATCTTCAAATAGTGGAACTTGCCCATGACTCCGGCCAGCGCGAAGTACAGCGAACGCAGGCCGAGAATGGCAAAGACATTTGACGTGTAAACAATGAACGGATCGGTGTCACCGCGAAGATCGCCGGGATCGAGTCGACCGCGAAGATCAAATCGGTGAACTCGACCAAGAGCAGCACCACAAACAGCGGCGTCGCGAACCAGGCCCTGTTTTCGCGCACAAAGAAACGGTCGCCGCGGTAGTCGTCGGTGACCGACATCATCCGGCGGAACAGACGCACCACCGGGTTGCGCTCGGGGTGAATTTCCTCCTCGCGCTTGAAGATCATCTTGATGCCGGTGAGGATGAGAAACGCCCCGAACACATAGATGATCCAGGCAAACTTGGCGATCAGCGCCGCGCCCAACGCGATCATCGCCGCGCGCATGACCAGCGCGCCGAGAATTCCCCAGAACAACACCTTGTGCTGATACTGCGCGGGGACCGCGAAGTAACCGAAGAGCAGGACAAAGACAAAAATGTTGTCGACCGACAGCGACTTTTCGATCAGGTAGCCGGTGAAGAACTCCAGCGCCTTCTGCGCTCCGGCAAAGTGCCAGACCCCGGCGTTGAACAGCAGGGCGAGCGCCACCCAGACCACCGTCCAGGTCACCGATTCGCGCAACGATACGATGTGCGACTTGCGGTGAAAGACGCCCAGATCGAGCGCCAGCATCAGGAGCACAAAGACGTTGAAGCCAATCCAGAGCCAGATGGAATCAGGCATGAAATGCCCCTTCGCAAGCGCCGGTCGCGAGGTGGAGGATGGACGGTCCGGCCATGGGTGTCGGGGTAGATAGCGAGAGGGCGTCGCCAGGGCAATGGCAATTGGATGACAGCCCATGGGCTGGGACAGGAGAAAACGCGCCGGAAAGATGATTGTTCCCGGAGGGCGCCGGAGTCTATCATCCGTTCATGAAGTCCAATCCTTCCAAGACCTTCTACGCCTGCGACAATTGCGGATCAGTGTTTGCACGCTGGGCGGGGCAATGCCCCGATTGCGGCGCTTGGGACACCCTCCACGAAGAG
This sequence comes from uncultured Ignavibacteria bacterium, assembly GCA_964593585.1. Taxonomy (GTDB): domain Bacteria; phylum Zixibacteria; class MSB-5A5; order WJJR01; family WJJR01; genus JACQFV01. The sequence continues at coordinate 28,166 of CAZQIZ010000001.1, forward strand.
AAGGCCATAGGCGGTGTGCGGGGTGTCGAAAAGGGCGCGCGCAAGCGGCGCGAGGCGCCGGCCACCCAGACCATCGGCGAAATCGCCATCGACACCGCAGCGGTGATTGCCACCGGCATCGGTGAGTTTGACAATGTGCTTGGCGGCGGCGCGATGCCCGGATCGACCGTGTTGATCGGCGGTGAACCCGGCATCGGCAAATCGACTCTGCTTCTGCAGATCGCCGGACGCATGGCCAAGCGCGGCATCCCGACGCTCTATGTCTCCGGCGAGGAGTCGGCCGGGCAGATCAAGCATCGCGCCCAGCGTCTGGGCGTCCCCGACGATCTGCACATCCTGACCGAGACCCAGCTGACCGACATTCTCTCCGCCGCCGATGCGATGACCCCCCGTCCGCGGGCGCTGGTGATTGATTCGATCCAGACCACCTTCGATCCGCAGTGGCAAAGCCCGCCGGGCACGGTGTCGCAGGTGCGCGAATGCGCCGCGGCGATCAGCGACTGGGCGCAGGCGCACAATGCGGTCGCCTTTCTGATCGGGCATGTCACGAAAGAAGGCTTTATCGCCGGCCCCAAGGTGCTCGAGCATCTGGTCGACACCGTCCTGCAATTCGAGGGCGACCGCCGCCAGTGGATCCGCATCCTGCGCTGCCTGAAAAACCGCTTCGGCTCGACCAACGAGGTCGGCCTCTTCGAGATGAACGAGAAGGGGCTTGCCGAAGTGACCGATCCGTCCGGCCATTTCCTCTCCGGCGAGCCGGCGTCTCTGCATGCCCCCGGTTCCGCGGTGGCGGTGGCGATGGAGGGACGGCGTCCGTTGCTGTTGGAGATTCAGGCGCTGGTCGGGCAGGGGGGAGGTGTGCCGCAGCGGGTGGTCTCCGGCTTTGATCCGCGTCGCAGTGCCATTCTCATTGCCATCCTCCAAAATATCGGCGGGCTCTCGCTCAATGGCCGCGACATCTTCGTCAACATCACCGGCGGCTTTGTCACCGATGAACCGGCGGTCGATCTGGCCGCCGCGGTGGCCATCGCCTCATCGACCCTCAAACGTCCCGCTCCATCCCGCACCGTCTTCATCGGCGAGCTTGGCCTGGCCGGCGAGATTCGCGGTGTGCCGCAGATGCGTCAGCGCCTCATCGAAGCCGCCAAGATCGGTTTCCAGACCGCGATCATCCCTGCCATGAACGCCCGCGACGTGCAAAGCGGCGACATCGAAGTCCGCCCGATCGCCCGCATCGATCAGGCATTGGGGATGTTGTAGCTGTTGACCTGCAACTGGAATCGCACCCCCGGATTGCCTATATTCTCCACCGTTTTGACCCATGCCTCCCAATGCATTCCGGCCCAATGACCGAATCCCCGACACGTCTGTCCTTCACGCTTCGCGCCGCCGATGGCCGCGCGCGGGTCGGCGAATTCATGGTCAAGGGACGGGTGGTTGAGACTCCGGTCTTCATGCCGGTGGGCACCGCCGGTTCGGTCAAGGCCCTGCCGCCGGAGGATCTGGCGGCGCTCGGCACACAGATCTGTCTGGGAAACACCTACCACCTCTACCTGCGACCCGGCGTCGAGATAGTGCGCCAAGCGGGAGGGCTGCATCGGTTCATCAACTGGGAGGCTGCCATCCTCACCGACTCGGGCGGCTACCAGGTCTTCAGTCTGCAGGAGTTGCGGAAGATCGAACCCTATGGTGTGCGCTTCCGCTCTCATCTCGATGGCTCGGAGCACTTCTTTTCCCCCGAGGGAGTCTTCGACATCCAGGCGGGACTGGGCAGCGACATCGCGATGGTCCTCGATGTCTGCACGCCCTATCCTGCCACCCACGAGCAAGCCACCAAAGATCTGGAAGTAACGCTTGATTGGGCGCTTCAATCAAAGTCCCGAAGCGACTCATTGACAGGCAGTTATATGTCAAGTAGATCCAATTGGTCCTGTTCTTCTCTCCCCGCGCTCTTCGGCATTGTCCAGGGCTCGGTCTATGCGGACCTGCGCGCCGCTTCTGCTCGGCGGCTTGTGGAAATCGGCTTTGATGGCTACGCCATCGGCGGGCTTTCGGTCGGGGAGCCGAAGTCGGCGATGTGGGAAATGACCGAGGCGACTGTGCCGCATCTGCCGGCCGATCGGCCGCGGTATCTGATGGGCGTGGGGACCCCCGAAGACCTGATTATGGGCATCGACCGTGGAATTGACATGTTTGACTGTGTGCTGCCCACACGCGCGGCGCGTCACGGCACGGCCTTCACCCCCGATGGCCCGCTGACGGTCAAAGCCGGGCGCTACAGCGATGATTTCACGCCGCTTGATGCTGAATGCACCTGCCCGACCTGTCGCGGCTACACGCGCGCCTATATCCGTCACCTGTTCAACGCCGGCGAGATCAGCGCAATGATATTGACCACACGCCACAATTTGCATTTCTACCTGTCCGTCATGCGCCGGGCGCGCCGGGCCATCCGCGGAAGTGAATGGGTCTCATTCCGCGACGGTTTCCTGGCCCGTTACCGGTCAGACGCACACAACCGTTCATAAGGAGGATTTGTGATACACTGGCTGCTGGCGATGGCGCCGCCCCCGTCCGATGGTTCCTCGCCCAATCCGCTTCTGACGTTCCTGCCGTTCCTGCTCATGATCCTGGTGGTCTGGTTCCTGCTCATCCGGCCGCAGCGCAAGCGCGCCAAAGAGCACACCGCGATGCTCTCGTCGCTGCAGAAGGGCGACCGGGTGGTGACCAACTCCGGGATGATCGGGGTGATTGTCGGCTTCAACGAGCCCGAGAATATCGTGGTGTTGAAGGTCGGCGACGACACCAAAGTCGAGTTTCTCAAGTCGGCGGTCGCCGGCAAACTGGACCGATAATCGCGGCGGGTCTTGCCATGCGCCGTCTGTGGTCGACCAGAACCGACGCGGTCCGTCTGTTCGACGATGCCGTCCTGCGTGCGCCGGTGCGCGATGTGACTGATTTCGGCGCGTCGTTGCGCGCGCTCATCGACCGCCTGTTGCGCGTCCAGCGCCGGGAACGCGCCGTGGGGGTCGCCGCCACCCAGATCGGCGAGTCGTGGAATGTCTTTGTGCTCAACGGCGCCGAACTTCGCCGCGGCGGAAAGCCGGAGGTCTACATCAACCCGCGCATCCTCCGCGAGGAGGGGCAGGACACCGACGAGGAAGGCTGTCTGTCGTTTCCGGGGCTGTTCATTCCGGTGGTGCGCCCGCAACGGGTCGAGATCGAGGCGCTCGATGCCGATGGCCGGCGTTTCACCCGCGAGGGCGCCGGATTGCGCGCGCGGGCCTTCAGCCATGAAACCGACCACCTGCTGGGACGTTTAATCGTTGACCGTGTCGATCCCGAGTTGCGGGAGTCGGTCCTCGCCCGTATGAGGGCGTTACGGCGCAAACAGGTATAGTTTCCGTGAACCTCGTCTTTTTCGGCACCGCGGATTTCGGCATTCCGACATTGCAGGCGCTCCTGCGCAGCCCGCGCCATCGCCTGGTAGCGGCGGTGACAGGCCCTGACAAGCCGCGCGGACGCGGCCAGGAGCGGCAGCCGACACCGGTCGGACAATGGCTGGCCGATATGGGCTTCCCGCGTATTGTCAAGCCCGAGGACCTGCGCGATCCGCACCTGCATCGGCAATTGCAGGCGATGGGAGCCGACGCCTATGTCGTCGTCGCCTACCGAATCCTTCCCGAGGCGATCTACACCATTCCGCGCTTTGCCTTCAATCTCCATGCCTCGCTTCTGCCGGCCTACCGCGGAGCCGCGCCGATCCAGCGCGCCCTGATGGCGGGCGAGACCGAAACCGGCGTGACGACATTTCTGCTGCGCAAGCAGGTCGACACCGGTGACATCCTCCTGCAACGTTCGTTGGCGATCGATCCGGAAGAGAATTGCGGCGAATTGATGGCGCGACTGGCGACCCTGGGCGCCACGGTGGTCCTCGAGACGCTGGACGGTCTGGAGCGCGGCGATCTGGTCCCGCAACCGCAGGACCCGTCGAAGGCCTCCCCGGCGCCGAAAATTACCGACGAGGACCTGATTCTGACCTTTGCCCAGCCGTCAGAGCGGCTGATCAACCGCGTCCGGGCGCTGGCCCCGCGTCCGGGCGGTTACACGATCTTCCGCGGCGGCGCGATCAAGGTGCTCGCGTTGCGGCCCTATCCCGACGCATCTTTACATTCACGCCCCGGCGCGGTTGTCGCCGTCGACAAGACCCTGGGGCCGGTGGTCGCCACCGCCGACCGGTGCGTGACCTTTGATCTCATCCAGCCGGCCGGGAAGAAGCCGATGTCGGGCGCTGATTTCGCCCATGGCCACCATCCCGAGGTCGGCGAATCCTTCACCACGCCACTGAGCGATCCTTTCTGATGCGAAACGAACACGAGCCACACACAGACACAGGCGCCGCCGAGGGCCCCAAGGGCCAGCGGCGACGTCCGCGACGCCCCCATTGGGAGCCGCCGGTGCAACTGCCGCCGGTGAAAAAAGAAATCATCATCAACGTCGGCGACACCGAAACCCGCATCGCCGTCCTCGAGGACGGCAAGCTGGTCGAGCTCTCCTATGAGCGTCCCGATGACATCAAACTCGCCGGCAATATCTACAAGGGCGTGGTCGAATCGGTCCTGCCCGGCATGCAGGCGGCCTTCGTCCACATCGGCGAGGAACGCACCGCCTTCCTCCACTCCTCCGACATCGGCAAGATGGGAGACGACGAATACGAATCCGACTTGGACGATGAGGCCGAGACCAAGCGCGAATTGATCAAGAAAGAACGGCACACCGCCATCGAGGACGTGGTCAAGAAAAACCAGGTGATCCTCGTGCAGGTGATCAAGGAACCGCTGGGCGCCAAGGGCGCGCGCATCACCACCAACGTCTCGCTGCCCGGACGGTTCGTCGTGCTGGTGCCCGACGACAGCCACGTGCGCGTCTCCAAGCGCATCGCCAACTGGGCCGAGCGCAAGCGGCTGAAGACCATCCTCGAGCCGCTGCGCCCGCAGGGCTGCGGCCTCATTGCCCGCACCGAGGCCGAAGGCGGCAACGAGAAGGAATTCAAAAACGACATCAAGCAACTGCTGAAGACCTGGAAGGGGATCGTCAAGGACTTCGAAAAGAAGACCGCCCCCGCCTGCATCTACCGCGAAACCGACATCACCGGCGCGATGATGCGCGACATCTTCTCCGAGGATGTCGAACGGCTGATCGTCGACGACAAGAAGCTCTACAAGGAGATGGTCTCCTACTGCAAGCAGGTCGCGCCGGAACTGAAGGACCGCATCGAGCTCTACGAGGGGGAGGTGCCGACGTTCGATCTGTATGGCATCGAATCGGAAATCGAGAAGATGATGGAGCGCAAGGTCTGGTTTAAGCGCGGCAGTTATCTGGTGATCGACCAGACCGAGGCGATGGTGACCATCGACGTCAACACCGGACGGTTCGTCGGCAAGACCAATCAGGAGGACACGATCCTGCGCGCCAATCTGCAGGCGGCGCAGGAGGTGGCGCGGCAGGTGCGCCTGCGCGACATCGGCGGCCTGATCATCGTCGATTTCATCGACATGATGCACCATTCCAACCGCAAGCGGGTCTACGAGGAATTCAAACTGGCCTTCGCCCGCGACCGCGCCAAGAACTCGATCGCGCCGATCTCCGAGTTCGGCTTGATCGAAATGACCCGCCAGCGGATCCGTCCGCAGTTCATGCTCGCACTCACCGACCCCTGCCCGACCTGCCAAGGCACCGGACGGGTCCTTTCGCCCGACACCGTCGCCGCCAAGCTCGAACGCTGGTTTGACCGCGCCCGCGCCGCCACCAACATCAAGCGCTTCCGGCTGGTGGTCCATCCGACCCAGGCCGAATATCTGCTCGCCGACAAGGAAGCGTGGCTCAAGCGAATCAAGAAATCCAGCAAGTCGGACATCACCGTCGAGACCGATGGCCTGCTCGGCCCGGACAAGTACCGGATCGTGTCGGTCGACGACGGCATCGACCTGACCGACGCCTTCCATCCGCGCACTACGCGCCAAGGCGGATAGCGTCGCCGGCTCAAGAGCCGCTTCTACGGTCAGGGCGCGGCGCGATTTGGTGTGTGTAGACAAAACGGCCCCGCGCTTGTGCGCGGGGCCGTTGAAGTGTTCAAGTGAAATGGCGGATCAATACTCGCCGGGCAACTGGTAGCGGAAGTCCTCCACGTCGGCGTTGGCGCGCAGTTTGTCATACCACTGCTGGAAGAGCATCTGCTTTTTGTTGTCCAGCGCCGCGGTCATGATCGAGTCGCGCTTTTCGACATACAACTGCGGATCAGCGGGAGTGTGGTCCATCAGTTGCATCACGCAGGCGCCGCGTGAGGCCTTGACCACCGGCGAGACTCGTCCGCCGGAGCGGACCAGCGCGAAGGCGGCACCGCGAAAGACCGCATCGTCGCCAATGCCGGGCACCATGTCAAATCGGCCGAAGGGGGTGGCGGTCGAATCAACGACCCGGCCGATGCGTTGCGCGACCTCGGCCATCGGCACACCCGCCTGCAGGTCGGGCAGCACCCGGTCGAGCACATAGGCGGCCTGGTTCTTGGCGTCGTCGTTGCGCAGACGGGTCATGATGCGGGAGCGGACCTCGGCAAACGGCGCGTACCCGGCCGGCTCGCGCGCATCGAGCATCGCCACGATGAAGCCGCTGGAAATCTCGAAGACCGAGGAGATGCCCCCCGGCTTGGCCGCAAACGCCCACTGCATGATCGCCGGCTGACGGCCCAGGAGCGGGAGATCCTGCCCTTTTTCGAAGAAGTTTGTGTTGCGCGGCACCACGCCGTACTGACGGGCCAGCGAATCCAGCGGCGTCTGCTTCAACTCTTCGGCGAATTGCTCGGCCCGCAGGCGCAAGTCGGAGAGCGTGCCGGTCGAGGGCTCGATGCGGATGAGCACATGCGAGGCCTTCACCTGCAGCGAATCGCCGACGCCGCGACGTCCTTCGCATTTGATCACATGCACGCCGAACCGGGTGACAACCGGATCGGAGACCTGCCCCGAGTCCATCGCAAAGGCGACATCCTCGAACTGTTTGACCATCTGCCCCTTGCCGAACCAGCCCAGATCGCCGGTGGGGGAGGAGTTGTCTTCGGAGAACTGCTGGACCAGCGAGACAAAATCCTCGCCGCCGCGCGCCCGCTGCGCGACCTGTTCGGCCTCGCGCCGCACTTCGGCGGTGTCGGCCGCCGAGGGCTTGCGGTCAAACTGCACAAACTGCAGACGCGCCCGCTCGCCGTGCTTGAACTCCTCGCGGTGGTCGTTGTACCACCGCTCGGCGGTGGCGGTGTCCACCGGCGGCACCGAGTCGAGGTACAGCTGCGACGGCACCATGATGTAGCGCACGCGGATCTTCTCGTTGGCGGCCTCGTAGAGCTCCTTCACCTCGGAATCGTCGATCACCGCCGTGGCGGTCACATACTCAAACAGCTTCTGCTGCAGCACCCGCGGACGGACCAGCGCCTCGACCTGCAGCCACAGCTGCGGATCGGGATTCGAGTAGGCCTGCAGATACTTGTTGTAATCGAACTGGCCATTGGTGGTGAAGATCTCCAGCGAACGGATCTCGGCAGGCGGGAACCGGCGCAGATGCTCGGCGAGCTCAGCGTTGGTCACCTCCAAGCCGAGCTTTTCGGTCCGCTCGCGCAACAGCTGGCTGCCGACCATCTGGTCGAAGACATCCTCGCGCAGACGGGTGGCATCCTCCTCGCTCACATCGCCGGCCTGCTGTTGCTGCTGGGCCAGGGCGTTCTGGTAGAGGAAGGAATAGTCGTCCAGACGCAGCTCGGTGCCGTTAACGCTGCCGACCACGCCGCGCGCGGTGGGACGGGAGGTGAACTCCATCCCCCACGCGAAAATGATCGTTCCCACGAACGCCGCAATGATGATCCAGAGAACCGGCTTCGTGCCCTGCCGCATGGCCTTCATCACCATGACACACAATCTCCTTGAGAGTCACCGTCCGTTGCGAACGGGCTTTTAGTCAGTATCGGCTCCGGGGGGTCTCCCCAAAAGAGCCAAGACAACCAGTATAACACATATCTCATTGGAATTCATCAACATTTAAGCCCACGCCGGCATGCCCCGACACGGATTTCATTGACAGCCGACCGCCGCCGATCTATGGTCCGGTGGGGATGGGGCATCGTCTCTTCATCTTGTCAGTCATGGTTTTGGCCACCGGCGCCTCGGTTTGGGCCGGAGATGTCCCTGGTCGGTATGTCTGGCCAATCGCCAATTATACCAATCTCTCCGCCGGTTTCTGCGACTTCCGCACCCGCCATTACCATGGTGGAATTGACGTATCCACCAACGGCCAGGAGGGCTTGGAGGTCCGTGCCGCTGATTCGGGCTGGGTGGAACGGGTCTCGGTCGGCTACTGGGGATACGGTAAGGCGGTCTATCTGCACCTGGCCGATGGACGGATGGCGGTGTACGGCCACCTCTCGGAACTGGGGGACAAAATCCGCGAGTATGTCGAAGCCGAGCAGTACAAGACCCAACGCTACCAGCAGAATCTCTACCCGCCGCCGGGGCATCTCCCGATCGCGCGCGGGGAGGTGATCGCCTACTCCGGCCAGACCGGCGCCGGCCCGCCGCACCTGCACTTCGAAATCCGCACCGGAGACAACAAGCCGCTCAATCCGCTGGCCTTCTTCGACAAGACCGACAAGATCAAGCCGTCACTCTACTCCGTCACGATCACGCCGATTCAACCGTCCGACTTGGAGACGCCACCCTCGACCGTGGGCGGATCGCTATTGCCCAAGACGTATTCGTTGCAGAAGGGGAAACTGACGGCCTCCCCGACCGTGAGCGGCACTGTCGGCATCTCGATCCTGGCCGATGACAACATCGATGCCCCCCGCTGGACGATGTCGGCCTACAGCCACCGGCTGCTTGTCAACGGCGTCGAAATCGGCGAAGTGCGTTACGACTCGATCAACTACGACCACACCCGTCAGATCGAAATCGAGCGGCAGTATGACCCCGACGGCGGCCTGTCGCCGCGTGCGGTCAATCTGTTCAGACGCGAGCACAACATCCTCTGGCATTACCATGGCTTCCGCGACGATGGCATCCTCTCCGCGGCCACCGGACTTAAGCCGGGCAAGAACGAAGTCCGCATTGAGGTGGCCGACAGGGGCGGGCATGAGAACTCGGTCACCTTCACCCTGGAGCTGGCCGACAGCGCCGGCAGCGCATCATTGCCCGAGACACCGACAGAAATCACGACTATTCCCGTCTGGGGCGGCGCGGTGATTCTGGCGCCTGTCTCTTCGACCGCCCCCGATCTCTCGCTGGATGCCGACGGTGATCGTCCCATTCGCCATTGGCTGAAAGGGAAGGACGGCTGGCAGGCCTGGTTGCCCGCGAGCGCCGGCGTGGACCGTCTCTGGCAGTCTAGGGGCGCAGATCTGCCCCGCCAGCCGGTGCCGCTGGGGTGGCGGCCGATTCGCAGCGAAGATGGCGGTCTGGTGGCCAGCGAGGATGGCCGCGCATCGGTGACGCTGGCCGCCGGCGATCTCTACACCGCGGGATTCTGGGCCCTGCGGCGCGGCGAGCCCGGCCCGAAATCGCGGGCACTGACGCCGCTTTACACCCTGGCCCCGCGCGACATCCCCTTGGCCCGCGATGCCCGTCTCCAGATCGATCTTCCGCGGACCGACATCGCGCTCGAGAAACTGGCGATCTACCGCGCCGGCGGCGGTTGGTCGTTCGAGGGACGCCAAATCGACACGCTGCACCGCGCGTTGGCTGCCACCATTCGCAGCGCCGGCACATTTGCCATTCTCGCCGACCGCACCGCGCCGGTGATCGCCAAAGTCACCCCGACCGGCGAGTCGTCCCTGAAGGAACGTCGTCCGACAATCCGCTTCGAGGTCTCCGACAATCTCTCCGGCATCGGCTCCGATGAGGATCTGCGGCTGACCGTGGATGGCCAGTGGGTGCCGGTCGAGTATGATCCCGATCTGCGCGCCGCCAAGGCCCGTCCGCGCTGGACTCTTGATCCCGGCACACATACCGTCGAGATTGTGGCCCGTGACCGCTGCGGCAATGAGGCCCGTTTCACCCGCACGCTGACGATTCGGAAATAGGACCCGCATGTTCCCCCTGCACGATGACAACCCGACCCGTAGGGTGCCGATTTTCACCTATGCTCTGATCGCGGCAAATGTGCTCGTCTTCCTTTATCAGTTTCTCCAGCCCGATCAGGGGGAGCGGATCGCGATTCAGTTCGGCTTCATCCCGGCGGAGCTGACCCAGGGGATCGAACTGACGCCGCAGGCGCATTTCCCGGCGCTGGGCACAATCTTCACCAGCATGTTTCTGCACGGTGGCTGGATGCACCTGATCGGCAACATGCTCTACCTGTGGATCTTCGGGAACAACATCGAGGACCTGCTCGGACCGATCTGGTTTCTCATCTTCTACCTGCTTTCCGGCGTCGGGGCGGTCATGCTCTTTGTCGCCACCGGACCCAACACGACCGTGCCGCTGGTGGGGGCCTCCGGGGCAATCTCCGGGGTGTTGGGGCTATATGCGATCAAGTTTCCCGGGGCGCGTGTGCTGACCGCGATTGTCTTTGGCTTCTTCATCCGCACGGTCTGGATTCCGGCCATGGTGGTGCTGGGGCTGTGGTTCCTGATGCAGATGCTCTTCGCCTTCGCCTCGGCCGGCAACGAGTCCGCAGGCGGCGTGGCCTACATGGCCCATGTCGGCGGCTTCCTGGTCGGCTTGCTGGCGGCGCTGGTGGTGCGCCGTCCCCAGTCGGCCTGGTCGCGCCACGAATGGCAATAGCATCTCCGCGCCCGCAACTTCTGACTGTCCCCCTCTGTCTTTTTCCCTCAAAGTGCTTATCTTACTTGGTTTAGAGGCGGAACAACCATGCTGAGCAATGTCAAAACCGCGGTGGTGGCTCTAGGGGGAAATGCGATCTCGCGCAAGGACCTGCCCGACACCATCGCCAATCAATTCCGGCTGACACGCGAGTCGCTGACCGCGATTGTCCCGCTCATTCGGGCCGGCTACAACCTCGCGATCTCCCACGGCAATGGCCCGCAGGTGGGCAATGCGATCCTGCGCGTGGAGCTGGCGCGCGACCGCACCCCGGTCCTGCCGATCGGCATCTGCGTCGCCGACACCGAAGGCGGCATCGGTTACATGATCGCTCAGTCGCTGCAAAACCGGCTACTGCGTGAAAACATTAAGCGTCCGGTGGCGACCATTGTCACCCAAGTGGTGGTCGACCGCAACGATCCGGCGATGGCCAACCCGACAAAGTTCATCGGGCAGTTCTATACCGAGGAGGATGCCCGTCGGTTTGCCGCCGAGCGCGGCTGGACGGTCAAGCAGGATGGCGATCGTGGCTGGCGGCGGGTGGTGGGTTCGCCGATTCCGCAGTCGATTGTGGAGGGGGATGTCATCCGCGCCATGGTCGAGAATGGCGTGATCGTCATCGCCGCCGGCGGCGGCGGCATTCCGGTCTACATTGAAGACGATGGCACCTACGAAGGTGTCGACGTGGTGGTGGACAAGGACCGGGCCTCGGCCGTGCTGGGGCAGGCGATCGGCGCCGAGTTGCTGCTGATTCTCACCGCGGTGGACCGCGTCGCCATCAATTTCGGCAAACCCAATCAGCAGTTCCTGCCGAAGATGTCCTTACGCGAGGCGCGTCAGTATCTGGCCGAAGGACATTTCCCCGACGGGAGCATGGGCCCGAAGATCGAGGCCGCAATCCAGTTTCTCGAGGCCGGGGGCAAGAAGGTCCTCATCACCTCGATCGAGAAAGCCGATGCGGCCCTGCGCCAGCAGGACGGCACCTGGATTCTGCCTGATTGAGCAGAGCGACAGCGGCCAATAACGAACAACATAGCGTCGCCCTCCCGTTCGCTCCGTGAGCTACAATTCCGGGAGGGCGAGGCTTCCGCCGAGCCTGCACTTTTTCCGGTCGCGACCACAGTCAGGCTCCGCACCTTCGGGCGTCGCCCTCCCGTTCGCTACGTTAACCACACTCTCGGTAAGGCGACCCGCCGCGCAAATCCTATAGGGCAGCGGCCTTCCAAGCCCTTAATTTCCGCTGTGGCACAGCCCTCTTCCCATCCCGCCTGGCTGGCGGACCTGCTGGCCGAAGGCGATGTCTATGAAGTCGGCGGCTCGGTGCGCGACTCGCTTTTGGCGGCGCAACGGGGGGAAGACCCGCCGGCCAAGGACCGCGACTTCCTCATCCGCCGCATCGGCATCGACCGTCTGCAGGAGATCCTCGGCCGTCATGGCGCAGTCAACCTGGTCGGACGCTTCTTTGGCGTGATCAAGTTCACGCCGCGCGGGACCGGGGAGACCTATGATCTGTCGCTGCCGCGGCTGGAGAAATCCTATGGCGCCGGCCACACCGACTTTCATGTCGACTTCGATCCGGAATTGCCGGTCGAACGTGATCTCGGACGGCGCGACTTTACCATCAATGCCATCGCCCGCGACCTGCGCACCGGCGCGCTGATCGACGTGTTCAAAGGACAGGCCGATCTCGAGGCCCGGCAGTTGCGGATGGTGTTTCCCACCGCGTTCATCGAGGATCCGTTGCGGATGCTGCGCGGCGTGCAATTTGCCGCGCGCTTCGATCTCACCATCGAGCCGGCCACCTTCAATGCGATCCGCGATTCGGCGGACTTGATTCAGACCGTTTCTCCCGAACGCGCCGCCGAGGAGCTAAACAAGCTGCTTGAGTTGGCGAAACGCCCATCGCGCGGCTTTCTGCTCATGCAGGAGCTGGGTCTGCTCAAGTACATCCTGCCGGAACTGGAGGCCACCGTCGGGGTCACCCAACCCGGACCGTATCACGTCTGGCCGGTCTTCGAGCACACGCTGGTCTGTATCGATGCCGCCCCGCCGCGGCTCAATGTCCGCTGGGCCTGTCTGCTTCACGACATCAACAAGCCGCAGTGCCGTGTGGTGGAGGAGGACCGTGCGACCTTCTACGGCCACGACAAAATGGGTGCCCGCACCGCCAAGCGCGTGTTGCAGCGTCTGCGCTACTCGAACGATTTCATCGACCAGGTGACCACGCTGGTCGACAAGCACATGTTCACCACGCAGGTGACCGACAAGGGGATGCGCCGTTTGGTGCGCCGTGTCGGCACCGACTTGATTTTCGATCTGCTCGATTTGCGCCGCGCCGATGTCTATGCGCAGGGCAAGGGGGGAAGCACCGATGATGTCGATGAACTGGAAGCGCGCATCCGCGCCGAAATCGACAAGAAAAGCCCCTTCGGCCTGAAGGATTTGGCCGTCAATGGCAGCGACTTGATCGGCGAATTGGGGATGACTCCCGGCCCGGAAATCGGGCGTATTCTCAACCAACTCCTCGAAGTCGTCCTCGATGACCCGGCGCAGAACACGCGTGAGACGCTGTTGGCTGAGGCGCGTAAGCTGCTGTCCGCCAAAATGTAATCTGTCTGACAGACCCGGCGGCTTTTGACAGGAATCCTGTTGTTGTCGTCGGATTTCGGCTCTACATTGCGCACCCCGCTTGACTGAAGTTGGGCCGGGAGCAGGGAGACCGCATGAAAATTCACGAGTACCAATCCAAGGAAATCTTTGAGGCAGCGGGAATTACCGTGCCCAAGGGACGGGTCGCCGTCACCGTCGCTGAAGCGCGCCGGATTGCCGAGGAAATCGGCAAGCCGGTAGTGATCAAGGCGCAAGTGCATGTCGGCGGCCGCGGCAAGGCCGGGGGCGTCAAGATCGCCCGCAATCCCGCCGAGGCCGAAATGCATGCCAAGGCCATTCTCGGCATGGACATCAAGGGCCTGACGGTCAAGAAGGTTCTCGTCGCCGAGGCGGTCGAGATCGCTTCCGAGGCCTATGTCGGCGTGGTTGTCGACCGCGCCATCCGCCGTCCGGTGCTGATTGTCTCCGCCGCCGGTGGCGTCGAAATCGAGGAAGTCGCCCGCAAGACTCCCGAAAAGATCGTCAAACTGCCGCTGGATCCGCTCTTGCCGTTTCAGCCCTTCCAGGCGCGCCGTGTGGCCTATGCCATCTACGACACCCCCAAGGTGATCGCGCAGGCCTCCGACATCATCGCCCGGCTGGTGGGTGTCTTCTGGGCTCACGATTGCTCGCTCATCGAGATCAATCCGCTGGTGGTCACGCCCGATGAACGGGTCCTGGCGGTCGACGCGAAGATCAACTTTGACGACAACGCCGCCTACCGTCATCCCGAGTGGGAGCAACTGCGCGATCCCGATTCCGAGGATGCCTCCGAGGTCGAGGCCAAGGAGAACGACCTGTCGTTTGTCAAACTCGACGGCAACATCGGTTGCGTGGTCAACGGCGCCGGGCTGGCGATGGCGACGATGGACCTGGTCAAGCGCTACGGCGGCGAGCCGGCCAACTTCCTCGACATCGGCGGCTCCTCCAATCCGCAAAAGGTGATCACGGCGATGACCATCATCATGCGCGAGCCGTCGGTGCGCGCCATCCTCTTCAACATCTTCGGCGGGATCACGCGTTGCGACGATGTCGCCAAGGGCATCGTGCAGGCGGTCAAGCAACTGAAGCCGAAGGTGCCGATTGTGGTGCGACTGACCGGCACCAACGAGAAGGAAGCGCGCGCCATCCTGCAGGAGGTGAAGCTGTCCGTCGCCGACAGCATGGACGGTGTGGTGCGCGAGGCGATCGCGCTGGCCCGCAAGGCGGCGTAGCGCCGACGCACGGCCGCGAAACGAACTCGACCGGCGCCTGGGCGCCGCAGGATAGGATTGAACATGAGCATCTTAATCGACAAGTCCACGCGCGTGGTTGTGCAGGGAATCACCGGACGCGACGGTTCCTTTCACACCCGGCAGATGATCGACTACGGCACCAAGGTGGTCGCCGGCGTCACTCCCGGCAAGGGCGGGGAGACCATGCATGGTGTCCCGGTCTTTGACACTGTCGCCGAAGCAGTCCGTCGCACCGGCGCCAACACGTCGGTGATCTATGTCCCGCCGAAGTTCACCGTCGACGCCCTCTATGAGGCCGCCGATTCGGGCGTCAAGCTGGTGGTCTGCATCACCGAGGGCGTGCCCGCCGACGACATCCTCAAGGTGAACCGTTACTACGAACTGACCGGGGTGCGTCTGGTCGGCCCGAACTGTCCCGGCGTGATTTCGCCCGGCCAGTGCAAGGTCGGCATCCTGCCCGGCAACATTGTCAAGAAGGGCCCGATCGGGGTCGTCTCGCGCTCCGGCACCCTGACCTATGAGGTTGTCTACCATCTGACCAAGGCCGGGCTCGGGCAGTCGACTTGCATCGGCATTGGCGGCGACCCGATCATCGGCATGCGCTTCATCGACATTCTCAATCTCTTCGAGCACGACCGTCAGACCGAGGCGGTGGTCTTAATCGGCGAGATCGGCGGCAACGACGAGGAAATTGCCGCCGAGTTCATCCAGCGGCAGATGACCAAGCCGGTGGTGGGGTTCATCGCCGGACGCACCGCGCCCCCGGGCAAGCGCATGGGGCACGCGGGCGCGATCATCGCCGGCGGATCGGGGACCGCGGCCGAGAAGATCGCCGCCTTCCGCGCCGTCGGGGTCGAAGTCGCCGAATCGCCGGCCGAGATTCCCGAGATGATCGAAGCCGAATTGAAAAACCGCGCCGCCCGTCAGCGGGCCCGCGTGATTGATGTCCGTCCGCGCGCATCGCTGGCCGCCTCGGCGCGCAAGCGCGCCCCGGCCAAAGTTGCCCGCAAAGCCAAGCCGGCGGCCAAACCGAAGCCCAAGGCCAAGAAAGTGGCCGCCAAGAAGAAATCGAAGAAGAAGTAACGAGGACCGTCGCGCTTGCGCGCGACGTCCGTCATTGACCAGATCATACCGAAAGGGAACACACTTGGAACGTACGCTCATGATCATCAAGCCCGACGCGACCGGGCGCAACCTGATCGGCGAAATCCTGCGCCGTGTGGAGCAGTCGCGCTTTGTCATCAAGGCGTTGAGGATGGTTCACCTCACCCCGGCCGAAGCGCGGCGCTTCTACGCCGTCCATGAAGGGAAACCCTTCCTCGACTCGCTCTGTGCCTTCATGTCCTCGGGGCCGGTGGTGGTGGTCGCGCTGGAAAAGGAAAACGCGGTGGCCGACTACCGCGCCCTGATCGGCGCCACCAATCCGCAGAATGCCGCCTGCGGCACGGTCCGCTATGATCTGGCCATTGATCTGGAACGCAACTCGGTCCACGGCTCCGATTCGGTCGAGAACGCCAAGACCGAGATCGCGTTTTTCTTCCCCGATCTCAAGTAATCCAGTCTGCTCGGGAGGGACCTGCGGGGCCGGTCGCATGACCGGCCCCGTTTTTCATGCGATGGGCGTCAGCGGTAACTCTCCGCCGTCGATTGCAGCATCGAGCAGAGGATGGGCAATGTGTCCACGCCCGAATGAATGGCGATCAAGGCCGGCAGATTGCGCCAGCGATCCCAGGCCCACGCGAAGATGATCGCGACAATCGCCACCGGCAGACCGGTGCCGAACAGCACCGAGCCGAAATCGCCCGCCTCGCCTTCCACTCCGCGGGCCAGGAAGAAGCGGGTTGGGATGTGCCAGGCGACAAAGAGGAAGACACTGACCAGTATGGCCGTGATCCGTCCCCAACCGGCCTCCAATCGTGTCTGTAACATCCCGCGATAGACCACTTCCTCCGGTATCCCCGCCATGAACCAGGGGAGAATGACGCCGATGGCCGCGCGGGCATACCCCTCCATCGTCGGATGCAGCTCAAACGCCGCCTTTGCCTCCGACCAACGCGAGGCGTTGATCAACACTCCGGCGGCGTAGCAGGCCACCAGCACCAAAGCCGAGCGCACCGACAGATTCCACCCATGACACAATTCACGGATGCGGTATCCCCAGCGACGGTAGATGACCAGCGGTAACGTCAGCAGTAGCGCGAACTTGAAGCCGAGGACATACCAAGTGTCCTGCGTGAAATAGGTCGCCCCCCAAAGCGGACAAGGCAGGTGTTTGATCGCTAATCCGGTGGCCACCGATGCGAGAATGTAGAGCACGGCAAACCAGAGCAGCCATCGGGTCTCGGCTTTGAGGTCGCGAAACGGGATCTCCGCGGCGGGGAGATGCTGGCGTGTAAGCCACTGGAAGAAGCGCGGTTTGGGCATGTTCACGATACGGGGCCGACGGGGTCCGGGTTTCCCTTGAGTCAAATCTTCTTGCATTTTAACGGGAATATTGGATTCTGACAGGTGTAAGAAGGGCACAACGGTCAACGGGGCCGCTGGGCCCATCACCCGACAGAAGGATTCCGCCATGCGCGCGACGGCCTCTACTGTTCTGGCTTTCTTGTTTCTGCTGGCAGCCGGATGCGGGGACTCATCGCCGAACCATCCGAGCGAGAACGCCGCGCCCCTGGCCGGTGGCGGACGGTTCAACAACAGCGATCCCGCCGATGGCTTTCCCGATTCCTCCGGTCAGACTTTCCCCGACATCATCCCCGATGAGGGTTTGATTCCGCTCTTCTCCGCCTACACCGACTGCGCCGAGAACCCGCGCAACCTGATCATCGCCGACTCGGCGGCGTGGAAGGCCTGGTGGGATGAGGTTGCCGGATGCCAGTGGCGGGGGATGGACGATCCGATGCATCCCGGCGATTCCAGCGGACCTTGTGGCGGCCATTGCGTCACCGATCCGCCGCCGGTCGATTTCACCACCCATATGGTCGCTGCCATCAGCGTCGAGTACGATTCCGGCGCCTTCTGCCACCGCGCGGTCTGGGTGACCGGTGTCGAGGAGGAGGAAGGCCGGACAACGATCCACTACGAGGTCTCGCGACTCGATCAGTCCTGTTGCGACATGATTATGGCGATGCTTGTCCCGATGGGATTCTCTCCGGTGGTCGCCGTGATGATCGAACGTCCGTTGGCTGAGCCGGTTCGCTGGGTGCGCGCGGATGTTGTGCACAGCTGCCCCGGCCCTGATCCCAACGAGCCCATGACGCTTTACTACACCGATGGCTCCTGCGACCTCGGGCCGGAGGAGCAGATCATTACCGATTCGGCCGCCTGGGCCACCTGGCTCAGTCAGGCCTACGACTGCGAGCTTTATCGCTCGCCTGACACCATCAGGATTCCGCCGGACGACAGCAGTCTGGTCGATCCGCTGCCGTTCCCGTTGCCCCCGCCGGCCATCGGCGTCGATTTCACCACCCACGCGGTCCTGATTCTGCGCGCGGGGCAGCAGTCGCGCTGGGGCGGGGGCATCTGGCTGACCGGGCTGGAGCGCGCCGCGACCGGCACCATCATCCGCTACTCGATCATGCAGCCCGGCGACAACTGTCCGGCCCATGGATTGGATGGGTGGTTGTTGAACCCGACTGTTGCCATCCGGATTCCGCTGCCGGTCGATCCGCCTGTGACCTTCGAGCGCCAGATCGAACCGATCGATTGCGACTGGGGCAACGATTCCACCTGGACCGACCCCCATCCGGGTCGCGGTTCGCTGTAGCACTGCTCGTCGGTACGGGCTCGCTGAGTCCCTTGCAGGGAATCGGGCGATCACAAGGATCGCCCCTACAAATCACTTCCACGAACAATCCCAGTGGCCGTAGGGGCGAACCTCGTGTTCGCCGGCCGCACTGTCAGAATCTTCGCCGTGCCGTCGATCCCGCTTGAAAGCGGACCTGCAAACGGGCATTTTCCCGCCCGCTTTGGAGGCGTCGCATGGCATCGACTGACCCCGCCTATTCCATCCGCTACGGCCGGCAACATCTGGCGGTGACTCTGCCGGAGGGGGTGCGTTGCGATGTGGTCGGACGGCGCGCCATCGACGGGATCGATTCCGACCGGATTCTCCGCGACGCGCTGGCACAGCCGCTGGATGCACCATTGCTGCGCGACTTTATCCATGGCGCCAAGAACGTGCTGGTGGTGGTCAACGATGCGACGCGGTCAACGCCGACCGCGCGGATCCTCGACGCCATCTGGCCGGAGTTGACTGCTGCCGCCCACTGGCGTGTCATCATCGCCAGCGGCCTGCACCGCGGGCCGCGCGACGGCGAGACCGAGACGCTGTTCGGCGCGCATTGGGCCGAAATCGCGCCGCGTCTGTTAGTGCATGACGGCTACGACAAGTCGCAATTGGCGACGGTCGAGTCCGACGGTGAAGCGATCCAGATTAACAAGGCCCTGCTGGAGGCCGACCGCGTCATCCTGATCAACTCGGTCGAGCCGCACTTCTTCGCCGGATATACCGGAGGCCGCAAGTCGATTATTCCCGGTCTGGCCGGCTTCGACACGGTGGAGCGTTCCCACGCCGGCGCGGTGACGCGCGACGCCGCCGTGCTGCGTGTCGCGGGCAATCCCGTGCGCGAGTTCATCCACCGCCACACGCGCATCCTCGCTGACAAAATCCTCTGGTCGATCCAGGTCGTGCTGGAAAAGAACGACCGCATCGCCCACGCATACGCCGGGCAGGTTGACAAAACCTTCACCGCCGCCTGCGAGGCCGCCCGGAATTGTTACGTGGTCGAAATCGACGCGCCGTATGATGTCGTCATCGGCGCCATCCATCCGCCGCTGGATCTGAGTCTCTACCAGGGCATGAAGGGGTGGGAATTGCCGATGGCCGGCGTGCGTGATG
This sequence comes from uncultured Ignavibacteria bacterium, assembly GCA_964593585.1. Taxonomy (GTDB): domain Bacteria; phylum Zixibacteria; class MSB-5A5; order WJJR01; family WJJR01; genus JACQFV01. The sequence continues at coordinate 47,809 of CAZQIZ010000001.1, forward strand.
GCGGCGTGTTGATCATGACCGCCCCGTGCTGGGAAGGGGTGGGCGCGCGGTTCTATGCGCGTCTGATTGACCAATACCCCGACCGCGCGCAGTGGGCCGGGCTGGAAGGACTGCCCTACACGCTGGGTCTGCACAAATTGGTGCGGACCGCGCGGGCGCTGAAACGGTTCCGGCTGTTTGCCGTCACCGGAATGGCGGCGGCCGAGGTGAAGCGCTACGGCTATGTGCCGTTTGAGTCGCTGACGGCCGCGCTCGAGGCGGCGTTCGACTATGTCGGACGGCCCGCCCGGTTGCTGATCGTGGAGGACAGCGCCCTGACCACGGTGGTGCGCAAACACGATCCGATGCATGCGGAAAAGGTGCGGCTGAAAACCGAAACGGAGCGCTTGGACATCTAGGCGGGCCATCCCGCTCATGATTGCATCGAACTCAATTGTTGGCAGTTTGATCGCTCGTCACGAAAGGGGAAGAGCATGGACAAGAAAGTCACGGTCGTCGGAGCCGGCAACGTCGGCGCCGCCTGCGCGCAGTACCTCGCCGAAGCGAACCTGTGCGATGTGGTGTTGATCGATGTGATCGAAGGCATGCCGCAGGGCAAGGCGCTCGATCTGACCCAGGCCGGGCCGGTGCGGGGTTATGATGTCCGCGTCGAGGGCTCCAATGATTACGCCGCGGCCGCCGGATCGCAGCTGGTGATCATCACCGCCGGGATCGCGCGCAAACCGGGCATGAGCCGCGAGGATCTGCTCAACACCAACATCCAGATCATGGATTCGGTGATGGAGGGGATCACCAAGCATGCGCCCAAGGCGATGATTCTGGTCGTGTCCAATCCGCTGGATGTCATGACCTACCGCGCCTGGAAGAAGTCGGGCCTGGCCAAGAACATGGTCTTCGGGCAGGCGGGCATTCTCGACTCGACCCGATTCCGCACCTTCGTGGCGATGGAACTGGGCGTGGCGATGACCGAGACGCAGGCGATGGTGCTCGGCGGCCATGGCGACTCGATGGTCCCGCTGCCGCATTACACCACCGTCGGCGGCATCCCGATCACCGAGCTGATCCCGAAGGACCGCATCGACGCGATCGTGCAGCGCACCCGCGACGGCGGCGCCGAAATCGTGAAGTTCCTCAAGACCGGTTCGGCGTATTATGCGCCGGCCGCCTCGACGGTCAAGATGGCCGATGCGGTGCTCAACGACCGCAAGACTTTGGTCGCCGCCTCGGTGCATCTCGACGGCCAGTATGGTATCAAGGATGTGTTCACCGGCGTGCCGGTCATCCTCGGCAAGAGCGGTGTCGAAAAGGTGATCGAGCTGAAGCTGGGCGCCGATGAGCTCAAGGCGCTGCAGGCCTCGGCGAACACCTACAAGGAGATCATCGCGGGTTTGAAGTAACACGATCGTCGACACGATCTGGGGAGGGCGAGGCTTCTGCCGAGCCTGCTCTCCCACGGCAGCCAACCAAAGCAGGCTCGGCAGAAGCCTCGCCCTCCCGATCCGATAAGGCGGAGGGCTGAGCGGGCAGACGCGCAAGTGAGGAAGTACATGGCCACATCCAAGGCACCCAAATTCAAGAAGGTTGTGCCACCCTCGGAGGGCACACCGATCAAGGTTGTCAACAACAAGCGGGTCATCCCCGATGACCCGATCATCCCGGTGATCGAAGGCGACGGCACCGGACCGGACATCATGAAGGCCTCGCGGCGGGTGTTCGATGCCGCGGTCGCCAAGGCCTACGGCGGACGGCGCAAGATCGTCTGGTTCGACGTCTACGCCGGCGAGTCGGCGTTGCAAGTCTACGATGACATTTTGCCCGAGGACACGATCAAAGCGATCAAAAACTACATCGTGGCGATCAAGGGCCCGCTCACCACGCCGGTCGGCGGCGGTTTCCGCAGTCTGAATGTCAGTCTGCGGCAGATCCTCAACCTCTACGCCTGCGTGCGTCCGGTGCGCTGGTTCCGCGGCGTGCCCTGCCCGGTGAAGAACCCGGAGAAGCTGAATGTCATCATCTTTCGCGAAAACACCGAGGATGTCTACGCCGGCATCGAGTGGGCCAAGGGCACCAAGGAGGCCAAGCAGGTCATCGACTTCTTCAACAAGAAGATGAAGACCAAAATCCGCGCCGACTCGGGCATCGGGGTCAAGCCGATCTCCTTTACCGGCACCCGCCGCCTGGTGCGCAAGGCGATCCAGTACGCCATCGACAACAACCGCAAGACGGTGACTCTGGTGCACAAAGGCAACATCATGAAGTACACCGAGGGCGCCTTCCGCGATTGGGGCTACGCCGTCGCCAAGAAGGACTTCGGCAAATACACCATCACCGAGACGGAACTATACGACAAGTACGACGGCAAGACGCCGACGGGAATGATCGTGGTGCGCGACCGCATCGCCGATTCGATGTTCCAGCAGGTGCTGCTGCGTCCCGATGAATACGACATCGTTTGCACCCCCAACCTCAACGGCGACTATCTCTCCGACGCCTGTGCCGCGCAGGTGGGCGGGCTGGGCATGGCGCCCGGGGCCAACATCTCCGACCACATCGCGCTCTTCGAGGCCACCCACGGCACCGCGCCCAAGTACGCCAACAAGGACATGATCAACCCCGGGTCGGTGATTCTCTCCGGCGTGATGATGCTCGACTATCTCGGCTGGCCCGAGGCCGCGCGGATGATCGAACGCGCCATCGAGAAGACCATCGACCAGAAGTACGTCACCTACGACCTGGCGCGTCAGATGGACGGCGCGACCAAGGTGGGCACGTCGGCCTACGCCGATCGGATCATTCAGAACATGTAAACGCACGCTCCCTTCTTCGGGTCGTCCAGCGGGCCAGCCCATCGCGGCTGGCCCGCATTCGTTTGCAGGGAGTCTCGATCTAACGGAGAACCCAGGGAGGGCGATCCGCCGCGTCGGTGAGCCTGCTGTTTCGTGGTGGCATCGGAGGGCAGGTCTCATATCTGCCCCTGCGTTGATGGATTGTGACCCGCCAGGGGCCGATCAGAAGTACTCAACCCAGCCATTCCAAGGTCGGTGCGGGCGGCGCAGCCGACGGCGCCGGCCTTGGAATCTTTGTTTCTCCGTACCAAGAGCCTGTCGCCCCTCCGGGGCTAACTGCATCTCCTGCTCTGTGTCCCAGGGCTTACGCCCTGGGCTAAGTTCTGTCGCCCCTCCGGGGGCTGTTGGGAATGATCGTCGGCAGATCGCAGAGGGCCCCTACGCTGATAGAGCAGGAGGGCGATTCGCCGCGGCGGAGAGCCTGCTCTGTCGTGGTGGCATCGGAGGGCAGGTCTCAGACCTTCCCCTACGGCGCGCCAGCTGTCGTGAATCCCTGTTTGTCCGAGGGCAAGGAGGAGTTATATTAACAAGCTGTGAAGCCGGCGATCTCGCTGGTCACCCATTTTGTATAAAGAGGAGCGATTGTACCAATGATTTCCACCAGCGACTTCCGCATCGGCAAGAAGCTCAAAGTCGAGGGCGAACTCTGGGAGATCGTCGACTTCCAGAACGCCCGCACCGCCCAGCGCCGCGCCAAGGTCACCACGAAGCTGCGCAATCTCAAGACCGGACGCGTCCTCGAGCGCATCTTCGCCTCCGGCGAGACCTTCGATGAACCCGAGTTCGAACAGCGCACGATGCAGTACATGTACAATGACGGCACGACCTGGCACTTCATGGACCAGGGCTCCTACGAGCAGGTCGAACTGACGCAGGAGCATCTGGAGGGCTACGCGCCCTTCCTGATGGAAAACCACGACTACAAGGTGCTCTACTTCGAAGGCAAGCCGATCTCGCTGGAGTTGCCCGCCTCGGTCATCCTGACCGTGACCGATTCGGAGCCGGGGGTCAAGGGCGACTCGGTCTCCAACCTGACCAAAATGGCCACGGTCGAGACCGGACTTGCAATCAAAGTCCCGCTGTTCATCAAAGTCGGCGACAAGATCAAAATCGACACGCGCACCAAGGAATACCTCGAGCGCGTCGCCGGATAGGGAAGAGACGCAGTTATTTCGGGCCGTCTCCGCCAGTGGAGGCGGCCTTTTTGTTTACAGAAAACTCCGCCGGATTGACGGCCGCGGCTTCAGGGAGGGTGAGGCTTCTGCCGAGCCTGCTCTTTCGCGGTGTCATCGGAGGGCCGGTCTCAGACCTGCCCCACCATCTGCAATCGCGGGAATACAAAAACCCCCGGGCGGCTTCGGCCACCCGGGGGCGAATATGCAGACGCGAAACGGGAGCGGAGAGCGCCCGCCTTAGCGCAGTTTCTTTTTGTGGCGATCCTTGCGCAGACGCTTTTTGCGCTTGTGCGTTTTGATCTTCTGGCGTTTCCGCTTTTTACCCGATGGCATTGCCTCTCCTTAATCGTGAGCGCGTCGAACGGCCTAAAGCGGCTGTTTGACGATCAGATTTTTGAACTCGTTCGACGGCTTGAAGACCGGCACCTTGCGATCCGGCACCGGGACCTCGTCGCCGGTGCGCGGATTGCGCGCCTTGCGGGCCTTGCGCATCTTGACTTTGAACGTGCCGAAACCGCGAATCTCGATGTTCTTGCCCGCCTCCAGACAGGCCTTGACCGAGTCGAGAAAGGCATCCACGGTCACCGCCACGTCAGTCCGCGTCAGGCCGGTTTTTTCGGCGCAGATCTCCACCAAATCGGCCTTGGTCATCCTGACCTCCTTACCCAATCAGTGAATGTTATCATCATCTCCTATATCCTGACCCTCAGGGTTTCCCGTCATTGATAGCGGTACTGCAAGCTCGGCTCGCTCGCTTCCCACTCGCTGGCCTGCCCCATCAGCCACTCGACAAAACTGCGGCCGAGAAAATCAACCAGCCCGGTGCGGCGGCGCGGCTCGATTTTCACCGTCTTGGGCGGCTTGGACAGCCCCGCCATGTCGGCGGCGATGTCCAACGCGTCATGGTAGTCGCCCAATTCGTCGACCAGCCCGAGGTCACGCGCCTGACGTCCGGTGAAAATACGGCCGTCGGCAAAGGTCTTGACCTGCTCCTTGGTTATGTGGCGCCCTTCGGCGACCGCCCCGACAAACTGGTCGTAGGTGTCGTCGATCAACGCCTGCAGGTGCACCGAATCGGTGGCGTTCATCGATCGCCCCATGTTGCCCACATCCTTGTAGACCCCGCTTTTGACCGTCTCGTAGCGGATCCCAACTTTGTCGAGCAGCTTCTCGAACGTCGGGTACTGAAAGATCACGCCGATCGAGCCGGTGAGCGTGCCGGGGTTGGCGACAATCGTGTCGCAGGCGACCGCGACATAGAGGCCGCCGGACGCCGCCACGGTCCCCATCGAAGCGACCACCCGTTTGCCTTTGTCGCGCACGCGCAGGATTTCCTCGTGGATCTCCTGGCTGGCCGCCACACCCCCGCCGGGGGAATCGACGCGCAACAGGATGACGGGCACATTGTCATCCTCCGACCAGCGGCGCAACTGCGCCACCACCGAGCGCGAGGAGGAAATCTGGCCGGCGACTTCGACCACCGCGACGCGCTTGCCGAAGCCGCCGAACATCTCCTCGTCGCCGCCGGAGGAAACCCCCAGCAACGCCAAGGTCATCAGGCCCATGAACAGAATGAATGAGCCGGCGATGATCGTTCCGATGATCCAGTCGCGTCGTGCCGCCATGGAGTTTACTCTAAGTCCCGCTTACAGGCCCTGCGGGATACGGATCTTCTGCCCCACGTGAATCCGATTCGGGTTGTCCAGCGCGTTGAAACTGAGAATCTGCGCGATCGTCGTGCCGAATTTGGTGGCGATGCGCAACACGGTGTCGCCTTTGCGTACGGTGTACCAGAAGGCGCCGCCGCGATTGGAGGAGGAGACCTTCGAGGCCTCCGGGATCACCAGATCCGCGCCGACCGCGAGCTTCTCATGCGCGCCCATCCGGTTGGCCTGGCGGATTTCCGAGGTGGTCACGCCGAATTTCTTGGCCAGATCCCAGAGGGTGTCGCCTGATTTGACCGTGTATTTCTTGCCGTCGGCCTTCGGCAGCGGTTTTTCGCTCAATGCCGATTCGGACTTGCGCGAACGCTTCGACGGCTGCTCGTCGGCCGCGGCCATCGGCACCGGGATGACCAGCGCCTGCCCAACCGACAGCTTGTGTTTCGATTTGAGTTTGTTGGCGGCGACGATGTCGGCCACGGTCACACCGTAGCGGCCGGCGATCTTGCCGAGGGTTTCGCCGCGACGCACCGTGTGACGCGCCCATTCGGTGCGGCTGGAGCGCGGCAGGTCGCGGTAGATCGCCGCGAAGGTCTCCGAGGTGCCCTTGGGCACGCGGAACCGATACGGCGACTGGTCGGGCGGCGTCACACCCCGTCGCAGTTCGGGGTTGAGCTCTTCCAGTTCTTCGGCCGCGACGCCCAGCGCCCGCGCGACATCCTTCAGCTCGAGCGGCTTGCTGGTGGCCACCCAGTCGTACTGCAACGGGGGCTCCAACTCCACGTTGAACCCATAGGAGACCGGATCCTTGGCAATGATCAGGGCCGCGTGGAAAAGCGGCACATAGTTCTTCGTCTGCTCGCGCAGGTTCAACTTCCAGAAGTCATCGGTCTTTTGGCGCTTGATCTGACGGCCGACCCGTCCCTCGCCGCCGTTGTAGGCCGCCAGCGCGAGGTTCCAGGAGTTGAACATCTTGTACAGATCGGAGAGGTACTGGCAGGCGGCATGGGTCGACTTCTCGAAGTCGCGGCGCTCATCCAGCCAGTGTGTGCGATCCAATCCATAGCGCTTGCCGGTCGAGGCGATGAACTGCCACGGCCCGGAGGCGTGGGCGTAGGAATAGGCCTTGTTGTTGAACCCCGACTCGACAAACGGCAGGTAGGCGATGTCGGTGGGCATGTTGTACGACTTGACGATCTCCTTCATCATCGGCAGATACCGCCCGGAACGCCGCAGGAAGCGCTCAAACGGCTCCCGCGCGGTGGTCTGCCAGAACTTGATGCACTTCTGCACCTTTGGGTGATCGGGCTCGATCGGGTAATCGAAGAGCATTTCGCCGGTGCCATGCGGCTCCGATGAGGTGGAGGCCAGTGTGGAAGTGTCGGCGCCCTGGTCCAGGCGCAGCAGGATCGCGTCGGTGGAGGCATCCTCGGGCAACTCGCCCAATGCCAGCAACGTCGTGCGGTAGTCCTTGGCGATGTCATCCAACAGGCGTTCAACCTTGTCCGCCGAGTCGAGGTCCTCGGAACTGGTCAGGTCCAGTTCGGTCAGCAGGGTTAAGGCCTGCTCAAAGGCGATCTGCGCGTCCGTCCAGCGATTGTCGATATTGGCCATCACCCCGGTGGCATAGAGCGCTTCGGCTTCGGCCAAAGTGGTACCCAGGTTGGGCGCACTGACGACAATGGCCGGATCCTCGGCATCGATGCTGGTGTCGTCTGACACAACCGCCGGGTCATTCTGCGACGCGGTGATCGCATCGGCAGGGGTCTCGAGGTGTCGGTAACGAGGTGTGGAGGCGCAACCGGCAGCAAAGACCAGTGCCAGCCCGCCGAACAGTATGAGTCGATTGGTAGACTTCAACACATCCCCCAGTGCGCTAATCGTTTACTTCAGCCCCCTATTGTGTGAAGATCGGATTTCGCTGTCGCGATCTTCACTGCGATAACGTTGTGAGTCTGGGGCTTAACGGGTGTCGGTACGCCGAACAGCCGGAGTCCGCCCCCGCCCCAAACCACGTAACCCGCTGGTATTAAAGACAATCCCAAGGGGTGTCAAGGATTTTTCTGCCCCCTGCCCGCCAAAGTTCGATTTGGCCGGGCATGCCCAATATGTTGCCAGATAGAGTCTTGCGGTGAGAAAGACACGCGGACAGTCCCGGCCGGCTCTACCGCCGGTCCCGCCACATGCTTATAACTCGTTCTGGATCAACATCATGGCCATCGAGGATAATGGCCTTGCCCCGGTTGCCAAACCAGGTCTCCTGCCGCTTGGCATACCGTCTGGTGTTCCGGATGATGAGTTTGTAGGCCTCCTCTTCGTCAGTTTTACCGTCCAGAAAATCCACGATTTCCCGGTATCCGACCGTCGCCATCCCCGGCGCCTCCGGCGGAATACCGGACTCCAGAAGCCCCCTGACCTCGGTGGTGAGGCCGGCGGCTCGCATCTTGTACACTCGCTCCGCGATTCGGGCATAAGCCAATTCACGATCAATCCTGGGCCAAACCACCAGTGCCGGCCATGGAGCGGCGGTCATCACGCGTTCGTGCAGAAGCGCGCTTAACCGCTGGCCGGTCTCCCAACCGACCTCCAGCACCCGTCGCACCCGCGTCTTGTCACCGGGATGCACCTGCGTCATGAACTCCGGATCGAGGCGACTCGCCTCCTCCGCCAGCGATTCCCAACCGCGCTGCTGTGATGCCTCGCGCAGCCGCAGTCGCGTGGCCGGGCTGATCTCGGGCAGATCGGCCAACCCGGTCATGAATGCTTCGAGGTAGAATCCCGTCCCTCCCACCATGATCAACGGGCGTCCGGAGGCCAGCCGTTTTGCCGCCAACGCGCGCGCTTCCCGGCAATATCGTCCGGCCGAGAAGTACTCGCGCGGATCAGCGCAGTCGATCATGCCATACTCGAATTCGCGGATGATCTCCGGCGACGGTTTGGCGGTGCCGATATCCAACCCGCGGTAGACCTTGCGTGAATCGATCGAGATGAGACTCGCGCCGGTTTGTCTCGCCACTTCCTGGGCGAGGTGGCTTTTCCCCGATCCGGTGACACCGACGATGGCGAGTATGGGCAGGGGGGAGGGCATGGCGTTTCGATGGTCACCCAAGTAACCACAAGTTATCCACGCCGCCAAGATCGCCGCGGCGCCGGCGCGATCATTTTTCCGCCTGTCGTCTTGATTAGACCGCTCCCCGACGGCGTTATTGCCGGTGTCGATGACGCAGTCCGCCGATCAGTCCGCCGCGCTCACGCCGATGTTGCGCCAGCATGCCGCCGTCAAGGCGAAGTACCCCGATCATATCGTCTTTTTCCGCATGGGGGACTTCTACGAGATGTTTGGCGAGGATGCCATTCGTGGCGCGCAGATTCTCGGCATCACCCTGACACGCCGTCCGCATGGTAAAGACGGTGAAATTCCGCTGGCCGGCGTGCCGCATCATCAGGCCGAACGATACCTGGCCCGTTTGGTTGAGGCCGGGCAGCGGGTGGTGGTCTGCGAGCAGATGGAAGACCCCAAGCAGGCCAAGGGGCTGGTCCAGCGCGATGTGGTCGAGATCATCACCCCCGGCACGGTGCTCAATCCCGGCGCGCTCGATGAGACCCAGACCCCGGCGTTGGCGGCGTTGTCCGGGCCGGACGGCGATGGGCAGTTCGCGCTGGCCTGGGCGGAGGCGACCAACGGCCGTTTCGCCGTCGACCGCTTCGGCCCCGAGGCGATGGCCGAGTGGCTGGCCAGTCAGACCCCCAGCGAGATCATCGTCGCCGATGACGCCGATGCCCGGCTGGGGCAGTTGGTCGATGGGCGCGCCGCCGTCACCCGTTGGCCCGCCTGGCGCTTCGAATTCGCCGAGGCCGAGCGCGCGCTCAAGGCGCATTTCCACGTGCATGATCTCGAGGGGGTCGCGCCCCCGGAGACCGCATCGGACCGCATGGCCATCGCCGCCGCCGGCGCGCTACTCTCCTATCTGAAGGAAACCAAGCGCGCCCCGCTGGCGCACATCGCCCGTCTCACCGCGCTGCGCACACGCGACACCATCACCCTCGATCCACGGTCGGCGTTGCATCTGGATGTCATCGGGCGGCCCCACTCCGATCGGCCGAATCTGGCGGGGGTGCTTGACCACTGCCACACCGCGATGGGCCGGCGTCTCCTGCGCGAGCGGCTCACCCATCCGCTGGTTGACAAGGACGGGATCGAGCGGCGTCTCGATGAAATCCAGGCCCTCGTCGCCGACCGTGGCCTGCTGGCCAACCTGCGCGAAACGCTCAGAGGAATCTTCGATGTCGAGCGGTTTGTTGGGCGTCTCGGGGCCGAGCGAATCGGTCCGCGCGATCTGATCGGCCTGCGCGAAGCACTGGGTCGGTGGCCGCGCCTTACGGAATTGACGGGCCGCACGCCGCTCTCATCTCCGGATGATCCGGATGCCGCGACGCTCGCCGTCATCCACACGCGCCTCGCCGCGGCACTGGTCGATGATCCGCCGCTGGGGGTCAAGGAGGGCGGTATCTTCCGGCGCGGCTATTCGCCGGAGCTGGATGCCCTCTATTCCGGCGCGGCCGACGCGCGCGCCTGGATCGCCGGATTGCAGGCACGTCTGCGCGCCGAGACCGGCATCGGCTCGCTCAAGGTCGGCTATAACAAAGTCTTCAATTACTACATCGAGGTCTCGCGCACTCAGACCGTGAATGTCCCCGCCGACTGGATTCGCAAACAGACACTGGTCAATGGCGAACGGTACATCATGGCGGAATTGAAGGAAAAAGAAGAGATCGTGCTGCGCGCCGATGAGCGCGCCGCGCAGATCGAGGAGCAGTTGTTCATCACCCTGCGCGATGAACTGGCCGGTCAGATCGGAGCGCTAGCGCAACTGGCATCGGCGCTGGCGCGTCTGGATGTCGCCGGATCGCTGGCGCAGGCGGCGCTGGCGCGCGGGTACAGCCGTCCGCGCCTGACGGAAGATCGCGCGCTGGAGATACGCGGCGGCCGTCATCCGGTGCTGGAGACCATCAATCCCGCCGGTGGGTTTGTCCCCAACGACACCATCTTCTCCGATGAGCAGGGTTGGCTGCAATTGCTCACCGGCCCCAACATGGCGGGCAAATCGACCTACCTGCGCCAAGTCGGACTGATCGTGCTCATGGCACAGGCGGGCTCATTTGTCCCCGCCGATGTCGCCACGATTGGCATCTGTGACCGCATCTTCACACGGGTCGGGGCCGACGATGATTTGGCGCGCAACCGCTCGACCTTCATGGTCGAGATGGCCGAGACCGCGCGCATCCTGCAGGGCGCGACGCCACGGTCGCTGGTGCTCTTCGATGAGGTCGGGCGGGGCACCTCCACCTACGATGGCGTTGCCATCGCCTGGGCGTTGGCCGAGCATCTGGCCGCCGACCCCGCCCGCTGCCCGCGCACCCTCTTTGCCACCCATTACCATGAACTGACCGCGCTCGCCGACCGTTTCGACGCCATCCGTAATCACCATCTGGCGGTTAAGGAAAAGGAGGGACGCGTGGTCTTCCTCTTCCGGGTCAAGGAGGGGGCCTGCGACGACTCGTTCGGCATCCATGTGGCGAAGATGGCCGGAGTGCCGCCGACGGTCGTCACGCGTGCCGCCGAAATCGTGCGCGCCCTCGAAGATGGCACCTTCGATCCACTCAAAGGACGCGGTACCCTGAAGCCGCGCCCTCGTGTTCCCGTCCAGCAGGGCAGTCTCTTCTCCGAGACGCAGGCGCAGGCGGTGGACGAACTGACGCATCTGCGCACCGATAGCATGACCCCGATCGAGGCCCTCAACAAACTGGATGAGTTGACTCGCCGCCTGCGCGGCGATTGATTCCCGCCGGGATCTTCGCGGTCATCGCGACATTACCAGGAACCCCATGGCCACCACCACCGGCGCCGAACGCCTCATTGCCGTCCTCCCCGAGCACCTGATCGACCAGATCGCGGCGGGGGAGGTGATCGAACGGCCCGCCTCGGTGGTGAAGGAACTGGTCGAGAATGCCCTCGATGCCCGTGCCGGCCAGATCGACATCGCCGTCAAGCAGGCGGGCGCCGAGGAAATCCGGGTTGTCGACAACGGCGTCGGGATGAGCCCAGCCGACCTGCCGCAGGCGATCCTGCGGCATGCCACTTCGAAGATCCGCGACGCCGAAGACCTCGACGCGATCCTCACCTTTGGGTTCCGCGGCGAGGCGCTGGCGGCGATCGCCTCGATCGCGCACCTGGAGATCGTGTCGCGCCGTCGTCAGGATGAGGCGGCGGCGATGATGTTCTGGGAAGCGGGGACCCGCAGCGACAGCGGCATCATCGGGGCGCCGGTCGGGACCGCGGTCACCGTGCGCCATCTGTTCTACAACACTCCGGCGCGCCGCGAGTACCTGCGCGCGCCGACCACCGAGATCAAGCGCATCATCGAGACCGTGACCGACTTCGCCGCCTGGCACCACCGGGTGGGTTTCACGCTCCTGCTTGATGACAAGCCGGCGTTGCAGGCCGCCCCGGCGGAGCGTCTGGAGGATCGTCTTGCCGAGCTCTTCGGCGCGCGCATTCGCGAGTTGCTGGTGCCGTTTTCCGCCGGCGACGCCGAACTCGGGGTCAGCGGGTTCGCCGGCAAACCGGAACTGTCGCGCTCATCGCGGGACCGGATTTTGCTCTATGTCAACGGACGCCGTGTCTGGTCGCAGTCGTTGCAGCACGCGGCGACCAATGCCTACGGCGAGACCATTCCCCGCGGGAGGTATCCGTTTGCGGTGATCGCCGTTGCGGTCAATCCGCGTCGGGTCGATGTCAATGTGCACCCGACCAAACGCGAGGTCCGTTTCGCCCATGACCGCGCCGTCTACGATCTCATCTATTACGGCATCAACAAGGCGATCTTCGCTTCGCCGCGTACCGCTCCGACCCTGGAGCTGAAGCCCTCCTATACGCCGCCGGTGACCAGCGAGCGATTGCCCTTCCCGCCGATCGCGGCCGACGATCCCGTCGCTTTGCACACTCCGGCAATTCCGTTGTCAATTGGGACCGACATGCCTCACGAGGCCGAGTCCATCGCAGAGCCCCACGCGCCGGTTGCTGACAGGGGAGAAGCGGACGCCGGCGTCACGGATTCCCGTGACCAGCGGATGCAGGCGCAGGCCGTTCCCGATGTCGCCAGTTTCTGGCAGTTCCGCGATCTCTACATCGTGACCGTAGTCGGCGAGGAACTCTGGGTGATCGACCAGCACACCGCGCATGAACGCATCCAATATGAAGCCATCCTGCGCCGCGCGCTGGAGCGCCGTCCCGAAACCCAACGGATGCTCTTCCCGGAATCGATCGACCTTGAACCACGCGAATGGCAGACGTATGAGCAAGCCGGCGAAGTGGTTGCGTCGCTGGGATTCGAAGTGCGCACCTTCGGCCAGCGCACGGTCCTTTTGGAAGGGGTTCCCACCGGTTTGCGGGTGAAAAACCCGGTCATCCTCTTTCGTCGTGTGCTGGAAGATGTCGAGACCGCCCGTCGCGGCGGCGAGGACCTGCTCAAGGCGGCGGCCGCCTCGGCCGCCTGCCGTTCGGCGGTCATGTCGGGGGACCGTCTCAAGCCGGAGGAGATGCAGTCGCTGTTTGCGCGCCTCATGCACACCGAAAACCCGTTCTCGTGCCCGCATGGACGCCCCACCGTCGTGCGCATCCCGATTTTCGATTTCGACAAGAAGTTCTGCCGGGCGTAGTGTCCCGACGATTTCCATCAAGAAACAGGAGGGCGGACATTCCTGTCTGACCTGCCGTTTCCGATTGCGGGGCGCTTCTTGCCCTGCGATCGGAAGCGGCATTCTGCGGGAGGGCGACCCTGCCGCAACTATCGCCTCGTTCGGCGGGTCCCAAGAGCGGACCCACCTCACGAGGCGAAGGACAGACAAGAATGTCTGTCCTCCTGAAGAACAAAGATTTCAACCCGGTCGCGTCAAAGAACGCCGCGGCCGGGTCGGCGTGACGGATTATTTGTTGAATAGGAAGTCAGACATTCTTGTCTGACCTGCCATCGCCAATTGGGGGGCCGCTTTTGGGCCCCGATTGGCGATGGCATAGGGTCCGACACGCATTACACTTTCGTGGTAGCCGATTGCGAGGAGGTGCTCCACAGGCGGAAGGTGCCGACGCCTTTGCACTTGGCGCAGTACCAGGTCGCCTCATGTTCGCGATGGCCGCACTTGGAGCAGATGTAATCGGTTTCGGAGAAGGCGGCGGCATCAAGCAGATGCTCGACCTCGCTGGCCACCTGCGGCCAGCGGTTCATCCGCGCCAGCGCGCTGATGATCCCGGCGCGCGCCGCCACGTTGTCGGAATCGATTTCCATCACGTGACGGTACTGCTGAATGGCGCGGTCGTATTCGCCCTTCTTGCGCGCCAAATCGGCCAGGCCGATTAATGCCGCGGTGTTGTTGGGATTTTTCTCGAGAATACGGTCATAGAACTTGGTGATCTCGCCGTACTGCCCCAACTCGAAATAGGCGCGCTCGAGACGTCCGAAGACCAGATGCGCCGCGTCGGTGTGGGCGCTGGCCAGACGTGTCCACCACTCGACCGCCTCATCGGCACGGCCATCCTCCCAGTAGGCGTCGCCGAGGTAGAGCAGGGCGGGGATGCAATTGGGATCGTGGGAAAGCGCTTCCTTGTATTCGACGCGGGCCTCGTGCTTTTTGCCCTGCGCGGCCAGCTTGGTGCCGGCCAGCGTCTTGTAGAGCGCCAGCGATTGCCCGTCCTTCTGTCCCGAAATCTTCAACGCCGTCTTGCGCGCCTCGTAGGCCTCGTCGAACCGACCGGTGGATTCATAGAGCGACACCAGTTGCGTCGCCGCCCAGAGGTGCTCCTTGTCGATCTCGAGGATCTTCAGAAGCGAGCTTTCGGCGAGCTGATGGTTGGCGGCGGCGAGGTAGTCCTGCGCCAGCGCCTTGTGCACGGCGATCTGCGCCGACTTGGAGAGCCCCAGACGCAGCGTCAGCTCTTCGTGCACACGGATCGCGCGGTCGAACTTGCCGCGCTTGCGCAGCAGGTCGCCGAGCTTGAGGTAGGCGTCGATGTTGCCGGAATCCTCATTGGCGGTCATCTTCAGACGCTCGAAGGCGGTGTGATCGTCGCCATCGACCAGCGCCCGCAGCGCTTCCATGTACAGTTTGGGCGCCTGGCTCGTCCGACGGCGCGAGCTGCGGGTCCAGGCGTAGGCAAACAACGCCGCCCCGATCGCGAAAATCCAAAACACGCTCCAGCCGAATCCGGTAAAGTCCATAGCGCGCCCTCGGTCTCAGTTCACCGGCACGGACACTCCCTGTCAGGGCTAAATCTCATCCAGTTCTTCGATCGTGCGGTTGCGGTAGCTGGCCATCTCCGCCTCCAGCCGCTTGCGGGCGCGACGTTCGGCGCGCAGGTCGGCGTGCAAACGGAAGACATAGGTCAAGCCGAGGATCGCCGCCACCACCATCCCGGCCAGCATTGACCAGTAAACCAGCACCACCATCGGGACGTCATAGTACTGATGCCAGATCAGGTCCACGGTGCGGATGCGCGGGCCGGAGTTGTAGACGGAAAACCCGATGACGACCGCCAGGACGATCAAGAGTAGAATTATGCGAACGACCCACATAGGCGGCCCCCTGTGTCAATGCCGAAGTCTATCATGCTCTATCGGCCGGCGCAACCCAATTCGGAGCCGCGGGCGGCACAAAAAAATGAGGTTGAACGGGTTGCCCGAAGGTGATAACGTGTGTTTTCAGCCGCGCTGATTGGGTGCCATCCGGCCCGCGCGGCCGGCCTGCCCCCGTGGTGTAATGGATAACGCACCAGCCTCCGGAGCTGGTGATACAGGTTCGATTCCTGTCGGGGGTACTCTCGGCAATGGACAGAACGCCCGCCGCCGGTCCGATCCCCGTCGCCATGCCGCCTGTGCCTGCCTTGCCACGCATCGCGGTGGTCATCCCGACGCTCAACGAGGCGCCGACGCTGCCGCAGACTCTGGCCGCGTTGGCCGTGCAGGACTACCCGGCGGAGTTGACCGAGATCCTCGTGCTCGACGGCGGCTCCAGCGACGGCACGCGGCAGATCGTCGCGGCGCACCATGGCCGACCGGTCCATCTGCTGGACAACCCCGGGCGCACGACCCCGGCGGCGATCAATCTGGCCCTGCGTCAGACCGATGCCGACGCGATCCTGTGGTTGTCAGGCCATTGTCTCCTATCCCCGAACTATGTGTCGGCGGTGGCCGCGGCCTATGCCGAACGTCCGGGCCGTGTCTGCGGAGGACGTCTCGAGGTCCGTGGCCAGGGTTGGCGCGGACGTCTCAATGCGCTGCTTTTGTCCTCGCGCTTCGGCACCGGAGTTTCGCCGCTGCGGTTCGGGCGAAAACCCGGTCCGAGTGACTCGGTGACCTTCGCGCTGTTTGACCGACAGATGCTCCTTGCAATGGGCGGGCTGGATGAATCGCTGGCGCGCAATCAGGACAACGATCTCTTCGGCCGTCTGCGCGAGCAAGGCGTGGAGTTCTGGCGGGTTAATGCCGAAGCGACCTACCTGGCGCCGTCCACATTCTCCGGTCTCTGGCGTCGTGCCTTCCTCAACGGGGCTTGGAGTCTTTGGGGGCATCGCCGCGGACGCGGCGGGCATCACTGGTGGCATTTTGCGCCCATGGCCATGGTCGGAGCGGGCACGCTCCTGGCCATCCTTTGGTTCGCCGGGCTAAGCGCGGCCGGGTGGATTCTGCTTTCACTGGCGGCGCTCTATGCCGTGATGGCGATTGTCTCGGCGCTGACGGTGGCGTTGCCATCGCGCCTGCCCTGGGCGATCCCGGTGTTGCCGCCCTTGTTTCTCATTCACCATGTCATCTATGGTCTGGGCAGTTGGACTGCCCTTCTGCGCGCCAATCCGGTGCCGCCGCGACCGGCGGTCTCAACCTGAGGAGGTGTCCGATGTCACTGCCAATTCTCTGTTCCGCCGCACGTCCGTCGGAACTGCTGGGCGACCATCTGCTGGCGGTCTTTCTGCCGCCGAAGGGGAAGTTGCCTGT
The DNA here is from genome assembly GCA_964593585.1 of uncultured Ignavibacteria bacterium. Lineage (GTDB taxonomy): Bacteria > Zixibacteria > MSB-5A5 > WJJR01 > WJJR01 > JACQFV01. Next base: position 64,536 of record CAZQIZ010000001.1, read on the forward strand.
CTGGACGCGCGAACTGCCCTATGATCTGCGCGCGGCGCTGGAGAAAGCCGCCGCGTCGCCGTCCTTCACCGGCAAGGCCGGGGCCACGCTCGTGGTTCACAGCGCGCCGGGGCAGGCCATACTCGTCGGGACAGGCGACGGTGTCGGCGGTAGCGAGTTGTTGCGCCGCACCTATGGCGCGCTGGTCACCGCCGCGCGCCAGCACAAGTTCGCCAAGGTCGCCGCGCCGCTGCCGCCCGGGGCCGATGCCGCCGCCGCTGCCGAAGCGGCGACTGTCGGCGCCGGCCTGGCCAACTACCGCTTCGATTTGTACCGCTCCGAGACCACCCGCGACAAGATTCCCCCGACCATCGCGGCGCTCACCCTCTTCGACCCCTCGGCCGCGCGACGACGCGCCGCGGTAAGGGGCATCGACAGCGGATCGGTCATCGTCGAAGCGGTCGGCCGTGTCCGTGACATGGTCAACACCCCGGCCAATGACCTCAACCCCAAGACCTATGCCGAGGTGGCCGCCGGCTGGTGTCATGAGGCCAAGGTCAAACTCCAGGTCCTCGGCCCGCGCGAGATCGAACGCGCCAAGATGGGGTGCGTGATGGCGGTGGGGATGGGGTCGGCCAACGAACCGCGCTTCCTGATTGCCAATTACTTCGGCAACAAGCGCCGCCCCAAACAGATCGATGTCGCCCTGATCGGCAAGGGCGTGACCTTCGACACCGGCGGCATTTCGATCAAGCCCTGGCAGGACATGTGGGAGATGCGCGGCGACATGGCCGGCTCGGCCGTGATGCTGGCCGCCACCTGCGCCGCCGCCAAGATGAAACTACCGCTGAATATCGTCACGCTCACTCCGCTGGTGGAGAACATGCCCTCCGGGCAGGCGTACCGTCCCGGCGACATCCTGCGCTCGCTCTCCGGCCAGACGATCGAGATCAACTCGACTGACGCCGAAGGCCGTCTCATTCTCGCCGACGCGCTGACGTATGCCCAGCGTTTCGATCCGGGGGTGATGGTCGATATCGCCACGCTCACCGGCGCGATCAAAGTCGCGCTTGGCGATGTCTACTGCGGCATCTTCACCGACGCCGACGCGTTGGCGCGCGTGGCCGAGGCCGCGGCCGCCAAATCGGGGGAGCGGGTTTGGCGGATGCCGATGCATGCCGACTACGACGACAAGCTGGCGACCGTGGTCGCCGACATGCGCAATTCGGCCGGACGTGACGGCGGCGCCTGCATCGCCGCCGGATTCCTGCGTAAGTTCGCCGGCGGCTACCCGTGGCTGCACATCGACATCGCCGGCGTCGATTTGGAGCCCAAGGGCCACGCCTACTGCCCCAAGGGCGCATCCGGCTTCGGCGCGCGTCTGGTGATTGACCTATTGCGTGAATCCAAACTGACCGCGCTGCGCCCCGCGAAGACGAAGGGCGGGAAACGGCGCTGATGGCCGCCCACTGCAACCTCGGAACCGTGCGCGCCGCGCTGTTTGATCTGGATGGCGTTTTCCATGTCGGCGACCGGCTGCTGCCCGGCGCGGTCGCGACGCTGGCGTTTTTGCGCGAGCGCGGCATCCCGTTTCGCATCATCACCAACACCACCACCCGGTCGCGCGCCTCGCTGACTGAGAAACTGCGCCGGCTGGGGTTGCCGCTTGCGCCCGGCGATCTGATCACCGCGCCGTACGCCGGCGCGTTGTTCCTGCGCGCACGTCCCGGCGCGCGCTGTCGTTTTGTCATGACCCCCGATGCCCGCGGCGAGTTTGCCGCCTTCGCCGACTGCGATGACCGGCCCGACCTGATCGTGCTCGGCGACATCGAAGACCAGGTCAGCTATGCGCTGCTCAACTCGCTGTTCAATCAGATCATGTCCGGCGCCGAACTGATCGCCCTGCACAAGGGACGCTACTGGCAGGTGCCGGAGGGACTAAAGGTCGACTTGGGGCTGTTTGTGGCCGGACTGGAATACACGACGGGCAAACCGGCGACGATCATCGGCAAACCCGCGCCGCTCATCTTCGAGCTGGCGATGAGCGAGTTGAGCGTCACGCCAACCGAATGCATCATGTTCGGCGATGACCTGGTCAATGATATCGGCGGGGCGCAGGCACTGGGCATCCGTGGCGCGCTGGTGCGCACCGGCAAGTATCGCCCCGGCGACGAATCACGCGGCGCGATCATCCCCGACGCGGTCATCGATTCGCTTGTTGGCCTCCCGGAACTCCTTGACCGCTAAGAGAGCAAACCTACTCGCCCTCTCCGCTGGATTGGGGAGGGCGAGGATTGCAATCTCGGCTTCCGGTGGTGCGGATCTGCGCTGATTAGATCTCGCGCCATGCCACTTTGGCGTAATGCTTCTTCAGTTCCCAATCACGCAACGAGCGGTCGTAATGGAAATTTGAGCCGCCGTTGTCCTGGGCCACGTTGCCGACATAAGCGCCGTAGAGGTCGGAGCCACCAATGAGACGTATCTCGGTGTCCGGGGCATAAACCACCGACTTGACTTCGGCGCCGCCGTTGATGCGGATTTCGGCGCCGCGGCTGTAGATCTGGCATTGGATCGGTTTGCCGGCGATGTTGACACGGGCCTGCGAGTTCATGGTGATATTGCCATCAATGTAGATCTTGGCGGTGGCGCCGGGTGCGATCACAATGTTGCCCTGGATGTCCATGCTCGAGAAATAGTAGATACCGTCGGCAAGCGTGAGCGTGTTGCCTGGGTTGACGCGCAAGGCCTTGCTGCCGTTGTTGAAGTTGAACGATCCCGACAGGCCGCCGGGCGCCGTGTTGTTGGTCTTGGCGTAGTTGATGTCAGCGACCGACACCGGATCAAAGACCTGCATCGGCGCGGTGGTGGTCGTGTCGCCGCCCACATAGGCCGATCCGTCGATCGACAATTCGCCCGCCGATGCAGAACCGGCATCGCCGTTGATCTCGGCGTCGCCGTTGATGTCGACGAAGCCGTTACTGCCCACGTCGCCATCCTCCAGCCGCATGGTGGCGATGTAGCTGCCCGAATCGGAGTCGTACGAGTCGGTGTAGGTGCCGCCGAGCAGGTCCATGTGGTCGTCGGCGAAGGCCGCCCAGCGGAAGGGACGCGCCGGCGCCAGCTTAACTTCGACGCCTGTCTGCGCGCCAGACCGCGTCGCGATCGACCGCAACACCACCGTATCGCCCAGGCTCGCCTGCGTCGTCTTGTCAATCACGGTCACGTTGTACTGGCCGCCGGCGAACGTCACATTCGATAGGCCGGTGCGCCAGGTTGACGTGTCGCGGATGATGCCGTAGGCGTGCTCCACACCCGCCTCGGCCAGGTAGAAAGACCGTGTGTCCTGTTGGAAATTCTCGGAGATCGCCATGTCGGTGCTGGACATCTGCACCGCCGAGATCCCCAGAAGCGAGATCATCATCATCACGGCCAGCGCGATTAACATGGCGGCGCCGCGTTCATTGCGCCTGTCATTCATATTGCCTCCTTCGATCATGCCCGGCTAGAAGTTGCGCAGACGGACCTGCGTCTCGAACGTGCGGCGGCGATACCCGTCGCCGGCGATCAGGGCGCTGTCGGGTTTGGGGGCGCGCGCGGTCAGCGAAATGTCGATCAGATTCGGCCCCAGCCGTGTCAGCGCGAACGATTCCACATTCTCCGCGAGGACTTCGGGTGACTCACCCTTGAATTGGCGGTACAAATTGGTCTGCGACTGCTCATCGGTCGCCACGAAGTAAAGCGTGGTGTCGACTTCGGCGGTGGCGTCATCGCGCTGGTAGATCGTCAGCGAATCGGCGCCGAGCGTGTAGGCCGGGTGGCTTTTCAACTGGTAGCCGCCCATGCGCAGCGCCCCGGCGATCTCATCCAGCGACGCCCGCACATTCTGTTGGACCGCGGCGACGTCGTTTTCCACCAGCCAGGTCTTGTGCTGCGAGACGTAGAACTCCATCGCCGCGCCCGCCACCAGAAACGTCAGGAAGGACGCGATCAGAAATTCGATCAACGTCATGCCCCGTTCCGAATGCCAATAGTGTCTGATCGATCTCACGGCGGTCCTCAGTTCTTGGTCGTGTACGTGGTGAAGGTGAGCGTGCGCGCCAGCCCCGACGCGTCGGTCCAGTTGACGGTCGCGTCCACCTTGTAGACATGCGCCGGGATCGACGAGGTCACCGTCTTGTCGGTAACACGCGTCGTCACCGTGTATCTGCCGCCATCGAAGGTGCTGGTCTGCACATAGGGGATGGTCGGAAACCCGACGGCGCCGATTTTCTGCTCGATCATTTCCTGCGCCGCGGCTACCACGCTGGTGATGTTCTCGCTGTGCACGCTGCCCCGCACCGAGATGGCCATCAGCGGCGCCAACCCCAGAATGCCGAGGGTCAATACGACCATGGCCGCGAGCACTTCGATGAGGGAGAGCCCCTTTTGATCTGATCCGATCTTGCGCAATCGCCCCAGCATATCATCCGCCTTCCTTCGCTTCAGTGTTCGTCTTGCCGCTGACATAAGCCAATGCCGTGCCAAGAGTCCGGATTCCGTGACAAACCCATAATCCTCCGACTGACAACGCCTTACGCGCCGGGTCGTTGGGCCGCGCCGATGCCCGTGATGCCAAGCAGTGGCTGCACCGGGCGGAGGTATGGGATCGTGCCCATTGTCGGAAATGCGGATGGGGATGCGGTCGGACGGCGTTGGTGCTTCTACCGCGAGCGCGATGCTTGGCTGGCCAGCGATTCCGGCGCGCGCCGGATGATCGCGTTGAGCAACGGCGTCCCGGGCGGCAGCTTGGCCGGGTCGAGCAGGTTGTCGTCATACGACCAGTCGCGCGCCGGCGGGCTGTAGGTGCCGTCGGCGTCGCTCCACGGACCGGTGGCGTATTCCGATTCCCATAGTTGCGCCATCGCGCCGCGCCAGTGGAAGGTGTGCCCGGCCCAATTCTCCAAGAAGCGCGTCAGATTGTGGACGCCGCCCGACATCATCCCGGCGCGTGTCGGGACATGCCCGGCGATGATTGATACATTGCAGGTGGTACCGGCGGCGCCGCGATACCCCAGACTCCTGGCCGAATGCTTGTCCTGCCAGCCATTGGAGAGCACCGTGTACGCGTCGGCGATGATCGCGGCCGGCTGTGGATCTAAGATGTTGTAGTCGCCCTGCGTGTAGACCGGGTTGTCGCTGGCCACCGTCAACGGCCCGGCCAGATGTGCGCCGTTGACGAGGCGTGCCGCCCGAAATGCGGGTCCGGGCGGCCCGTCGTGGATATAGAGGATGCCGTTGACCGGCCAGCAGGAGCTGGCGTTGAGTCGGGCGATGTCGATTTCAAGCGCCACGACACGCCGGCTCTCGCGGGCGTCGTGGAACTGCGTACGGCGCAGCACGCCGGTCTCTTCCAGTTGTGCGGTGACATCGACCCAGGCATCCTCACGCCGATGGAAAGCGGCGCCGTCGATGATCTTCAGTCCGGCCTTCAGTTCGTAAGAGTCGATGTTGCCGTGTACGGCGGGACGGATGATGTCGCGCGCCGTGCCGCCGCCGGCCAGCGCCGGCGTCAGGCGTGTGACACCATGTGCCGAATCCTGCACCCGTCCGCCCCAACGTGTCAATGCCGCTGCCCGCCAGTCCGGATGACGATGATCCAGCCACGCGCCGTCGGCCAGTGCCTGCGACCGAAAGAGGCCGCCCTGGTCGCGGATCTGCACCGGGCCGTCATAATTGTCCTCGCGCGACGCCGGATGTTTGCCATGAAGGATCCGTCCGGCGGCGGTGCAGAATGATTCGAGGTTCAGCCCGGTGAAGGCATCAAGATACATGTCGGCGTTGGTGTGCACACGGCCGCTGATGGACAAAGATGTGCCGGGGTGAAGTTCGAGCACATCATCATAGAAGACCGCGAAGTGAAACAGCGGCACCAGGGCATGATCGATCGGAATGCGCACGGTGGCGGCCGTGGCGCCCGGTAGCCGCGCCAGAACGTCGTAGCTGCGCACGGTGGCAATCAGCTCCTCGCAAGGGCCGGCGGTCATTCGCCGCCGCGACGCGACACCGGTCGGCACGATCTCATAGGTCACCTCATGCGCTGCCAGCCATTGCGAATCACCGCTTGCCACCGCCAACGCCGGCCGGGCTGAGTCAAGCGTGGCGCGGAATGCCTCGAGGGCATACGCAGCCGCCGCATCGGCGGTGTGCACCGCCGTTTGATCGTCGAAGGTGTAGGACACCGTCTCGGGCGGCCCCGATGACTGCGGCCATAAGGCAAATCCCGCCGCCGCCGCGACCAGCGCCAACAACAAGGCGATCGCCGTCGCCGCCGAATGACGCCAATGCGCCAACGCCGGTGAAGGCGAAGGGGCGGACTCGGGTGATCGGGCCAGGGACACTATGCCTCTCCCGAGGCGAGTCTTTCGCCTGTCGTTTGAACCGCGCGACAATTGAGCCATGCCGACTTCGCGCGCGGACCCAGGCAGAATCGTGCGCGCCGCCGGCACCGAGTCGCAGACTCATTTGCACGGGTCTACAACCGAGCGACGTAAACCGGATGCCGAATGATGATGTATTCGGGCGTGCCGCTCATCCCGCTGTCGGGCAATGATTAAGCCGGAGCCCGTCGGGGAGGAGGGCATGGCGCGCGGAACTAAATCATGACTTCAACGGCGGCAGAATCCCTGTCTGTGTCGGCGCGATCCCTCACCGGAGCCGGTCTACAACCGAAGTGCACTCAAAGTGCCGCTGACGACCAAGCGACTGGGTGAAGGCGCGGTCTGAGCGAACCGGCGGCAAATATGACTGTTTTTCTCGACTTACGGACGGTGGTTGTCAAAAAGGGCAGCTAAACAGCCCCGTTCTGTCATAAAGCGGAGCGCAATTGTTACCGTTTGCGCCGGGATTCCGTAACGTTGTTGTGAGTGGACGCGACGGCGTGTCCACGTGTCAGTCGCAGGGAACACATTCGCTCTACGGAGGAAAGGGGCACCGCATGCAGTTCACCAAGGCCGAGGAGTATGGATTGTTTGGCGCCGTGCATCTGGCCAAGCAGCCGCGGGGCACGGTCGTGTCGCTGACGGAGATCTCGCAGGCACAGAACATTCCCGATAAGTTTCTGGCGAAGATCTTTCAGAGCATGACTCGCGCCGGCATCCTCAAATCGCACCGCGGCGTGCGCGGCGGCTTCTCGCTGGTCAAGACGCCGAAGAAGGTCAGCATTGCCGAGATCCTCAACGCGATTCAGGGCGACACCGACCCGATCAAGTGCGTCTCCAATGGGTCGCCCTGTTCGAAGAAGGGCGACTGCGCGGTCCGCGACTTAATCCTGGAAGGTCGCCGGATGATGTTCGCGTACTACGAGAAGCAGACGCTTGAGGAATTGTCGTCGCGCGTGAAGTAGCCGCGTGGTTTTGACCGCCAGACCCCCCTGCCAGCGCCGGAGTTTGTGTCCGGCGCCGCTCCGCGAATGTTGCGCATCCTTCCGAGGGCGGCCCCGCCGCCATCGTGTTGTCAACAAGCGCGCCCGATGGCGCGGCGCTCAGCCGAGCGCCAGTTTGCCCGAATGACGGTTGATCCGCGTCGGGTAATGGCCGGAAAAGCAGGCGGTGCAGAAGGCGTTTTTGGGATGGCTGGACAGCGACAGCATGCCGTCCAGCGACAGGTAGCCGAGCGAGTCGACGCCGAGGTAGGCGCGAATCTGCTCAACGGTGCGCGTGGAGGCGATCAGCTCCCCTTTGGTGGGCATGTCGATGCCGTAGAAGCAGGGGGAGATGATCGGGGGGGAGGCGACGCGGAAGTGCACTTCGCGCGCGCCGGCGGCGCGCACCATCCGCACCAGCTTGCGCGCGGTCGTGCCGCGCACGATTGAATCATCGACCATCACCACCCGCTTGTTCTGCAGCACCCCGCGCACCGGGTTGAATTTGATCTTCACATCCAGGTCGCGCAGTTTCTGATCGGGCAGGATGAAGGTGCGTCCGACGTAGTGGTTGCGGATGAGTCCCAGTTCGAGCTTGATCCCCGACTCCTCCGCGTAGCCGATGGCGGCGGTGTTCGACGAGTCGGGGACCGAGATCACGATGTCGGCGACAGCCGGCTGCTCTCTGGCCAGTTGGCGGCCGAGACGGCGCCGCACCTTGTCGACATTCTCGCCGAAGATCATCGAATCGGGTCGGGCGAAATAGATGTATTCGAAGATGCAGTGCGCGCGGCGCTCGCTGCGCGGCAGTTGGCGGGTGGCCAGCCCCTTTTTGGAAATCGCGAGAATCTCGCCCGGCGCGATGTCGCGGATGTAGCGCGCGCCGATGATGTCGAAGGCGCAGGTTTCCGAGGCGACGACATACGATCCGTTCAGCTTCCCCAGGGACAGGGGACGGAACCCCCAGGGGTCGCGCGCGGCGATCAGTTCATCGGGTGTGAGGATCACAAAGCAGAACGCCCCTTCGAAATGCGATAAGGCGTCGGCGACGCGCGAAAGCGTGTCGCGCTTTTTCGAGCGCGCGTACAGGTGCAGCACCAGCTCCGAATCGGAAGACGAGGTGAAGATCGCGCCCTCCTTTTCCAGCCGCGACTTCAACTCGCCGGCGTTGGTGATGTTGCCGTTGTGCCCGGCGGCCATGTGACGGAACTTGAACTTCATCAGAAGCGGCTGGGCGTTGGATAGCGAGGAGGAGCCCGTGGTCGAATAACGGTTGTGGCCGATGGCCGCAAACCCGGAGAGGTCCGACAGCGCCGCGCGGTCGGGGAAGACGTCGGCGATCTCGCCCATGCCCTTGCGCACCGAGACCGTCTCGCCGTTGCTGACGGCGATGCCGGCCGATTCCTGGCCGCGGTGCTGCAGCGAGTAGAGACCGAAGTAGGTCATCTCCGCCGGCTTGCGATGGCCGAAGATGCCGAACACGCCGCACTCGCAGGCCGGCTTGTCGAGGCTGGAATCGCCGCCGGCGGCAGATATCTGGTCGTGGTCGTCGTTCATCATGGAAACTCACTAAACGCAATCGACGGCGTCGGCGTTGGAACTAATTCACCGCGTCGACACCCACTCCGTGCGAATACACCATCTGGCCGCCGAAATAGGCGCCATATCCAACCACCACGACGGCCGCCAGCACCAGGAACAAATACAGAAACCCCGCCCGACGTGGAAATGCTCCCCGCTGGCCAATCCGCCAGAAGGTGACCACCGCCAAAAGCCCCGCGCCGACAAACGCCATGGTCTCGTGCGCCTCCAGCAGGTCGTGCACCACGCCGGAGACGCCCTCCGGCTCGGCCGCCAATCCGGTGGCAATCGCGGCCAATGACCCGCAAAACGCGAGGATCAGAAGTGGCGTCGTCCCGCCCCAGAACCCGGCGCGCAGCAGATTCTCGCGATCGAATATCCAACGCCCGATGTCCCAGAGCATCACCACCACAGCCAGCGCGATGGGGAAGTGGACAATGGTTGGATGCAGTTCCATCAAATCGTGTCGTCGCGCCCGATTTCGGGCCGCCGGGAAGCGCCCTATCTACCCCGGCTGGTCGGCTTCGTCAATCAGTAAGTTGTCCGGTCCGGACTGCGCCAACTGTGCACCCCGGTTCACACCAAAACGCATCGTCGTTCTTAATCGGTCCAGTTGGTCCAATAGGACCAATCTCCCAATCCTACAAGTTATTGGACGCGTATATGTTGTGCCAATTGTCGCAAGCGTTGCTCTAGGCGATACACTCCGGAGGATCTTCAACAGCGGCACCAAGTTTGCGCTTTCATCGGACAGGGAGTTTTGTCTCCCTTGGGAGAGGTCTGCCCGATGAGCGACATGCCAGCGACCATTGAACACCGCTACCGCATCCTGGGACAGTTGGCGCTGGCCGCCGCGCGCGGGGAAGATCCGCAGGTGCTTTTGCGGCAGGCGCTCGCCGATGCGGTGACCACAGTCGGGCTGGCCGCCGGCGCGGCGCGCATCTTCGGGACCAAGGGCGCCGACCTTGCCCACGCCCAGGTCGGCGATCCCGCGGCGGTGCGTCAAATCGAGCAACTCGAGCAGACCCTGCTGGGGCAACTGCGCAAGACCTGGTCGGTCAAATCGCTGTTCATGACGCTCGATCTGGAAGCTCCCGCCGGCATCTTCTCGTATCCCTTGCGCGCCCACGACACCGTGATCGGAGTCATCACCGGAATCGCCTACGGTGAGCGCAGTCTGGCGGTCGAGGAGGAGTTTGTCAGCTATCTCGCTTCGATGATGGTGCTGATCGGACGCGGCGGTCCGGCCTGGTCGCAACCCGAGGCGGCCCTCGATGCGCAGCGACTCGACAACATCCGCACCGAAGCGGTGATCGAAACCGGCGCCGCCCTCAACCACGAGATCAACAATCCGCTCATGGCCGTGCTCGGCAACGTGCAACTGCTCATGCGCAAGTCCCCGTCGCTGGACCCCGACACCCTCGCCCGTCTGACCAAGGTGCAGGAAGCGGCCGAACGCATCCGCGATGTCACGCACGCCCTCGTGCGCATCAAGAAAGCCAAAAGCGCGCCCTACCCCGGCGGCGGCCGCATGATCGACATCGACGGCTCGCCGAAGCAGGAGTGACGCGTGACAACAAGACACGGAGCCGGTCGGTGGGACCGGCTCCGTTCATTCAATCCTGATCGCGGCTAGACCAATTGCTTGAGCAGTCGCAGCACCATCCGGTTGAAGCCCTCGGGGCCGGGGGCGCCGGCGAGGCGGATGCCTTTGTGCTCGCGCAGGAAGGGGTGGTACTTGCCGTCGGGTCGTTTGACCGCCACGGCGATGTCGCAGACGTTCATCATCGGCCAATCGCTGGGGGCGTCGCCGAAGGCCAGTGTGCGCGGTTTGACCGGCTCGACCGCGTTGTACCACTTAATCAATTCGGCGACCGCCTTGCCTTTGTCGGCGTCCTCGCCGATCAGATGGTAGAAGCGCCCGCCCTCGATGATTGCAAATCCGTTCTTGCTGAGATTCTTCAGGTGATTCTGCAGGGCCGCCTCCGACGGGGTCGGGCGGAAGATGAACGGCTCGGAATACTCCCGCTTCTTGGCCAGCGCCACCATCCCGTGCGGCACACCCGACATCGCGGTGATGGTATCGAGATTCCAGTCGCCGAATCCCTCGCAGTGGACCTTGGTCGCTTCGCGGTAGGTGACCAATTGCTTGCGGACCTCGGTGTAGGGGACGCCGAATTCACGCACCCAGAAACCGTCCTTCTCCTTGGCGCCGCGCGGCTTTTCGGGCACACTCGCCTTGGGCCAGAAGATGGCCGACCCGTTCTCGCAGATAAAGGGCGTGTCCAGCCCCAGCAGTTTGCGCAGGTGCGTAATCTCGTAGCGGGTCTTCGACGAAACCAAGACCAGCGGCACATTGAGCCGCTTGAGTTCGCGCAGCCCCGCCTGGGCGGCCTCGTAGGAGTGGCTGTGGAAATCCAGAAGCGTGCCGTCGAGGTCGGTGAACACGACCAGCCCCGGCTTGAGCGGACGGGATTTTTTCTTCGGCGGCGCCATGACTGCAGTCCGTTGGTCGCTGGCGATCTTCAAGATGACTCTCCGAATGTAAGTGAGTTGAATCGTCTTCGGCAACCGTAAAGCCGCGGTTGTGCTGATCATCCTTCTGCGCGCGTGGGTGCCTCGTGAATGCGGATAGAAGATACGACAATTCGATACGTCTTGACAAGTCCCGCGCGAATTTTGCATCTTGGCCTCGGCGTTCGGGGATCGCCCAATGGCGATCGACCGGGAAGGCGGTGCAAATCCGCCACAGCCCCGCTGCTGTAAGCGGCTACAACGACGGCATCGAAGCCACTGGATTGCATCCGGGAAGGCGCCGTCGAAGGCGCGAAGCCGCAAGTCAGAAGACCGGGCCGAACGTGTTTGATCACCGACGACGCCTTCGCGGGAGGGAGCGGGTGACAGGGACGGGTCCCACGACCCGGCCATGCCATCATCACCCGGCCTGATTCCCGGCCGGGTTTTTGTTTCCGACACCGCCACGGCGCCGTCCAGCCCGCCACTCCGAGGGGAGGTGGAGGTCGATGCCGAGTTTGCCCCGTTTTGTGTGCTGTGTCGCGGCACTTGCGCTGTTGTTGTCTCCTGCGTCCGCGTGGACACAATCCGACATCGTCATCTCCGGCATTGTAATCGATGCGATCACGCTCGCGCCGATTGATCAGGCGGCGATTCGTGTCGATGCCACGGCGCTGGTGACTCATTCGCAGGGCGATGGCCGCTTTACGCTCCGCGCGGTGCCGTATGGCGCCTGGACGCTGATGATCGAGCGCGCCGGATACCATTCGCGTCGCATCGAACAGGTCCGGATTGATGAGGGACTGGCGCGCACCCTGCGCATCGAGCTGCAGCCCGACCCGGTGCAAGTCGAGGGACTAAAGTCCACCGCTCCTGTAACCGCATCAGGATCAGTCCGTCGGATTCAACTGCGCGAAGGGCGGCATGCGGGCAAGTCGCTGGCCGAGGTGCTGGCAACGGTGCCTGGCATCCGTGTCTACGGCAGCGCTGATGCGCCCGGCGGCACGCGCATTTCGCTGGGCGGCGAACCGGCCAGCCGTGTGACGGTCCTGCTCGATGGTCTGCCCCTGTCGGGCGGCGCCGATGGCGCGGTCGATCTGGAAGCGATCCCGAAGGCGGCTATCACCGCGGTCGAGATCCGTCCCGGAAGCCAGAGTCTGACCGCCGGCGATGCGGCCATGGGGGGCGCGATCAATTTGATCACCGCGCCGCCGCCCGCGTCGCGTCAATTGGCGGTTTCCTCGCAGGCCGGGCAGTGGGGCGCCCTCCAGCAGGAGGCGAAGGCCACCGTGCGATCCGGCTCACTGCATCTGTCCGCCGGCGGCGAATATGGCCGTCGCGACGACCGCTACCGCTACATCGACGCCACCGGCGCCTCCGCCACACGTCGCAACGCCGGGCGGGAAGAGGGGCGGATGTTCGCGCGAGTTACACATTCCGCGCGGCCCACGCTGGAATTGCTCGGCTATGGCTCGCGCATCGAACGCGGCGCGCCGGGAACCATCGAACGCCCGCTCATCTCGGCGACGACGACCAATAGGAATGCCCGTGTCCAAACCAACCGTACCTGGGCGGTTGGCTCCCATGCCGCGCTGGCAGTCGCCGGTTGGTATGAGTTCACCAGTGAATATTACAACGCCACTGCAGAACGTGTGCCATTCCATACATATATACGTGAGCATTACCTCGGGGCCCGTGTCGGCGGCGAGTTCGACTGGTTGCGGGGGGCTCTGACGCTGGAAGGGGAGAGCCGGAGGCGCGATCTGCGCGGCGATGATTACCAACGTCCGGCCCTCGCCTTCGGCGCACAATCGCGCGCGGAGTATGCGTTGCGCGCGCGCTGGCGACGCACATTCGGCGCGTGGTCCATCTCCGGCGGCGCGTCGGTCGATGCCGATGCCGACAACCGCCCCGGCTGGTCGCCGCGCGCCGATATCAGCTGGCGTCTGCTCGATGGGCTGCACCTGGGCGCGGGCTGGGGGCATTCCTTCCGCCGTCCGCTGCTATTGTCGGCGTTCTGGAAAAGCGACTACTACACCCAGGGCAACCCGGATCTGCGTCCCGAACGCGCGGTCGAGTGGGAACTGTCGGCCCGCGGGCGTTACCGCTTCCCGCATGCCGATGTACGCTACTTCGAACGCGATGTCACCGACATCATTGTCTGGGACCTGCGCGGCGCGCCGCCGCGTTATCAACCGGTCAACCTTGCCGGGGCGCGAGTGATCGGCCGCGAGGATCATGTTGCGGCCACGGCCTGGGACGGCCGAGTCACGCTGGACTACACCCACATCTTCACCGCCGGCACCGACGCCTCCGGTGAATTCAATTACGAGGGCCGGACACTGGTCTTCATGCCGCGTCACACGCATGACCTGATCGGCGATGCGCAATTGGGACGCTGGGGTGTCTACGCTGCGGCGCATTGGGTCGGACCGCGTTTCACGCTGCGCGCCAACACCAAGTCGCAGCCGGCCTATCGTCGTTTCGATGCTGCCATTCGCTGCGCCATCCGACGCGGGCAGCCGGATCTGACGATTGCCGTGCGCGGCGAGAACCTGACCAACGAATCCATCGAATTGTTGCAGGGATACCCATCGCCGGCCCGGACGCTGACGCTGGCCCTGACAGCGGGGTTTGATTAAAGGAGAGTCTGTATGCACACCGCCACAAGCCAGCTCCTGGCTTGGAGCCTCATCCTAGGACTGACTCTGTGCGGCTCCGATGCCCGGGCGGTCGACGATCTGGATCGACTGTATGTCATCAACGGTCTCGGCGAGACGCTCACGCTGATCGACCGCGCCGGCGATTCGCTGGTGGCCAACTGGATGCCGCTGGGCGGCTGCCCAAACCGCATCCGCGCCCACGAGGGCCTGCTTCTGGTCGTCAACTCCTGCACTGATGACCTCATGGTCATCAATGCGGCCAGTCGATCGTTGCTTCGCACCGTCGACTTTCCCGGCGGCGACAATCCCTGGGACGTGCTGGTCCTCGATGATTCTCTCTGTGCCATTTCGCTTCTGGTGGCCAACGAGGTGGCCATTCTGAACTATCAAGTCGGCGTCGAACGACGCCGGTTTGCGGTAGGAACCAGCCCGGAGGGTTTGCTCTATTACGCCGGACGTCTCTGGATCGCCAACACCGGCCTCGACTTCGGCACGTTTGAGTACGGTCAGGGGACGGTGTCGATCGCCAATGCGTCGTTGACCGCCGTGCAAGTCTCAGTCAATGTTGGCACCAACCCACAGGTCCTGGCTGTCGGCGGCGATGGCGAGGTGCATGTTCTCTGCACCGGCAATTACGCCGACCGTGTCGGGCGCATCTACACGCTCGATCGCGATTCCTGGCTGCCGACCGATTCGATCCTGATCAACGATTATCCCGGCGATTTGGCGATTGCCTCCGACGGGATCGGCTACATTGCCGGGGGGGGATTCGTCGACTCCGGCTTCGTCTACCGCTATGATAGCCGGACACATGCGATTCTGAATGGGCCGTCCAATCCCTGGAAAACCGCGCGTGGTGTGCTGAGTGTGACACCGCGTCTGGAGGGGGGCGTCTTCGCGCTCTGCTTCTCCGCCGACTCGGTCACCGAACTGGCCGCCAACGGCGCACCGGCGGATGCCTGGGCGGGAGGCGATGGCCCCGGCTATGCCGCCTATGTGACCAACCGTGTCCCCGGCGACCTCAACGATGACGGCGTGCACAATGTCCAGGATGTGGTCGAGATCGTGAACACCGCCTTCCGCGGCGGGGCGCCCAGCGGACGGCCCAACGCCGCCGATGTGAACGGCGATTGCGCCTGCGACATCCTCGATGCCGTGGCATTGGTCAACCATGTCTTCCGCGGCGGCGCGACGCTCTATTGGGGGTGCCTGCAATGAGACCGATCCTCGCCGCTCTGCTTTTGCTTTCCATCGGCGGCTGCGGTCAGACGACGACCAAGCAGCGCACGGCCCCCAACCAGCCGGGGGCGTTGGTCATCGCCTACCGTCCCGACAGCGCCGACACCTTTGTCGCGGTCCGTTCCGATTCCGTGGTCGCGTTGGACTGGCTGCGCGAGATTGCCCGTTCGCATGACATCGCGCTGGAACTGAATTCTTACCCCTATGGCACATTGATTGAACAGGTCGGACCGCGTCGCAACGGCGACGGCGGCTATTGGCTCTACAGGGTCAACGGCCAGATGGTCCCGAAGTCGGCCGATGCCCACCCCGTCGCCTGGAGCGACACAGTGACGTTTTTCTTCGACGAGCGTTAATCGTTGCGGCGTATATTCCCGCCGTGACCGTCGACGACAACCGTTTCTGGACCGTTCCAAATCTGCTCTCGCTGTCGCGCATTGCGCTCATTCCGGTGTGGTGGTGGGTGATGCGCGCCGGGCTTGTTCCATTGGGGGCGGCGTTGATTGTGTATGCCATCCTCTCCGATGTGGCCGATGGCTGGATTGCGCGCCGCTGGAACCAGGCCAGCCGCTGGGGACGGATCCTCGATCCGATCGGCGACAAACTGGCGGCGGTGGTGGTGGGGCTGTTCTGCGTGCTCGACCGCGGCCTGCCGGCCTGGGCCTTCGCGCTGACTATTGCCCGCGACCTGTCGCTTCTGGTCGGCGGCTATGTCGTCCTGTGCCGCACCCATGTCGCGCCGGTCTCGGCCGACATCGGACGCTACGCCGCCCTGCTCTGGGGGATTGTCCTGCTGCTGTATGCCTTCGACTGGCAGCCCTATGGCCGTTACACCGTCTGGCCGGCGGTCGCGCTGTATCTGGTGGCAGGAGTCTACTACATGCGGCGGACGCTGTCGATCAAGCCGACTTAGCCCGTGCCCGGCGGCGGCTGCGCCAGTGGACGACATCGTCCAGCAGCGTGTAGACCACCGGCACCACAATTAAAGTCAGCATCGTCGAAGAGATCAATCCGCCGATGACGGCGCGTCCCATCGGCGCGCGGAACTCCGCGCCCGGGCCGATGCCCAGCGCGATTGGCAGGATGCCCATGATGGTGGTCAGCGTTGTCATGATGATCGGGCGCAGACGGATCGGACCGGCTTCGAGAATCGCCGCCTCCCGTGTTTCGCCGCGCGAGCGCGCCTGCTTGACAAAGTCGATCAGCAGGATGGCGTTCTTGGTGACCAGACCCATCAACAGCACCATACCGATCAACGACATAATCGACAACGCGCTGCCGAAGAGAAACAGCCCGACAAACGCGCCCACCAGCGACATCGGCAGCGAGAGCATGATGGTGAACGGGTCGGTGAAGCTCTCATACTGCGACGCCAGCACCAGATAGATGAAGATGACGGCGAGGACCAGCGCGGTGAAGATTTCGGCGAACGATTCTTCCTGAATTTCCGCCTCGCCGGTGGCGCGGATCGAATATCCGGGCGGCGTCGGCACCTGACGCGCCTTGGCCATCACCGCGGCGCGTACGTCGCCGGCGAAGGCGCCCGAGGCGATGTTGCCGGAGACCAGCACCTCGCGACGACGGTCGTACCGACGGATCTCCGCCGGCCCGCCGCGCGGCTGCAGGTGCGCCACTTCCTTTAGCGGCACCATGAAATTCGGATGCGCGGGGATGTCGCGCGTGCTGCCGATCATGAGGTTGGCCAGAGACCACGGGTCGCCGCGATCGGACGGGGCCAGGCGCAGACGGACGTTGTATTCCTCCGTGCCTTCCTTGAAGGTGGTGACATCGCTGCCGTCAACGAGGGTGCGCAGATCGGAGGCGATCGCCGCCATCGACAGACCCAGTTCGCTGGCGCGTTCGCGATCGACCACGATCTGTGTTTCCGGACGCGCCCCGGAGAGCGAATTGCGGATCTCCCTCGCGCCGGGTGTTGCTTTCGCCGAATCCTCCACCGCCGCCGCCAGCATCCTCAGCACCCGCAGGTCCTCGCCCTGCACAGAAATGCCGATCGGCTGCTGCTCCATCGAGCCGGCCTCCAGCGCCAAACCGAGGTAGAGACCGGGAAAATCGGCCAGGCGCTCGCGCATTTCGCTTTGCAGCACGAACACATGGCGGTCACGCCGGTCATGCGGGGTCAGGATCACCGTGACCATGCCTTCGTTGACCCCTTGCTGCTGCGCGCCAATGGTGGTGAAGATGCCCTCGACTTCGGGCGTCTCGCGCAGCCGCTCTTCCAGCCGCGCGGTCAGCTCGACCGTCTGTCGCAAAGTCGTCCCCGGCGCCGCCTCAAAGGCGATATAGATCTGGCCGCGATCCGACATCGGCAGGAACTCGGTGCCAATAAAGGGCAGGAGGAAGAAGCTGCCGACAAACCCGATCCCAGCAATGGTCATCGTGGCCAGCCGATGGCGCAGCGCCCAGGCGAGGGTGCGGCGGTAGAGCCCCTTAACCCATTCGAAGGCGGCGTTGAAACGCGCCAGCAGGGCGTACAGGCCGCGACGCGACCGGACGGTTTGCTCCTCCTCGGAGCGGGTGACCAGGCGCGAAAACAGCATCGGCGTGAGCGTGAAGGCGACAAACAACGAGACCAACACCGACACCGCCACGGTCATCCCGAATTGGTAGAAGAAGCGGCCGACGATGCCGCCCATGAAGGCGACCGGCACAAAGACCGCCACGATCGTGAAGGTCGTCGCCATGACCGCCAGGCCGATTTCGCCGGTGCCTTCGGCGGCGGCGGTGTGGCTGTTGCCCCCGCGATGAAAGTGCCGATGGATGTTTTCGATCACGACTATGGCATCATCGAGAAGGAGGCCGGTGGCGATCGACAGCCCCAAAAGCGACATGAAGTTGATGGTGAAGTTGAGCAGATCCATCATCATGAAGGTGGCAATGATGGACGTCGGTATGGCCAGCGCCGATATCAGCGTCGTACGCCAGTCGGCCAGGAAAATGAAGATAACCAGCACCGCCAGCAGGCCGCCGTAGAGGATGTTGACGATCACATCCTCGACCGAGTCGCGGATGAAGATGGAGTTGTCGGTGGCGACGACGATCTCGATGTCCGGCGGCAGCTCGCGCCGCAACTCGACCAGGCGCGCCTGGATGCCATCGGCGACCTGCACCGTGTTGGCGCCCGACTGCCGGACCACGTTCAGCGAGACCGCCTCGGCGCCGTTGTAGCGCGCGTAGCTGCGCTGCTCGGCGATACCGTCGCTGACAGTCGCTATGTCGGACAAGCGCACCGGTTTCCCGTCGCGGTGCGCGACCACGATCGCGGCGAAGTCGCGCCAGTCGATCAGACGGCCCAGCGCGCGGACGGTGATTTCGCTTTCGCCTCGGTCCAGACGGCCGACCGGAATCTCGACATTGGCCTGGGCGATGGCGGCGGCAATCTCATGCACCGGGAGGCGAAAGGCCTCCAGCCGGGCGCGGTCCAACGCAATCTGTATCTCACGCTCCTCGCCGCCGGCCAACTGCACCGCCCCGACGCCGGGCACCCCCTCGAGGCGCTTCTTGATCACGTCCTTGCTGAAGGTGGTGATTTCCTTCAACGGACGGTCGCCGGAGACCACCAGCGACATGATCGGCATGGCATCGGGATCGAAGCGCTGGATGATCGGATCCTCGGCGTCGTCGGGCAATTCGGAGGTGATAGTCGAGATCTTCTCGCGCACCTCCAGCGCCTTGTCGGAGGGCTTCTCGCCGAGTTCGAACTCGGCAATGATCATCGAGAGGCCGTCCTGCGATGTCGACGTGATGTGCTTGAGCCCGGAGATCGTGTTGATCTCATCCTCGATCAGCTTGGTGACCTCCGACTCGATCGTCTCCGGATCGGCGCCCGGGTAGGCGGTCATCACCACGACGTAGGGAAAGTCGACATCGGGAAAGAGATCAACCGGGATGCGGTTGTAGGAGAAGGCGCCCAGCACGACCAGCGCGGTGACCATCATCACCGTGAAGACCGGCCGTTTGATCGCGGTGTCGGAGAGTTTCATCGCACGGCCGTCTGCGGCACCGGATTGACCGGGCTTTGATCCTGCAGGGAATGTTGACCGAGCACGACCACCGTCTCACCCGGCGTCAGCCCGGTGACGATCTGCACCAGCGTGCCCGATTCGGCGCCGACAGTGACCGGTATGTAATGCGCCAGGGAATCGCGCACGACAAAGGCGCCCAGCCCGGATTCGCGGTAGACCAGGGCCTCGCGCGGCGCCGCCACCGCGTCGGCGATGCGCTCCAACTCCAGGCCCGCGGTGATGAACATGCCGGGCAGGAGGCGGTGCTCCAGGTTCGGCGCCAGCGCTTCGACCCGCAACATGCGCGTCTCCGGGTCGGCCGACGAGGCGATCTGGTCGACCCAGCCGGCCGCGTGCGCGGCGCTGTCCAGCTGCGACAAAATCTGCACCGGCATGCCTTTCCTCAGCGCGCGGGCCTCGTAGACAGTGACGTCAATTAATACACGCACCGTGTCGATGGCGGCAATCTCAACCAAGGCCTCGCCCGGCGTTGTCTGACGCCCGGTCTTGGCGGTCACATCGGTGACGATCCCGGTCAGAGGCGCCAGGACATTGGCGGCATCACGCGCCGCCTCGAAATCGGCCTTGGCAACCTCGAAGGCGGTCCGACGCGCATCGCGCTCCAACTCACTCACCGCGCCGTCGGCGAACAGACGATCGTACTTCTCAAATGTCTTCTTGGCATCCTCGTACACCGCCTGCGCCTGACGCACCGACGTCGCCGGCCCGGACTGGTCGAACGTCACCACCACCTGCCTGGCGTGTACCGCGTCGCCCTTGCGCACATGCACCCGCGCGATCGTCTCGGCCAGTCGCGCGCTGACCGTTGCCTGACGAATCCCCTCCACCGAGCCGGAATAGGATAGCGTGCGGGTGATGTCCTGACGGACCACCGGGGCGGTGACCACCGGAATACGGGCCACGTTGTTCTGTGTCTGCTGGCCCGATTGGCATCCGGCCAAAGTCAGGGTCAGGGCCGCCAGCATCGCCGTGGAAGTCACCTGTTGAACATGCATCGTCAGACTCCTTGATCCTGTCCCGAGTTACTCACTCGCGCGGGCAAACACCGGCTCGCCCATGGCCAGCCGCCACTGCACCCGCGCCACCCGGCGGTCATGACGGGCGCGGGCGGCGAAGACGCGCGCGGTGGCCAGCGCCACCTGCGCATCGAGCACTTCCAACTGCGTTCCGACCCCGGACTCATAGCGCAAATTGGCGATCTGCAGCCCGCGTTCGGCCTCGGCCACCGATTCCCCCTGCGCCTGCAGACGGGCGCCGGCCTCATCGAAGCGGCTGCGCGCATCGGCAATCTGCAGGGCCACCGCGCGGTCCAGTTCGCTTTGACGCAACTCGGCTTCGCGTTGATCGACCCGCAACACCTGGATGTTGCCCCGGCGACGGAAGCCATCGAACAAATTGTACGAGGCCGACAACCCTACCTGCCATGAACGGAAGTAATCGTCGCGCGCCGGCCAACTGTCGTCGGTCAATGCCTGATAGTCGAATGTTCCCTTTAGATGCAGCGACGGCCAGCGTTCGGCTTTGAGCACGCCTACCGCCTTGTCGATGGCTGAAATCCGGTGTGTCATCGCCGCCAGATCGGAGCGCTGACGGCGCGCCACCGTCACCAGGTCGCTGCCGTCATACTCCCAGGCGGCTGAGTCGGGTTCGGCGTCGCGAATGCCCAGCTCCAGATCGGGCGGGAGCCCGACCAGATTGGCCAGACGCAGCAGCGCCAGACGCAAATCGTTTTCCGCCTGGAGGACCGGTGGTCGGGCGTTGGCCACACGCACCCGTGCGCTGAGGTTGTCGTATTCCGAGACCAACCCGTCGGCAAACTTGCGCGCTACCACCGCGGCGTGTTCTTCGGTCAAAGCCAATGTCTGACGCGACACATCGGCCAGTTGCGCCGCCAGAAGGGCGTCGAAGTAGGCGGTGGCGACTTGGGCTTCCAGTTCGAGGCGCGCCTGTTGCGCCAGATGTTCGTTCATGCGCCGATACTGCTGCGCCGCCTGCCAGGCCGACAAGACACCGCCTCCTTCAAACAACGTCTGGTCAAAGGTCAGCCCGCCGACCACCGTGTACTTTGTGCCGATGGTGAATTCCTGTCCGGCGAAGAAGATCTTGGGCAGTTCGAGCGTACGGTTGTAGTTGGCGTGCAGGTCGATGGTGGGGAAGAGGCCGGCGCGGGCGCTGACAATCTGCCCTTCGGCCCGATCCAATTGTGCCAGCACAGTCTGGTACTGCTCGTTGTGACGCACCGCCGAGTCGATGGCCGCCGCCAGCGGCAGTTCATACGGCTGCGCATGCCCGCGGGCGGCCGATAAGGCGACCAGCGCAACGAAAAAAACGGCGGAGACCCGCCGACCAGATGCGCGCGGACGGACCGATTCAAACATCGGACTATAGTACTCCACATCCGGTCCGGTTGGGTGTCGATTTCCCACCCGCGCGCGGTGTTTTTGACAGGCGGGAAGGCCCGCCGCAAACCGTGACAAATCCCCCGCCGCAGTCATACATTTGGGCATGGCCGGCGCCATCGACATCCACATCCACGTCTCGCCCTTTGAGCAGATGCATCCGCCGATTCTGGCAACGATGAAGCAGGGGAGAGATTTCGCGCTAATCGAACGGGTCACGCGCGATCCCGGCGCGCTGTTGGCGCTGATGGACGAGGCGGGCATCGAGCGGTGCGGGATCATCAACTATGTCGCGCCGGAGTTGATGGGATTCACCGACGAAGTCAATCGCTTCGCCGCGGCGTATGTGAAGGGCCATCGCGACCGGCTCTTCGCCCATGGTTCACTCGATCCGCACACAACGCGCGATCCCCGCGGCGAACTGGCCCGGCTGATGGATGAGGGCATCACCGCGATCAAGATTCACCCGCCGCATCAGGCGGTATACCCGAACGAATATCTGCGCGGCAACCGCATCTTGGCCGACCTGTATGGCTTCTGCGCCGAACGGGGCGTGCCGGTTGTCTTTCACACCGGCACCACGATCTTCAAAGCGGCGCGCATCAAGTATGGCGATCCGATCCATCTCGATGACGTCGCCTGCGATTTTCCCGAGTTGACGATCGTGCTGGCCCACGCCGGACGTCCCCTCTGGATGGAAACCGCGCGTTTCCTGGTCAAACGCCATCCGAATGTGTACATGGACCTCTCCGGCATTCCGCCCGTCCGGATTCCGCAATGGTTTCCCGATCTCGACAAACTGGCCACCAAGACCCTCTGGGGCAGCGACTGGCCCGGCCCCGGAGTGCCCGATCTGGGCGCCAACTTGCTGGCATTCCGAGCTCAGAATTGGGCGGAAACCAGCCACGAGGCGATCGGCCGAAGCAATGCGCCGAAAGTTTTTCGTCTGGCGTAACCCACTTGCCGAAAAGGCAATAGGTCAAATTGGACCTATTGGTCCCATTCTTTTGCTCCTCGCCGCAAACAAATCGCGCCCTCGGTCGTATAATTCATACGTATGAGTGAATCGCGCGACACGCGTTCTGCCCTGATTGCCTCCGCTCGCAAGGTCTTCGCGCGGCGCGGCTACCGCGGCGCCTCCATTAAAGCCATCACCGATGACGCCCACGCCAACCTCGGCGCGGTCACCTACCACTTTGGCACCAAGGAACGTCTCTACCATGAAGTCATCCGACAACTGGTCGGACCGCTGCATCAACATGTACGCGCCGCCACGGAAGCCGACGGCACCGCGCTCTCGCGCATCGAGGCCGGCGTCCGCGCCTACTTCCAGTACATGCACACGCACCACGAACTGCCGGCGATGATGCTGCATGAGATGTCGCTGACCGGACCGCTCCCCGCGCCGATTCAGGAATCGATCGGCGCGATGATGAAGCACATGTCCGGGCTGGTCGTGCGCGGCCAGGCCGACGGGGAGATAGTCGAAGGCGATCCGGTGCTGCTGACCGTCAGTTCCATATCACAGCCTTTGTTCTTTGTCATCATGCGCCGGGGCCTGAAGGAAATCGCCGGGGTCAACATGCACGACCGCGCGACCCAGGAACGGGTGCTGGTTCACCTCTTGGCCTTTGTGCGGCGCGGACTGATGCGCCCGGGGAGTTCGACCCAATGACAAACCGACGATTGTGGGCTGTTGCGCATTTGCTGACGCTTCTGGCCCTGGCGATGTACGGGGCACCGGCGGCCGCCGCGTCCCTGCGGCTCTCCGAAGCGGTCCGTCTGGCGCTGGCGCAACATCCCAGCGTGCGGCAGGCGGAGGCGCAGCTGGCGCAGGCGGAGTCGCGGCTGCGTCAGGCACGCGCCGCCTGGTTCCCGACACTGCGTCTGGCCGGCTCCCTCTATCAATATGAAGAACCCATGGCGGCCTGGCCGATTCATGGCTTCGACCTGACACGCATCCCGCCCTTCGATGAGACGCTGATGCAGGGCGGATTGCAGATCGATTACACGCTCTTCGATGGCGGCGCGCGCGAAGCAAGGGTGCGTCAGGCGGGTCGTCTGCGCGACGCCGGCCAGGCCGCCTTCACCAACGCCGAGCAGCGTCTCATCGCCCGTGTCGTGGCCGCCTATCTGTCGGTGCGCGCCGATGAGGAACTACTCGCCGCGCATCGGCAGCGACGCGCCGCGGTCGATGCCGAGCGAGATCGCGTCGCGCAGCTCCGCGCCGTCGGACGCGCCGCCGATGTCGATGTGGCGCGCGCCGAGGCGGCGCTCGCCGGTGCCGACGCCGATTGGGCACAGGCGCAGGCGGCGCTCGAGGTCGCCCGCCGCGATCTGGCCCGTCTGATCGGCGCATCCGCCGACACCCTGACGGTCATGCCGGTTGCCGAACCCGCGGCGGCGAAGTCATTGGATTCCATCGGCGCGCTCTCTGAACAAGTCCTCGCACAGAGCGCCGAAGTCGAAAGCGCACGCTTGCGGCTGGTGGCAGCCGAAGCCGGACGGTCGGCGGCGCGTGGCGCGCGCTGGCCCTCGGTCAACCTGCGCGGCGCCTGGTCCGATCTGCGCGACGCCAACGGGCATCGCACCGATGAATGGAACGCCGCCGTGCTGGTCGGGTTGCCGCTGTTCACCGGCGGCGCCGTCGGCGGCGCGATCGCCGAGGCCGACGCCGGTCGCAACGCTGCCGCCGAGGATTGGCGGCTGGCGCAGGAGCGCGCCGCGGCGCAGTTGGACCAGACCTTGGCGCTTCGTCAGGAGTCGAGGGCCCGTATCGCCAGTCTCGAACGCGCCGTGGCCAGTCTCGAGGAAGTCGCCCGCATCGAGCAGTTGCGTCTGTCCACCGGTTCCGACACGCAGGCCGAATATCTGCGCGCCGAAGCCGATTTGCTTGCCGCACGCGCCGGATTGATCAATGCGCGCCATGCCGCCGTGCAGGCCGATGTCGAACTGGCGCGGCTGCTCGGCGAACTCGATATGGCCTGGGTCGAACACAACTTGGAGTCCAACCGATGAAGCCACCCAAACCCGTCATCATCGTCGCCGTGCTGGCGGCGGCGGCCGCCCTCGTCTGGTTTCTATTCCTCGCCGGCGATGGCTCGGATCGCACATTGATCATCTCCGGAACCATCGAGGCCACCGAGGCGCGCCTGGGCTTCCAATCGGCCGGACGCATCGACAGCATCTTTATGCGCGAGGGGGACTCGGTGTACTCCGGCGCAATCCTGGCGGTGCTGGACCGCGTCGAGGCGCTGGCACGGCGTGATCAGGCCACCGCCCAGGTGGCCGCGGCGCGGGCGCTGCTGGCCGAGCTGGAGAGTGGATTTCGCCCCGAAGAAGTGGCGCAGGCACGCGCCGCTGCGCAGGGTGCCGAACAGCAATTCCGCGATGCCGAGCGCGATTTGGCCCGGACACGGACCCTGTTTGAGGGCGGCGCGGTCAGCCAGGAGGCGCTGGACAAGGCGCAGACTCGCAACGACGTTACCGAAAATCAATGGAAGCAGGCCGCCGAACAGTTGCGGCTTTTGGAACGCGGCCCGCGCGCCGAACGCATCGAGGCGCAGCGCGCGCAAGTGACGCAGGCCGAGGCGGCGTTGCGGGGGATCGACGCCACGCTCGATCTGATGACAATACGCGCCGCATTCCCCGGCATCGTCACCACCCGCCACCGCGAACCGGGCGAGATCGTCGCCCCCGGCGCGCCGGTGTTGACCATCATCAACCGCGATGACCGCTGGATCCGTGTCTATGTGCCGGAGAACCGTCTCGGCGCCCTGCGGCTGGGACAGAGCGCGGCGATCACCACCGACACATATCCCGGCAAGGAGTACCGCGGCGAGGTGACCTACATCGCCCCGGAGGCCGAATTCACACCCAAGACGGTGCAGACCACCGAAGAACGGGTGAAGTTGGTGTACGCGGTCAAGGTGCGTGTGCTCGATGACCCTGGCTATGAACTGAAGCCCGGCATGCCCGCCGATGTCCAGATCGCGTTTGCCCAGCCATGACGCATCCCGAATACGCCATCGAGGCCAGCGGCCTCACCCGACGTTTCGCCGCTCTGACCGCGGTCGACCATCTGTCGTTTGCGGTCCGTCGCGGCGAACTGTTCGGCTTGGTCGGGCCCGATGGCGCGGGGAAGACCACGATACTGCGCATGTTGGCCGGAGTGATGCGTCCCAGCGAAGGCGATGCGCGCATCCTCGGCTTGAGCGTGGCGCACCAGGCCGAAGCGGTCAAGCACCACATCGCCTACATGTCGCAGCGCTTCGGACTTTATGCCGATCTGACCGTGCTGCAAAACCTGCACTTTTACGCCGACCTCTACCAAGTGCCGGCCGCCGAGCGCGCCGCGCGTCTGGATCGGCTCTTCCGATTCTCCAACCTCGGCCCCTTCCGCGACCGTCTGGCCGGGCAACTCTCCGGCGGCATGAAGCAGAAACTGGGGCTGTCGTGCGCGCTGGTCCACCAGCCCGATGTCTTGCTTCTGGATGAGCCGACCTTCGGCGTCGATCCGGTTTCGCGCCGTGATCTCTGGCTGATCGTGCATGAAATGGTCGCCGAGGGGGTCACGGTGGTGGTCAGCACCGCCTACATGGACGAGGCCGAGCGGTTTGACCGGGTTCTGCTGCTGCATCAGGGACGTGTCCTCGATCTCGACACTCCGACCGCGCTGCCGGCGCGTTTCGGCGGTCTGCTCTATGCCGTCCGGACCGATCGTCTGCGCGAGGCGCAGGAGGCGGCGCGGCAGGCGTCGGGAATCCTTCGCACCGCGGTTTTCGGCGATGTGCTCCATGTCACCGTCGATCCCGCCCTTGATGCCGCGGCGGTGCGTAATGTGTTCGAGCAGGCCGGCCATACGGTGACCGTGGTGGATCGCATGGAACCGTCGATGGAAGATGTCTTTATCGACCGGGTTGCCAGGGCGGAGGGCCATGACTGAGACTGTCACCGTCGAGGAACTGTCGCGTTCCTTCGGCGCGTTTGTTGCCGTCGACCGGGTGAGTTTCACCGTGCGGCAAGGGGAGATCTTCGGATTCCTCGGCCCCAATGGCGCCGGCAAGACCACCATGATCAAGATGCTGACCGGCCTTCTGCGGCCGTCGGCGGGGCAGGGGCGGGTTGCCGGCTTCGACATCCGCACCGAGGCCGATGAGATCAAACGCCGCATCGGGTACATGTCGCAGCTCTTCTCGCTTTACGCCGATCTGACCGTGGAGCAGAACATCGCGTTCTTTTCCGGGCTCTATGGCGTCGAGGGGGAACGGCGGCGGCAGCGCACCGATTGGGTGATCGAGATGGCCGGCCTGGGCGATCAGCGACGACGTCTCACCGGCGAGCTGCCACTGGGCTGGAAACAGCGCCTGGCCCTGGGATGCGCCGTATTGCATGAACCGCCGATCCTCTTTCTCGACGAGCCCACTTCGGGAGTCGATCCGATCTCGCGGCGCTCGTTCTGGGACCTGATCAACACATTGGCCGCGCGGGGGACCACGGTGTTTGTCAGCACGCACTATATGGAGGAGGCCGAATACTGCCACCGTCTGGCGCTGATGAACCGCGGCCGTCTGATCGCGCTGGACACTCCGGCGCGTCTGCGGGCCTCGATGTCCGAGCCGCTTCTGGAGATCGTCACCGATCATGGCGCCGCGGTCGTCGAGGCGATCCGCGATCTGCCGGGCGTGATCGAGGCGGGGCTGTTCGGACGCGCCGTGCACGCGGCGGTGGAGAGCGCCGTGACGGTCCGTCCGCGGCTCGAAGCGCGGCTGCGCGAGCGCGGCCACAACTGGCGCGCCATCAACCCGGTGGCGCCGTCGCTGGAAGATGTCTTCATCGCCAAGGTGCGCCTGGCCGGAGGGGCGCCGACCGACTGAGCGCGCCATGGGTATCAACCGCACGAGACTCTGGGCGATTGCCCGCAAGGAGGTCGCGCAACTGCGCCGCGACCGGCGCAGTCTCATCCTCGCGTTTCTGCTGCCGGTGACGCTGTTGGTTCTGTTCGGTTACGCGATCACCTGGGATGTCAACGACATCAAGACCGCCGTGGTCGATCAGGACCGTTCGCCGCAGAGCCGCGAATTGATCGATGCGCTGCGCGCTTCCGGTTACTTCACCATCACCGAGTTTCTCGAGCCCGGCCCAACGGTCGATGAGCGGCTCAACAGCGGCGCGGCGCAGTTGGTACTGGTGATTCCACCCGACTTCTCCCGCACCCTCGGCACCGGCGTCCCGGCGCAGCTGCAGGCGCTGGTCGATGGCACCGATGCCAACACCGCCACCATCATCCTGTCGTACACCGAGGCGATGGTGGCGGGGCTGGCCGGCGAGGTGGCGTTGGAGGGACGGCTCCTCCAGCCGCCGCTGGTGGCCGAGAGCCGTGTCTGGTACAACGAGGAACTGGTCAGCCGCAACATGATCGTGCCCGGGCTGGTGGCGGTGATCATGATGATCATCGCCGCGATGCTGACCTCGCTGACCATCGCGCGCGAATGGGAGCGCGGCACGATGGAGCAACTGGTCGCGACCCCGGTCACCCGCGCCGAGGTGGTGATCGGCAAACTGCTGCCGTACCTGGCAATCGGGCTGATCGATGTGGTCGTCTGTTCGGTTCTGGGCGTCTGGCTCTTCGATGTGCCGTTCCGCGGCAGCCCGTTTTTGCTGATGATCCTGTCGTTCTTCTTCCTAAGCGGATCGCTCGGGCTGGGGATGTTCATCTCGGCGGTGGCGCACTCGCAGTTGGAAGCGACACAAATGGCGATGATCCTCACCTTCCTGCCGGCCTACCTCCTGTCGGGTTTCATGTTCGCCATCGACGTCATGCCCACGGCGCTGCGGGCGGTCACCTTCATCGTGCCGGCGCGGTATTTCCTTGTGGTGACCCGCGGCATCTTTCTCAAGGGCGTGGGCGTGGAGGTGCTGCGGGTGCAGGGGCTGCTCATGATCGCCTTCTCGATCGTTGGATTCATTCTGGCGGTGCGCATCTTCCGCAAGGAGTTGTCCTGATGCGCCGCGACCGTTGGGTGCGTTTGCGGGAACTGGTCCGCAAGGAGTTCCTGCAGATCCGCCGCGATCCGCGGCTGATGCGGATCATCCTGATTGCGCCGATCTTCCAATTGATCGTGTTCGGCTATGCCGTCTCGACCGATGTGCGACGGACCGCGCTGTTTTTGGTCGATCTGGACAACACCCAGTCCTCGCGCGCGCTCACCGAGGCCTTCACCTCTTCCGAGTATTCCCGGATCGCGGGCGCCTCCTCACGGCCGGAGGATCTGGTTTCCGCCCTCGACCATGCCGACGCGATTGTGGGGTTGGAAATCCCGCGCGGTTTCGCCGATGATCTCGCCTCTGGGACCGCGCAAGTGCAGCTGCTCTTCGATGGCTCCAACTCGAACATGGCGACCATCTCGCGCGGCTACGCCGAGCGGATCATTGGCCAGTTTGCCCGCCGGCACAGCCCCGAAACCGCGCCGCCGACGATCGATCTGCGGACCCGTGCCTGGTTCAATCCCGATCTCGAAAGCCGCGACTACAACGTGCCGGGTGTGGTGGCCTTGATCATTCTCCTGGTCGGAATGCTCCTGACCTCGCTGGCGGTGGTGCGCGAACGCGAAATCGGCACCCTCGAGCAACTGATGGTCAGTCCGCTCACCTCGATGGAGCTGATCATCGGCAAGACCATTCCCTTTGCCATCATCGGCCTGATTGATCTGGGACTGGTCACGACCGTCGGCATCCTCTGGTTCGGGATTCCGTTTAACGGCAACCCCATCCTGCTGATCGTAAGTTGCATGGTCTATCTCCTGCCGACGCTGGGTCTGGGACTTCTGATTTCGACTGTTTCCAAGACTCAGCAGGAAGCGTTCATGCTTAGCTTCCTGGTCCTGATGCCGGTCATTCTGCTGTCGGGCTTCATGTTTCCGGTCAGCAGCATGCCCGAAATCTTCCAGCAGACGACCCTGCTGAATCCGGTGCGGCACTTCCTCGAGATCATCCGCGGCATCTTCCTCAAGGGCGCCGGAATCTCGGTGCTCTGGCCGCAGCTGCTCTGGCTGGCGGGGATGGGAATCGCGGTCATGGCCCTGGCGGCCTCGCGCTTCCAGAAGACCGCGCGGTAATGACGACATCAGGTGTTGTCGCCCCCGCGAAAGCGGGGGCCCAAACCATGGCCGCCGCGTCTGGATTCCCGCGTGCGCGGGAATAACTAAGGGATGGAATCCTCGTCCCCGCGTCCCTCGGCTTCGCTCGGCATAACACTCCCGAGGACAGGGACTCCCCGCGAATAAAATCCCCCGCCGCGTGGCCGCGGCGGGGGATTCTTACAACGTGGTGCGATCGTGGGGCTACTTCAGAAGCAGCATCTTCTTCGTTTCGACCCGATCGCCCAACTGCAGACGATAGAAGTAGATCCCGCTGGCAAGCATGTTGCCGTGCTCGTCGGTGCCCGTCCAGGTCACATGATGCGCGCCCGGACCCTGGTACTCGCTGACAAGGGTGGCCACGCGCTGGCCGAGGATGTTGTACACCGCCAGATCGACCTGACCGTCCTTGTGCAACGAGTAGGAGATCACCGTTGACGCATTGAACGGGTTCGGGTAGTTCTGGTCGAGACTGTACTCGGCCGGGACCGGTTTGACCAGACTGCCGCCCGTCGACGTCACGATCGGCAGCGTGTCGCCGCAGTAGATCAGGAAGCGGCATTCATCAAAGCCGGTGTTGATCGCGTCGACGGCGTAGTTGATCGACGCCAGGGACGCGCCGGCGGTGTTCCAACCCGCCAAGGCGCGATTGGCCAGCTCCAGCAATCCACCCACCGTCTCCGGCAGACCGAGGCTGTCCAGCGCGCTCAAGACCGACACCGGGATGTAGTGCGTCGATGTCGGATCATCGAACGTGCCCAGGATGCCGTCGAGGCCCGGATTGAGGACATCGTCCTCGGTTCCATAGAGGCGATCCGGACCGGGGAGAGCATCCTGCGTGATGAACACCGGGCACAGGTCGAGGTTGGCCAGGGCATCGCAGCAAAGCCGCAGGTTGAGCGCCAGCGTGATCGTCTGGCCCAGCAGGATGTTGCGGAACTTGCCCTTCTTGTCCACCGGGAGCGTGACCGGCGTCTGGCAAGTCGCCTGGTTGATCATCGCGTCGCCGAGCCCGTCGGGCAAAGCCGAAGCCGTGCCGCCGGCCGGGAGGCGTTCGATGATGCACATGTAATCGGCCTGCTCAAAGGTGACCGAACGCCCCGGCTTGCCGATCACCAACGGTGTGGCCAGCAAGTCATAGACCAGGTCGGTGCGAACCACCCCGTTGAACTTGCCGTTGGGATTGCCGTAGGCGCCCTGCGTCAACGTGCAGAACTCGCGGCTCTGTGTCACCTCGACGCAGAAGGTGCAATCGACAGTGTCGCACTCGTCGGCAACGGCAACCGTGAAGCACCAGATCCCCGGCTCCTCATCGGCCAGCCAGGCAAAGTGGCCTTCGTCGTCGATCGACGGCGTGTTGAACGGCACTGTCGGCGCGCCATCGAGCGTGATCTCGGTGATCGTAACCGCCAGGACCGAATCGTCATCGTCGTGGAACACAACCGTGGCGAAGACGCTGTCGCCCACCATCACCGGCAGGGTGTCGGATTGGCATTCGATCGTCGGCGGCGTGTTGATGACAAACGTCACCGTAAACGAGTCGCGGCAGGTGTCGCACAACCCGATGCACTCGGTGCCGACCGTGACCGTCTCGGATGCCTCCGGCGTGTAGCACCACAGCGAATCCTCGTCGTTGTAAGCGCCCGGTCCGAACGCGAGACGGCAGGAGCCAAATTGCGCATACACCGGCAGGCACACTTCCATCGACTCGCAGAGATAGATGGTGGTGTCATCCGGCACGGTGCAGATCGGCGGCTGCGGGTTGGGGGTGGTGATGAACACGAAGGTTGTGCAGGCCTCGGCGCAGGGCACGTCGGCGCAGATGATCGTATCATACAGCGTCAATCCGCGTTCCGTGGTGGTGAAGCTCCACACATTGTCAACGAAGTGCACCAGATCATTGGTGTTGGTGCAGATCACCGAGTCACCTTCCGGATCGGTTGTAACCATCTGGAAGGTGTAGTTGAACGGCGGGCACGGCGGCGCGGGGCTCAACGGACGGAAGTCGCAGGAGGGCCCTTCGTTGACCGTGAATGTGACCTCGAAGGTTCCGCGGCAGGTATTGCCGCAGTCGTCGACGCAGCTGATCGTCACCGCCACCGTCTCATTACCCGTCGGTGTGTAACACCACTGACCGGCATCAAGCACACCGGGCCCGTCGACCAAGCTGCAAACAACTCCGGGGTCACAGTTGTCGGTTGCCGAGACCGGCAGACAGACCTCGGCCGGGTCGCACTGGAAGAAGCTGGTGTCAGGCGGCAGGATACAAGCCGGCGGAGTGGTGTCATCGACGGTGATCGTCTGCGTGCAGTCAGTGAAGTTGCCGCAGTCGTCGGTCGCCCGGTAGGTGCGGGTGATCGTGCCGCCGCACGGATCGGTCAACGGACTGTCGCCCACCCAGCTCACGGTCACATTGCCGCAGTTGTCACGTGCCACGACCAACGAGATATCCGGAGCCGGGACATCGTCCGGGCACTGGACACTGACCGGAGGCGGACAGGTGGCGGTCGGCGGCGTGGTGTCATCGACCGTGATCGTCTGCGTGCAGTCAGTGAAGTTGCCGCAGTCGTCGGTCGCCCGGTAGGTGCGGGTGATCGTGCCGCCGCACGGATCGGTCAACGGACTGTCGCCCACCCAGCTCACGGTCACATTGCCGCAGTTGTCACGTGCCACGACCAACGAGATATCCGGAGCCGGGACATCGTCCGGGCACTGGACACTGACCGGAGGCGGACAGGTGGCGGTCGGCGGCGTGGTGTCATCGACCGTGATCGTCTGCGTGCAGTCAGTGAAGTTGCCGCAGTCGTCGGTCGCCCGGTAGGTGCGGGTGATCGTGCCGCCGCACGGATCGGTCAACGGACTGTCGCCCACCCAGCTCACGGTCACATTGCCGCAGTTGTCACGTGCCACGACCAACGAGATATCCGGAGCCGGGACATCGTCCGGGCACTGGACACTGACCGGAGGCGGACAGGTGGCGGTCGGCGGCGTGGTGTCATCGACCGTGATCGTCTGCGTGCAGTCAGTGAAGTTGCCGCAGTCGTCGGTCGCCCGATAGGTGCGGGTGATGAACCCGCCGCACGGATCGGTGAGCGGCGTGTCGCCGCGCCATGTTACTGCGACCTCGCTGCAATCATCGGAGGTGATGACCCGCGAGATGTCCGGCGCCGGCACGTCCTCGACGCACTGCACGCTGGTATCCGGCGGGCAGGTGATCGTCGGCGGCGTGCTGTCATCCAACGTGATCGATTGTTCGCATTGGACTGCATTGCCGCAATAATCGGTCGCCGTCCAGGTGCGGGTGATGGTCATCTCCGCGGCGCAGCGGCCCGGCACGGTGTCGTCGACGAAGGTGATATCCAACGCGTTGTCGCAGTTGTCGTCGAAGACCGGCGTTCCAAAAGCGACCGTCGCGTCGCAATCAATGGTCGCGTCGATCGGGCAGGAGACCACCGCCGGATCGTTTGTGTCGTCGACGGTGATCCATTGCGTGCAATCCGCCGAATTGCCGCAGTCGTCAGTCGCTCGATAGGTGCGAGTGATATATCCACCGCACGAATCGGTCAGCGGACCGTCGCCCACCCAAGTGATCGTCACTTCGCTGCAGTCATCGGTGGCCGAAACCAGCGAAATGTCCGGATCGGGCACATCGCCCACGCACTGCACGGCAACCGGCGGCGGGCAGGTGATCGACGGCGGGGTGTTGTCCTGCTTGGTGATCGACTGATCGCAGACCGCCGTGTTGCCGCAGTCGTCGGTGGCCGTCCAGGTGCGGGTCACGGTCATCTCCGCCGGGCAATCGCCGGGGGTGGTGTCCTGCACGAAGGTCACGGTCAGGTTTTCGTCGCAATTGTCATCAAACGACGGTGTGCCGAAAACAATCGAAGCGTTGCAGTCGATGGTGGCGTCGACCGGGCACGAAACAACCGTCGGGTCCACCGTGTCATTGACCATGACGGTCAGCGAGCACACCGCAATGCAACCGAGGATCGGCTCGGTGACCCGGAGCCGCAGTGTGAAGGGGGCGCCGCATGTCGCGCCGGCGTCGACGCTGACCGTCCGCTCGTTCGTCGGCCCGGAAATCGTCCCATTGCCGACGATCGACCACTGGTATGCGTAGTTGCCCAAGGGGCCGTCGTAGCTATTGCCGGTTGACGAAGGACAGACCAGGAGATCCCCGGTGATGGAGCAGGGCGGCGTGGGAATGACGACCAGCTGGACTTCGCAGACAGTCTGTGTCCGCTCCTGATCGGTCACCGTCACGACGTACGTTCCCGCGTCGGCGGGCGTGGCCCCAAGGATGGTGACACAGGCCTCGGCCGGGCAGGGGCAACCGGGTCCGGACCAGGTGTAAGTGTATGGCCCGAGACCGCCGGTGACGCTTACGCAGAGACGCGCATCGGCGCCTTCACAGACACGGACAGTATCCGGTGTCGGGTCGCAAACCAGCGGCGGCGTGCAGACCGTGGCGGCCGACAGCGAACGGTCGGTGTTGCCCAGATTCGGCTCGGGGCAGTTGGACGGGGAGAAGCCCTCCCAGTCAATCAGACGCATGTGGTATGGCGAGCCGCTGATGTCAGAGGCCGAGCGGGGATCTGCGCCCAATGTGCCGCAGGGAACCGTCACGCCATTGAATTCGCAGCCCCAGGCATCGCGGCAGGCGATGTGGCCGCCCCACGCAAGGACGACATATTCTTGGCCGGGGTCGATGACCACCACCATGCGCGCTTCTGACTGGGCCGCGGATAGGTTGCCTTCCTCGCCTTCGACGCATTTGTTGCCGTCCCCCGTTCCCAGCGGGTAATCGGCGTAGTACATGTTCACGATCCGTCCGCCCCAAATGCGCATCTCGCGCTCGACCGCCGGCAGGGAGTGACAGCAGTTCTCCGGCTGGGTGCCGTTGGGCAGATCGCCGTACGGGTCATCGCACTCCGGGCAGGGAATCTGATAGGCGTGCGTCCAATCGTTGATCGCGCCGCCGAAGAGCGGAGTGCCGTAGGTCGGATCGGGAAAGAATGGGTCGATGTTGTGATCCCCGACCGGGAACTCGCAGGTCGAGCCGGGAAGGTGCAGCCGGTTGTAGCTGGTCAGAAAGTCGATCGCATGCGCGCCGCTGTGCTTGATATCGTACCCCAGGACCAGACGGATCGAGTCGGTCCCGTCGTAACAGGCCGATGGGATGTTGGAGATTTTCGCGCGATACGGGATCGACCAATGTTCCTCAAGGTGGCCCTGCTGATCGCCAACGTTGCCATTCTGCCAGTTGGGCTGACCGTTGGTTTCGTCTGGCTTGTCCGCCGACCCATTGCGCAACTGGTCCAGATCGATGGACATGGGCGCGGCAATCCCGTCGGGTGACAGCACGATCAACGACGGTGGCTCCGGTTCCAGGTCAAGCTGCGCCAGCGCCAATCCGGGCAGAAACAGCACGGCCAGGACCGGCAGACACCAGCGCGCCAGTCGACATACACTCTCAGTGCTCATTGTCCTCCTCCTTCGGGGGCAGGAACTTCGTTGGTAACGCGTTGGGGGGTGTCTTCTCCACGGTATTCCTTGCTCCAAATGGCCGGCTTGATCGCCGCCCGTGAACGCAACGTCTTCGCAGCGTGGTGGAACTCTCGTGACTGATGTTCGAAGTGCCAGCGACCTCCCTGCTGACGGATCAGAACGACGGCGAAACGGAGACGTCCTTCATGCAATCACAATATGCTTGTGAACCTCGTCACGATACAAGCGTTGCTGGCAACACCTCAACGACTCCTTGAGTGTAAACGACTCTGACTGTGATTAGTGGAATTAATAGAGGCGGACGGAAGGGATGCCAGCAGAATCTTTTAGTGCCCGTACGGGCGGTCATATACGACCGCGCGAGGTATAGGTGAGTAATACTATACTAAATACCCAATATCACATGATCGCCCGTTG
Source organism: uncultured Ignavibacteria bacterium (assembly GCA_964593585.1). Lineage (GTDB taxonomy): Bacteria > Zixibacteria > MSB-5A5 > WJJR01 > WJJR01 > JACQFV01. The sequence continues at coordinate 100,416 of CAZQIZ010000001.1, forward strand.
AATCCGCGCTCTTGGGGGCGAGGTACCCATCGGCAGACTAACCGCGTAAACGGCTGCGAGTTGATGGGCTGCGGTCGAGGCATGACCGCTGGTGCCATGCGGTAAGAGCGCGACAGGAACAAAGAAAGTCCCCCACCGCGAACGACGCGGTGGGGGACAGGCAGAGCGAGTGCATTACAGCGATTACTTCAGCAAGACCATCTTCCGGGTCTGGACCTGACCGCCGATCTGCAGACGATAGAAGTAGATCCCGCTGGCGATCGTGTTGCCGTTGTCGTCCGCGCCGGTCCAGGTCACCCGGTAGGTGCCGGGGGCCTGGAAGTCGCTGACCAGGGTGGCCACACGCTGCCCGAGGACGTTGTACACCGCCAGATCGACCTGACCGTCGTGCGCCAGCGAGTAGGAGATCACTGTCGCGGCGTTGAACGGGTTCGGGTAGTTCTGGTCAAGCGTGTACTCCGACGGCACCGCTTTGGCGAGACTGCCGGTGGTCGACGCGGCCACGGCCGGGAGCGTTTCGCCGCAGAAGACCACGAAGCGACACTCGTCGAAGCCGCGGTTGATCGCGTCGACGGCATAGTTGATCGTCGACAGCGATGCCCCGCCCGTCGGCCAGGCCGCGAGCGCGCGATTGGCCAACTCGAGCAGGCCGGCCACGGTCTGCGGCAGACCCAGGGCGTCGAGCGCATCGAGCACCGACTGCGGGATGTAGAAGATCGCCACCGGATCGTCGAAGGTGCCGAGCGTGTTGTCCGGACCCGGATTCAGGACATCGTCATCGGTGCCCATCAGGCCATCGGAACCCGGCAGCGCATCGTGCGTCACAAACACCGGGCACAGGCCAAAGGTGCCCAGCTCGGCATCCAGACGCGTGTTCAGCGCCAGGGTGATCGTCTGACCCAGCAGGATGTTGCGGAACTTGCCCTTCTTGTCGACCGGCAGCGGCGTCGGCGTCTGGCAGGTGGCCGAATTGATCGCCGCGTTGCCCAGCGCGGTCACGAAGGTGTCCGCCGGTCCGCCCGCGGGCAGACGCTCGATGATGCACATGTAGTCGGTCTGGTCAAAGGTCACCGAACGTCCCGGCTTGCCGATGACCAGCGGACTGGACAGGAGGTTGAAGATGAGATCGGTGCGGACCACGCCGTTGAACTTGCCCTCGGCGTTGCCGTAGGCGCCCTGCGTGAGACTGCAGAACTCCTCCTCCTGTGTGACTTCCACACAGAAGGTGCAGGTGTCGGCCACGCACTCATCGGCCGCCTCGATGGTGAAACACCAGACCCCCGCCTGATCGTCGGCCTGCCATTCGAAATGGCCGGCGCTGTCGATCGACGGCTCGTTGGCCGGCGTCGTCGGCACGCCGTCGAGGGTCACGCCGATGATCGTCACCGCCAGCGTGGAATCGTCGCCGTCGGTGATCGGGATGTCGAGCGTGACGCTGTCGCCGGCGGCCACCACCAGCGAATCATCCGGGCAGTCGATCGCCGGCGGCTCGTTGATGATGAAGGCCACCGTGAACGAGTCGCGGCAGGTGTCGCAGATGCCGACGCACTCGATGCCCACCGTCACCGTGTCGGAGACCTCCGGCGTGTAACACCAGAAGGAATCGACATGGGTGCCGGGACCGAAGGTGATGCTGCACGAACCGAACTCGGCGAACAACGGCAGGCAGATTTCCGTCGACTCGCACAGGTAGATCGTGGTGTCGTTCGGCGCGTGGCAGATCGGCGGCTGCGGATTGGGCGTGTTGATGAACACATAGGACGTGCACGCCTCGCCGCAGGGCACATCGGCGCAGATGATCGTGTCCACGATCGTTTCGCCGGACCCGGCCGTGTAGCTCCAGACACCGTCGACGAACGAGACATTCGGGTTGGTGTTGACGCACACCACCGAGTCGCCGTCCGGATCGGTCGTCGTCATCTGGAAGGTGTAGAGGAACGGCGGGCACGGCCCGGGCGGGGCCAGCTCGCCGAACTGGCAGGTCGGCCCCTCGTTGATCTCGAAGGTGACCGCAAAGGACGACTCACAGGTGTTGCCGCAGTCGTCGGTGCAAACAACCGTGACATTGACCGTCTCATCGCCGGTCGGCGTGTAGCACCACTGGCCATTGGACAACGTCCCCGGACCCGCGGTGATGACGCACGACACCGACGGATCGCAGTTGTCGCTGGCGGAGACCGGCAGGCAGACACGCGCCGGGTCGCACTGGGCGATGGTCGTGTCGTTCGGCGCCGAACAGATCGGATCGGTCGTATCCTGACGCGTCACCGTCTGCGAGCAGGTGTCGGCGTTGCCGCAGGCATCCATCGCCTCCCAGGTCCGGGTGTAGCTGGACTCGGCGGCGCAGGCGCCGGGCGCGGCAATCGTCGAAAGGATACGAATCGTCACCTCGGAACAATCATCCGTGGCGAACGGCTCACCGAAGGCCAGGACCGCGGCGCAATCGATGGTCGTGTCGGCCGGGCAGCTCAGCACCGGCGCGGTGATGTCCTGCTTGGTGATTGTCCGCGAGCAGGTGTCGGCATTGCCGCAGGCATCGGTCGCCACCCAGGTGCGGGTGTAGCTGGACTCGGCGGCGCAGGCGCCGGGCGTGGCAATCGTCGACAAAATGCTGATCGTCACATCTGAGCAGTTGTCGGTCGCCGAGGGCCGGCCAAAGTTCAGATCGGCGGCACAGTCGATGACGGTGTCGGCGGCACAGGTAATCACCGGCGGGGTGTTATCCTGCTTGGTGATCGTCTGCGAGCAGGTGTCGGCGTTGCCGCAGGCGTCCGTCGCCACCCAGGTGCGGGTGTAGCTGGATTCCGCCGGGCAGGCGCCGGGTGTGGCGATCGTCGAAAGGACCGAAATCGTAACCTGCGAGCAGTCATCGGTCGCCGATGGCTGGCCGAAATTCACTGCGGCGGCGCAATCAATGGTCTGATTGTCCGGGCAGGTAATGACCGGCGGCGTATTGTCCTGGATCCGGATCGATTGATCGCAGGTGACAAAGTTGCCGCAGTCATCGGTCGCCGTCCATGTGCGGGTCACCGTTTTCTCCGCCGGACAATCGCCGGGCACGGTGTCCTGCGCAACCGTCACGGTCAGCGCGTTGTCGCAGTTGTCGTCAAACGACGGGGTCCCGAATGCCAGTCCAGTGGCGGTGCAGTTGATCGTGGTGTCGCTGGGGCAGAAGACCACCGTCGGGTCCTCGTTGTCATCGACGCTCACGACGTAGGTGCACGTGTCCGCGCAACCCAGCGACGGCTCGGAGACAATCAATTGCAACGTGAAGTTCGCGCCGCATGTGCTGCCGGCGTTCACGCTGACCGACGATCCGGTGCTCGAGCCGGAAATGCTGCCATTGCCCGAAATCGACCACTGGTAGCTGTAATTGCCGGCCGGTCCGTTGTAACTGTGACCGGTCGAGGAGGGGCAGAGTTCCAGCGGTCCCTGGATGCCGCAGTTCGGCTTCGGAACAACGACCAGGATCGCGGTGCAGGTCGACTCTGTGCCTTCGGCATCGGTGATCGTCACGGTGTAGGTGCCGGCGTCGCCGGGCACGGCGTTAGTGATCGAAATACAGGAGTCCGTGCCGCAGGGGCAACCCGGGCCGGACCAGGAGTAAGTATAGGGCCCCGCGCCGCCGCTCACGTCGACGCAGAAGGTCGCGTTGCTGCCCTCGCAGATCATCAGACTGTCGGGGCTCATGCTGCAAATGAGCGGCGGAGTGCAGACCGTGGCCGCCGACAGCGAACGGTCGGTGTTGCCCAGGTTCGGTGTCGGGCAATCGGCCTCGGCAAACCCTTCCCAGTCGATCAGGCGCATGTGATAGGGGGAACCGCTGATGCCGCCGGCCGAACGCACCACCGCGCCCAGCGAGGCGCACGGAACCGTGTTTCCGTTGGCATCTCTGCAACCCCAATCTTCACGGCTGGCGATGTGGCCGCCCCAGGCCAGCACCACATTCTCGCCGGCTGGATCGATGACCACCACCATCCGCGCTTCGGACTGGGCGGCGGTCAAGACACCCTCTTCGCCTTCCACGCACTTGTTACCGTTGCCGGTGCCGAGGGGATAGTCGGCGTAGTACATGTTGACGATCGTGCCGCCCCAGATGCGCATCTCGCGCTCCACCGCCGGCAGCGCCGCGCAAGCCGACTGCGGCTGAATGCCGTTGGGCAGATCGCCGTAGGGGTCATCGCATTGCGGGCAGGGAATGGTGTACGCGTGCGTCCAATCGTTGATCGCCCCGCCGGCCAACGCGGTGCCGTAGGTCGGGTCCGGGAAGTAGGGGTCCACGTTGTGATTGCCGGTGTAATGGCACGCCGACCCCGGAATGTGCAAGCGGTTATAGCTGGTCAGAAAATCGATCGCGTGGGCGCCGCTGTGCTTGATGTCGTAACCGAGCACAATACGGATCGTGTCGCTGCCCGTATAGCAGTCGGTCGGAATGTTCTCGATCCGGGCGCGATACGGGATGGACCAGCCCTCTTCGAGGTGGCCCTGTTGCTCGCCCACGTTGCCGTTCTGCCAGTTCGGCGAGCCGTCGGTCTCGTCCGGCGCGTCGGCCGAACCGTTGCGGAGCTGGTCCAAGTCGATCTTCATCGGCGCGGCGATCGCATCCGGCGACATGATCGTCATCGTCGTCGCCGGCTCCAACTGCGCCTCAACCTGCGCCGCGGCCAGACCGGGCACCAGCATGATGGCCAAGACCAGCCACAGCCAGCCCGGCCGGGTACAACCACTTTTAGTTCGCATTGTCCTCCTCCTTAGGGGGGTAAGTACTGCGTTGATCAGATTACAAATCAGTTTTTCCAAAGTTGGTGATCACGGCCGATTTTTCTGTTCAGGACGCGGCGCTCGTGTCGGCCGGGCGTCGATCTCCACCGCCCGGTGTGGGTGCGCGCTCACAACGACAGAGCACACGATCACCACCAGATCACGTGCTTTGTCTGTCAGAGACGGCTGTTATCCTGTTCGACAAACTGCTGGTACAACGAGGCAAGCCGTGCGCGATGTCTATCGTGTATGTAAGTGGCCCCCTTGACAGCACTTCAGACTGTCTGCTATAGCACAACGCTAACGCCGACAGCCGTGCGATGTCAAATTAAATCGGTATTGATTTGCGAGTTGGTGCCGGGGATGTTAGGCCATCAAGTTAGAGGAAGTGCATAACGCGCTGTCGTACAATGTGATGCAAGATGCCGCCTGGTCAGCCAGTGCGGCTCCCCGGGGTAATCCCTTGATCGGAGATGATCGCTGTCACCAATTCGGTCGGTGTCAGATCGAAAGCGGGCGAGTAGATCTTCGCGCCGGGAGGCGCCAACCGCACCGGACCGACATCGCTCACCTCGGCCGTTGATCGCTCCTCGATCGGGATGTACCGACCGTTCGGCAGTGTGGGATCGAAGGTGGATGTGGGGGCAGCCACATAGAACGGAACCCCATGATGGGCCGCGAGCACCGCCAGATTGTAGGTGCCGATCTTGTTGACCACATCCCCGTTGGCGGCGATCCGGTCGGCCCCGACGATCACCGCGTCGATCCGTCTCTTGGCAAACAGCGAGGCCGCCGTATTGTCGGTGATCAACGTGCAGGGCACTCCCTGCTGCATCAATTCCCACATTGTCAGCCGCGCACCTTGCCAGACCGGACGCGTTTCATCGGCGAAGACATGCAAGCGCACTCCCCGCGCATGGGCGCAGTAGATCGGCGCGAGCGCGGTGCCGATGCCCGACGTCGCCAGCGCTCCGGCGTTGCAATGTGTCAGGATGTTCATGCCGTCGCGAAGAAGCGGGAGACCATACTCGCCGATCTTGCGGCACATCGACTGGTCTTCGGTGTGAATGGCGGCGGCTTCCTGTTCTAGGGCGGCTCTCAGTCCGGCCGCGTCGGACACGTCGGCGTCCCCCGCGGCGCGCATCATCCGGTCGACCGCCCACATCAAGTTCACCGCAGTTGGCCGCGCCGCCTTCAGTCGGCGCGCATCCTCGTCCAACTGCGCCCGAACGCGCTCCAGCGATGCGGCGGCGTCGCTGATCGACAGGACCATGCCGTAGGCCGCCGCCACGCCGATCGCCGGCGCGCCGCGCACCGTCAGATTACGGATCGCCTCGAAGACATCCATGACGCCGGTGCATGTCACCGTCGTCACCCGCGTCGGCAGCGCGCGCTGATCGAGCAATTCCAGCGCGCCGTCGCGCCAGGCCAGCGTCTGAAACGTCATCTGGACTTCGGGATTGGCCATCGATTCAAGTATCCGCAATTCTCCGCGCGGGGGAAAGTCAATCTTGCCGCGGCGCCGCCAGCGCAAAAAAAGGGCGGCCATAGCCGCCCTCGTTGATCACTGCTCGGCGCGCTCAATCCCCGCCGGCCGCCACCTTGGGCTCGGGCCCGAGGCAGGCGCGACGCAACGCGGTGCGATAGTCGCGGTTCATCTCCGCGATCACCCGCACCGAAATCTCCTTCGGGCAGACCGCTTCGCACTCAAACGTGTTCGTGCAGGAGCCGAACCCTTCCTTGTCCATCTGCTCGACCATCTTGATCACCCGGATGTCGCGTTCGGGCTGCCCCTGCGGCAGATGCGCCAATTGGGAGATCTTGGCGGCGGTGAAAAGCGAGGCCGACGCGTTCTTGCAGGCGGCCACGCAGGCGCCGCATCCGATGCAGGCGGCGGCGTCCATCGCCAGGTCGGCTTCCTTCTTCGGAATCGGGATCGCGTTGCCGTCGGGCGCGTTGCCGGTGCTGACCGAGACATAACCGCCCGCCTGAATGATGCGGTCCAGCGCCGAGCGGTCGACGATCAGGTCGCGCAGGACCGGAAAGGCTTTGGCCCGCCACGGCTCGATGCGGATCACGTCCCCGTCCTTGAACCGTCGCATGTGCAACTGACAGACGGTCGTGCCGCGGTCGCCGCCGTGCGGCACGCCGTTGATCACCAGCGAACAGGTCCCGCAGATGCCTTCACGGCAATCGTGATCAAAGGCAATCGGGTCCTCACCCTTGGTGATCAGGCCTTCGTTGACGACATCCAGCATCTCAAGAAAGGACATGTCCTTGCTGATGCCCTCGGCCTGATAAGTGACGAACCCGCCCTTGTCCTTGGCGGACTTCTGCCGCCAGACATGCAGTGTAAGCTTCATCATTTGTAGCTCCTGACTCCGAGCTCGACATTTTCGAATTCCAGGGGCTCGATGTGACGCGCCGGCGTGTTGCCGTCGCCGCGGTACTCCCAGCAGGCCACATGGCAGAACCGCTCATCGTCGCGCCGGGCCTCACCGTCGGGCATCTGATGCTCCTCCCGGAAGTGCGACCCGCAGGATTCATCGCGCTCCAGAGCATCGTGGCAGAGCAACTCGCCAAACTCCAGGAAGTCGGCCACACGCCCGGCGCGCTCCAGCGCCACGTTCAACTCCTCGCCGGCGCCGGTCACAATCGCCTCTTTCCAGAACCGCTCGCGCAGCGGCGGGATCTTCGTCAAGGCCTCCTTGAGGCCGGCGGCGTTGCGCCCCATGCCGCAGAGGTCCCACATGATCTTGCCCAGCTCGCGATGAAACGAGACCACCGTGCGCGTGCCCTTCAGATTGACCAGCTTCTGAATGCGCACCCGCACCTCGGCTTCGGCTTGACGAAACGCCGCATCTGAGGATGGCGTCTTGGCCAATTTGGCGGTCGCGAAGTAGTGGCCGAGTGTGTAGGGCAGCACGAAGTACCCGTCGGCCAATCCCTGCATCAGCGCCGAGGCCCCGAGGCGGTTGGCGCCGTGATCGGAGAAGTTCGCCTCGCCGATCACATGCAGCCCGTTGATGTTGCTCATCAAGTTGTAATCCACCCACAGGCCGCCCATCGTGTAATGGACCGCCGGGTAGATTCGCATCGGCACCTCATAGGGGTTTTCGGCCGTGATCTTCTCGTACATCTGGAACAGGTTGCCGTAGCGCTCCTCGATGGTCTTGCGGCCGAGGCGCTTGATCGCGTCGGCAAAGTCGAGATAGACGCCGCGTCCGAACTCGCCCACCCCGCGCCCCTCGTCGCAAACCTTCTTGGCCGCGCGCGAGGAGATGTCGCGCGGGGAGAGGTTGCCGAACGACGGATACATGCGCTCCAGATAGTAGTCCCGCTCGTCCTCCGGGATCTGGTTGGGCGGTCGCTTGTCCTCCTGCCGCTTCGGCACCCAGATGCGCCCGTCGTTGCGCAGCGACTCCGACATCAGTGTCAGCTTCGACTGGTGGTCGCCGGTGACGGGAATGCAGGTCGGATGGATCTGCACAAAGCAGGGATTGGCAAACAGCGCGCCGCGCTTGTAGGCGCGGAAGGCGGCGGTGACGTTCGCCCCGGCGCACATGGTGGAGAGGAAGTAGAGGTTGCCGTATCCGCCGGTGGCCAGCACCACCGCGTCGGCCGCCCAGGATTCGATCTTGCCGGAGACAAGGTCGCGCGTGACAATGCCGCGCACCGTGTTTTCGACCACCACCAAATCGAGCATTTCCGTGCGCGGATGCATGCGCACCTTGCCCAGCGCGATTTGGCGCGAGAGCGCCGAGTAGGCGCCCAGCAGGAGTTGCTGGCCGGTCTGCCCGCGGGCATAGAAGGTGCGCGAGACCTGCGCCCCGCCGAACGAGCGGTTGGCCAACAGGCCGCCGTAGTCGCGCGCAAACGGCACCCCCTGCGCCACGCACTGGTCGATGATGTTGACCGAGACTTCCGCCAGACGGTGCACGTTGGCCTCGCGGGCGCGGAAATCGCCGCCCTTGATCGTGTCATAGAACAGCCGAAAGACGCTGTCGCCGTCGTTCTGGTAATTCTTGGCGGCGTTGATGCCGCCCTGCGCGGCGATGCTGTGCGCGCGGCGCGGACTGTCCTGGTAGCAGAAGCAGTCGATGTTGTAGCCCAATTCGGCCAGCGACGCCGCCGCGGAACTGCCCGCCAGCCCCGACCCCACCACAATGACGGAGAACTTCCGCTTGTTGGCCGGGTTGACCAGCTTCATCTCGAACTTGTGCTTGCTCCACTTTTCGGCCAACGGCCCCGAGGGAACACGGCTTGGAGGAACCGGCATAGATCACTCCTGCCTCAGCGGACCACGCCGAGGAGAATCGAAATCGGAATCGAGATGTACCCCAACACGAGAATGATCGTAATGACCGTCGCCGCCTTCTCGATCTTCGGCAGCGTGCGCGTGCTCGCCCAGCCGGCGGTCTGGAAAACGCTGGCGATGCCGTGCGACAAATGGAACCCCAGCAGGATCATGGCGACGACATACGAGACGCTGATGAGCGGATTGGAGAACCCGGCGACCACCATGGCGTGGATGTCGGGATGCCCGCCCGTATCCAGCATCGTCTGGTACTGAGGATTGGTGATTTTCCAGGTGTAGTGGGCCAGATGGTAAACGACAAACGCGAGCAACATGAGACCGGAGTAGACCATCGTGCGCGAGGCCAGTGTGGCGCGCACCGCCCGCTTCTGGGCGTAGTCGATTGGACGGGCGGCGTTGTTCAACAGGGTGAGACGGATGGTGACCACGATATGTAAGATCGCGGTCATGGCGATCACCGCCCGCACCAGCCACAGCAGGGCCGGGAACATCCGCAACTTCTCGCCATAGGCGTTGAAGACCTCCGGTCCGAGGAAGACTTGGAGGTTGCCGATCATGTGCCCGACAACGAACAACAGCAGGATGACGCCGGTGAGGGCGACGATGATCTTCAGACTAACGGTCGAATTCCACATACAGGGATCCCGCGGGCGCCGGAGGCGCCGGTTGGCGCATTTGCGAGCAAATCAGGCTGCATTCGGTTGAAGGCGGTTTCTGACATGGGCTTAAACCACCCCGACGGGGCGGGAGATCGAGGATATTGACACCCCCGTTTCCGTACAAGGGGTTTTTGCCCCGCTATGGCAATTTCGCCGCCTCCAATGACACGGCCGCCGGACCCGCGGGTCCGGCGGCCGCATCGGTTGGGAGCCCGGCTAACTGCGTCCGGTCTTGAGGATGTTGGTCACCAATTGCTTTTTGATTTGCGAGCGTTTAGTGCCCTTCGCGATCCCCGATGGGAAGCGCGCGCCGACGTTGTCGAGAAAGGAGTCGACCTCGCGTTCGATCGCGCTCTTGGCCAGTTCGGGATGGGTGCGAAAGATCACGGTGTGCAGCGCCCGGCGGATCACGCTGGCGACCGAGGTGCCGTCCTTGCGCGCCATCTTGCGCAGAATCGACAGTTCATCGGGATTGAGGATCAGCGAAAACGGCTGCTTCAGGCCGGCGGCTTTGCGTCCGCGGCGTGTCACGCGACGCCGCGGCCGTCCCGCTGCGGTTCGCGCGCCCGCCTCCATACTGCGTTTAGCGGTCTTGGGTGACATCCTGATTCCTTGGATTGGGGTTGATGAATCGGACCTGTTAACTGACGGAACTCATATAATCACAGTGGAAGTCGCGCCGTCAATCGAAATCGACACAATTCAGCTCACATGCGACCAATGCGGCAGCAAGCCCCTGCCGGATCATAGTTGCACGACGCAGACTCCCGTCGCACAAACACGGCACCCATATTGCTTTACTTGTTGATGGGGCGATTAGTTCCCCGGCCACGGATCACGGTTTGGCGACGATCCGCTCCTCAGCGAGAATTGTGTAGTAGTCGTTAAAGCGAATGTCGCGCGGGCGTTCCGCCATTCCACTGAAACTAAACTCGGTACGCGGTCCGGTTACTTCGAGCAGGCGCGTGCGCTGGCCTTCCTCGTAGACGATCGTGATCGGCATGAAGGCGCGAAAGGCGGAATCGACGCCGAGTTGGTCGACGCGCACCCGCGCGGTCCATGTCCCATCGTCGGCGCGCTCCCGCTCCCAGGAGTACTCATAGCGGGGAATCTGCGTGCCATAGACCCACTGGTCGAAGAACCACTGCATGTCCGCGCCGACATGCCGTTCCACCACCGCTTGAAAGTCCTGCGTCGATGCATCGCGATGGGCAAACGACGACACATAGTCGCGCATCATCGCCAGGAAGCGCTCGTCGGAGCCGCGCTCGTAATCGTACATCATATTGCGCAGCATGTGCAGCACATAGGCACCCTTGGAATACACCAGCTTGCTGTAGGAACCTGGCGAGCGCATGGACGAGCAGCGGGTCCCCAGCCAGATCGGCGCCGCAGAGGGCCCCTCATGCCAAAACTCATGGCCCCCGACCTGCAGGATATTATCGCGCCAGTCCTTCAGGAGATCATAAAACACCCTGGTGCCGGGATTGCGCGCCTGCACATACATCGCCCCGGCGTACTCGGCAAATCCCTCCGACAGCCACTGGTCATGATACGTGGACCAGCCCACTAGATGGCCGAACCACTGATGCGCCACCTCATGGGCACGGAACGCGTCGGTGATCCCCTTGCGGCTGGTCTCAAACGAGTACCAGGCCAAATGCAACAGTTGCGGGAACCCTTGGCCGTGGATCGCCGGAATCTCGGTGGCGGCCAGATGCGGCCAGGGATAGGGCCCGAACGAGCGGCTGAACAGGCGGACGGCCCCCTCGATGTCCGCCGCCACTGCTTTCTTGATATCGCCGGCGAACAGGCCGGTGGGATGATTGCGGCTGCGGTAGATGTCCAGACGTGTCCCTTCCAGCATCGTGGACGTGAGAACATCGAAACTGCCGTAGTTTAATGAGACAAAGCAGGAGGGGTTGTATGTCCGCCAGACCTTTGTCCGCCAGTCGCCGTGCACACTGTCCGACAACAGTTCCCCCGACGAGACCAATTCATAATGTTTGGGGAAGGTGAACGCGGTGCGATAGCTCGCGCGTTCCAGCGGCCGTCCAACCGGCACCCAGCGGGTGGTGTACCGGATGGCAAAGTCCCCCCACGGATACTTGTTCAGCAGTTGGTCGCCGCGGTAGAAGAAACGCAGGTCGGTGGTATCGCCGCGGCGCAGCGGCGCGGGGATGCGCAACACCAGCCAGCCCGCCTTGTCATTGTAGATAAATGGGAGAGGGTGCCCGTCGAGGAGAATCGAGTCGACATCCAGTCGCGGCGCGAGCGTCACCGCCATGTCGCCCAGCCGGTCGCGGCGCGGTACGGCGCGCGCGGTGACATCGAGTTCGACCTTGGCCGACGGTCTGATGAGCACACGGGAATCGTACTCGACGATCGCAAATCCGCCGTTGACCAGCGCGGCGCGCGCGTCGGATTCGTCGGGCCGACGGCGACGGTCATAGGAGCAGACCAGATCGAATGCTCCCTGGTCCGGCGTGCCTTGCGGCCGACGCAACAGGTTGATGGCTTCCTCGTTTTCCTCATCCAGGATGAAGTGCAGCTGACGCTGGTCGGCCAGATCGGCCGCCAGATAGAGGAAGGTGTTCGGCGCCGGATCGCGTAGCAGCATCCGCCACCCTTGCGCCGCCAGACTCGTGGCCAAATCGTCGTTGGCGGTCTCCTCCCACTGACGCACCGCGCCGGCGCGCGGCAGACGCGGTTCCGGCACCAGTGTATCGAGACAGGCCCACAACCCCGCCGCCGTCAGCGAATCGAAGAAGCGGGCATACAGGCGCGTAAATGACGACTCGAGGATGCTGTCGCCGCAGAAACGGGCCAGTTGCCCGCGCTCAATCGCGGTCGGTGGTTGATAGCGCAGCCGGCCCTTGCCGGTGAAGTAGCATCCGGTGGGACGCCCTCCGACCGTCTGCAACAGATGGATGGTCCCCGACTCAAAGGTCCAAGTCCCCAAATCGCCGGCCCAAACGGCCCCGGCACGGACCATGTACACCCGCCCCGGATCGATTGTCGGACGATCCAGTGAGTCGTAGACTGCCTGATCCCAGCCAGCGATCCGGGTGATTGTCTTGGCCGATAGATCATCGGTCGCCCACAGACTGATTGCGAGGATGATGAGCCATCCGATCCAACAGCGTCGGCGCCTCCTGATGGTCTGCGTCCCAGGCATCGGGGTGGAAGATAGACGATGGTGGCGGATCCGCCAATGGAATCCGGCTGCCCAAAATGCGAAACGCGCCGCGAGGGCGGCGCGTTCCACAAGTCATAAGCGGCAGACCCTATGGGTTACAGGGATCGCAGAAATTGACGGCCGGGTCTTCGCCGCGGAAAGCGACTCCGACCACGCGGACCACGTCGATCACGCTGGTCGCCCCATCGCAATTGACGTCCGCGCGTCCCGCTGGATCGTGCGGGCAGGAGGCGTCGATCGTGGGTGTGGCGCCGCGAAAAGCGATGTTGACCGTCTCGATGACATCCAACACGTTGTCCGAGCCGTCGCACGAGGGATCGGCGTGGCAGGTGCAGTCGCAAGTGGTGTAGTTGACGGTCACCAAATGCGGCGGCGTGGTCGCGCTCTGCTGACCGTGCGCATCGGTGGAACGCAGCGTGTAGAAGTAGTCGCCCGGCGCCTTGCCTGTGACCGGGTAGGTGCTGGCTGGTGTCGCCGCTTCCAGTTCGACTTCAGAGGCAAAGGTCACGACCGGCGAAATGTTGTCGATCCAAACCCCATCCCACAGTTCGGCGCCGTCGGTCTCATAAGAGAAGCGGATGAGCACATCCTCGCCGGTGTACGAAGTCAGCGGAAACTTGGCCTCGACAAAATTGCCGCCCGAAGAGCCGGTGATGCCGTTACCGCGGTTGGTGCCATGCGGATTGGTGTTAGTGGTGATGTTTCCCGGCAGCGTGTACCAGTTCGCGCCGAAGTCATTGGACACCTCGGCGTAGGCGTAGTCCCAGTCGGTCTCGATGTTGTACCACATCCGCGCCCGCAGCGTGTCGCCCGCCGCCGGACGGTAGTAGTGGAGAGCGGTCTGTCGGGCCCGGCGGTTGTTGCTGGAGCCGCCCCAGAAACTCTCGGTGCTGTTGTAGCCGCGCGTCGGCGACAGACTGAACCCGCTGAGATTCCAGTGGCTGTCATCGTCGGAGAAGTCGGTGACTACCGAGCGGCCGACCAGTTCGGCCAGACGGAACGCGACCGCGCCATTGAGGCCGCCGGGGTCGGACCAAGTCAGCGTGTAGTCGGGAACTGTCACGGTGTCGGGGGAAACCCAGGTCGGCGTGACCGGCGGGAGAATCCGCTGTGGCGTGTCAGCCAGATCGATCAGAAGCAGGTTTCCCGGTATGTTCTCGTTGACCAGTGTCGGAATGCGCGCCGGGTTCGGCCAGAACCCGTCGCTTCCCGAACCGACTTCCGGCGTAAACGACAGGATTCCTTCGGAAAAGTACATCCAGTCGTCCGAATCGCCGTTGGTCACATACAGCGCCCAGCCCGGCTGCGGGCTGTAGCCGTTGAAACTGGTCACCGAATCCCCGATTGCGCGAAACAGCGGCTCATCGGCGGAATAGAACTCATCATACCCCGGTGCCCAGAGAAACAGGTTGGAGAAGGAGTGGAAGTTGACCGCGATGACGAAGTTGCGGCTCTGCACGAAGTCGCGCACCAATTGGAGCTCCGGTTCCGAGAAAGCGCTCGGACCGCGGTAGGTGTCGCTGGAAGGGTTGGGGGAGGAGCCAATATTGTCGAACCCCCACATGTGGGCGTAGTTGCGATTCAAGTCGGTGCCGTAGACGATCGTCGGGGTGGTCTGCACAATCCGACGGTTCTTGCGCCACATCCCGCCGCCGGTGGGGCTGATCATCTCATTATAGAGGTAGCCGTCGGGGTTCAGGCAGGGCACCACATAGATTTCGCGCTCGTTGACCAACTGGGTGATGACCGGGTCGGTGCCGTAGTTGAACATCAGAGTTCGGATCGTGTGCAGGACCACTTCCAGGCCGATCGGCTCGCGCGCATGGTGCATCGCGGTAAACAGAATTTCCGGCTCGTTCTCATCGACGTCGGGGTTGTCGGAAATCTTGATCGCCCACAACGGATTGCCCTCATACGAATCGCCGAGGGAGAATTTGGCGGTGGTGATCGACGGATACGCGGTGTGGAAGGAGTCGAGTTTTGAGTTGAACCCGCCCACCGCCTCCATCCAGGTGAGGAAGCCGCCCATTGTGGCCGTCGACTTGGCGGCATAACTGGCGTACCAGTCGGGGTCCAGCACATCGAGCTTGTAGCCGTCGGCGCGCAATTGGTCCAGTTCATCGGCCGAGACCAGCACTGTGAACGCCCCGGCGGCGTAACTCGGATGATGTTCAAGAACGTCGACGCCGCGCGCCAGGGCCGCCTCGATCTGGCCCTTGCCGGTGATGTTCCAGCGGGCAACGATCTTCTTCTTCAAGAATTCCATGTCGGCGGCGTCCAGGGCCCACACGGATTCCACCGCGCCGGCCAGCGCCGCGACCACGGCCACCATGAACAACCCTACGCGTACACTGCTCATGCACTCTCTCCCATCTGTACTTATTGTTATCGACACAACCGCACGAAATGTGGCGGGGGGAGCCGGGAAGTACGGAAACGCTGCTCCAAACCACCGTAAAGAACGGCCCCTCTACCGGCGGGCCGATACCGGTAAGATACGCCATTCGGGAAACATCACAAGCCGCCATTTTGTGCCGCTTGGACCCACCGGCGGCGTGTGATATCTTATTGTCAGAATGACTGAACCGACGCCAAGCCATTACGATGACGCCGGGCGCGCCCGCATGGTCGATATCGGCGGCAAGTCGCCAAGTCGACGCACCGCGCGCGCCGACGGGGAGCTGCGCATCGGCCCCGCCGCCGCCGCGCTCGACCAGGGCACTGTCCCCAAGGGAAACCCCTTCGAGGCGGCGCGGCTGGCCGGCATCGCCGCCGCCAAGAAGACCTCCGACTTGATCCCGCTTTGCCACCCCCTTCGGCTCAATGTCGTGGACATTGACATCACCCGTGCCCCGGGCGAGGCCGTCATCCGCGTCGCCGTTTCGGTCTCAGCCGACGAACGCACCGGCGTCGAGATGGAGGCGTTGACCGCCTGCAGCGTCGCGCTGCTGGTGATCTACGACATGCTCAAAGCGATCGACAAGGGGATGGTGCTGGGTCCGATCCGACTGATCGAGAAGACCGGCGGCAAGACCGACTACACCGCGCCGCCGGCGCCGTGACGCTCAATTGACCGGAAGACCGATTTGCACAAAGCGCGGGTGGATGGCCCGGACATCGGGCGTCACCAGTTGCAGCGTGTTGTGCGGACGGATAAAGGTGGTGTTGGGAAGCAGGGGGTAGCTGACCTGGCCGGCGCGTGCGGTGAAGAATAAGCGCGCGATGCCTCCCGATCCGGGCGCCAACGGCGGCCGATTCCCGCCCAGATCGGAGATCAACCCGATCAGCACGGTTTGCATTGTGGTATCGACACGGAAGGTCTTCAGGGCAAAATACTCCGTGCGCAGCCCAAGGTAGTTGGCCGAGTCGATCCGATAGACCGGCCGTCCCTGCCCCCAAGACAGCGGCAATGTCAACGCCGCGACCGGTCCGGGATTGTCCAGACTGACCAGCACTTCCCAGTGAAGGGAATCGGTACGGTCGGTCTGTACGGTGACCACATACGAGGTCTCAGCCGGCGGCGGCGACTGCGCCGCGGCCGGATCCGCCGCGCACAGCGCCAGCGTCAGACCCAAGAGCAACCCCAACGTGTGGAATCCATCGCGGTGACGCATCGGTCTCATCGTACCCCATACTACATTCGGGGGCGGCAAAAGGTTGGCCAGTTTATTGCGACGTTGACGTCCGGTCAAGCGCCGCCTGATCCGCTGCGTCACGGTCCGGCGACGGCAATTGGCTCAGTCCCTGCCCGGATGAACGCCCGCGCCGTTTGCGCTCGCCGGCGTCGGAGTGGATCGTCAACGCCCGCTGGAACAACTCACGGGCACGATCATAATGTCCGCGGGTGTCGTAGAAGATGCCGGCGCGATACAAACTGGCGACGTAGACCCGTTGCGCGTCGAAGTCGCGACGGATCGCCTCGGTGGCGTTGAAGAAACGCGACTGACGTTCAAAATCTTCCTGCTGACGAATCATCCGCGCGTCGACCTGCGGCACCGAATCGGGCGACACGCGGAAGAAGTGGCCGGCCGGAATGAGGTGGTAGATCAGGCGCATCGAGGTCTCGGTGAATTCCCAATACACCGGCGCCCCGGCTTGCGCCAACTGGATTGCCCAGCGATCGACATAAAGCCGCGTCGTGTCGGCCGGGATCGCGATCGCCGCCAAATCGGGGAACTGGCGAAAGACCCAGTCGCGATACCAGGCCGCCGGCAACAAGTCACGGTTGATGACGCGCACATCGGGGCGCCAGTGGTCGCAATATTGCAGTCCGCGCAGGACAAAGTCGATGTTGGCGTCGGAGACAAACACCGTCGCGCTCGGCTGCAGATCGGCGGTGGCCTCGGTGCCGTAATCGTAGGCCAGGCGGTGATCGACCAGATTGCAGTAAGGCGCATTGATCACCAGCGGGGCGGCACCCAGAAGCGCCAGCGAGCCCAAGGCCGCGGTGGCCACCGCCATCCGCAACCCGCGGGTCGGCATCGGCAGATGCAGATAGCTGAACGCCACGATCAACGACGCGATGCCGGCCGCCACCAGAAAGCCGACCATCGTCAGCGCCGCCAGCAGATAGCCGTGGATGTCGGGATTGGTCTCATTGAAGTCGCTCACCAGCAGCGCGGTGACCGCGACGTTGCCGAGGATGACAAGCAGCGTCAGGATCGCCCAGCGGCGCGATTTGCGCCACAGGCTCACAATCCCGGCCGCGGTCAGGACCGCGATGCCCCACTGCAACTCATCCAAAAGCAGCGCGAAGGACTTCAGCGCATGCGTGAAGAAGACTCCGACCCGAGTGGCGAAGACCTCATCCAGGGCATCGACCCCGACAACCCCGCCCCACCCCGGCGATGGCGCGCTCGCAGCCCAGCCCCAGTTGAGCGGCGGATTGGCGGCGGCACGGATCGGCAGGTACAGATACACCGAAAGCCCGATGAGAAACATGAGCAGCGCGCCCATCCAAAGCCAAAGGCCGGTCTGGGCACGGCGCATTAGCAGCGCGAAGAAGATCGCGAACGCCGGCAGGGTGGAGGCGAAGGTTGCATTGTGCAACCCCAGCCCCAATCCGGCCACCAGCCCTGCCGCCAGCACCCAGCGGGACAGTTGCGGATCGCCGCGACGTGCGGCACGGTCAGCGCCCGCCGCCAGCGCCAGCATCAGGCAGACCGCCAGAAGGGTCGGCGCATAGACCTCGGCACGCGCCGCCTGCATCCACAGCGTGTAGGTCCCACCAATCGTGGTCAACGCCACCGCGATTGGCAGGACAATCTCCCACCAGGCGGCCTTGCGCCACCAATGGGCAAAGAGCGTGTGCCAGACATAGGCCAAAAAGCCCAGTCCGGTCGCCGCCGACAGCGCCGAGAGAAAATTGACGCGATAGAAGATGTCCCCGAACGGCGACAGCGAGAAGACCCGTCCGATCAGCACATACAGCGGAAATCCCGGACGGTGCGGAATGCCGAGCACATGGGCATTGGCGGCCAGCTCGCCGGTGTCCCACCAGAACACCGTCCGGCACATCGTCGCGACATACAAAAGCAGCCCGACGATGAAGACAATCGTGGCCAGAAGCCAGGCCGCGTTGGTGGAGCGCTCGCGGTCCCGGTGCAACTCTTCCAGCGAAGGCGAGTACGACGCAAAGGTGTCAGACAACGGTCGGCGCTCCCGGTTGGGCCGTCTGCGGCCATTTCCCGCCGGCGAAACCGGCATCTCCTCTATTATCGGACAAATTGCCGCCGGGGTTTGCGCCTTTGTGTTGGACGTTGATCTTTTGCCGCCTTAGGGTATTATCCCTGCGGAGCCCATCCCCATGCCCGCCGCCGATCCCGACTCCCGCCCCTGGCCCCGGATTGTCCGCATCCGTCCGATCGTTGCCACCATCGGGGTCATCGGCCTGATCCTTGCGCTTCTATTTCTCACGTGGGCTACCTTGGGCGTGAGAAGCATGCGCCAGGCCCTGGTGGCCGAGACCGAACGCCAGTCGCTGGCGCTTCTCCAATCGCTGATTCTCGCCTCGCAATACTCCCTGGCCACCGGGACATTGGTCGAACGGCTTGAGCGTGAGACCCAGGCCGAACGGGCCCGCACGCTCCTGGAGCAACTGGCGCCGGCGCGGATCGACCGACGCGCGCTGGCCTCGCTGGCGGCCACGCTTGACGTCGATGGCATCAGCGTCTGGACAGGGGGAGAGGTCGTTGCCGCCCCGGAGGACCTGTCGCATCTGATCGCCGCAGATGCATCCCTGCACCCCGATGCCTGGATGCAGACCGATGAAACCGTGTCGCTGCAGCTGCGCGACAGTCTTGAGCAAGTCCGCTGGCATGGGATCGGATTCCTTTCCCGTGGCGGCGCGGTGGCGCTCTGGAACCTGCCGCGCCCCGGCAGCGCCGCCTCGATTTCCGGAGTCGGTGAACTGATTCAGGAAATCGGGCGGCAGTCAGGCATCAACTATATTGTCCTGCAAGCCCCTGATGGGATTGTCTTTGCCTCGCGTCCCTTAAAGCCGCTGTTGAAGTTGGCCGCCGACAGTTTCTTGGTCGCGGTGCTGGAGAGCGATGCTCCCTCCACCCGCGAGATCATCTTCGAAGGCACCCCGGTGGTCGAGGCCGCCGCCCCGTTTCTTTCCACCGACCTGCCCTCCGGGATGTTCCGTGTCGGCCTGAGTCTGACCGCGGTCGACAACGCAGTGGACCGACTGACCCTGCAATTTGGTCTCACCGCGCTCCTGCTGATTCTCTTTTCGACCGCCGTCAGCGCCTTTGTGGTCGTGCGACGGTCGCTGCGGGCGCTGGGGCAATCGTATCGCGAAGTGGAGACACTGACCGGACGCGTCCTCGATGCCATCGATCAGGCGGTGATCGCCGTCGATGGCGAGGGGCGGCTGACAATCCTCAATCCGACCGGCGAGCGTTGGTTCGGAGTGGCCATCGCCAACATCCGCGGCCAGCGATTCGACATCGCCCTGCCCGCCCCCTTTGGTTTGGACGAGGCGATGACCTCGGCGCGTCCCTTGCGCGACCGGGAAGTGCAATGCCGCACTGCGCGCGGCGAACGAACGTTCGTCTACTCGGCGACCGCGCTGGTCACCAGCCAGGGGAACCGTGTCGGCGCGGTGGCGGTGGTGCGCGACGAGACCGACGCGCGGGCAATGGCCTTGCAGGTACGCCGTGCCGAGCGTCTCTCCGCCATGGGTCAGTTGGCCGCCGGAGTCGCCCATGAGATACGCAATCCGTTAAACGCGATCGCGCTGGCCTCGCAGCAGCTGAAACTCGAACTTTCCGGCTCGCAGAATGCATCCTTCGCCGACACGATCTGGAACGAATCCAAGCGGTTGAACACGATAGTGGAGGACTTCCTTTCACTGGCACGGCCCTCCGGCCAGCCGCGCAGGACCGTTGACCTCGGTGAATTGACCTGCGAGATCACCCAGATGGCGCGTTTGGAGGCCGACAAGGTTCCCGTCGAACTCAGAGTATCGTTGGCCGACGGTTGCAAGGTTGACGGCGTCGCCGACGAACTGCGCAAGGCGGTCTGGAATCTGTTGCGCAACGCCCTGGCCGCCACGCCGTCCGGTGGAACAATTGAAGTCGCTGTTGAACCGGTCGACGGCCAGGTCCGGTTGACCATCGACGACACCGGTTCGGGTATTGCGCCCGAGGCGCTGGCGCGCGTCTTTGAACCCTGGTTCACCACTCGCGCCGGCGGCACCGGATTAGGGCTGGCAATCACGCACCGGATTGTGCAGGATCATGGCGGCACCATCGATCTGCTCTCGCCGGTTCCCGGTCGTGAGCATGGCACCCGGGCGCTGGTGAAACTGCCGCCGGCAGCCGACAACAAATAGACCGATGACGATGCTCATCTTTCGCAGCGCCGGCGAATCCCACGGCCCCCAGTTGACCGGTATCCTCGAAGGCATGCCCTCTGGCTTGCGTGTCGATTTCGACCGTCTGGCCCACGATCTGGCTGAACGGCAGAAGGGATTCGGACGCGGCGGACGGATGAAAATCGAGCAGGACCGCTGCCAGATCACCGCCGGGGTCCGTCATGGGATGACGCTCGGCTCCCCGATCGCCTTCCGCATCGAGAACCGGGACTGGGCCAACTGGCAGTCGGCGATGGCGGTGACCGAGGAGCGTCCGGCGCCCAGCAGCGACCGTGAGGCCGAACTGTCCCGTCCGCGCACCGTACCGCGTCCGGGGCATGCCGATCTGGCCGGCGCGCAGAAGCACCATTGGGCCGATCTGCGCAATGTCCTCGAACGCGCCTCCGCCCGCGAAACCGCCGTCCGCGTGGCCGCCGGCGCCTTCGCCAAGATGCTTCTGTCCGAATTCGGCGTGGAGACCGCCTGCCATGTCGTACGGATCGGCGGTGTGGCGCTGCCGCCGACGACTTTGACCGTCGCCGAGATCCGTTCACGCACCGCCGATTCGGAGGTGCGCTGTGTCGACCCCGCGGTTTCGGCGGCGATGTGCGAGGAGATCCGTCAGGCGGCCGCCTCCGCCGACACGCTCGGCGGTGTGATGGAAGTCGTCATCGAAGGCGTTGCGCCGGGGCTGGGCGATCACACGCAGTGGAACACCAAACTCGATGGCCAATTCGCGCAGGCGTTGATGTCGGTGCATTCGATCAAGGCGGTGGAAATCGGCGATGGTGTCGCGCAGACGGCCCGGCGCGGATCAACCGTGCACGACGAAATCCATTACGATCCTTCACGTGCGCCGCTGGCCTCCGGCTTTTACCGCGCCACCAACCGCGCCGGCGGGCTGGAGGGGGGGCTGTCCAACGGCGCCCCGATCATCCTGCGCGCCTACGCCAAGCCGATCTCCACGCTCAATAAGCCATTGGCCTCGGCCGACATTCATACCAAGACTGCCGCCGCTGCCTTCGTCGAGCGTTCCGACATCTGCTCGGTGCCGGCGGCGGCGATCGTCTGCGAGGCGATGGCGGCCCTGACGTTGGCCGATGCCTATCTAACCGCCTTCGGCGCCGGGGCGCTGTCCGATTTGCGCGAACGCCTGCGAATCTATCGTTCCCGGATCGACTGTTTCGACGTATAATCGCCGGTACTTGTCCTGATTGCGGCGGACAACAGGTCGCCGCCGGCTGCTCGATTGTCGAAAGGAGCAACGTGAGCGAACGTCTCTTTGCGCCCCTGCTGGTGGGCAACCAGCCGAAGATTTTTGATGACCGGCGACGCGCCGGCGCCGAATTCAACCTGCGGCTGGCGCGCAACCGCCTCGACAAGGGCGCGATCACCCCGGCTGAGTTTGAGCAGGTGGTGGAGCGTACCATCAAAGCGGTCGTCGACGATCAGATCGCCTGCGGCTTCGAACGCGTCACCGACGGCCGCATTCGCTGGGATGATCCGGTGACCCCGTTTGCCGTCGCGCACGACGGCTTTGTCATCGGCGGGCTCATCCGCTTTTTCGACAACAACGTCTACTACCGCCGCCCGACCATTTCCGGTCCGGTGCGGTTTGTGCGCTCCGCGGTCATCGACGACTTCCGTCTCCTGCGCCGTCTGACCGACCGACCCGTGATGCCGTCAGTCTGCGGGCCGTTTTCGCTGGCGCGCTTCTGCATCGATGAGAATTACGGCGGACGCAAGGCGCTCTACGACGACTGCGCCCGTCTGGTGCGCGGCGAACTCGAGGCGCTGGCCGCCGCAGGCGCGGATTGGGTGCAACTGGATGAGCCGTTCCTTTCGGTCCACCCCGATGATCTCGGCGTCGCCGTCGATGCCATCAACGCCGCCATCAGCGGCGTGGGCGTCAAGACTCTCGTCTACACCTACTTCGGATCATTGGCACGTGTGGCCGACCGTGTCTGGGACATTAACGCCCAGGCCATTGGCGCCGATTGCGCGACCGCTCCGGAGAACTTCGACATTCTCCTGCGGGGGCCGCACACGCTCGGCCGCGCCTTCGGCCTGGTCGATGCGCGCTCCACCCGGATGGAAAGCTCCGACTGGCTGCAGCAACGATTGGACGCGCTTGCCGATGCCGGCGCCGCCCACTGGCCGGTCTGCTGGATCACTCCGTCGGCGGCGCTGGAATTTCTGCCCTCCAAGAACGCCATCGCCAAGATGCGCCTAATCGGCGATGCGGTCGCCCAGTTTGCGCCCGCGCGCATCGAAGAAACCGTCGATCGACCCTGACCCTCAGACAAAGCGAGCCAATGGATGCTTGAGACCACCAGTGTCGGATCATTCCCCAAGCCCGACTACCTTGTCCGGGCGCGCAACGCCGTCAGCAAGGGGGAGGCGTCGCCCGAATCGCTGCGTCCCCTCGAGGAACAGGCCACCCGCGAGTGGATCAAAGTCCAGGAGGATCTCGGCATCGACATCCTGGTGCACGGCGAGATGGAACGCGGCGACATGACCACGTTTTTCGCTGAGCAGTTGACCGGCTATGGGGTCTCGGGGTTGGTCCGTTCGTACGGCAACCGCTACTATCGCAAGCCGATCATTCAGGAACGTCTGGCGCGTCCCCATGCCATGACCGTCGACTTCTATCGCTGGACCCAGTCGCTCACCTCCCGGCCGGTCAAGGGGATGCTCACCGGGCCGTACACGATGTGCGACTGGTCGTTCGATGAGTTCTATTCGTCCCGCCGCGAGGCGGTGCTGGCGCTGGCCGAGATCGTGCATCAGGAGGTGCGCGATTTGGAGGCGGCCGGGGCGCGCTACATCCAGATCGATGAGCCCGCCATCTCGACCCGTCCGGCCGAGATTGACCTGGCGATCGAAGCGATGGGGATTGTCACCGATGGCATCCGCGCCACCACCATCAGTCACATCTGCTACGGCGACTTCGCCCGCATCTACCCGCGCATCCTCGATCTGCCGGTCGATGTGCTCGACCTCGAGTTCGCCAACTCCCAGTTTGCCAACCTCGAAATCTTCCGCCGGCCGAAGTTCACCAAAAAGATCAGCGTCGGCGTCATTGACGTGCACTCGCACCGTGTCGAGAGCGTGCGCGAAGTCAAAGACGCGATCAAACGCGCCCTGACCGTCTTCGATCCCGAACAGGTCTGGATCGACCCCGACTGCGGCCTGAAGACACGCACCGTGGCCGAGGCGATCGACAAAATGCGGGTCATGGTCGAGGCGACACGCGAAGTGAGACGGGAACTGGGCTTCGCCTGAGCGATGGAAGGTCTGATGTCCAACGAATCACCCCGCCATCCTTTCCTGCAGCGTCTGGCTGAGGCGCCGCTTCTGGCCGATGGCGGCATGGGGACGATGCTTTACAGCCGGGGGGTGTCGTTCGAACGCTGTTTCGATGCGCTCAATCTCAGCGAACGCGGCATTGTCCTCGGCATCCATCAAGACTACCTGCGCGCCGGGGCGCAACTGATCGAAACCAACACCTTCGGCGGCAATCGGGTGCGTCTGGCGCACCATGGCCTCGAGGGCCGGGTCCGGGACATTAATTATGAGGGCGCGCGCATTGCCCGTGAGGCGCGCGAAATCATCGGCGCCGATGTCTTTGTCGCCGGCGCGATCGGTCCGCTGGGCAAGAATCTCACACCGCTGGGGACCATCACGCCGCGTCAGGCGCAGGAGGCCTTCGCCGAGCAGGCCGCCGCTCTGCTGGAAGGCGGCGTCGATCTGTTCATCATCGAGACCATCTCCGACCCGGCCGAGATGTCGGCCGCGGTTGCCGCAATACGCGCACTGACCGATCTGCCCATTGTCGCCGAGATGACCTTTACCGAGGAGGGCACGACCTTCACCGGACGTTCCCCCGAGGAGATCGGCGCCTTCCTCCATCAGCTTCCCGTCGATGTCATCGGCGCCAACTGTTCGGTTGGTCCGCAGGCGATGCTGGAAGTGATCGCGCGCCTGGCGTCGGTTGTGCGCAAGCCGTTGGCGGCGATGCCGAATGCCGGCATGCCGCGGCTGGTCGACGGACGTTTTGTTTATCCGTCGCATCCGGCCTACTTCGCCGGAATCGCCGGTGCGTTTCTGGCGCAGGGGGTGCGTTTAATTGGCGGCTGCTGCGGCACCACCCCCGAACACATCACCGCGATGCGCGATGTCCTCGCCGGCTGGAGGCCCGCGTTACCGGGCCCTAAGTCGGTGACATTCGTCTCGACCCCGCCGGTCGAACGGTCCGCGGCGGGAACGAGCGCGCGCACCAATTCGCGATTTGCCTCTGAACTCGGACGTCGCTTTCAGGTGTCGGTTGAACTCGATCCGCCGAAGGGCACCAACCCGGCCAAGGTCATCGACGGGGCGCGTCTCTGCCGCGCCGCCGGCGCCGATGCGGTCAATATCGGCGACTCGCCGATGGCCCGCGTCCGCATGAGCGCCATCGCCACCGCCGCGCTGGTCGAACGCGAGGCCGGCATCGAGACGGTCCTGCATTTCACCTGCCGCGACCGCAACCTGATGGGCATCCAATCCGATCTGATTGGCGCCCATGCCCTCGGCATCCGTCATGTTCTCGCCATCACCGGCGATCCGCCGGCGGTGGGGGATTACCCCAATGTCACCGGCGTCTTCGATGTCGATTCGATCGGCCTGACCCGCATTCTCGCCGGGCTCAATCGCGGCGAGGATTTCGCCGGCGCTTCCATTGGCCATCCCACCGACTTCGCCATCGGCGTCGCGCTTAATCCGGTCGCCCCTGACTGGGCGCGCGAACTCGAGCGCTTCCGCGCCAAGGTCGATGCCGGAGCGCAGTTTGCCTTCACGCAGCCGCTCTACCAGATCGCGCCGCTGGAACGGGTATTGAAAGCCATACAGGGATTCCGCATTCCGGTCTTCCTTGGGCTTCTGCCGTTGATGTCATTCCGTCATGCCTGGTTTCTGCACAACGAAGTCCCCGGTATTGAAATTCCACCGGCAGAACTCGAGCGGATGAAGCGCGCCGGGATGCGTGGCGCCGATGAGGGAGTAGCCATCTGCCGCGCGCTTCTGGAACAGGCACGGCCCATGGTCGATGGCGTGTATCTCATGCCGTCGTTCGGACGGTACGAGACCTGCTTACAGGTCATCGACGGCTTCGTCGATCGCCCGGCTAAGCCCTTTATAGACGATGTGATGCCGGATCACGTTAATGCATAACGTGAGGCAGGACTCTCAGCGTCGCTTTCCGTTCGGACGGGCTTCGGCCCCTTCGAGCTCCAGAAGTGCGCGCTTGTAGGACAAACTCCCCGAAAATCCACCCAGCCGTTTCCCGGCCGCCAGCACCCGGTGGCAGGGGACAACCGGTGGAAACGGGTTTTTCCCCATTGCTTGGCCAACCGCCCGGGCGCCGCCCGGCGATCCGGCTTTCGCAGCCACTTCGCCGTAGGACAAAGTCTGCCCATAGGGAATCCGGGCACAGACCTGCAGCGCCTTGCGGGTGAAGCCGGACACGCGCGACCAGTCGATGGCCATGGCAAACTCGCGCCGTTTGCCGTCGAAATACTCGGCGAGCGCCTTGCGTGTCGCGGCGGTGGCGCGCTCATCCTCGACAAACGCCACCCCGTCGTCGGTCAGTTCGGCCAGAAACCGGGCGCGGTCGGTTCCATAGTTGATCCGCCACAGGCCGTGCGGCCCTTCGGCGAACCAGACCTCGCCGAAGTCGGATGTGCCCAAATGCGAAACGCGAATCATTGGTTGTGACTGGCTGGCGCTCATTGTTCCTCCCGTGTTGTCCTAGACGGTGGTACGCAACCGGCGTCGGCTCGGCCATCACTTTCTTTGGCATCATTGCCCTTGCCCGCACCAGTCTGTGCGCTAACTTGCCGCCATGTCCGAGGTGACGATCAAACGCGAGCACGTCTTTCTCGCCGCCCTGCTGGCGTTTATCGTCGGCGTCTTCGTGCTCTTCTACAAGCTGATCGTGCCGTTTTTCGCCCCGATCGCCTGGGCGGTGGTCTTCGTGGTGACCTGCAGCCCGGCGCACCGTTGGCTGGCGGCGCGGGTGCGTCCGCGCGGACTGGCGGCGTTGATCTCCACCGCCGCGGTCGCCATCCTCATTCTCGGTCCGTCAATCTGGCTGGTCGTCACTCTGGTCGGGGAAGCGCGGAACCTGTACGAGTGGATTCAGTCGGGCGATTGGACCTCCGAGGCGATCACCGAACTGGCCCATCGCATCGACCCGGTCATCCAGACGCTGGGGGAAAAGCTCGGCGGGTTCGTCGACCTGTCGAAGTGGGACTTCCAAAGCGTCGCGCTCAACTTCATCGGCAAGCTCAGCAAATGGATTGTCGACAACACCACCGCCACGCTGGCCAACATCGGCAAGGTGGCGCTCCAGTTTTTGATGATGCTGCTGACGATGTATTATCTCTTCAAGGATGGCGCGCCGCTGTTTGAAAACGTGCGCGCCTCGATCCCCCTGCCGCGGGAACGCGCCGGCCAGATGCTTTCCCACGTGACCGATGTGGTGCGGGCTACGATTTACGGCGGGTTGGTGGTGGCGGCGATCCAGGGAACATTGGGCGGGCTGCTCTTCCTGATTCTCGGCCTGCCGTCGCCGGTGTTCTGGGGCGCGGTGATGGCGTTTTTCGCGCTCATTCCCCTGCTCGGCGCCTTCGTTGTCTATGTGCCCGCCGCGATCATCCTCTTTGCGGGCGGCTCGTATGTCAAGGCCGTCGTCGTGCTGGCGGTCGGGGCCGCGGTAGTGTCGCAAATTGACAATTTCCTGCGTCCGATGCTGATCTCCGGACGCACCCAGATGCACCCGC
This sequence comes from uncultured Ignavibacteria bacterium, assembly GCA_964593585.1. Classification (GTDB taxonomy): domain Bacteria; phylum Zixibacteria; class MSB-5A5; order WJJR01; family WJJR01; genus JACQFV01. The sequence continues at coordinate 128,035 of CAZQIZ010000001.1, forward strand.
TGCTGCTGTTTTTCTCCATCGCCGGCGGTGTAAGCGTGTTTGGATTGCTCGGTTTGGTAATGGGCCCGGTGGTGGCCGCGCTGTTTGTCGGTCTCTTCGAAATCTACCGTATGACGATCCACGCCTCCGAGCCGTAGGCACTCCCCGTATCCTGACATCTCCAGATGCTCTCCCGCGCCCGGCTCCGGCGACGCCCGTTGACCGGCGGGTGAAGGAAAGGGCGTTCGCGCCGATACCTCTCCATAGGGTAGGGCGGTCGGGAGGCGGTCCACATTCCCGTCGGCAGGGAGATGGTCGCATCGATCCCGGCTGCGGGCCGGAGAGAGAGGGGCGGTCGTATGGAACTGCGCCTGGAGAGTCATCAAACGGTCGACATCATCGCCGTCAGCGGTCGTCTCGATCTGGTCAGCTCAAGCGCTCTGAAGGACATGATCCGCCAACGCCTGGCCGATCGCCGGGTGAATCTGGTCATCGACATGGAGAAGGTGCACTTCATCAACAGCTCCGGTCTGGGCGCGTTGATCTCCTGTCTGCGCGATGTGCGGCTGTCGGGGGGGCGGCTGACACTTTGCCGTCTGACGCCCTACATCGAAGAGATCTTTGCCTTGACGAACCTGGTCCGTGTGTTTGACTGCTATCCCGGCGTGACCGAAGCGCTGGACTCCTACGATCATGGGCCGCGCGCCGCGGCCCTGCGGGGATAGTCGCCTGGTAGCCCATGAGCGCCGGTATGACCACAAAACCCAAACTGCTGATCGTCGACGACGAACTTCTGATCCGCGATCTGCTCTACGACTACTTCAAGAGCCGCGACTACGAGATCACCGTGGCCGACTCGGGCCAGGGCGCGCTGGCGCAGATGGAGGAAACCCGCTTCGACACGATCATCCTCGATCTGAAGATGCCGGATATGGACGGGCTGGAATTGGCCAGCCGCATCCGGGCCTCCGGTGAGCAGGTGCCGATCATCTTCATGACCGGCTACCCATCGATGGACAGCGCGATTGAGGCGGTGCGCCGTCAGGCGGCCGACTACTTCATCAAGCCGTTCAATTTGAAGCAAATGAACAAGGCGGTGGAGAACGCGCTCATCCGCGCGGGATGCCCGGTTCCGCCCGCCAGCCCGGAGGCCACCCTGTGAGCGACGCTTACACCCCCCGCATCCTCGTTGTCGACGACGAGCAATTCATCCGTGACTTGCTCGCGGATTTTTTTGGCAAGAGCGACTACCAGGTGGTGACCGCCGGCGACGGCGAAAGCGCGATCGCCGCCTGCCGGCAGAGTCGATTCGAAGTCGCACTCGTTGACCTGAAGATGCCCGACCAGACCGGCACCGATGTCCTGGCCGAGCTGCGCGCGATCGACCCCGGCCTGCCGGTGATCATCATGACCGGCTACCCGACCATTGACGCGTCGATTGAGGCGATCCGCCGCGGCGCACACGATTTTGTCGTCAAGCCGTTCCGTCTGCAGGAGCTCAAGGAGCGCATCGACCGGGCTGTCCGCGCGCGGGCGATAGCGCGCGACATCGAGGAGTTGCGTGCCCGCCTGACGGCCGTGGAGGCCGAACTGCGCGAGTACCGCGCGCGTTTGCACGCGATCGCCTGAACCGCCGCCCTACTTCCACCACGCGCTTTTGACCTTGCGCCGGGTAACCGCCGGGATATATTCGACCGGAGGGGTGCCATGGCCGATCGTCGCAAAACCTTTACTGCCACCGAGCCGGGCGCGGCGGTGATTGACGTTGCCGCCGACGATCCGGAGTCGTTGCGCCGCGCGTTGGGGCGTCTGGAGGAGCACCAGCGTCTGCTGGCGGCCGAGATTGCGCGGCTGCGCGCGCTCTCGTCGCTGGGCGAGGGGGTGGCGACCATCGCCCACGAAATCCGCAATCCTCTTGGCGCGATCGCCGGCTTCGCCGAGCTGCTGGCGCGCCGCTGCGACGGTCATCCCGAATTGCGCGACATGTCGCAGAAGATCATGAGCGCCGCGCAGAACCTGAATGTCCTGGTCCAGCGACTGCTGGAGCTGGTGCGCAACGCGCCGATCCAGGTCCGGCCGGTCGAATGGCCGCACTTCCTCAACGCCACCCTCGACCAATTCGAGGAACAGTCGCGCCAACGCGGCGCGCGTCTGACGTTGGTGCGTCGCTGGCCGGAACGGCTGGGCGAGGGACGTGCCGATGCGCTCTGTCTGCGTCAGGCGGTGTGGAACGTGCTGGAGAACGCCGAGCAGGTCTCGTCCCCGTCGGGACAGATTGAAGTCGATGTCAGCGCCGACGCGCAAGGCGGGCTGCGGCTGCGCATCGCCGACCGCGGCCCGGGCATCGATCCGGCGCTGTTGCCGAGACTGTTCACTCCCTTTGTCACGACACGCGAGCAGGGAACCGGGTTGGGACTGGCGACCGCGCGCAAGATCGTTGAGGCCCACGGCGGACGGATTGCCATCCGCAACCGCCGCGGCGGCGGCGCCGAAGTCGAAATCGACCTGCCCGGGGCCGCCGCGCCGACGCGGCTGGTCGACCCCCAAGGAGACGTCTGATGCCCGCCAACATCCTCGTCGTCGATGACGACGCGCTGGTCAACGATTTCCTCGTTACCACTCTGCGCGAGGGCGCCTACAACGTCGACAATGTCTTCTCCGCCGAGGAGGCGTTGGGCCGGATCGGCGAACGCGACTACGATTTGGTGATCTCCGATGTGAAGATGCCGGGCATGGATGGCCTGTCGCTTTTGGACCGTCTGCAGTCGCTGGCGCCCGACACCGCCGTGGTGATCATGACCGGCTACGCCGAGATCAGCGACGCGGTCCGTGCGATGAAGGGCGGGGCGTTCGAGTATCTGGTCAAGCCGGTGGGCGCCGAGGCGACCGAAGCGGTCGTCGCCCGGGCGCTGGAGTTCCGGCACCTCAAGCTGGAAAACCGGATGTTGCGCGATGTGGTCAGCCGGCGGGTCTCCGCCGAGTTGATCGGCGCGTCGGCGGCGATGCAGAAAGTATTTAATCTGATCGATGCCGTGGCCGGATCGCGGGCCACCGTGCTGATCACCGGCGAATCGGGCACCGGCAAGGAGTTGGTCGCGCGCGCCATCCACTTCCGCGGCAGCCGCGGCAACGGGCCGTTCAAGGCGATCAACTGCGCCGCGCTTCCCGAAACGCTCTTTGAAAGCGAGCTCTTCGGGCACGAGAAGGGGGCTTTCACCGGCGCCTTACGGCAGAAACGCGGGCTCTTCGAGCTCTGCGATGGCGGCACGCTGCTGCTTGATGAAATCTCCGAGATGACCACCGCCCTGCAGGCCAAACTGCTGCGCGTGCTGCAGGAGCGCGAGATCCAGCGGCTGGGGTCCGATCGCGCCTTGCCGGTCGATGTGCGCGTGATCGCCACCACCAACCGCCACCTGCCAACCGAAGTCGCCAACGGCAACTTCCGCGAGGACTTGTTCTATCGGCTCAACGTCGTGGTGATCGACCTGCCGCCGCTGCGCGAACGGCAGGGGGATATCCCGCCGCTGGTCGAGCATTTTCTGCGGCGGTTCAACCAGGAGAACAGCCGTTCGGTCAAACGAGTGAGCGACGCGGCGATGCGGCTTTTGGAGAGCTACCGCTGGCCGGGGAATGTGCGCGAGCTGGAAAACTATCTGGAGCGCGCGGTGGTAACCGCCTCGTCGGATGTGCTGACACCGGAGGACTTCCCGCGCGAACTGGCCACCGGCGGCCCGAAACCGAGGTCGAATCCCGTGGGCGTCGGCACCACCATTCACGACATGGAAAAGTGGCTGATCCTGGCGACGCTGGAGGCAGAGGGTAACAACCAGACCCGCGCCGCCGACCGCCTCGGAATTTCCTCGCGCACGCTGCGTAATAAGCTGTATGAGTATGGACTGAAGACGCCCGGCGGCAACGGCCAGGAGGCCGTCGAGCCCCGGACGCGCTGATCGTTCTGCGAGTGGTGCCATGAAACAATTCTCCCGCATGCTGCTGACCGCGGCGCTGCTGGCTGTCAGTGTGCCCTGCGCCGCGCAATCGCCGACGCTGACGCCGAAGGCCGACCTACTGTATCTGGTCAACGGACGCCGTCCGATCTGGATGGGGCCTTTCATCCGCTACACCGTTTACGCCACGACCACGGTCGAGGCGCGCATCTATGGGCTGAGCGGCGAGCTGATTACGGTTATTCCGATTGGGCCGCAGGAGCCGGGGCAGTACACGGTGCCGTTTGATGGCACGTTGGACAACGGGACCATCGTCTTTGACGGGAAATACCTGTTTGAACTCTACTTCGGCGATGACTACGCCGCCAAGTTCTGGTTTATCTGCCGTCCGCTGACGCAGTTCACCGACGAGCAGCCATCGTAAAAACGGCGTAGGCGCATGCGCATCCGGATACCGACCGTACTGACCATCGCCCTGATCCTGTTGGCTGCCTCCACCGCGTGGGCCGCGTCGAGTGACGGCCCCGGCGACAGCATCCCGAGCGTGTTGATTGCGCTGGCGGTCATCATGGTCGGCGCCAAGCTGGGTGGTTCCCTGGCGCAACGATTCGACCAGCCGGCGGTGCTCGGCGAATTGCTCTTCGGCGTGGTGATCGGCAATCTGGCGCTGGTCGGGCTGGGTTGGTTTGAGCCGCTGTCGCACCTGGCCACCATCCATGTGCTGGCCGAGATCGGAGTCATCATCCTGCTGTTCGAGGTGGGACTGGAATCCGATCTCGGACAGATGATGCGCGTCGGCGTCTCGTCGTTCCTGGTGGCGGTGCTCGGCGTGGTGGGTCCTTTCCTGCTGGGGTGGGGTGTCGGAATCTGGTTTTATCCCGAGGAGTCGGAATACATGCACGCCTTCCTCGGAGCCATCCTGACGGCGACGTCGGTGGGAATCACCGCGAGGGTGCTCAAGGACATCAACAAGATCGACACCGACGAGTCGCGCATCATTCTCGGCGCGGCGGTAATCGACGACGTGCTTGGCCTTCTCATCCTCGCGGTGGTCTCCGGGATTATCCAGGCGGCGGATGCCGGGCAGACGATGTCCTCGGCAGCGATCCTCTGGTTGATCGCCAAGGCGGTGCTGTTCCTGACCGGGGCGATTATTGTAGGGCGACTGGTGTACAAGCCGTTGTTCCGGGTGGCCAGCTACCTGCGCGTCCACGGTATGCTGTTGATCACGTCGCTGGCGGCCTGCTTCGCGACCGCCTACGTGGCCGCCGTTGTGGGCCTTGCGCCGATTGTCGGCGCGTTTGCCGCCGGCCTGGTGCTCGACGAGGTCCACTACCGCGATCATCCCAATCTCGGCAAACACACGCTCGAAGAAATGCTGGCGCCTCTGGCGCTTTTCATGGTTCCCATCTTCTTTGTCAAGATGGGGATGGATGTCGATCTTTCAACGTTTGGCAAGGCGTCGGTGCTCGGTTTTGCGCTGGTCCTGACCCTGGCGGCAATCATCGGCAAGCAGCTCAGTTCATTCGGGGTGGTCAACACGCCGCAGTCGCGGCCCAACCGCTGGATCGTGGGGCTGGGGATGATCCCGCGCGGCGAGGTCGGGCTGATCTTCGCCGGCATCGGAGCCACTCTCGTTTATCAAGGGCACAAAATCGTACTGCCCGAAGTCTATTCGGCCGTGGTGATTATGGTCATCCTCACCACGTTGGTGACACCTCCGGTACTGACTTGGTTCTTCCGGCGCTACCACCACTGAAGCGGTTTTCGTGGTTGCGAATCCACAGTATCGATCCCACATAAAGTTACGCGGATTGTCAAAACCTTTGGGTGAAGTGTTGCCAAAGGCAATCCGGATTGAGTATATCCGGATCGCCGCGCACGGGCAACGGGTCCACGGGGGAGCAAGAATGGACTGAGATGTATGCACAGCCAGTGCCCGCCACCGCCGCCGTACCTTTAGCGTTCGACCACCTCCTTGCGACATGGCCTTTCATTCATCGCGTGCTGGGCACGATTGATGCCGTTGCCAACACCCGCGCCACGGTCTTGATCACCGGGGAATCGGGCACCGGCAAGGAGCTGGTGGCGCGGATGATCAACATTCGCGGCAACCGCCGCGCCGGGCCGTTCCGCGCCATCAACTGCGCCGCGCTGCCCGAGCATCTCTTCGAAAGCGAGCTGTTTGGCCACGAGAAGGGGGCGTTTACCGGCGCAATCAGGCAGAAGCCTGGACTCTTCGAACTGGCGCACGGCGGCACGCTGCTGCTCGATGAGATCTCGGAGATGCCGGCGTCTCTCCAGGCCAAGCTCCTGCGGGCGTTGCAGGAGCGGGAAGTCCAGCGGGTCGGCTCGCTTCTGCCGTCGCCGGTCGATGTGCATGTGATCGCAACGACCAACCGAAATCTGCCGGCGGAGATCGAGTCGGGCCGTTTCCGCAAGGATCTGTACTATCGGCTCAATGTCGTCCCGATCCATCTGCCGCCGCTGCGCGAACGGCCGGACGACATCCCCTGTTTGGCGCGGCACTTTGCAGAAGAGGCCTGCCGGCAAACGGGACGGCCGTCGTTGTCGATCAGCCCCGAGGCGATGCGACTACTGCGCCGCTACAGCTGGCCGGGCAACGCCCGCGAACTGGAAAACGTGATCGCGCGCGCCGTTATCGTCAGCGACGACGACGTGGTCACCGTCGATGACCTGCCGCCCGAACTGGTCAGCGGCGAGGCGCCATATCCGACACCGCCGGTGCGCTCAGGGCGCACCATCGAGGAGGTGGTGCGCGAGTTGATCCTGGCGACCCTGGATGCCGAGGGCAACAACCAGACACGCACCGCCCACCGTCTGGGGATCTCAACCCGCACCCTGCGCAACAAGCTGTACGAGTATGGGGTCAAGGTGCACCATGACAGCACGTGCGTGGGCAAGGGGGATGATTCCCCCATCGAGGCCGAGGTCGATCCCCAGGCCGCCTGAGCGGCCGCGGTCGGGTGTGGGATCGGGCCCATCGATCGTCGGGCCGAGGATCGCCGGCTGTCCGGAAAGCGACGGGGCGATCCGGCTGTGCGATTCTTTGACATTCCGGTATAAGCAGATGGCAAAAACCCGGTATCGGCGGGCCACGAAATACTTGACGGACTGTATATTGGTCAAGTGCGCGGCCCGGCGGGTCCGATAGATTCTCCGGGTGGCAAAAGTCGGGTGGCGCGCGCTTGCAAGATCAAATAGGTCTTGCTTGCAGGGCGGTTTGCCGTATCAGTAACACAGCGCCGGGGGATCACGGGACGGCGCCAACAGGACGGGACAAGCTTATGATGTCGTTCGGTGTGATCGGAGTCGGTGTCAAGGGCGGTAACCTGCCGTTGCTGGAGGCGCTGGTGGTCCCGGAAGCGGATCGCGCCCGGCGACTGCAGGACCTGAAGTCCTTTTGCAATTTCGCCGAGCTGGTGCCGGTGTACACCTGCAATCGCTCGGAGTTCTATTATGTGACCGCCGACCGCCCCGCCGGCTTGGAATTCCGCAACCGCCTGCTCGACTTCTTCTTGCACGACAAGCACATCCACTTCGAACCATCGGATATTTCGTCACAGGTGGCCTTCCGCGCCTTGCGTCATCTGTATCGTGTCACCGCCTCGCTGGACTCGATGATGGTGGGTGAGGCGCAGATTCTGGGACAGATGAAGACGGCGCTGACACAGGCCCAGGAAATGGGTCTGGCCGGGCCGCGCATGGCCAACATCTTCTCCGATGCCTTCCGCGTCGCCAAAAAGGTCCGTCGCGAGACCCCGCTGGGCAAATCCTCGGTCTCGATGGTCAATTTGCTGCTGGAGTCCATCGACCAGCACCTGCAGGGAAAGACCCGTCCGGCGATCGCGCTGGTGGGTGTCGGTCCGATGAGCGTGAAACTGGCCGGGCACCTGCGCGAGCGCGGCTTCGCCGACCTGCTCTTTGTCAATCGCACCGAGTCCAAGGCGATCGAACTGGCCGCGCAATTCGGCGGGCAGGCGAAGTCGCTGGCGGCCTTCTTCGCCGAGGCGGGCACCGTGGATGTGATCTTCACCTCCACCGGGTCCCCCGAGCCGATCTTCACGCCGCGCAGCATGGCCAACATCGTGCCGGCCACCGGCGGCCTGCTGATGATCGATCTGGCGGTCCCGCGCGATGTCGATGCCGCGGTCGCCGAGATGAAGCATGTCACCGTGCGCGACATCGGCCACTTCCGCACTCAGGCCGAACGGAACCGCCGCGAGCGTTTCCGCGCCGTCGACGCCGCCGAGCGCATCATCGATCAGGCGATCGGACGCGCGCACATGGTCAATGCCCAGCGCGCCTTGCAGCCGGTCATGGCCTCGGCGCTCAACGAGGGCATGGCCTACGCCGAAGCGCAGATGCGCCGCCTCTTCGAATCGCGTCTGGCTCACCTGACCGCCACCGACCGCGAGACCATCGCCCACTTTGTCCGCCAACTCGTCCAGTACAGCAACCATCTGCCGATGGAAGCGCTGGCGCACCACACCGACACCGCCCGCGAGGATTGCGCGCTTCTGGCCGGTTACGAGTGCGTGGAAGAGCACCCCGAAGGCGCACAGCCGGAGCATCCGGCGGCCGCGCGCTGCGCCATGCGCGAAAGCGGCGTCTGCCTCGGCAAGATTGGCAACGATCTGGACGCCCTATGAAAATTGGCACACGCGGCAGTGACTTAGCTCTCTGGCAGGCCCGCCATGTGCGGGCCTTGTTGCAACAGGCCGCCGGGGTCGACGCCGATTTGGTCATCATCAAGACCGCCGGCGACAAGGACCTCGACACGCCGTTCGTCGGCATGACCGGCAAGGGATTCTTCACCAAGGAAATTGAAGACGCGCTCCTGGCCGGGCAGATAGACCTGGCGGTGCATTCACTGAAAGACCTGCAGACGGTCATGCCCGACGGTCTGATGCTGGGCGCGGTGCCGGAACGGGCCGACCGTCGCGATATCCTGCTTATCCGCCGCGAGGCCTTTGACGCCGGCATGCCGCTGCGGCTGCGCCATGGCGCCAAAGTCGGCACTTCCTCGGCGCGCCGTGTCGCGCAGCTGCGCTTTCTGCGTCCCGACCTGGTGCTGGAGCCATTGCGCGGCAATGTTCCGACCCGTGTGCGCAAGTTGAGCGAAGGGCGCTACGATGCCATTCTCGCCGCGTCGGCCGGGCTGGACCGTCTGGAACTGCCGCTCGATGAGTTCCATGTTTACCGTCTTTCCGAATCGTTGCTGGTGCCCGCGCCGGCGCAAGGGGCGCTGGGCCTGCAACTGCGGCAGGATGACCGCGAGACGCGCGCCATCGTATCCCGCCTCGATTCACCCGACCTCCGTCAGATTGTCTATCTCGAGCGGGAAGTGCTGCGTCGCTTGGAAGGCGGTTGCCAACTGGCGTTGGGCACTGCGGCCGAGAAGACCGGAGAGGGATACCGCCTGGCGACATTTCTCGGCGATGAACAGGGCGGATTGCCGCGCCGGGTGATTGTTTGCGGACGCGATCCGGAGACCATCATTCTCTCGGCGGTCGCCTACCTGAAACGCGAGGCGCAACGCGACCTGGACGGCCACGGATCGGTCTGGATCACGCGCGAGCCCGAACGCGCGCAGGCCTTCATTCAGGCGGTCGCCTCGCCGCGCCTGGAGGCGGTGCCCGTGCCGGTGTTTGTCACCGTGGAAGCCGGCGACCGCGATCATCAGCGGCGTTGTCTGGCCGATCTCGCTGCCTACGATTGGGTCATCTTCACCAGCCAGGTCACGGTGCGTGAATTCAAACGGCTCCTGCAGGAGCATCGCGCCGCGTTTTCGCCGACAACCCGTCTGGCGGCCGTGGGGAAGAAGACCGCGCAGGCGATGCGGGAGGCCGGTTGGGCGCCGCATTTCGTCGGCGATGTCGCTGACGCGGTCTCGCTGGCCGAGCAGTTCGCGGCTGAATTCAAGGGCGCGATCGGACGTGTCCTTTTTCCCTGCGGCGCCGCGGCTGGCGAGGATCTCGAGACCGGCCTGGCCGCCGAGGCGGGCGCTTTCGAACGGTTGGTCTGCTATGATATGGTGAAGCACCCGCAGTTGGCCGGGTGTACCCGCAGTCTCAAGGATCCGGCGGCGGTGGTCTTCACCAGCCCGCAGGCGGCGCGCTTTTTGTTGTCGGAACGGTCGCTGCCGGCTCAAGCTCTGCCGGTTGCCATTGGACCGGCGACCAGCGAAGCGTTACTTTCGCTGGGCTGTCCCCTGGTGTTTGAGGCGTTTGATCGCTCATTGGAAGGAACTGCCGAGGTGATTCATGGACTATTCGCCCTTTAGAAGGCCGCGCCGTTTGCGCCGCAATCTGACGATTCGCGACATGGTTGCCGAGACCCGTCTGTCGACCGATGGCATGATTCAGCCGTATTTCGTCGGTGAGGATGCCATCGGCAAGACCGAAATCGGCAGCATGCCGGGGATCTACCGTGAGAACGTCGACCACCTGGTCAAGTCGATTGGCGCCGATCTCAAGGTTGGGATCAAGCGCATCATGCTCTTTGGCGTAACGCACCTCAAGGGCGCCGGAGCCGAATCGGCCTTCGCCGATTCCAATCCCGTGGTCAGAGCGGTCGAACGGCTCCGCAAGGAGTTCGGTCACGACCTGTTCGTATCGGCCGATGTCTGCCTGTGCGCTTACACCGATTCGGGGCATTGCGGCATCCTGCACGGCGATGTGATCGACAACGACCGTTCGCTGCCGGTCCTGGCGCAGATGGCGTTGCGTCTGGCGCAGGCCGGGGTCGATTGGGTCGCGCCATCGGACATGATGGATGGCCGTGTCGGCGCGATCCGTCACACCCTCGACCGCGCCGGCTACACCAACACCGGCATCCTCGCCTACACCGCCAAGTATGCCTCGTCATACTATGGCCCCTTCCGCGAAGCGGCCGACTCGGCCCCGCAGAAGGGAGACCGCAAATCGTATCAGATGGATTGGCGCAACCGCCGCGAGGCGCGGATAGAGGCGCAACTGGATCTGGAGGAAGGCGCCGACGTGATCATGGTCAAGCCGGCGCTGGCCTATCTTGACGTGATCCATGATCTGGCGCAGTCGGTGGATGTGCCGATCGCGGCCTACAACGTTTCCGGCGAATACACGATGGTGAAACTGGCGGTGCGCGATGGCCTGGCGCAGGAGCGCGACTTGGTCCTCGAAAACCTGACCGCGATCACCCGCGCCGGCGCGTCGATCATCCTGACCTACCATTTGCGGGATATCCTGAAGGGGAAGTGGGTGTAGGGCGGGCTGTGCCCGACGGCTCTCAATAGTCATTGATCAAGTGGCGCCGGCTCTCAGCCGGCGCGGCACAGGCCGAAAGCCTGTGCCACTGTCTGCGCGGCTTACACACAATTATCGCTATGACAACGACCGATACTCCCACTTCCGCCCCCGTCGCCAACTCGGCGGCGTTGAAGGCGCGCGCCGACCGTGTCATTCCCGGCGGCGTGAACTCGCCGGTGCGCGCCTTTGGCGCGGTGGGCGGCACACCGCGCTTCATTGCTTCGGCGCAGGGATGCCACATCACCGACGCCGACGGTTACTCCTACATCGACTTTTGCATGTCGTGGGGGCCGCTCATTCTCGGGCATGCCCACCCGAAGGTGCTTGAGGCCATCGAACGCGCCGCCGCCAAGGGCACCTCCTATGGCGCGCCGACCGAGGAAGAGGTCCTGCTGGCCGAAAAAGTGGTTGAGTGGGTCAAGCCGGTCGAGATGGTGCGCTTTGTCTCCTCCGGAACCGAGGCGGTGATGTCGGCGATCCGGGTGGCGCGCGGGTTTACCGGACGCGACCTGATTGTGAAGTTTGCCGGTTGCTACCATGGGCATGCCGACTACCTGCTGGTCCAGGGCGGCTCGGGTCTGGTAACCTTCGGCACACCGTCATCCGCGGGAGTCCCGAAGGCCTTTGCCGATTGCACACTGGTTGCGACATACAACGATCTCAACTCTGTCGAAGCGATCTTCAGTCAGCATGGCGACCGGATCGCCGCGATTATTGTAGAGCCGGTGGCGGCCAACAATGGTCTGGTGCTGCCGCAGCCCGGCTTCCTGCCGGGGGTGGTGGAGATCGCGCATCGTCATGGCGCGCTGCTGATTTCCGACGAAGTCATAACGGGCTTCCGTCTGTCGGCATCCGGCGCCGCCGGGTATTATGGCTACACACCCGACTTGATGACCTTCGGCAAGATCATCGGCGGTGGATTGCCGGTTGGCGCCTTTGGCGGGCGCAGGGAGATCATGCAGAAACTCGCGCCGCTGGGGCCGGTGTATCAGGCGGGGACTCTTTCCGGCAACCCGGTGGCGATGGCCGCCGGCCTGGCCACCCTCGAGATCATCGAGCATGAGAATGTCTATGCCCGTCTCGAGCACAAGGCCGAACAGTTCGAAACCGCTCTGCGTCATCGTCTTGACCTGGCCCAATACGATGCCGGGATGACACGGGTCGGATCCATCTTCTGGCTCTGGTTCGGCGGCGGCAAGGCGCCGGAGAATCCGTCGCAGATTCATCCCGGCGCGGCCGAGCGGTACAAGCAGATTTTCCATCATGCCCTGGCGCATGGGGTCTACCTGGCGCCGTCGGCCTATGAGGTCGGATTCATTGCCACGGCGCATGACGCCGAGTCGCTGCGGACCGCGGTCGACGTGATTGCGGAGGGGATTGTCAAATCGAAATAGGACCTATTCATCTATGCGAGATTGTGATTTTCTCAACGCCTGTTTTGGGATGATGGTGCGGCGGCGGCCGATCTGGGTGATGCGCCAGGCCGGACGTTATCAGGCCTCCTACCGGGCGGTGCGTCAGAAACACACCTTTGAGCAGATCTGCCAGAGCCCGGAGTTGATCGCGCAGGTGACCGCCGCGCCGATCGCCGAATTCGATCTCGACGCCGCGATCATCTTCTCCGACATCCTGGTAGTCTTCCCGCCGATGGGGGTGCCGGTCTCCTTCGACGATGGCGGGCCGCGTCTGTCCGCGCCGATCCGCACCGCTTCCGACCTCAATGCCCTGCGACGGCTCGATGTGGCGGAGGGACTGGGCTTCGTGACTGAGGGGATCCGTCTGACCCGTCAGGCCCTCCCGTCCAACATTCCGATCATCGGCTTTGCCGGCGCGCCCTTCACGCTGGCCTGCTACGCGATCGAGGGGACCACCTCGCGCGAGTTCTCCGTGGCGCGGCGCTTTTTTTATGAGCAGCCGCGTCTGGCCGAAAAACTGATGGGCCATCTGACCGGCGCGGTCGCAGACTATCTCGCCGCCCAAATCGCGGCGGGGGTTGACGCGGTCCAGATCTTCGACTCCTGGGGCGGGCTGCTCTCATCGGAAGATTATCGCCGCTGGGTGCTGCCACACATGCAGGAGCTGGTCGCGGCCATCAAAAAGCCGCATGTCCCGGTCATCCTGTACCTGAGCAACACTTACCATTTGCTCGATGTAATCGCCGAAGCCGGCTTCGATGTGGTCAGCGTCGACTGGCGCACCGAACTGAACGCCGCCGCCCACCACCTGGTCCATGCCCGCGCCATTCAGGGGAACCTTGACCCGCTGGTGTTGTATGCCGATGCGGAGACCATCACCCGCAAGGCGGCGCGGATCATGGAGACGATGGATATCACCAACAAGGGGCATATCTTCAATCTCGGCCACGGCATCCTGCCCTCGACCCCGGAAGAGAACCTCCGGCTGTTGGTGCAGACGGTGCATGGCACCCCGCCGCGGGTGGGTTGAGCGACCGATGGGCCAGACCTCATTCACCAGCGATCAATCGTATCTGTCGGTTCCTTCGGAACTGCTGCGCAAGTATGACCGTCCCGGCCCGCGGTACACGTCGTATCCGACCGTGCCGGTCTGGACCGACACGTTTGGCGCCGACGATTACCGCCGCCACCTTGATGCGTTTGCGGCGAGCGGACGCGGCCTGTCGGCCTATGTGCATCTGCCGTTCTGCGAGCATCGCTGCACCTTTTGCGGCTGCAATGTCGTGATCGCGCAGCGCGAAGACACCATCGAGCGCTACCTCGACTACATGTTCCGCGAAATCGACCTGGTCGCCGCCCGATTCGGCGGCAAACGCCGTCTGTTGCAGCTGCACTGGGGCGGCGGCACCCCGACCCATCTGTCGATTCCGCAGATGCAGCGGGTCTGGGACAAATTGCAGGGCGTGTTCGACTTCGATCCGGCCGCTGAGATCGCCATCGAGGTCGACCCGCGCGTCACCACCCGCGAGCAGATGGAGTTCCTCCGCGCCCTCGGATTTAATCGGCTCTCGATGGGCGTGCAAGACCTCTCGCCCGAAGTGCAGGAGGCGATCGGACGCAACCAGACCGACCGTCAGACCGCGGCGATCTACCGTCTCGGACGCGACCTCGGGTTCTACGGCATCAACATGGACCTGATCTATGGCCTGCCGCGGCAAACCGCGGCGGAGTGGAACGCCACGATGGACATGATCGCCGACTGGAAGCCCGACCGTCTGGCGGTCTACTCCTACGCCCATGTGCCGTGGGTCAAGCCGCAGCAAATGCAGATCAACGAGGCCGAATTGCCGAAGGGGCCGGAAAAGTTCGCCCTGTTCGAGATCGCGGTGAAAAGCCTCCTGGCCGCCGGCTACGAGCCCATCGGCTTCGACCACTTTGCGCTGCCCTCCGATGAACTGGCGCAGGGCATTCACAACGGCCGACTGCACCGCAACTTCATGGGCTACACCGTGTCGGTCTCGCGCGACATGGTCGGGCTGGGGCTGTCGTCGATCGGCGAGATCGGCGGCTGCTTCGCGCAGAATGACTCGCGATTGGGTGGATACTACCGGCGCATGGATGAAACCGGCACCGGCATCCATCGCGGCTGGACCCTCTCCCACGATGACAGGATTCGCCAGGAGACCATCCTGGCGATCATGTGCAAGATGCGGCTGTCGTTTGCCGATCTGGGACGGCAATTCGAGATCGATGCCCGCGAGTATTTCCGCGAAGAGTTCACTCGGCTGGATGAGTTTGTCGACGACCAACTGATCGATATCAACAATGATGGGTTTGTGGTCACACCGCGGGGGCGGCATTTTGTCCGCAACATCGCGATGGTCTTCGATGCCTACCTGCCCAGGATTCAGGAGCAGGCGACCGAGAAGCGGCCGGTGTTCTCGCGCACGATCTGACGCAGAATGTTACAGAGCGATTCAGCATCTACCATCCGGGAGGGCGAGGCATCCGCACAAGGCCATGTGTAGTCCCGATGACGATCTAATCTGAATGATCCGGGAGGGCGAGGCTTCCGCACAAGGCCATGTGTGATCCCGATGACGATCCAATCTGAATGATTTGGGAGGGCGAGGCTTCCGCCGAGCCTGCTCTTGCTGGAGCGGCCATTACCGACAAACAGGAACGCCGGAGGCCTCGCCTCCCCCCAGAAAACTGTAATCCGAAAGCTCACATGTTGAATGGACTCATCATTGGCGGCGGGATCACGGGGTTGGCGGTGGCTCATTGGCTCGGGCTGGACAAGGCGCCCGAGGGGTGGGAACTCTGGGAGGCCGATGACCGTCTCGGCGGCACCTTGCGCACCGACCGGATCGATGGTTACTCGGTCGATTGGGGTCCGAATGGTTTCCTCGACCGCGAGCCGTTAACCCTGCAACTGGTCGATGAGATCGGGTTGCGCGATCAACTCGAACCCGCCAACGAGAAGGCGGAAAAGCGATTTATCGTCAAGAACGGCCGCCTGCACCCGGTGCCGTTTTCGCCGTTGCGGATTCTGACCACCGGGTTGCTGTCACCCTATGATAAACTGCGCATCTTCGGCGAGCCGTTCATACCGGCGCGTCGTGATGACACCGATGAGTCGATCTATGATTTCGCCGCACGGCGCATCGGCGCCGGGGCGGCGCAGATGTTTGTCGATCCGATGGTCTCCGGCGTCTTCGGCGGCGTGGCGCGCGAACTGTCGCTGCCGTCCTGCTTTCCCATCATGCGCGAGATGGAAGTTCAGTATGGCGGGCTGGTCAAGGCGTTGATCGCCAAGATGAGGGAGAAGAAGCGCCGCGAACGGGCCGAGAAGAAAAAGAAGTCCGGCTCGCCGGCCGGGCCGGGGGGACGGCTCACCTCCTTCAAGGGCGGACTCGATGTCCTGGCCAACCGTCTCGGCGAGCGTCTCCGTCCGGTGGTGCGTCTGCGGCGCGCGGTGACGGGCATTTCCCGCGACGGCGAAGGGTGGGTGGTGATGGACTCGCAGGGGGAGATGACCCGCGCCAAACGGATCATCGTCACCTGTCCCGCCTACACCGCCGGACAAATCTTCAAGCAATATGACCGCGATCTGGGAATCGCCTTCGCCGCGGTGCCGTATGCGCCGATCATCGTCGTGGCCACCGGACACCGGCGCGAGGATATTGCCCATTCGCTCGATGGCTTCGGCTTTCTCATTCCCCGCAACCAGCGCATCCGCACCCTGGGCTCGATCTGGACCTCGTCGATCTTCGCTGACCGCGCCCCCGCAGGGCACGTCCAGTTCCGCACCATGCTCGGCGGCGCCGGCGACCAGAACATCCTCGATCTGATGGACGATGAACTGTGGGCGCTTATCCGCCGCGAGCTGGGGCCGATCATCGGCATCAAGGCCGATCCGGTCTTCATGCGCATCTACCGCTGGCAGCGCGGCATCCCGCAGTATGTGCTCGGTCACCGCGACCGTCGGGCGCGTCTGGAGCAGTTCGTCGCCAAACAACCGGGGCTGTATTTCGCCGGCAATTCCTACTATGGCGTCGGGCTGAACGACTGCGTCAAGATGGCCCGCAAGGTCGCCGAGCAGATTCGAAACGACGCCCGCCAATAAGCCCGGCGCCCGCCCCGCGACTCGGGTCTTGCCTTTTGGAGCCGCAATCGCAATCGTGCGGCGCGCATGCGAGGAATGGCCATGTCCCCACGTCTGAAGCTTCCCATCATTATCTGCCTGGCGCTTCTCTGGAATGCACTGCCGGTCGCGGCGCAGAAAGGCGATCCGCGCGATGCCCTGGCGCTGGCCGAACTATCGGCGGCAATGCAGGCGATCGCCGCACGGGTGCAGCCGGCGGTGGTGCAGATTGTCTCCTCCGGCTATGTCCCCGCCGGCGACGGGGCCGAATCGGCCGCTGAACTGCTGCGGTTGCAGCGCTCCGGCGGCTCGGGGGTGATTGTTGACCCGACGGGCTACATCGTCACCAACGCCCATGTGGTGGCCAATGCCCAAAGGGTGCAGGTGGTGCTCAATGCGCCGCCGGGTAAGAACGATTTCCAGTCAATTGTCAAGCCGCGCGGGCCGATCCTGCCGGCGGATGTGGTCGGTCTCGATGAGGAAACCGATCTGGCGGTGCTCAAGGTCGACACCTCCGGTCTGCCGCATCTGCCCTTGGGCAACAGCGACGATGTCAAATCGGGTCAGGTGGTGCTGGCGTTCGGGGCGCCCCTGGGTCTTGACAACTCAGTGACCATGGGGGTGGTCTCGGCGGTGGCGCGGCAGTTGCGTCCGGAGGACCGGATGATCTACATCCAGACCGACGCCTCAATCAATCCCGGCAACTCCGGTGAGCCGCTGGTCAACACCGCCGGGCAGGTGGTCGGGATCAACACCTCGATCATCACTCGATCCGGCGGCAGCGAAGGATTGGGATTTGCCGCGCCCAGCAACATCGTTCGGACTGTCTATGAGCAGATTCGCGCCGCGGGACGAGTCCGGCGCGGCGGGATTGGCGTCCTGGCGCAGACTATCAATCCGGTCATGGCCGAAGGACTCGGACTGGCGCGCGACTGGGGGGGTGATCGCCGGTGATGTTTCTCCCGACAGTCCGGCGGCGCTGGCCGGTGTGCGGCGCGGCGACATCATCCTGGCGCTCAATGGCAAGCCGATGGAGAATGCCCGTCAGTTCGACGTAAACCTGTACCAATTCGCCACCGGCGACAAGGTCCGTCTCGATCTCCAACGCGGCGACGACCAACTGGCTGTGGAAGTGCAGGTCATCGAACGGCCGGGCGCCTCTTCCGAATTGGCGTTCATGGTCAGCCCCGCAGAGAATCTGATCGGGCCGCTGGGCATCCTCGCGCTTGATTTGAATGACGAGGTCGCCGCGGTGCTGCCGCCGCTGCGCTTCCGCACCGGCGTGGTGGTGGCCGCGCGCGCCTCCGATGCGACACCCGGCGAGCACAATTTTCGTCCCGGCGATGTCATCTACGCGGTCAACGGGGTGCCGGTCGAGTCGATCCGCGATCTGCGCGCGGCGTTGAACCAACTGCAAAGCGGCGATGCGGTGGTGGCCGAAGTGGAGCGGGGGGGCGCATTGCGCTATGTCGCGCTGCGAATGGAGTGACATGAAAATTGTCGATCTGCGCTCGGACACGATCACCAAGCCGACCCCCGGAATGCGCGCCGCCATGGCCACCGCCGAGGTCGGCGATGATGTCCTGGGCGATGACCCGACCGTGCAGGCGCTCGAAGCCAAGGTCGCGGCGCTCTTCGGCGTCGAGGCCTCGCTCTTCGTCGTTTCCGGCACCATGGGCAACCAGGTGTCGTTGCACACCCATGCCCGTCCCGGCGATGAGATCATCTGCGACGAGGATGCCCACATCGACTGGTATGAAGTGGGCGCGCCGGCGGCGCTTTCCGGATTGCAGGTGCGTCCCATCCCCGCGCCCGACGGCATCCCCGATCCGGACCGCATCCGCGCGGCGATCCGTCCGGAGAACATCCACCACCCGGTGACCAGCATCATCGCGGTGGAAAACACCCACAACCGCGCCGGCGGCACCGTGGTGCCGCTGCCCATTATGCGGGAAGTGGCCGCGATCGCGCACGATCATGGCGCGGTCTGCCATCTCGATGGGGCTCGCATCTGGAACGCCCACGCGGCCACAGGGATTGCGCTGTCGGAGTGGGTGAAAGGGTACGACTCGGTCTCAGTCTGCCTCTCGAAGGGGCTGGGCGCGCCGGTCGGTTCGATGATTCTCGGCACGCGCGAATTCATCGCCCGCGCGCGACGTTCGCGCAAACGCTTCGGCGGCGGGCTGCGTCAGGCGGGCATCCTCGCGGCGGCGGGAATCTACGCCATCGACGATCAGCTACCGAGACTGGCGGATGACCACGGTCGCGCCCGACGTTTGGCCGAGGCGGTGCGGGGGCTGCGGGGGATCCGGGTGATTCCCGATCCACCGCCGACCAACATCGTGGTCATTGACCTGGACGGCTCGCGGCACAACCCCGCGACCGTGCTTAAGACGCTCGAAAGCCACGGGGTCCGGATGCTCGGCTTCGGCGCATCGCGCATCCGCGCGGTGACCCATCGCGATGTCGATGACGAGGACATAGAAATCGCCGTTGGAGTGTTGCGGGAGACTCTGGCGTGAAGCTCGTCATTCTCGGTTCCTCGGCCGGGCTGGCCTCGCGACGGCGCGCCGGATCGTGCTATCTGCTTGACCTGGGCCAGCAGGGTGTGCTTCTGGATCTGGGCGATGGCGCCACCCGCAACTTCCTGCAGGCGGATTTTAGCCCCGACTGGGTTTCACATATCGTCATCACCCACACCCACGCCGACCATGTGGGTGGACTCGGATACTTCCTCCAGCAACGCTACCTGACCGGCACCGACCGTCCGCTGACCATCCACTGCCCCGGCGAGGCGGTGGGGCCGATCAAGGCCGTTTTCAATCTCGGCTACATGTTCAAGGACAAACTGCCGTTTACCATTGCCTACAATCCGCATGTCGAGCGCTACCCGTTTCTGGCCGGCTCGGCACGGATCACGCCGTTTCCGACCTCGCATCTGTCCGCCATGCGCGCCTTTGCCGAAGAGAAGGGCCTGCCCAACCGGGGCGAATGCTTTGCGCTCCGTATCGAGGCGGCGAAGCGGACGATTGTCTACTCGGCCGATCTGGGCAGTCTCAACGATCTCGACAGCATCCCCACCCCGATCGATTGGCTTCTGATCGAATCGACCCATGTCCCGCTGGATCGTCTTTGGCCCTGGGTCGAGGAGCGCCGCGTGAAGCGTGTCATTCTCACGCACATCGCCGATCATTTCGACACAGCGCGCGCTCTCGCTGACAAAGACAAGACCCGCGCCGAAATCCTGATTGCCGAAGACGGCATGACCCTCGAGATTTGAGCGGGACAAGAGGCTGAATGCCCCTTGTGCCGAGGATGGATGGGCTTGGCGGGCCTGCCGCAACCTTCGAACGGCTTTCATCGTCTATTTACTTCGTATGTCCGAGCGCATCATCGAACCTGTCAACCCGGTGCCGGGGGAAGCCGAGCCGATCACACCCCCATCGGTCACCCCGCAGTCCGAGACCCGCGAGGTCTACCGCTCGATTCTGCGCATGGGGATCCCGTCGATGATCGGGTTCGCCGCGCTGCACCTATACAACGTCGTCGATATGTACTGGGTAAGTCGTCTGGGGGCCGAGCCGGTGGCGGGCGTGGCGATTTTCGCCGCTTTCTACTGGGTCCTGTCGTCGGTGAACATGATCGCGGGCGCCGGCTCGACGGCCATCATCGCCCGACGCTACGGCGAACAGGACTTGCCGCGCGCGCGCACGGCGATTGTGGAGGCCTTTGCGCTCAAGATCGGCACCGCCCTGATCAGCGCCGTCATTGGATATCTGCTGACGCCGTGGATTGTGCGGATGCTCGGCGCCACGGGAGATGTCGAGCGGTACGCGATCGACTACGGCCGCGTGATGTTCCTCGGATTGGCGTTCAATTTCCCGGTGTGGACGGTCTTCACGGCCCTGCGCGGCATCGATCAGCCGAAGTCGGCGATGTGGATCATGATCGCTTCGACCGTGTTCAACGCCATTCTCGATCCGATCCTGATCTTCGGCTGGCTGGGTTTTCCGGCGCTGGGGGTGGCTGGCGCGGCCTGGGCCTCGCTGATCGGCTTTGCGCTCACGACCATCGTTGGCATCGCCATGTTCTTCGCCGGGGCGTTTCGCGTGCGGCTGACTTGGGAGTCGGTTCGCAGTTCCCGCGTGGCCACCATGTGGCAGATGATGAAAATCGGGTTCCCGACCGGCGTCAGCTCGATTTCATTCTCGCTGGTGCGCATGATCATCACTCCGATGATCGCCCACTTCGGCGCGCCGTACGTGGCCATCTACGGCGCCGGCTCGCGCATTCTCGAGGTCGCCATCATCATCGTGGTCGGCCTCGAGTTGGGACTCTCGCCTTTGATCGGGCATCTCTTGGGACGCGGCGACAAGCAACGCGCTTACGTCACCGCTGAGAAGGCGATCGCGTTGGCGGCGGGGCTGATGCTGGCGATGGGTGTCGGTATGGCGCTTTTGGCCGGACCGATCACCCGCATCTTCTTCGCCGATGCGGCCTATGAGCCACTGGGCGTCGCCTTTTTCCGCATCCTGGCGATTGCCGGTCCCTTCATTGGCGCCTTCCTGATGATGGAAGCCGCCTTCTCCGGCGCGGGGGACACCGTGCCAGTCATGGTGATTGGCATAATCCACGCTTGGGTTTTCCAAGTGCCGCTTATCTGGTTCCTCTCACATGGGCTCGGTGTCGGTCCCAACGGCATCTGGTGGGGCTTCGCCGCCTCGGAAGCGCTCTCCAGCGGCTTCTACTTTTGGTGGTTCTCACGCAAGCGCTGGTTGCAGCGGAAAGTCTGAGTGCGCGGCCGCGCCCATCTGGCATTTAGCGTAATCGACTTACTGTCAATTTCTTACGCGCATTCCCTTACATTCGGATTCCGCTTTACGTACCCCCGGTGCGTTTGGTAGACTTACCAGACACCGATCACCGGGTTGAGGAGAAAAGCAATGCCAACTGCCACCGCCAAAGCCAACAAGCCCGCCGCCGCTGCCAAGGGAAAGGCGGCGGAGTTCAAGAATTTCATCAATGGCAAGTGGGTCGAATCGAAGACCGGCAAGACCTTTGAAAACCGCAACCCCGCCGACAAACGCGAACTGGTCGGCACTTTTCAGAAGTCCGACCACCGCGATGTCGATGCGGCGGTCAACGCCGCGGCCGCGGCCTTCAAGTCTTGGCGGCTGATGCCCGCTCCCAAGCGCGCCGAGATTCTCTACAAGGTCGGCGAGCGGCTGATCCACTACAAGGAAGAGTTCGCCCGCGACATGACGCGCGAGATGGGCAAGGTGCTCAAGGAGACGCGCGGCGATGTGCAGGAAGCCATCGACATGTCATATTACATGGCCGGCGAAGGGCGCCGTCAGTTCGGCCACACCACGCCGTCGGAGTTGAAGAACAAGTTCCAGATGTCGGTGCGTCAGCCGCTGGGTGTCTGCGGCCTGATCACCCCCTGGAATTTCCCGATGGCGATTCCGTCGTGGAAGATCATGCCGGCGCTGGTGCTGGGCAACACGATCGTCATCAAGCCGGCAACCGACACGCCGCTGTCGGTGGTCAATCTGCTCAAGTGCATGGACGAGTGCGGCGTGCCGCCGGGCGTGATCAATATGGTGACCGGCTCCGGACGCGATGTCGGCGAGCCGCTCATCAATCACCCGGAAGTCAAATTGGTCTCATTCACCGGTTCCACCGAAGTGGGACGTTCGGTGTCGTCGCTGTGCGGCCCGCACTTCAAGCATTCCTGCCTTGAGATGGGCGGGAAGAATCCGCAGATCGTCATGGATGACGCCGACCTCGATTTGGCCATTGAAGGCGCGCTCTGGGGCGGGTTCGGCACCACCGGCCAGCGCTGCACCGCCACCTCCCGCGTCATCGTGCACAAGAAGGTTTACAAGGAATTCATCACCCGCTTTGTCGAACGGGTCAAAGCGTTGAAGGTCGGCAACGGCCTCGATCCGAAAATCGACATGGGACCCTGCGTCAACGAGGGCCAGTTGCACACGGTGGAAACCTATGTGCGCATCGGCCAGAAGGAAGACGGCGCCAAGTTGCTGGCCGGCGGGCACCGGCTGGAGAAGGGCGATTACGCTTACGGCTGGTTCCACGAGCCGACGGTCTTCGGCGAAGTCGATCACAAGATGCGCATCGCGCAGGAGGAGATCTTCGGGCCGGTGGTCTCGGTGATTCCGGTCGACAACTTCGATCAGGCCATTCAGGTCGCCAACGACATTGCCTATGGTCTGTCGGCGTCGATCTACACCCGCGACGTCAACCGCGCCTTCACCGCCATGCGCGATGTCTACACCGGCATCTTCTATGTGAACGCGCCGACCATCGGCGCCGAGGTGCATCTGCCGTTCGGCGGCACCAAGGCGACCGGCAACGGCCACCGCGAGGCCGGCCAGGCGGCGTTGGATGTGTTCTCGGAATGGAAAGCGATCTACGTCGATTTCTCCGGCTCGTTGCAAAAGGCGCAGATCGACGATTGATGGGTGGAATCTGTAGGGGGTCTGAGACCTGCCCCAATGGTGTGACGGAGAACAAAGGGCGGGTCTCAGACCCGCCCCTACGAGCGCGAGAGATCAGAGATAAATTGTAGGGGCAGGTCTGCGACCTGCCCGGGTACGAACTCACGAGACGTTCGACGATTCACAGAACCATGATGCAACAGCTCTTCACCATTCCGCACGACTCGGCGATGCAATCGCATGCGCCGGACGTCGATTATCACCGCCAGACCGCGTCGATGATCGAGCACCTCTGGTACTCCTCCGCCGTCTAAACATCGCGATGTGCAATCGTTGCGCCGGGGCCTGTTGCGATCGCCCCGGCCGCCGGCGAGACACGGGGCGCGGGTTCGGCGCCCCACGGTCCGACATTCGATTCACTGACGGAGGAACACCATGGCTCGACGCATACTGATTATGGGCGCCGCCGGGCGCGACTTCCACAACTTCAACACCGTCTTTCGCGGCAACCGTTCCTACCAGGTGGTTGCCTTCACCGCCGCGCAGATCCCCGACATCGCCGGCCGCAAGTACCCCGCCAAACTGGCGGGCAAGGGATACCCCAAAGGCATCCCGATCCACCCCGAGCAGGACCTCGAGAAGTTGATCGCCGATTTGCAGGTCGATGAGGTGGTCTTCGCGTATTCGGATGTCCCGCATGTGTACGTGATGCACCAAGCGTCGCGGGCGCTGTCCTGTGGCGCCGACTTCACGCTGATGGGCCCCATAGATACGATGATCAAGTCGACCAAACCGGTCATCTCGATCGGCGCGGTCCGCACCGGCTCGGGCAAGTCGCAAACCACCCGCCGTGTCTGCCAGATTCTCAAGGACCGCGGCCTGCGCGTCGTGGCGATCCGTCACCCCATGCCCTACGGCGACCTGACCAAGCAGATCTGCCAGCGTTTCGCCGAACTGGCCGACCTCGACAAATACGAGTGCACCATTGAGGAGCGCGAAGAGTACGAGCCTCACATCATGTCCGGCAACGTGATCTACTCGGGTGTGGATTACGGTGTGATCCTCAAGCAGGCGGAGAAGGAGGCGGATGTGATCGTCTGGGACGGCGGCAACAACGACCTACCGTTCTATCGTCCCGATTTGCACATCGTGGTCGCAGACCCGCATCGCGCCGGGCATGAACTGACCTACCATCCGGGCGAAACAAACCTCATGATGGCCGACGCCATCGTCATCAACAAGATCGACACCGCCGCGCCGGAGGCGATCGAAACGGTTCGCCACAATATCGCCCTGCGCAACCCGAAGGCCGCCGTGATCGAGGGCGCCTCGCCGGTCTACGTCGATGCGCCGAAACTGATCACGGGTAAGCGCGTGCTGGTGATCGAGGATGGCCCGACTTTGACCCACGGCGAAATGAAGTACGGCGCCGGCGTGGTGGCGGCGCGCAAGTGGGGCGCCGCCGAGATCGTCGATCCGCGCCCCTGGATCCGTGGCACGCTCAAGGAAACCTTCGCGACTTATCCCGGCATCGGCCAGCTCTTGCCGGCCATGGGCTATGGCGAGCGGCAGGTCAAGGACATGGAGGCCACGATCAACGCCGCCGATGTCGACGCGGTGGTGATCGCCACGCCGATCGACTTGCGCCGCATCATGAAGATCAAAAAGCCGTGCGTCCGCGTCCGCTACGAACTCCAGGAAATCGGCAAGCCCGATCTGGTCGACGTCATTGACGCGATGTTTGCGCGGCGCATCTCGGCCGGGAAGAAGGCCGCAAAGCACCGTTAACACGCCTCGGCGCCTGCGCGTTTTTTTACGGAGACCGATACGGAGCGGGTCGTACGACCCGCTCCGTTGGCTTTGTGCGCCCGCCCTCACGCAAGCGACGCTTCCGGACAGAGCAACACTTGAACTTGAAGGTGGTCGAACCAAGCGGAGAGGCGATGCATTCTGACGCGTATGTCCGCGACCGTCATCGTTGACTGCGCCGTTCGCGGCGAGGCGCGACTCACTCGGCGGTCGCGCTCTCGCCGCTCCGTGGATCGGATGTTTGCGTTCAACCGCGCCAGGATTACCGCAGCGCGGGGGCCGGGTGCCAATCCCTGCCGCACCCCGCTTGAGCTGCCGGGCGAGCCTTCCGACGGAGGTTGGATTCAGCGATTCCGCTGATGCGGAGTCAAGCTCAACGGCCGTGCCGGATTCGCCCCGGCCTCCGCCCGATGCAGGTTGAACCGATACCCAAACTCGTTCAACGCGAAGACGCCTATGTGATGTCGCCTCGGTGTCGGGGAATAACTTAATTTGGCCAGCTTCCGCGTCTGGGGTCGGCAGGGCGCATCCGCGCCGCTGATTGCCTGTGCGCAGACGCGCGAGGAGCGATTCGCGACGGCAACGACGCTTCTTCCGGTTTCGGTTGATGCTGCCTCAACGCAGGCGGTGCATGGCGACACGCATAGTCCGCCGCACAGGAATCCAGAGCACCATCCCGGTTGACGGCCTCTCTGGCTGTGACCACCATCCCGCCGCATTGGTTCGAAGTCATGGGCACGGATCGCAGAACTCCGTGGCGGGATTGCCGCCGCGGAAGGCGACGTTCGAAATGAGAACCACATCGACAACCGAGGTTGTACCCGAGCAATCAAGATCGGTGGGATCGTTGGGGCAGTTGGCATCCGGGTCGGGCGTCGGGGCCGCTCCCCGGAAGGCCACCCCCAGCACCGCGACCACATCCAGCACGTCCTGGAATGCGTCGCAGGCGGCCGGGTCGCCGTGGCAGTCGCAGGCGCACTCGCAGGCGTCGCCGATGCCGTCGCCGTCGGTGTCCTGCTGCATCGGGTTGGCGACAAAGTCGCAGTTGTCGCAGGCGTTGCCGACGTTGTCGCCGTCTGTGTCTTCCTGGTCAGAGGTGCGCACCGTGGGACAGTTGTCACAAGCGTCGCCGAAACCGTCGCCGTCGGTGTTCGCCTGATCGGGGTTGAAGGCGGTCGGGCAATTGTCGCAGAGGTCGCCCCAATTGTCGCCGTCGGTGTCGGTTCGGTCGGTGTAGGGCGTATACGGGCAATTGTCGCAGGGATTGCCCCAGCCGTCGAGGTCGGTGTCCAATTGCGTTGCGTTCGGTGTGGTCGGGCAGTTGTCGCAGGCATCGGCGCGCCCGTCGCTGTCGCCGTCGGCCTGGGTCGGATTATAGACCGTCGGGCAGTTGTCGTTGTTGGCGCAGAGACCGTCGCCGTCGGCATCGTTAAGCGCATCCAACGGACAGGCGTCGCAGAGGTCGCCGATGCCATCGTCGTCGGCATCCTCCTGACCGGGGTTGTAGACCGACGCACAGTTGTCGACGTTGGCGCAGAGACCATCGGCGTCGGCGTCGTCGAGCGCATCATACGGGCACGGATCCGAGGCGGCGCAGACCCCGTCGTTGTCCGGATCGTTGATCGGGTCGTCGGGGCATTGGTCGCAGAGGTTGCCGACGTTGTCGGCGTCGTCATCTTCCTGCCCGGGATTGTAGATCGTCGGGCAGTTGTCGCAGGGATCGCCGAACCCGTCGCCGTCGCCGTCGTCCTGGCTGGCGCCGGCAATCAGCGGGCAGTTGTCGGCATCGTTGGGATGGCCATCGTTGTCGACATCGGTCTGGATCGAGTAGATCGTCGCCACCGACGCCTTGATCATGCGGGTGGCGTAGTCGAAGTTGATGAAGCGCGTGCTGTCGCGAAACGAGTGATACACGGTGGAGAAATTGTACTCGGCCAGGAAGATACCCTCGAAGCCGCGCTGGGTGAAGGGGTAGTGATCCGAGCCGCCGGAATTGCCGACCATGTAACCGTTGATGCCGGCGATGCCGGGCGCCAGACTCATCCAGACCTGCGCGGCCCGGATGCGCGAGCCATGGTAGAGGTTGGCCCGGTTGCTGTTGGTGATGTGGCCGATCATGTCCATGTTCCACATGAACAGGATCTGCTCGCCTTCGGCGACCGCGGTTTCGGCGTAATGCCACGACCCCCAGAGGCCGTATTCCTCGGCGTCGAAGGTGGCAAAGACGATCGTCACATCGGTCGGAATGTCGGCCAGGACCCGTGCAATCTCGAGCACACCGGCGGTGCCGGTGCCGTTGTCATCGACCGCCGGCGAGCCGGACACGCCATCATGGTGCGCGCCGACCACCACATGCACATCGGGAAAGCGAGTGCCGATCTTGGTCGCGACCACGTTGTAGCAGGTCGCGGTCCCGCCGCCGGAAGACTGCACCGGGAAGGGATCGTAGTAGATCGAGTCATAGCCGAAGGCGGCGAACTTGCCGGCAATCCAGTCGCGCGCGGCCAGATTGGAGCCGCTGGTTGCCACACGGCCATTAAAGGCCTGCAGACGGTACAGATACGACGTGACCGAGTCCTCACGCACCAGCGCGGCGATTGAATCGAGTGGGGCGTACATCGGCGCCAGAGTCACGATCGCCGGCGCCTCGGGCGCTGCGTAGCCAATCACCGGGCCGCGGGTTGCCAGCGGCGTCAATGTCTGAATTGCCTCCTCGGTCTCCAGCGTGAGCGCCGGAACCTGCAGCAGACGTAACCCGGCGCGTTCATAGAGCACGGGATAGCGGGCGGCGTTGGCGCCGTCACGGGTGCGATCCAGCGCCAGATCACGGCGGGCGATGTCGCGCGCCAGCAATTGCGGATTGAGGTCCGCCAGACGCGGGTTGGCGGCCATGGCGGGGGAAAGCAGGAGCAGATAGTCATTCCCCTCGCGCAGAATCGCATCGACTCCGGCCTGCTTCAGGAAGAGGGCATCATCGGCATGACGCACCGTGACGAGATACAGATCGCCGACTGCGGCCGGGTCGATCACGGGCTGCCCCGATCCGAACAGCGGAGTATCGGGAAGAAATGCGACTACCGGCGCGGCGATGGCCAGCAGGGCCGCCAGAATCAGGAAATGTTTGCGCATTTTACCGCCTCAGGTGGAGGACCCAAATTCCCCACATAAGATACCAACAGGCGGCGTATTGCCGACGACTGGTTGGCGCCGGGCGAAGTTATTGACAATCGGGGAATGTGATTGTCCCGGACGCGACGCTGACGTATATGTGATGGATGCGGGTTTGCCCGCGGGAGCCGTCAGGGAAGAGCATGAAACTCGCCGATTTCGTCCACCTCCATAACCACAGCCAGTACTCGCTATTGGACGGCGCCAGCCGGATCGAGTTGATGGTGAAGCGGGCCAAGGAGTTCAACATGCCCGCCCTGGCCCTGACCGATCACGGCAACCTGTTCGGGGCGATGGAATTCTACACCAAGTGTCGCGCCGAGGGGATTGTACCCATCATCGGCTGCGAGACCTATGTCGCCCCCCGGGGCATGACCTACAAGCAGAGCGTGCCCGGCGCCCCCGACGGCGGCTATCATCTCCTGCTTCTGGCCAAGGACCTGACCGGCTACAAGAATCTGGTGAAGTTGGTCAGCGCCGCCTACATCGAGGGGTTCTATCACCGCCCACGGATCGACTTCGACCTGTTCAAACAACACGCCGCGGGGCTGGTGGCGACCTCCGCCTGCGTGCAGGGGGAAGTGGCGCAGAATCTCCTGGCGGGCAAAAGCGACGAAGCCGAGGCGGTCGCGCGGCGCTACCTCGATTTGCTCGGCAAGGAGAACTACTACCTCGAAATCCAAAACCACCAGATCGACATCGAAGACAAAGTCCGATCCCGTGTGATCGAACTGGCGCGGCGGCTGGGTGTCAACCTGGTGGCGACCAACGATTGTCATTACCTCGAGCGCAAGCACGCCAAGGCGCATGAGGCGCTCCTGTGCATCCAAACCGGCAAGACGCTCAACGACGCAGATCGGATGCGGTACAACACCGATCAGATCTACTTCAAGTCCGACGCCGAGATGAAGACGTTGTTTGCCGACACGCCCGAGGCGATCGACAACACGCTGGCCATCGCCGAGATGTGCCATCTCGAACTGGAGACCGGCAAATTCCATCTGCCCGATTTCCCGCTGCCGGAGCCGTTCAAGACAAAGGCCGAGTACCTGACGCATCTGGCGCGCGAAGGGCTGAAACGGCGCTACGAGCGGATCACGCCCGAGCTGGAGGCACGTCTCCAGTACGAGTTGGACGTCATCATCCGCATGGATTTCGCCGGCTACTTCCTGGTGGTCGCCGATCTGGTCCGCTACGCCAAGGACCACGGCATCCCGGTCGGCCCCGGACGCGGCTCGGCGGCCGGGTCGCTGGTGTCCTATTGTCTTTCGATCACCGACATCGACCCGATCCGCTTCAATCTGCTCTTCGAGCGCTTCCTCAATCCCGAGCGCATCTCGATGCCGGATATCGACATCGACTTTTCCGACCGCGAGCGCGACCAGGTCATACAGTATGTGATCCGCAAGTACGGCAAGGACAATGTCTGCCAGATCATCACCTTCGGGACGATGGCGGCGCGCGCGGTGGTGCGCGATGTCGGACGGGTCCTCGGGATGTCGTACGCCGAGGTCGACAAGATCGCCAAGATCATCCCCAACGAGATCGACATGACGCTGGAAAAGGCGCTGCGGGCCAAGCCGGAGTTGAAGCAGATGGCCAGCGAGGATCCACGGGTGGCGACGCTTCTGGACTACTCGCAGACGCTGGAGGGGCTGACCCGCCACGCCTCCACCCACGCCGCCGGCGTGGTGATCGCGCCCTCGCCGCTGACCGAGTTCGTGCCGCTCTTCAAGGGAAGCAAGGGCGAGGTCACCACCCAGTACAGCATGAAGTGGATCGAGAAGATCGGTCTGCTGAAGATGGATTTTCTCGGGCTGCGCACGCTGACGCTTCTGCAGGATGCCGAACGGGGGGTGCAGGAAAACCGCGGCGCGACCGTCGACTGGAACGCGATCGACCTCGATGACCGCAAGGTTTTCGAGTTGTTCGCCTCCGGGGAAACCACCGGCATCTTCCAGTTCGAATCCTCCGGCATGCGCGACTACCTGCGCAAGCTGCGTCCGACGGTCTTCGAGGACATCATCGCCATGAACGCCCTCTACCGGCCGGGGGCGCTCGACGCCAACATGATCGAGAAGTACATCGACCGGAAGTACGGCCGCGAAGAGGTCGAGTACTACCATCCCCGCATCGAGAAGATCCTCAAGGACACCTACGGCGTCATCGTCTACCAGGACCAGGTGATGCAGGTGGCGGCCGAGCTGGCCGGCTTCTCGATGGGCAAGGCCGACACGCTGCGTTCGGCAATGGGCAAGAAGAACGCCGAACTGATGGCGAAGATGAAGACCGAGTTCATCGATGGCGCGGTGGCGCTGAAAGTGCCGCGCGATGTGGCCGAACGGGTCTTCGGGTTCTGCGAGACGTTCGCGCGCTACGGCTTCAACCGCGCGCATTCGGCGGCCTATGCCGTGCTCGCCTACCGCTGCGCCTGGCTGAAAGCGCACTATCCGGTCGAATTCATGGCGGCGCTGATGACCTCGGAAATGGGGGATACCGACCGGATCCGTCTGTTCATGCGCGAATGCCGCCGTCTGGGCATCGCCGTCGATCCGCCGGACATCAACGTCTCGCGCTCGGCCTTCACCGCCAAAGGGGAGAGGATTGTCTTCGGCCTCTCAGCGGTGAAGAACGTGGGCGAAGGTGCGGTGGATGTGATCGTGACCGCGCGCGACGCGGGCGGCGTGTTCACCTCGATATTCGACTTCACCGCGCGCGTCGATGTCCGCACCGTCAACCGCCGCGCGCTGGAAGCGCTGGTCTGCGCCGGCGCGTTTGACCGGTTGCCCGGGCACCGCGCCCAACTGTTGGCGACGCTCGATGCCGCCATCGCCTATGGCGCGCAATCGGCCACCGACCGCCGTCTCGGCCAGGCCTCGCTCTTCGGCGGCGATGTCGACATCGCCACCACTGTGCCGCAACTCCCCGACGTCCCGCCCTGGACACAGGACCAGCGCTGGCAGAAGGAGAAGGAGGCGCTGGGTTTCTATGTCTCCGGGCACCCGCTTCTGGCCTTCTCCGAGGAGTTGCAGTTGTTCTCGACCGCCTCCACCGATCAGGTGGCCGATTTGCCCGATGAATCCGAAATCTCGATCGGCGGCGTGGTGACCGGACTGAAGACCCAGCTGGACCGCAAGGGGCAGACCATGGCCTTCTTCACGCTCGAGGATTTCGGCGGCACTCTGGAGGTGATCTGCTTTTCGGATGTCTATCGGCGCAATATGTCGATTCTGACCAACGAGGCCCTGGTCATGCTCACGGGCCGGACCAACACCAAGGAGAACGAACGTCCCAAGCTGATCCTCAACAACGCCATGCCGTTGGCGGAGGTACGCAATGGCGCGGTGCTGGACATCCATGCCCGGCTGTCCCCTGAGCAAATTGCCGCCGGCGTGCTGGATGATCTGGACGCCGTTTTGGGCCGATATGACAAGGGAAACGGTTTCCTGTTTCTGTACTACCCAGTCGGGACGGAAACAGTTAAGATTAGGTCCAACCGGGTCCGGCTCGATGCCAGCCGTGAACTGGTGACAACTTTGAGGGAACTACTGGGGCAGGATTCGGTATTTTGTACGAAGGGGTAGGGAGTAGCCCGCCTGTCGGGTCCGAACCACAGACGTTCACGCGCGTAAGGAGATGGACATGAAGTTCTGCTTCAGATGGTTGGCGGTTCCGGTGGTGGCGCTCTTGCTGACGGTCACGGCCCAGGCCCAGGATTCCAAGCCCGCGTCGGCGGCCGCCGCGCCGGTCCAGAACACCGCCCAGACCGCCCCGGCGAAGATCACCTGGCTCACATACGACGAGGGGCTGGCCAAGGCCAAAAATGAAAACAAGCCGATCATCATCGACTTCACCGCCTCTTGGTGCGGTTGGTGCAAGCGGATGGACAAGGAAACCTTCTCCGACCCGCAGGTAATCAAATACATCACCGAGAACATGGTCCCGGTCAAAGTCTGGGGGGATGACACCACCACCGCCAACATGGTCACCCATGAGGGCGAACGGATGACTCAGCGGGCGCTGACGCAAGTCTATCAGGTCCGCGGCTTCCCGTGCTTCTGGTTCCTCGATGCTGCCGCGGGCAAGATCGGCCCGGCTCCGGGATATAAGCCAAAGGACACCTTCCTGCCGCTGGTCGAGTATGTGGCAGGAAATCACTACAAAACAACCAGTTACGAGAATTTCCTCAAGAAGCGCTCCGGACAGGGTTGAGTGGCGATTCACAAGTTGTCCACATCGATGCCCGGGGTCTTCTCCGGGCATCTCATTTTGGGACTAATCCCAGTTTTCGTTTGACTTTTGCCACAGGCGTAGTTAATTGGCCCACACTAAGGGGCTCTGTCCCTGAAGACGACTGATATAGCTACCGTTGTTTCCGCACTTTATCCGAGTTTCCCTGCCCCCCTCTCGGATAAAATTGAACAACGGTAGCTTTTTTTGTGTCTTCGTTGATGTCATGAAGCGCCTCGCCGTCATCGTCTGCGTCCTATTCCTGCCGGTCACGGCGACAGCCACGAAATATGCCGGCGAGCCCTACTACCTCGGCATCGGCGGACGGGCCCTGTCGCTGGGGGGCACGGGAGTCGGGGCGCGTCCCGACGCCGCCTCGCCCTTCTGGAACCCGGCGGCGCTGGCGGTCCTGACCAACCCCGAACTGCTCTTTCAGCATTCCGAGACCTTCGGCAGTCTGCTTGACCATGACTATGTCGGCGGGGCGTTGCCCTCCGGACGTGTGGCGGCCGGCTGGGCCTTTGGAGCACAGGTGATCCGTTTGGGTGGCGGCGGCATCCAGTTGACGGAAATCGACTCGGTCAGCGGCCGTCCGCGGGTGCGCGAAGAAGCCAGCCACAGCAACTGGACGATGGCCGTGTCGGCGGCGCACGCCATCGGGCGCTTCGGCGCGGTCGCGGTCACCGCCAAGGCCCTGCTCAATGACATTCCCGGCAACAGCGCTTGGGGGCTGGGGCTGGACCTCGCGTGGTGGAAGGACTGGCGTTTCATGCGCACCGGGGTCAAGGTGTCCGATGTCACCACCACGTTCCTCACCTATGATTCCGGCGAAAACGAGACCATTGTGCCCCATGTCAACTGGGGCGGCGAGATCGACCTGCCCGAAGTCACCGACGGGCTGCGGACGACGCTCGCCGGCGAGGCGGAGACCTATTTCGAAGGACGCACCCTCGCGGCGCAGTACTGGTCCGGCTCGGTCTCGGTGGACCTGCATCTGGGCGTTGAGATCAATTACCGCAATCGCCTCTACGGACGGATCGGTTCCGACGCGGGGGAGTTGGCGCTCGGGGCGGGATTTGCCGTGGGACGCTGGGCTCTCGATGGCGCCCTGACCGACCATGGATTCCTCGACTCGTCTTACCGGTTGTCCCTCCGCTTCCTTTGGCCGTAGTATAAGGATCTGATGATGAAGCCCGTGTGCACCGTCCTTGCCCTGATACTGGCCGCGCTCATGGCGCCGCCGGCGCTGTCCGCCCCGTATGCCTATGACACCATCGCATTCGACACTAATCTGGTGGTGGCGAAGGTGGGGCAGGCGCAGGCCACGCTCGGCGACCTGCACCGCATGGTGGTATTCTCCAAGATGTACCGCAACAATCCGCTGGAAGACAATCGTCGCCGCGCCGCGCTTTTGGACCGCTGGATCTCCGATCAGTTGGTGGCCGCCGAGGCGCGCAATCTCAGTCTGAAAAACCAGCATGGCATCCTGGGACGCATCCGCCGCACCGCGATCGTGGCGGCCGCCAATCTCTACATCCACGAGGAAGTCTCGCGGATGTACCAGCTCGACTCGGCGACCATCGACACCTTCTACAACAACCACATCACCCGTTACAGTTCGCCGCGCGACCAGAGACGGGTGCGCGTGATCACCGTCTGGAAGGAAGGGAAGGCGCCGACGGAAGGCATGGGCGACTTTATCGACTCGACCTTCATCGGCTGGTATCCCGAAGACAAGATCGACTCGCTCTATAAGGCGCTGGCCGCCGGAGAGGACTTCGCGCGTCTGGCGGCGCAGCACTCCGAGGACCCGATCACCCGCGGCGCCGGTGGGGAATTAGGTTGGATTTCCGAAAAATCGGTCGGCGGCGGCATCTTCGCCGAGGTGGCGATGCGCCAGCCGCTGTTTATGATCAGCAAGCCCTTCGAGACCGACAACGCCTGGCAGATCGTGCAGGCCTATGCCGAACGTCCCGCCGGGCCGGTGGCGATGGACGCCGAGATCCGTCTCGATGTCATCACCCACCTGACCGAGCAGCAGCGCGCCAAGATTCTGCGCGAGACCGGCGATTCGCTCATGGCGGTCTCGAAGATCGCGTGGAATGACGCCGTCCTCGGGCTGCCGCACGAACAGCTCAAGCCGAACATGGTGATGGCGGTGGTCGGCGGACGCGACACTCTCTATGCCGATGAGTACCTGCTGGACCAGTACAAGTGGATGAACCGCTCCACCGGGGAATTCCCATCGCCCGAGGACCGTCAGGTGATCCTGCGCGGCGAGTATGTGCGCTACCTCTGCTGGCTGGGCTTTCTGCGCGAGCGCGGGTATTTCAACCGTCTGGAAATCCAGCAGGGGCTGGCCGAGCAGACGCAGAAAGAACGCGAGGCGATCGTGCTGGCGCGCATGTCGGCCGGCAGGGCGGAGGAGCCCGATTCGGCGGCGATCCGTCGCCACTACGAAGAGAACAAGCAGCAGTATGGCCTCGCGCCCAATTCGCTGGAGCTGTCGTGGAATGCCATCCGCACCAAACTCATGAACGACGCCGAGGAGCGGATGCGCCGTCGCTGGCTGGAGTCGGCCGCCGCGCGCCACGGGGTGGTGCGCTACGATGACCGTCTGGCCACCCTGCCGCTTCTGGAGCACAAGCCGAAGAAATAGCGCATGAGCGTGCCGTCATCTGTCGCGCAACTGGAATACCGGGAGGAGGTCTGGCGCAAACTCCTGCACCTGTTCGCGCTGGTGATGCCGATCGGTTATCACATCGCGCCGCGCTGGCTGGCGGTCGTCGTCACTTTTGTCTGCTTCGCCTTTTCATTGTTGGTGGATCTGGCGCGCTTTCGCGGTTGGAGCATCCAGCGTCTCTGGGCGCCGATCGTCAATCCGATCGTCCGTCCCAAGGAAGCCGCCGCCTTCACCGGCGCCACGCACATCCTCTTTTCCGGCTGGCTCTGCCCGCTGGTATTCAGTGTTCCCGCCGCCGCGCTGGGCATGAGCACAATTATTCTCGGCGATGCCGCCGCCGCGCTGGTCGGACGGCGATGGGGGAGACATCGTTTTGAGAATGGCTCCCGCTCCTGGGAGGGCTCGACCGCGTTTCTGCTGGCCAGTCTGATTCCCGCGTTTCTGATTCCGGGCCTGCCGCTCTGGATCGGCCTGATCGCCGCGCCGTTGGCGACCATCACCGAAGCGATCTCCGTGCGCGTCGACGACAACCTTTCAGTGCCGCTGGTTGTCGGCCTCTTCGCCCATCTGGCCCTGACCCTGTCGGCGTAGAAGCCGCTCTTGAGCCGAGTACACCCGTTCAATCCTGCATAACGTGCGTGGCTTGATGCGCGCGATTTCTCGATGCGCGCCCGTGTCGCCCCTTCGGGGTCTCTCCACATCTTCATTTATCTCGACCCAGGGCTTACGCCCTGGGCTAATATCTTTCGCCCCTCCGGGGCTTGGCGGGCCGCGCTCAAGCTGTCAAGGGGTGGCCCTGACCCTGGTCAGGGCTTGGATAAGACAGATTGATCGCGCTGGAGTAAGGACTTTCGCAAAACGCATTGGCCTGGGCGATCTTCGTCTGTACCAAAAAACCAACCCCGTTCCCAGTCGGGAACGGGGTTGGCGGAGGAACGAAGAAACAGCCCCCGGACTGCGGGGCTGGCGCTACTTCATCGACATCTTTTTGTGCAACTGCTCCTTGAACATCGCCTCGGCCTTAACCGGGTCTTTGGCGACCATGTCGTGGCAGGCCTTGCTGCAGCAGGCGTAGGTGTTATCGCCGGCTTTGAGATAGGGTGTGTCGGAGGCGAGGGCGAACTCCTTGCCGCAGCCGCAGAGGGCCTGTGTGCCGGTCTCATTGACCGCGACGACATTGGCGACGGCGAGTTTGACCGCCGACTTCATCTGCATCCGGGCCACTGCCTCTTCCGACATCTTGGCGGCCATCTCCGGGTTGCCCGAGGCCATCTTGTGGCATCCCTCGGTGCAGCAGGCGTAGGACTTGCCGCCGAACTCGATGTACTTGGTCTCGGCGGTCGGGGTGAAG
The DNA here is from genome assembly GCA_964593585.1 of uncultured Ignavibacteria bacterium. GTDB lineage: Bacteria > Zixibacteria > MSB-5A5 > WJJR01 > WJJR01 > JACQFV01. The sequence continues at coordinate 164,535 of CAZQIZ010000001.1, forward strand.
ATCATGCCGCAACCGCAGACCGCCATGGTGTTCTGCACCTGGCCTTTTGGCTGATCGGCAAATGCGGCAAACGGCGCGAGACCGACCAGAACCACCGCCGCCACCGCGACAACGACTGTGCGCTTCAGCACTGTCATAACCTCCCGTTGAGAGTTTAAGAACAGACCCCGCGTCAGGGCGCGGGTAGAGTTATCTCTTGCAACAGCCGCATCCTACGGCTGTTCCGATGCCGGAAATAAAAAGGAGTAAATCGGTGCGCAATAGAGAAATCGCAGAAAGCGCCACTTAAAGTATTTGTTTAACCGGCACCCGAAGCCGATTGAGTCGTAAAGATCAGCCGATATCGCAGGCTGGGAAACGCAGCTCAATCACGGGGTAATCCGGCCTGCTTTCGGCGAAAAACTGAGCAATCTGCTCCCGGAAGAGCGCCACATCGATGCCGAGGAAGTAGTCCTCATCGACGGCGAGATTGTCGCAGGCCTTGGCCGCCAGCTTGGCGCCGCTGTCATGCGAGCCCATGAAGCGCCTCAGGTTCGCCGCCGCCACCTGCACCAACCCCTGCAGGAAGCGCGCCGCCTGAGGATCGGCGCTCGCCTTCCACAACGCCTCCCACTGCTCATGGCTTTCCCACCAGTAGGCGTGATTGTAGAGATCGACGCCATAGAGATAGGTCTGCGAGCAGATCCACTGTGCGGAGTCGAACGCGGCAACCTCGATCTCGGGAGCGCCGTACAAGTGCCCATCCGGATGACGGCGCGGATGCGGGGCGCGTCCGGGGACAAACCGGTAGGGCGGAAACGGCCGTGATGTGTATCGAGGCGGCGGCGGCTGGACGGTGGCCGGCAAAGTGATTGACTCGCGATTCATCGGGTAAGTTTCATCCTGTTAGAGGAGGATACAAAACATGTACCGGCACATTGAGGATTTTGTTCGCGACTGGCAGTACGAGATCGAATGCACCACCAAGGTGATGGATGCGCTCACCGAGGCCTCGCTCGCGCAGACGGTGGTCCCGGGGCACCGTACACTGGGACGCATCGCCTGGCATCTGGCACAGTCGATTCCGGAGATGATGTGTCAGACCGGGCTCTCAGTCTCCGAAGTCGACCAGAATGGGCCGGTGCCCGGGTCGCTGGCCGAAATCAAGAAGGGGTATGAGTCGGTCGCATCCGCGTTGAAGGGCGAAATCCGCTCCAAGTGGAAGGATGCCGACCTCGAGAAGGAAGACAACATGTACGGCGAGACCTGGAAACGCGGCCTGACCTTGCGCGCGTTGCTCATGCATCAGGCGCACCATCGCGGCCAGATGACCGTGCTGATGCGGCAGGCGGGATTGCGGGTGCCGGGGATCTATGGGCCGGCGCTGGAAGACTGGGCCGCCTATGGGCAGCCGGTGCCGGCGGTCTGATCAGGGGTTCTGCTTGAGCCAGACTTCATGGGGGATGGGCCGGCCGGTTTCGAGGTAGGACTTAAACGAGTCCATCGCCCAGTTCCATCCCTGCTTCATCTTCTCACGGTCGCGCGCGGTCTTCAATCGCGAGTGCGTCACGCGCACCGCGACCTTGCCGTTGCCGGAAGGACGCACCGTGAACTCAACGATCGTGCCGGGGCAATGGCGCTTGTTGTCCCAGGTGAAACGGGCGCGACGGGGCGGCTCGAGGGTGAGGAATTCGCCGGTGTCGCCATCGGAATTGCTGTAGGCCCCGCCGACCCGCAGATCGGCCCTGGCCTTCTTGGTGAACCACTTGACCAGATGCTCGGCTGACAGGAATGAATCGAAGGCGATCTGCGGCGACGATTTCACCGTGCGCTGGACATCGAGACTGAATCCGGCGGCGGCGGGACGTTCCCCGATCTTGCGTCCGCGCTGACGCCGCTCGTACTCGACCGTGATCATCTGCGACCACCAGGGCGTGACATCCAGAACGCGACGCAGATGCGCGGCGATCTCCTTGTGTGTCCGGTCGCGCGCCCCCCAGCGATCCAGCATCGCAAACCACTGCGCCCAGGACTTGCCGGTCCTGGCACGGACCGCGGCGTCGCTGATTGTGGCATCACCGGTGCGTTTGGTGGGCATCAGGTCTCCCGGATCAATCGGCCCGTATTATAATCGCCATTGCCCCGCCGCGCAAATTGACCGCAACGAAATCGTCCTTCTCCTTGCCGCGCGCTCTGACGGACTTCACCTTGGGATGGGGAGGAGATGACGTGTCCGAACGACTGAGATTAATGTGCATTCTGGCACACCCCGATGACGAATCGCTGGGGACCGGCGGCACGCTGGCGCGCTGCGCCGAAGAAGGAATTGAAACCTATGTTGTCACCGCCACCCGCGGCGAACGCGGCCGGTTCGGCGACCTGCCGCATCCGGGCCTGGAGACCGTGGGCAGGACCCGCGAGCAGGAACTGCGTACCGCCGCCCATGTCCTCGGTGTGCGCGAGGTCAACTTCCTCGATTACATCGACGGCGACCTCGACAAGGCCGACCCGCACGAGGCGGTGATGCGGATTGTCGGGCACCTGCGACGGATTCGTCCGCAGGTGGTGATCACCTTCGGCCCCGAGGGGGCCTATGGCCATCCCGACCATGTCGCCATCTGCCAGCTGGCCACCGCCGCGGTGATGCGCGCCGCCGATGCCGCCTATCATCCCGACCGCCACCCGGCGCACTGTGTCTCGAAGCTCTACTACATGGAGTGGAACGCCGAGATGATGCGGACCTACTACGACGCCTTCCGCGAGCTGAAGGTCCTGGTCGATGGCGTCGAGCGCGGCGCCAACCCGTGGCCCGACTGGGCAATCACCGCCGTCTTCAACACGGAAAAGTACTGGGAGATTGTCTGGAAAGCGGTCCAATGCCACAAGACGCAGCTATCGATCTACAAGAAACTGGGCGACCTGCCGCCCGAGGCCCATCGTATCCTCTGGGGACGGCAGCCCTATTACCGCGTCTTCAGTCTGGTCAATGGCGGGCGCAAGCGCGAGCATGACATCTTCGAGGGACTTCGTTGAAGGGAGAGACTGTGAACGACCGCCAGTTGCGTGAGAATCGTGATGTGTCCATAAATATGTCCGGGGAACAGTTCCGCGCCCTCGGGCACGATCTGGTCGACCGGATTGCCGATCTGTTCGACACTCTGCCCGCCCGTCCGGTGACGACAGGGGAGAGGCCCTCGCAGATCCGTGCGCTCCTCGATGCCGGGCGCGCGCTGCCGCAGGACGGCGCCGATCCGCGCGAGCTGATGACACGCGCCGCCGATCTGTTGATTGAGCATTCTCTCTACAATGGCCACCCGCGCTTCTGGGGATACATCACCGCGCCCTCGGCGCCGATCGGAGTGCTTGGCGAACTTCTGGCCTCAGCGGTCAATCCCAATCTCGGCGGCTGGCCGCTCTCGCCAATGGGCACCGAGATCGAACTGCAGACATTGCGCTGGATCGCCGAGTTGATCGGCTACCCGCGCGAGTGCGGCGGCATTCTGGTCAGCGGCGGCAACATGGCGAATTTCGTCGGTTTCCTCGCGGCGCGCGCCGCCGTGGGCGGCGCGGACCTGCGGCGACAGGGGATGGGAGCGGCGGACCATGCGCGGCTGCGTGTCTACACATCGGCCGAGACTCACACCTGGATTGAAAAGGCGGCCGATCTGTTCGGTCTGGGCACCGATGCGGTGCGCTGGATTCCCACCGATGATGATCTGCGCATGAACACGCGCGCCCTGCGTGAGCAGATCGCCGCCGATCGCCGGAGTGGCGAGCGGCCGTTCATGGTAATCGGCACCGCCGGTTCGGTCAGCACCGGCGCGGTTGATCCGTTGCCCGAACTGGCGGAAATCTGCCGCGAGCAGAATCTCTGGTTTCATGTCGATGGCGCGTATGGCGGCTTTGCCGCGGCCGCGCCCGAGGCGCCCGCCGATCTGCGCGGGTTGTCGCTGGCCGATTCGGTCGCGGTTGATCCGCACAAATGGCTGTATGCGCCGCTGGAGGCCGGGTGCGCGCTGGTCCGCAATCCCGATCATCTGCGCAACGCCTTCACCTACAAGCCGAAATACTACCATCTCGAGGAGGAGGCGCTCAATTTCGTCGAGTATGGCCCGCAGAACTCACGGGGGTTCCGTGCGCTGAAAGTCTGGTTGCAGCTGCAGCAGGCGGGCCGTTCCGGATATGCGCGGATGATCGGCGAGGACATTGAGCTGGCGCGGTATGCCTATGAACTCATTTCGGAACATGCCGAGTTCGAGCCGCGCACGCTCGGCTTGAGCATTGCCACCTTCCGCTATGTGCCGACCGATTTGCGCGGCAACATCGGCACCGATGCGACCGAGGAGTATCTCAACAAGCTCAATGAGGATCTTCTGGCGCAGATCGAGCAGGGCGGCGATGTGTTTGTCTCGCCGGCGGTGATCCGTGAACGGTACCACCTGCGGCTCTGTGTGGTCAATTTCCGCACCACCCGCGTCGATATCGCGGCCATGCCCGAGATCATCGCCAGGGCCGGACGGGAAGTCGACCGGCGGTTGCGCGGGCATTCGTAGTCACGCACTGGGAGGGCATTGAGGGGAGGGCGAGGCTTCCGCCGAGCCTGCAGTTTGTTCCTAGTCGGCGGAGAGCAGGCTCCGCAGAAGCGTCGCCCTCCCGTTCGTGTGCTTGATGATGGGGAGGGCGATCCGCGGACTCACGGACATCACCGAAAACACCACAGCCCCGCCGGCATTGGCCGACGGGGCTGTGTGCGCTTCTATGGAAGCCGGCTCAACTGCCGCTTTTGGTGGCGGTGGAGTCGGGAGGTTGCTGCAATTTGACGATCTGTTCCTTGGCGAATTCCACGTCCTCGCCCTCGGGCCACTTCTTCAGGTACTCCTGATAGGCCGCGATCGCCTCGTCCTTCTTGCCGGCGTTGGCGGAGTAGAAGGCGACATAGATCCAGGCCTCGGAGGCCTTCTCGCCCTGCGGCCAGCGGTTGTAGCAGTCACGGGCGTGGTTGATGGCGCACTCGAAGTCCTTCTTCTTGCGGCAGCACCAGGCGCGATCGAGGACGGCGTCATCGGCCAGCCCGCTTTTGTTCTCCGGGTCAACCGTGATCACCGCCGCATAGCGCGCGTCGGCGTCATCGATACGGTTCCAGGACAACAGCCGTTCCGCGAGTTTGTACATGAAGGCGGGATCGGAGGACTTGTCCTTCTCCTCGGCCAGCATCGAGGCCAGGGTGCCGATGCCCTTCTGGTAATCATCGACTGTGGCGATGAACTCGGCGGGACGGACAAAGCCGAGCGTACGGTCCACCTGCTCGCCCTTGGCGTTGTAGACCAGGACCGTCGGGGTGCCGACGATGTTGAACTTCTCGCGCATTTCGGGATTCTTGCCAGTCTCGACCTTGGCGAGGATGTAGTTGTTCTTCTTCGCCCAGGCTTGGAAGTCGGGGTTGGCCCATGTGGACTCTGCCAGAGTCCGGCAGGGGCCTCAGCCAAAGCCGTAGAAGTCGACCAGCGCCGGACGTCCCTCTTTGGCCGCCTGCGCCAGCGCCTCCTCGACATTCTTGGACCACATCTCGTGCCCGTTGAAGGACTCGTCCCAGCGGGGCTCATCCTTCTTGGCTTCTTCGGCGCGCGAGATGGGGGCCGCGAGAACGGACACACCCAACGCGAGGGCGGCCGTCCCGAGGATCCACTTGCGGTTTTTCATCACGACAACTCCTTGTGATTATGGTACTCCGTGATGCGTTGACAGTTCGAACCGGTCTGTGTCGGGTCGTCAGATCCGACGTCGGGAATAAACAATAATTCCACCGCGAATGCTCCCGATTATTTCGCCGGGATGTTGCATTCCTGCCGCGGGGCGCCCTCACCCGCTCCGCTGGCGCGGAGCGACCTCCCCCAGAGGGGGAGGTGAATTTCCTGATTCCGGAAGAGTGCTCACTCTGGAACTGAAATGTTTGCCCGCGTGGAGACTGAGGTGAACTCTTCGCGTTCGATCGCGCATGAGGATTGCGATATGCCCTTTCAGCCATGTACGATGTGAGTACTCTCTGCTCCGAAGCCGCAAATGTGAGAAGCAATGAAGTTCACCTCTCCCTCTGGGAGAGGTCGATTCGCCGAAGGCGAATCGGGTGAGGGCACTCCTGCGGCCAAAATGCAACGTCCAGCCCTTCCGAAGTGAGCAATCCGCTGGAATGAGCAAAGTTCACCTCTCCCTCTGGGAGAGGTCGATTCGCCGAAGGCGAATCGGGTGAGGGCGCTCCCGCGCTACCTGAAAATCTCCCCAAAGAACCAGCGCATCGCCTCCCAGGACCGCACATCGGCGCTGTGATTGTAGGCCGCGCCCTTCGACTTGTCGGTGCCGGCCATCGGCTGGGTGAATGAATGAACCGCGTCCTCGTAGGCGACGTACTCATAGCGCACGCCGGCGTCGCGCATCTCCTTCATGAAGGCGGCGATGGACTCCACGGAGACATAGGGGTCATCGGCGCCATTGAGCACTAACACCCGTCCCTTGATGTTCTTGGCGTCGGCCGGGTTGGCCGCATCCAGCGCCGCGTGGAAGCCAACGACGCCGCTGACCGGCTTGCCCGAACGGGCCAGCTCAAGACAGACCCAGCCGCCGAAACAGTAGCCGATCGCGGCGGTGCGCATCGAGTCCACACGCTGGAATTTGCGCAGCCAGTCAAACGCCGCGCCGACCCGTTCGCGCGTCAACGCCGGATTGCTCTTGTACTTGCCCGACTCGGCGCCGGCGGCCGGGACATCAGCGGGACGAATCCCCTTGCCGTAGATGTCCGCCGCGAACGCGACATATCCCAGCCCCGCCAGTTGCTCGCAGCGCGACTTCTCATAGTCGGTCAGGCCCATCCACTGATGCACCACCAGCACGCCCGGCTGCGGCGCGGTGCGGGCGTCATCGTAGACAAGGTACCCCTCGCAGGCGACATCGCCGACTTGGTATTCGATGGTCTGGGTGACGATTTTGGCGTGCGCCGGCAGGGCAAAGCCGAGCGCGATTAGTGCGACTAGCAGGATTTTCATCGGAATCTCCTTCGGGGGTGTCAGATTCATCTTCGCGCGCGCAATTAAGAGCAAAATGGTGGCGTAGGCAACGAGAATGCACCAGTGAGGATCGAATCGCTACGCTCCGATTGCGTGGCAGCGACGGCGCACAATAGGACCCTACCACAACGGACAACGACGCTTTACCTTGTCCGCGGAGGACGGACCATGCCAAACCTGCGAGTTCTGGTCGTCGATGATGAAAAGCCCCAGCGCGACCTGGTCGGCGGGGCGCTGCGCAAACAGGGATACACCGTGACCGAAGCCGGTTCGGCCGATGAGGCGTTGGCGGCGGTCAAGGATGTCTTTCCCGAGATCGCCCTGTTGGACATCCAGATGCCGGGTAAATCCGGGCTGGAACTGCTGGCGGAATTGAAGAAGATCAATCCGGATTTGCAGGCGATCATTGTCTCGGCCCACGCCGACTTCGACAAGGGGCTGGAGGCGATGAAGAAGGGGGCGCTCGACTTCCTGAAAAAGCCGGTCGAGTTCACCGAACTGTTCGCCGTGGTCGCGCGCGCGGCCGAGCGGCACTGGCTGCTCTCCGAAGTGCGCTATTTCCGCGAACAGATCGAGGAGCCGTACCGCGACGATGCGGTGGTGATCGCCTCCGATGCGATGCGCGAGGTCTTCTCGACGGTGGCGCGCGCGGCCGATTCCGATTCCACCGTGCTGATCCGCGGCGAATCGGGCACCGGCAAGGAACTGGTGGCGCGGGCGTTGCACCGTTCCTCCAGCCGGCGGGTCAAGAACTTCATCGCGGTCAACTGCGCCGCCATCCCCGAAGCGCTGCTGGAGGCCGAACTGTTCGGCGCCGAGAAGGGGGCCTACACCGGGGCGCTGGCGCGACGGATCGGTCGTTTCGAGCTGGCCGCCGGCGGGACCATCTTTCTCGATGAGATCGGCGACATGCCCGCCTCGATCCAGGCGAAGGTCCTCCGCGCGCTCGAGCACAAGGCCTTTGAACGTCTCGGCGGCAATGAGACCGTGACTTCCGACTGCCGCGTGGTAGCGGCCACCCATCAGAATCTCGAGGAGATGGTCAAGGAAGGGAAGTTCCGCGAGGACCTGTACTACCGTCTGAATGTCATTCAGATCACGATTCCGCCTCTGCGGCAACGGCCGCAGGACATCCTGCCTCTGGTCGACGCCTTCATCAAACGGCAGCATCGTGTGCGCGGACGCGCCATCCGCGGGATCACCCCGGCGGCGAAGGACCTGATTCTGTCCTACCATTGGCCGGGGAATGTGCGCGAACTGCTCAACGCCATCGAACGCGCCTGTGTGCTGGCGCGCACCGATGTCCTCGATGTCGCCGACTTCTCGCTCGGGATCACCGCCGCGCCGGCGCCCAGCGCGCCGTCCGAACTGCCAACCCTTCCGTTGGCGGAGGTGGAGAAACGGCACATCCAACGGGCGCTGGAGCATCACAACTACGCCCTGCAACAGACCGCCGAGTCGCTGGGCATTCACCGCAATACGCTGCGGCTGAAGATGAAGGAGTACGGGCTGGAGCGGGAGTGAGTGAATCACTCGGGGGGTAACAAAGATTCCAAGTCAAATGAACGGGCGTTCCGCCGCGTTCATTTGACTTGGAATGACGGGGTGCGGCAGTGGACAGTCTGGGTAGTGCGGAGCGATGGATAGACTATACTGTGTGTACATTATGACGAATGTGCACAACACCGTGCTCTACACCGGAATGACCAGCGACTTGAAAGCCCGCGTGTGGCAGCACAAGAATCATGTGGTCAAAGGGTTCTCGCAAAGATACAGAACATCGAAGCTGATCTACTATGAGGTCTGCCCGGGAGCCGACGCGGCGATCTGGCGCGAAAAGCGAATCAAATCGATGACACGGGCAGAGAAAGAGCGGCTGATCCGTGGACTGAACCCCACGTGGAGAGATTTGATCGAAGATCTTTGACCGTTCATTGTGAGTAGTGTTTCGCCCGGTTCCACGGCAATTTCTTGTATCTCCGAGTCCTTCACCCCGTCATTCCAAGCCAAGAGCCCGGATGCCGCTGGCATCCGGGCTCTTGGCTTGGAATCTTTGTTGCTCTTAGCGGCGGCCGCCGAGGGAGCCGAGAATGCCGCGGATGAGCGCGCGCCCCACCGCGCTGCCCACCGAGCGGGCGGTGCCCTTCATGAATGTGTCCATGGCAGTGTCGCGGCGGCGCGACGCCGGACGTGGGGCGGGGGCGGGTTGACGGCGCGCCAGAGTGTCGATCTCCTCGCGGTGGGCGCGCTGCTCCGCCTTGCGGCGCAGCAGTTCGTAGGCGGACTCACGATCGATAGTCTGCTCGTAACGGCCGCGCAGGGGAGAGGATTGGATCAGGGCCTGACGGTCCTGCGGGGGAATTGGCCCGATGAGGCTCGACGGCGGAAAGACAAGCGCGCGCTCGACCATGCCCGGCGAACCCTTGGGATCGAGGAACGACACCAGCCCCTCGCCAACGCCGACCTCGGTGATGGCGGCTTCCACATCGAAGGCCGGATTGGCACGGAATGTCTGCGCGGCGGCGCGCACCGCCTTTTGATCCTTTGGCGTGAAGGCGCGCAAGGCATGCTGCACACGGTTGCCCAGTTGGCCGAGGATGTCTTCGGGAATGTCGAGCGGGCTCTGGGTGATGAAGAAGACGCCCACCCCCTTGGAGCGGATCAAACGCACCACCTGCTCGACTTTGTCGACCAGCGCCTTGGGGGCGTCATCGAACAACAGGTGCGCCTCATCGAAGAAGAAGACCAGTTTCGGTTTTTCCAGATCGCCGGCCTCGGGCAGTTCCTCGAAGAGTTCGGCCAAAAGCCACAGCAGGAAGGTGGAGTAGATCTTCGGCGCGTGGAACAGCCGGTCGGCGGCGAGGATGTTCACCATCCCGCGGCCATCGGCTGACACGCGCATCAGATCGGCCAACTCCAGCGCCGGCTCGCCGAAGAGCGCATCGGCGCCCTGCTGCTCCAGCGCCACCAGGCCGCGTTGAATCGCCCCGATGCTGGCGGCGGTGATGTTGCCGTATTTGGTGCGAAACGACTTGGCGTTGTCGCCGACAAACTTCAGCATCTCCTGCAGGTCCTTCAGATCCAGAAGCAGAAGCCCGTTGTCGTCGGCGATCTTGAACAACAGCGCCAGCACGCCGCTTTGGGTCTCGTTTAAGTCCAAAAGCCGCGCCAGCAGGATCGGCCCCATATCGGAGATGGTCGCGCGCACCGGATGCCCGCCGGCGCCGAAGACATCCCAGAAGGCCACCGGGCAACCCGCGAATGTGTGGGTGATTCCGAGAGTCTCGATTCGGGCCGCGAGCTTGGGATTTGATGCCCCCGGTTGCGACAGACCGGCCAGATCCCCCTTCACATCGGCCATGAAGACCGGCACACCGATGCGGGAGAAGTTTTCGGCGATGACCTGCAATGTGACTGTCTTCCCGGTGCCGGTGGCCCCGGCGATCAGGCCATGGCGATTCGACATCTGCGGCAGCAGATGGATGATCTGCGACGATTTGGCTATAGGCAGTGGCTGCGACATGCCGCGAAAGAAGGGCCTTCCCGTAACGAGGTCAACGTCTTAGCCGCCGCCCGAATTCGGTGCGCGACTCGAAATCGACGCACAAAATCTCGTGGGATCCGGTGGACCAAACGGTTCAGCCGCATCGGCAACTGATTGGCGCGCTTGTATTTCCTTAAACAGGATCGACTGGCACGCCCCTTGCCATGGGGTTGCCCGGACTGGATGTCCAAGGAGGATGCCATGAACTCAAGTTGCCTGTGGACCGGAATCGCCGCGTTGCTCGCAGGCCTGCTGCTCTGGGGATGCGAGGACACCGAGCGTGTGTATATCACCGAGCCCGATCTGACCGCGCCGGGAGTGCCGCGCGGCGTCAATTCGCTCACGGGCGACCGACAGGTCACAGTCTATTGGTATGGCTCCACCGAGCCCGACCTGGCGCTCTATATCATCTACCGCGACGATGAGGACCCCGATGACCTGTATGAGGAAATCGGCCGGGTGCATGTCAACGAGTTCCGCTCGCAGTGGTCGTTCATCGACCGGGACGTGCAAAACAGCCACACCTATTTCTATGCCGTCAGCGCGGTCGATTATGAGGGCAACGAGAGCGACCTGTCATATGAAGACGTCTTCGACACGCCGCGTCCGGAGGGATTCAATGTCTATGTCGACGCGACCGCCGATCAGTCCGGCTGGAGTTTCATTCGCCGGATGAAGGTTAGCCGCAATTCGCCGGACGCCGACATCATCTTCGATTACGACGAGCAACTGGAGACGATCTTCATCGAGGCGGCCGACGCCAATGATGACATCCAGGATTTCGGCTACGCCGACGCCATCGACGAAGTCGGCTGGGCGCCGGAGGAGGGGTGGTCGTCGGTCGGCTGGTGCGAGGTGATCCTCGGCCACACCTACGTGGTATGGACCGACGCCAACCGCTATGCCAAGGTGCGTGTGTTCGACATGGGCAGCACCTGGGTGCGGTTCGACTGGGCGCACCAGGAGGATCCGGGCAATCCGGAACTGAAGCCGGTGGTGCCCGACAGTCTGCAAATCGCCCGTCCCTGACGTGACGGCCTTGAGGAACGCTGAGGATCAGAAGGCGATGGACTCATACGCAGGAGGCAGGATCATGAATACGACAAAACTGACATTCGTGACCGCGCTGGCGGTCCTGGGACTGGCAACGACAGCCTACGCTGACGTGCAAGTTGGCGCCGAGCTGCGCATCAGCCCGCGCCCGCGCACCGACCTCGAAGTCTATGTGTGGCCCGACCGTGGCATGGACGCCGTCTACTATCCGGGAGAAGAGATCCGTGTCCATGTCGAGTTGACCCGCGACGCCTTCCTCGTGCTCTACAACATCGATACCCGCGGGCGTCTGCATGTGCTCTTCCCGGCGGCGCCGTGGGAGGACAACTTCGTGGCAGCGGGCGATGTGATCACCTTCCCGCGTCCCTGGGATGATGTCGACTGGGTGGTCGAAGGGCCTTCGGGCACCGAATACATTCAGGCAATCGCCTCGGAGATCCCGATCAGTCTGCCGGAGTGGCCGATCTATGAGAAGCATGTCAACATGCCGCTGCATCTGACCCCGCATCCGGACCTGCGCGACTTTTGCGCCGAAGCGGATCGGTACGCCTACATCGATGTGGTCAACCGGCATCTGTGCGGCCGCTACTACGACTGGTGCGCCACCGACCTGGCCACCTTCCATATCCAGCCACGGCCGAATGTGTACCACATCAACGCCTGGGACCCGTGGCCGGATGTCTTCTACGGCCAGATTTACATCGGCTGGCCGATTGGCGCGCGCATCTACATCGATGGCATCTTCATCGGCATCGCGCCCTGCTACATCCCGCGCCACTACCATGGACGGCGCATCATTACCTGCTACGATGGTCCGCGGTTGATCCGTCGGCATGTGGTCCACTGCTACCCCAAGCGCGACTACTATGCGCACCATCGCGACAAGGGCATTTTCAATTCGGTCTACAAGCGGGGCCGCGGAGATGTCGAGGATCACTTCCGCGTGGAAAAAAGCGGGCAGGGACGGCAGAAGTACCGTGTCTATGACCGCGATGAGATTCGCGTCGAGCGCGGGCAGAAGGATCGCTACCGCCCCGACTGGGATGACCGCGCTCGCACCAGGGACCGCAAGGCCGATCAGGATCCACGGATCTGGCGCGATTACGATGCCGGCAACGCCGAGCACAAGCTGAAGGTTGGTGAGAATAGCACCGGCAAGTCGGAGGCAAAGGCCCAACGGGAAGCGACGCGGCGGATCGAAGCATCGGTGGCCGACGGCAAGAAGGCATCCGCGGAGGGCAAGCGCTCCGGCGAGTCGGGCAAGGGGAAATCGAAATTCTCGCTGGGCAAATTCCTCAGCGACGTGGGCAAGGCGGTGATCAGCGGGGACGGCGGCGATGACGGCGCGGTCAAAAGCGGAGGCAAAGGCAAGTCCAAGTCCCACGAGGGCGTCAAGAGCGCCGAGCGCGGATTGCGGACCAAGGATCGCAAGTAAGGGAGCAGTACGGGAGACGGCAGAGGGACTGCCGCAAACCGGCGTGCGGGGCCAATACCGGGCGGCCCCGCACGTCCGGATTCGGAATTGACGAATGGTGGCCGACAATGTATAACTGGGCAGGGATGAGACGGACACTGATCATCGCGGCACTGGGCGCGTGGATGTTTGCCGGCGGAAACGCCTGGGGCATCGACGCCAAACCGAAGTCCGACACTGCGGCGGCGAGGCCCGCAACCGACACCGGCAGGGCGCATCCCGCCGCCACCCAGACCAAGCCCAGCCGTACGCTGTTGGAAAAACTCAAAGAGGAAGTGCGCGAGTCGAAGAAGGATGAGGCGGTTCAATACAACAACTTCATCGATGCCAACAACGATGGCGTCGATGACCGGGTCCAGGAGAAGGCCAAAGTCAAGCCCGAGGAACCCGTCCCGGCAGAACCGGCTTCAGACAGCAAGAAACTCGACGAGCCGAAGACCAAACAGACCAGCTCGACCCCGTCCAAGCCCGAGAACACCTCGGTAAAGAAGAAAAAGCCGCGTTGAGACGGACGACATATCGATCCGCAGCGGGCGTCCGGCCGGGACGCCCGTTTTGTTTCGCCGCTTGACCCATCGGTCGATTCGCGTATACTGACAGACCGTTCTGGGCCAGACCGGAACGACCGGCAAGGGGCCTTCGCCCCTTGTTTGTGTTTTGAGACCGTCTTTGGCGGCCAATATCATAAAGACCTGGGCGGACCGCCGCCCGCAAGGAGCGCCCGATCATGCGCATGTCGCGAATGTTCATCCCCACGCTGCGGGAGGATCCCGCCGAGGCGGAACTGGTCAGTCATAAGTACCTGCTGCGCGGCGGTTACATCCGCAAGCTGACCGCCGGGGTCTACATTTACCTGCCTCTGATGCAGCGGGTGCTGGCCAAGATTTCAAACATCGTCCGCGAGGAGATGAACCGCTCCGGCGCGCTGGAGATCACCATGCCGGTGCTCTGTCCGGCGGAGATCTGGCAGCAGACCGGACGCTGGGACGCCATGGGCCCGGAATTGATGCGCGCCGAGGACCGTCACAACCGTCCGATGGTGCTGGGACCGACGCATGAGGAAGTGGTCACCTCGCTGGTCTGCGGCGAGGTCCGATCCTACCGCCAGGTGCCGCTGAACCTCTATCAGATTCAGGTGAAGTTCCGCGATGAGATCCGTCCCCGCTTCGGCCTGATGCGCGGCCGCGAGTTCATCATGAAGGACGCCTACTCCTTCGATGTCGATCAGGCGGGACTGGATGTCGCCTATCAGAAAATGGTTGATGCCTATGTCGCCATCTTCAAGCGCTGCGGGCTGGAGACGGTGATGGTCGAGTCCGACACGGGGGCGATGGGCGGCAAATTCGCGCATGAGTTCATGGTGGTGGTCGACACCGACGGCGGCGAGGCGATCATCCTCACCTGTCCCTCCTGCGGCTACGGCGCCAACATCGAGCGCGCCGAGTCGCGCTCGCTCACCCCGCCGCCGGCCAAGGAGGCGCAGCGCTCGCGTCTGTTGGTCGACACCCCCGACGCCAGGACGATTGAAGAAGTCACCGCCTTCCTGAAACTGCCGCCGCAGCGACTCGTCAAGACGCTTCTGTACCGCGCCGGCGACAGGACCGTGGCGGCATTGATCCGCGGCGACCGCGAAATCAACGAGGTGAAACTGGCTAACGCCGTCGGCGCGACCGGAATCGAGATGCTCGATGCCGAGTCGGTGATGGCGTTGACCAAGGCGCCGGTCGGGTTCGCGGGGCCCATCGGGCTGTCGAAGGATGTTCTGATCGTTGCCGATGAGGAAGTCCACGACCTGACCAACTTCGTGGTCGGCGCCAATCAGGCCGACAAGCACTATGTTGACGTCAACCTCGCCGACTTCCGCATCGATAAGACGGCGCTCATCCGCTCGGCGCAGGAAGGGGAGGGTTGCCCGCGCTGCGTCGAGGGGCGGCTGGTCAAACGGCGCGGCATCGAAGTGGGCAACACCTTCAAACTCGGAACCAAATATTCGGTGGCGCTGGGCGCGACCTTCACCGACGCCGAAGGCAACGAGAAGCCGTTCATCATGGGCTCCTACGGCATCGGCGTCACACGCACCGCGCAGGCGGCGATCGAGCGATTCCATGACGACAAGGGCATCATCTGGCCGATGCCGATCGCGCCATTTCATGCGCACATCGTCTGCGCCAAGTCCGACGATCCGGCGCTGGTGAAAGCGGCCGATGACCTCTACAACGATCTGGTTAACGCCGGGGTCGAGGCGCTCTACGATGACCGCGGCGAACGCGCCGGGGTCAAATTCGCCGATGCCGACCTGATCGGTGTGCCGTTGCGCATCACTGTCGGCGCCAAGGGCCTGGCCAAAGGCGCCTGGGAATTGAAGCGCCGCGACGCGCAATCCGCCGAGGATGTGCCGTTTGCGGACGTGGTCAATCGGGTAAAGCGCGAGATCGGGTTGTAGGCGGATACGCAGTCACGCCGCGAGATTCAGGACTGGCTGCCCTCCTGCGTTATGCCATCCCGATTGAGGGGCAAGAAGCGCCCCGCAATCGGGGATGGCAGGTCAGACAGGAATGTCTGACCTCCTGTTCATCGCATGGTCGGTCTTTCCAAGCGGTTGCGGCGTTCTTATCCGCGACCGGCTTGATTCAGGAGGACGGACATTCTTGCCTGACCTTCGCCTCGTGAGGTGGGTCCGCTCTTGGCACCCGCCGAACGAGGCGATACGCGCGGCAGGGCCGCCCTCCCGCAAAGTGCCATCCCCGATTGAGCGCTTGGCGTTGGTGAAACAGGCATTGACACGGGACGGGAACTTGGTTATCATCGTGTCGGTTTTACGGGTTGTATCCTCCCGCTTTTTCTGTTGCGGCACCCCCTGAATTGCGATATCTAAGCAGTTTGGGGCGCAAGACCAGATAGGTCTTTGCGTCGTAACGGTTTTGGGAGGCCGACGAGGTTTGATGCCGGAGAGCACGGCCCATAGCGCCCTCCTGGCGCGTTTGACGGAAACGGCGACGAAGGTCGCCGAGTTCTATGGCGTGGAATTGCTCGAGTTGACCCACCATCCGGGCAAGCATCAGACCGTGCGCCTGGTGATCGACAAGCGTGGGGGCGTGACCCTCGATGACTGCGCGGCGGTGTCACGCCGGCTGTCGGCCGATCTGGACATTGAGGATGTGGTGCCGGGGCGGTACACCTTGGAGGTGTCTTCGCCCGGGCTGGACCGGCCGCTTAGGACCCCGGCCGATTTCCGGCGCAAGATGGGCGAGAGTGTGACGTTGAAATACAAGGACGACGACGGAAAACGCAAAACCGCCAAGGGCATCATCGCCCGCGTCGGCGAGGAGTCCGTCACCATCGGCACCGCGGAGTATCCGTGGGAGCGGGTGGTGGAGGCGAAAGTGATCATCTAGGCGGCGCGTCGCAGCGGCCGGAGAAGGACACGATGGCGATCGAATTCGATATCATGGAGGTGGTCCACCAGATCACCAAGTCGAAGAACCTCGACCAGGAGTATGTCCTGGAGACGATCAAAGAGGGTCTGATGACGGCGGCGCGCAAGCGCTTCGGTGACGCGGACAACATCCAGGTGCACATTGACCGTCGCGAGGGGGAAATCTACATGGTCGCCCTCAAGACTGTGGTCGGCTATGTGCAGGACCCCCAGCATGAGATTTCGCTGGTCGAGGCGCAGGAGATCGACGAGGAATCCGAAATCGGCGACGAGATGGAAATCGAGCTGCCGTTTGAGGAGTTCGGACGCAACGCCATCGCCGCCACCAAGCAGATCCTGGTCCAGCGCATCCGCGAACGCGAGCGCGAGCAGGTCTACGCCGAGTACAAGGACCGTGTCGGCGAGGTGGTCACCGGCATCGTGCAGCACATCGACAAGGGCACGATCATCGTCAATCTGCAGGGGGCCGAAGCGGTGGTGCCGCACAAGGAGCAGATCCCGCGCGAGCGCTTCCGTCAGGGCGACCGCATCCGCGCCTACATCGCCGACGTGCAGCCGAACATGAAGGGGCCGCAGATCATCCTGTCGCGCGCGCACCCGGGCCTGCTGCTGAAACTGTTCGAATTGGAAGTGCCGGAAATCTTCGAAAAAATCGTCGAGATCAAGGCGGTCTCGCGCGAACCCGGCGAACGGTCGAAGGTCGCGGTGCACTCGATCGACGACCGTGTCGATCCGGTCGGCGCCTGCGTCGGCGTCAAGGGCGTGCGCGTGCAGTCGATCGTGCGCGAACTGGCCAACGAGCGCATCGACATCGTGCCGTGGGATCCGGATCCGGAGACCTTCGTGGCCCGGGCGCTGGCCCCGGCTCGCGTGGTGCAGATCGTCAATGTCGACTACGACAACAAGGAAATGACCGTGATCGTCGACGACGAGAAACTGTCGCTGGCGATCGGGCGCAACGGGCAAAACGCCCGCCTGGCGGCCAAATTGACCGGCTGGAAGATCACGATCCGCTCCGAGTCGCAGTATCTGGCGCAGCGCACCCGCGCGCTGGAGACCGCCACGCCGCTGGATCAGTTGCCCGGCATCGGCGACGCCACCAAGGAACGCCTCGAAGCCGCCGACATCAAATCGATCGAGACGCTGGCCACCAAGACGCCCGCCGATCTGGTCTCCATCGAGGGGATCGGGCCCAAGACCGCCGACAAGCTGGTCGAGGCGGCGCAGGAGTTTGTCGCGCAGCAACTCTCGGCGCAGATGGTGGTCGAGCCGGATGGCACCGTTCGCTCGCGTGTCGGCGATGAACTTTTCGACGACACTCTGGGCGAGGACGAGGAAGAGACCGAAGAGCACGAGGATGAGGAAGAGGCCGAGGACGACACGCTCAAGCGCGGGCGTCCCGGCAAAGCGGATGAGGAATAGTCCCGGCGCGTCACGGACGGGACGCGTCGCTGTGTAGCGCAATCGCAAAGGAACCGCCAACTCATGGCCAGCAAACGCCTCTTTGAAGTCGCACGCGAGCACAACCTGTCAGCCGAAGCGCTGATGGCGATGGTCAACCGGCTGGGATTCAATGTCCGCAGCCATATGAGCGTCGCCACCGACGAGGTGCTCGAGGCGATTGAGGCCGAGTTTGACAAGCAGAAAGAGTCGCTGAAAGCCGAGATTGCGGCCCGCGAGAAGAAGACGCGCGAGCGCAAGCAGAAGGCGAAGGAAGCGGCGGAAGCCGAAGCGCGTCAGCAGGCCGAGTTGGCCGCTGCCGCCGCGGCCGAGAAGGCGCGTCAGGAAGAGGAAGCGCGCAAAGCGAAGGAAGCGGAGGAAGCGGCTGCCGCCGCGGCCGCTGCCGCCAAAGCCGCGGCCGACGCGGAAGCCGAGGCGCGCCGTCAGAAGGCCGCGGCCGAAGCCGCCGCCAAGTTGCGCGCGGCAATGCCGCCGCCACCGACCCGGGCGGCCACCGCCTCGCCCACCGACCGTCCGCCGGTGGCGCGTCCGCGTCCCTCCAGCACCGCCATCACCGGCCGTCCGGCCGGAGCGCCGCCGCGCCATGCGCCGCCCCTGCGTCCCGCTTCACCGGCGCCGCCAGCAGTGGCCGCCGCGCCCGCCACCGGCACAGCCCCGGCGGGCGCACGCAAGCGCCGCCGCAAAGACAAAAAGCGCGGCTCCCGTGTCGATCAGGAAGAGGTGGCGGCGTCATTCCGCCGCACGATCGCCCAGTTGGGGACACGCGCCAAACCAAAACGCCGCGCCCGTCGCGAGGATGGTGTCGAGGAGTTCGTCGAGCCGTCGCGCACCATCGAAGTCAACGAGTTCATGTCGGTGGCCGAGCTGGCCCACAAGATGGCGGTCAGCCCGACGGAGGTGGTCGCCAAGTGCCTCGAGTTGGGCATGCTGGCCACCGTCAACCAGCGCCTCGATCTGGACACCATCGAGACGATCGCTCTCGAGTTCGATTTCAGCATCAAGCTGGTTGAGGAAATCGGCGAAGAGTTGCTCGCCGAAACGCCCATCGACGAGAGCAAGCTGCAGTATCGTCCGCCGGTGGTCACGGTCATGGGCCATGTCGACCATGGCAAGACCTCGCTT
Organism: uncultured Ignavibacteria bacterium; assembly: GCA_964593585.1. GTDB lineage: Bacteria > Zixibacteria > MSB-5A5 > WJJR01 > WJJR01 > JACQFV01. The sequence continues at coordinate 183,662 of CAZQIZ010000001.1, forward strand.
CTGGACTATATCCGCCGCGCCAACGTCGTGGCCGGCGAGAAGGGCGGCATCACGCAGCACATCGGCGCCTACACGGTCGAGACCGACCGTGGCCGGGTGACCTTCCTCGACACGCCCGGTCACCAGGCGTTTACCGCCATGCGCGCCCGCGGCGCCCAGGCCACCGACATCGTGATTCTCGTGGTCGCCGCCGATGACGCGGTCATGCCGCAGACGGTCGAGGCGATCGACCACGCCAAGGCCGCCGGGGTGCAGATCATCGTCGCCATCAACAAGATCGATCTGCCCGGCGCCGATCCCGAGCGGGTCAAATCGCAATTGGCGGAGCATGGCCTGATTCCTGAAGAGTGGGGCGGCAAGACCGTCATCGTCCCCGTCTCGGCCAAGAAGGGCATCAACGTCGACCAATTGCTCGAAATGGTGCTCTTGCAGGCCGAACTGCTCGAACTGAAGGCCGATCCCGACCGTCACGCCCGCGGTGTGGTGATCGAGGCGCAACTGGACCGCGGCCGCGGCCCAGTGGCCACCGTGCTGGTCCAGCAGGGGACGCTGCGCATCGGTGATTTCTTCGTCACCGGCGCCCACTATGGCCGTGTGCGCACCATGCTCGACGAGCGCGGCAAGCCGGTGCGCGAGGCGGGACCGTCGACGCCGGTGCAGGTCACTGGATGCTCGGGCGTGCCGCAGGCCGGCGACACCTTCGTCGTCTCTGAGGACGAACAGCAGGTGCGCGAGATCTCGCATGCCCGCGAACGGCTCAAGCGCGAGCAGCAGCACCACCTGATCGCCAAGGCCTCGCTCTCCAACCTGTATGACCGCATCAAGGAAGGCGCGGTCCAGGAGTTGAAGATCGTGATCAAGGGCGACGTGGACGGGTCGGTCGAAGTGCTGGCCGACACGCTCTCAAAGATCAAGTCCGAGGAAATCTCGGTGAACGTCATCCACCGCGGGGTGGGGGCGATCACCGAATCGGATGTGCTGCTGGCGGCCGCCTCCGATGCGGTCATCATCGGCTTCCATGTCCGTCCCGACACCCGCACGCGCGACCTGGCCAAAAGCGAGGGCGTCGATGTCCGTCTCTACGACATCATCTACGAGGCGGAATCCGACATCCGTCGCGCCCTGGAGGGCATGCTGGCGCCGATCGAAGTCGAGGAGCGCACCGCCGAAGTGAAGGTCAAGGAGATCTTCAAGGTGTCGAAGGTCGGCACGGTGGCCGGTTGCGAAGTGATCGAGGGCACGGTGCACAACAAGGATTCGGTGCGCATCGTCCGCGACGGCGTGACGATCTACACCGGCGCGATCGGCACCCTGCGCCGCTTCCAGGACGAGGTCAAGGAAGTCGGCGCCGGTCTCGAGTGCGGCATCAAAATCGAGAACTTCAACGACGTCAAGGTGGGGGACGTGTTCGAATTCTTCCGCGTGACCAAGCAGGAGCGCAAACTGTAAGCGCCCTCCCCCGGGGCGGTAACCGTCATGATCGGCAGCGTTCGCCTGGAGTTTCACCTTCCGGCGTGCCACAGCTTGAAGGAGAAGCGCGGCATCATCCGGCGCTTCATGGAGCACACGCGCCGTCAATACGCCGTCGCCATCGCCGAGATCGAGTCGCAGGACGAGTGGCAGCGGGCGGTGCTGGAGGCCGCGGCCGTCTCCAACGAGCGGTCGCACCTGCACAGCATCCTCACCCACGTGGTCAACGAGGCCGAGCGTCCCGGCGAGATGATCCTGACCGCCTGCGACCTGGACGTGTAGCGTCCGCCCATCGCCGGAGGACATCCCATGACCCGCAGCAACGACCGCACCCGACGCGTCGCCGACGCCATCAAGCGGATCGTCGCCGAAGCGATCCACCACGAGGTGAAGGACTTCGACTTGACGATGGTCACGGTTACGCGCTGCGACCTAGCGCGCGACTTCAGCGAGGCGACCATCCGCTATTCCGTGCTCGGCGACGAGGCCGCGCGCCACGACTGTCGCGAGAAGCTCGGCAAGGTGGCAACCTTCCTGCAACGGCGCATCGCCGAAAGCATCAAGATCCACCATGTGCCGCATCTGAAATTCGAATACGACGCCTCGATTGAGGAGAGTCTGAGACTGGAGCAGCTGTTTGACCAGATCAACCGCGAACGCCGTCAAGATGAATAAAGCCGCGGCGCGCCGTATCGCGCTGGCGCTCCGCGATGCCCGCCGGATTCTGATCACCGCGCATCAGGACCCCGACGGCGACTCGCTGGGCTGCCAGTTGGCGTTCCACGAGTACTGGACACGGCAGAAACGCCGCCGCGCCGACATCCTCAACCATGGCGGCGTTCCGGACAAGTACGCCTTCATGGACCGACGTGGATTGGTGCGCGACGTGGGGGACAAGCCCGCCTGGCCGGTCTGGGATGCGGTGGTCATCTTCGAGTGCTCCTCGCTGGATCGCACCGGCAATGTCGAACCGGTCATCCCCGGCGGGGTGCCGATTATCAACATCGATCATCACCAGAAAAATACCCGCTTCGGCACCGTCAATGTGGTCGATACCGGCCGCGCTGCCTGCGGCGAACTGGTGTTCGACCTTCTCAAGTTCTGGCGGGCACGGATCACCAGGACGATGGCCCAGCAACTGGCCATCGCGCTGGTGACTGACACCGGCCGGTTCCGGCATCCCTCGACCAACGCCCGCACCCTGGCGATCGCATCGGAATTGGTGCGCCTTGGCGCCGACCTGACCGATTTGACCGACCGCATCTACTACCAGATGGCCGAGCCGCAATTCCGTCTGATTCATCAGGTGCTCGCCAACGCGCAGGTTCGCTTGGACGGCACCCTGTGCATGCTGCTTCTGCGGCAGGACGATCTGGCCCGCTATGGTGTGCCGCAGCGGGATACCGAGGGGCTGGTGGACTACTCGCTGTCGATTAAGACCGTGCGTGTCGGCGCCTTGCTCAAGGAGCTCGGCCCGCGTTTGACCAAGATCAGTCTGCGTTCGCCCGACTCGATCGACGTCGCCAAACTGGCGCGTCAATTCGGCGGCGGCGGTCACAAGAACGCCGCCGGATTCAAGATCGAACTGCCCATCGATGAAGCGGCCGCATTCCTCGAAGCGCAACTCCGCTGACTTCCCGCGTGTCCACCAGTCGGCAGGGCAAGGGGCTTTCCGCCCCTTGTCTGACACCGCCATCCCGCCCACCGCGGACAGCAACCACCCACTCGGGCACGGGATAAGCTTCACTGCCTCACACGCGCTTTAACGCCGCGTTCACGGCGCTTAAAACCGCGGCCGCCGCCTTTGTGACAGCGGCTGCGAAAATGCTGTTGACCGCGCCCACAACGACGGACATTGTTCATAACGAAGAGAGAAAGCCTCCGGATTGCTATGGCGACGAAGACAACCCCAGACGTTCGCGGCGACATGCTCCATGCCCTCGCCTGGGCGACGCTGGTGACATTGATCACCGCGGCGTTGGTTGTGATCGGATCGCGCAATCTCGACCACTTCGACGCCGCGCTGGTGGCCTACACCTTTTCGGTTCTCTTCGCGACTTTTGGCATCACCTACCGCTACGCCATGTGGCTGCGCCGTCCGCCCACGGCGATGTACTGGCGGCGCGGATTGCAGAGTCTGCGCAAGCGCCGGGGCGCGCGTAACCTGATGCGCGGCCTCCGGCATTTTGTTTCCGACTTCATGGCCAACCGCTTCATCTGGGCGCGTCACTGGCTGCGCGGCACGGCGCACCTGCTCATCATGTGGGGCACGATCCTTGCGATCCTGATCACCTTCCCGCTGGTCTTCGGCTGGATCATGTTCGAGAGCGTGCCGGGGCAACCGCAGATGTACCGGGCCTTTGTCTTCGGGCTGCCCACCTTCACCTTCGCGGTCAACTCGCTCTTCGGCTTCGTCGTGTTCCACGGGCTGGTCTGGTCGTCGATTCTGGTGGTGGCAGGCGTGATGCTGGCGATGCGGCGGCGGATGCGCGAGGAATCGGCGGCGGCGTTGCAGAATTTCGCCGAAGACATCATGCCGCTGTTCCTCCTGTTCGCCGTCAGCGTCACCGGCTTGATGCTCACGGTCAGCTACACCTGGATGGAAGGGTACGGCTACGATTTCCTCAGTCTACTGCACGCCATTGTGGTGATCTACACGCTGCTCTGGATGCCCTTCGGCAAGTTCTTCCACATCTTTCAGCGGCCGGCGCAACTGGGCGTGAAACTCTACAAGGATGTCGGGCAGGAGGAGGAGCCGGCGCACTGCCGCCGTTGCCAGCGCCCCTTCACCTCGCGCATGCACGTCGATGATTTGATCCAGGTCGAGCGCGAGTTGGGCTTCTCCTACGACTTGGATGGTCCGCAGGAGCACTACCAGTGGATCTGCCCGGGGTGCCGTCGCGCGCTGCTGGCAATGGCGCAGGGACGCGCCTGGCAGGGTGTGCGCGGCGGCGTGGTCGCCGCTCCGGGCGCCGTGCCCGAATATGTCAATCCCGGCCTCGGTCTGGGACCGTTGGGCCGTGAGGATGAAAGAAGGTTCCATGCCTGAAGCATTGCCCTTCGCCGCGGTGGTCGACCCCAGGGCCGATGACCCCTTTGGCCCGCATGTGGCCTATTCGGAGGGATTGCGCCTCGACACCGGTGTCGAGCCGGATCGGTTGGTTGACACCCACTGCTGTTTCTGCGGCCAGCAGTGCGGCATCCGGCTGAAGGTCAAAGACAACGAGGTGATCGGCTTTGAGCCGCGCTACGATTTCCCCTTCAACCGCGGCATGCTCTGCCCGAAGGGGATCAAACGTTACCTCCAGGGCGCTCACCCCGACCGTCTGCTGCATGCCTACCGGCGTGACGCGTCTGCGCCCGGCGGATTCCGTGCGTTGCCCTATGAGGAAGCGATCGCGCTGGCCGGCTCGGAAATCCGCCGCATCCAGTCGACCTATGGCCCGCATGCAATGGCGGTGCTCTCCGGCGCCAGTCTGACCACCGAGAAGACTTACCTTGTCGGCAAATTCGCGCACATGGCGCTGCGCACCTCCAACATCGACTACAACGGCCGTCTTTGCATGGTCTCCGCCGGCGCGGGCAACACCAAGGCCTTCGGCATCGACCGTGCCGCCAACCCCTGGAGCGACATCCTCGGCGCCGATGTCATCTGGGTCTCCGGGGCCAATGTTGCCGAGTGCGCGCCCATCACCACCGACTACATCTGGCAGGCGCGTGAACGCGGCGCGCGGGTGATCGTGGTCGACCCGCGTGTCACGCCCATTGCCCGCACCTGCGACCTGTTCTTGCCGATCAAACCGGGGCGCGATGTCGCGCTGTTCAACGGCATCCTGCATTTGATGATCGAGAACAACTGGCTCGACAGCGCCTTCATCGAACGGCACACCGTCGGGTTCGACGAGGTCGCCGCGCAGGTGCGCGAATGGACGCCGTCGCAGACCGCATCCGTGACCGGAATCGCCGAGAAGACCATCCGTCAGGCCGCCGAATGGTGGGGGACCGCGCAGACCAGTTTCCTCCTGCACGCCCGCGGCATCGAGCATCACAGCCACGGGGTGCAGAATGTCCTGGGGCGATCAACATCGTGCTGGCCTCGGGACGCATCGGCCGTGAGTTCTGCGGCTACGCCACCATCACCGGGCAGGGGAATGGGCAGGGGGGACGCGAGCACGGGCAGAAGTGCGACCAACTGCCGGGCGCGCGCAAACTGGCCGATCCCGACGCCCGCGCCTACATCGCGGGTGTCTGGGGGATGGACCCCAACGACCTGCCGCAGCCGGGTATCGATGCCTATGAGATTTTCCGCCAAATCGACCGCGGCGAAATCCACGGGCTGCTCTCGGTCTGCTTTAATCCGGTGGTCTCGTTGCCGGACAACAATTTCATCCGCCGGCAATTGGAGAAACTCGAATTCTATGTCGCGATCGACTTCTTCCTGAATGAGACCGCGCGCTACGCCCACCTCGTCCTGCCCGGCTCGCTGCACGAGGAAGACGAGGGAACGGTCACCAGCGCCGAAGGGCGGGTGATCAAGATCAACAAGGCGGTCGACTGCCCGGGCGAGGCGCGTCAGGATTGGCGCCTCATCCAGGATCTCGCGCGCGCCATCGGACGGCCCCAGGGATTTTCCTTCGACAGTCCGCGCGCCATCTTCGAAGAACTGCGCGTCGCCTCGCGCGGCGGGGTGGCCGATTACTCCGGGATCACCTACGAGAAGATCGAGGCGCAGGATGGGGTCTTTTGGCCCTGTCCCGCCGATGACCACGCCGGCACACCGCGTCTCTTTGAACCGGGCAGTTGGAATCCGGTCGCGCAAGGAAAGGGGCCATTCTATTTCCCCGACGGCAAGGCGCGCTTCAATGTCGCCGCTTACACGCCGCCCGCCGAAGTCACCGACAGCGACTATCCACTGATGCTGACCACCGGACGAGTGATCAGCCAGTTCCTGTCCGGCTCGCAGACCCGTCGCATCGGTCCGTTGGTGGACATGTATCCGGAGCCGCGACTGGAACTGCATCCGCAGTTGGCCGACAAGCATGGCATCGCCGACGGCGCCTGGGCCACCGTCGAATCACGACGCGGACAGATCACCTTGCGCGCACAAATGGTGCGCACGATTCGTCCCGACACCGTGTTTGTGCCATACCACTGGGCGGGACGACGCAGCATCAACCAATTGACCATCTCGGCGCAGGACCCGATCTCGAAGATTCCGGAGTACAAGGTCTGCGCGGTCCGGGTGCGTCCAGCGACCGATGCCGAGGCGGCCGCTGCCGCGGGAGGGAATTAGCCCGTGCCGGTGCCCGGACATCTCAACTTCTACATCGACCCCGGACGCTGCATCGGCTGCAACGCCTGTGTGCTGGCCTGCACCGAGTGCGACTCGCACAAGGGCCAGTCGATGATCCAGCTCGACTACATCGACCGCAGCGCCTCCCCGCAGACCGTGCCGGTCATCTGCATGCACTGCGACCAGCCGACCTGTGCCGAGGTCTGCCCCGCCGATGCGATAAAACGCACCCCGGATGGCGTCGTGCAGACCGCGCGCAAGCCGCACTGCGTTGCCTGCAACAACTGCGTGCTGGCCTGTCCCTTCGGCGTGCCGAAGATGCACACCGCCGCCAATCTGATGATGAAGTGCGACATGTGCTACGACCGTTCCTCGGTCGGCCTCAAGCCGATGTGCGCGTCTGTCTGCCCCAGTCAGGCGCTCTTTTTCGGCACCGCCGATGAAATCGCCGCGGTCCGTCCGCATTCGCACGCCATCGACTCCTTCCAGTTCGGACGGCAGACGATCACCACCAAGGTGAAGATCATGGTGCCGGCGGACTTTGAACCCGGCGCGCTCGATGTCACTGCCGCGCTCGCCGGCCCAAGCGCCGATCTGATCATGGACAATCTGTACGATGAGGGAGAAGGGCAATGAGCGACCCGGTCTCCGACCAGATCACCTGTGCACCCGATGGACGCGCCCCCGAGGAGCAGCCGCGCTGGCGCCAGGATTTCCCCATCGACCAGCACGTCGAGCAGTATGTCACCCGCCGCGAGTTCACCAAATTCATGGTGCTGACCAGCGTGGCCTTTGTCGTCGGGCAGTTCTGGATCGTCGCGCAGAGTTTGCTTCGCCGCAAAGAGTCCGCGCCGGGGTTGGAAATCGCGCGTCTGGCCGATCTGCCGGTGGGCGGGTCACTGATCTTTGATTACCCCGAACCGGGGCAGGCCTGCATTTTGGTGCGCACCGGCGAGCGCGAGGCGGTGGCGTTCAGCCAATTGTGCACGCATCTCTCCTGTCCGGTGATCGCGCAGGCCGATCAGGGACGCTTCCACTGTCCCTGCCACAACGGCAACTTCGATCTGGCCACCGGGCAGCCGCTGTCCGGCCCGCCGCGACGCCCCCTGCCGCGGGTGCGTCTGGAGATTCGCGGCGACCGTGTCTACGCCGTCGGTATGGAGGGCAAGGCGGTATGAGCTCGCCGCGCCGTCGTTTCGGGCTGCACCAACGCACGATCGTCATCAACGGCATCCTCGCGTTGATCGTGTTGATCGTGATCCTGCAATTGTGGCTTTTGACCGCGACCATGAGCGCCTACTTGGGCGGCAACACCGTGGTGGTCTGGCCGGCGGCCCTGGCCAGTCTGGCCTGCCTCGGGCTGAATGTCGGCTTGCTGGTGTACCTCTTCCGTCTGGAAAGGTAGATTAAGGGATGCGCGCGCGACTCGCCGACGGCATCGCCGGACTGTTCCCCGGATATTTTGCGCTGGTCATGGCCACCGGCGCAGTCTCGATCGCCTGCATGCTGCTTGGCTGGCAGGTGCTGGCGCAGGCGTTCCTGATTTTCAATGTGGCCGCCTATGCCATCCTCGCGAGTCTTACGCTGACCCGCTTGATTGCGTTCCCGGCGCGTGTGATCGCCGATCTCGCCAACCATTCGCGCGGCCCGGGGTTCTTCACACTGATCGCCGGAACCTGTATCCTCGGAACGCAATTTGCGCTGGTGGCGGGTGAGCGCGGTATCGCCGAGTGGCTGCTGGCCATCGGCGCGCTGTTGTGGCTGGTCATCATGTATGGTTTCTTCACCGCGGTGATCATCCGTGCGGAGAAGCCGGACATCAAAAGCGGCATCAATGGCGCCTGGCTGATCGCCACCGTGGCGACGCAATCGGTGTCGGTGCTGGCGGTGGTCCTGCGCGATCCATTCGGTTTGCCGGTCGCGATCACGGGCTTCACCGCGTTGGTCTTCTTTCAGATTGGCTGCATGCTCTATCTGGCGATCATCACGCTCATCTTCTATCGCCTCACGTTCCTCGAAGTCGACTCGGCATCCCTGACGCCGCCCTACTGGATCAACATGGGCGCGGTGGCGATCACCACGGTGGCCGGCACCGGCCTGATCCTGCGTCTGCCCGATCAGCCGCTTCTGGCCTCGATGATGCCCTTCATTCGCGGATTCACGCTCTTCTTCTGGAGCGCGGCCACCTGGTGGATACCCGCGCTGCTGGTGCTGGGGTTCTGGCGGCATGGCTGGCGACGGTTCCCCTTCACCTACGATCCCCTCTACTGGGGCATGGTGTTCCCGCTGGCGATGTACACGATGGCGACCTGGCGCCTGGCCGAGGCGCTGGGGATCGAATTCCTCAAGGCAATACCCCGCGTCTTCATCTATCTCGCACTGGCCGCCTGGCTTTTGACCGCGTTCGGCATGCTGCGGGCGTGGGCGGCGGCGCTGGATTTGCGCTTTCGCGGGAGGACGAAAACATAATTCGTCGCCCCCGCGTCCCTCGATTTCGCTCGGGATCTGCGAGAAGCGGGGGCCCAGACTGTGGCTGCCACGACTGGATTCCCGCTTGCGCGGGAATGACGGAAGCATAATTCGTCGCCCCCGCGAAAGCGGGGGCCCAGACC
>CAZQIZ010000001.1:193136-219235 GCA_964593585.1 uncultured Ignavibacteria bacterium
GGGAATGACGGAAGCATAATTCGTCGCCCCCGCGAAAGCGGGGGCCCAGACCATGATTGCCAGAGCTGGATTCCCGCTTCCGCGGGAATGACGGAAGCATAATTCGTCGCCCCCGCGAAAGCGGGGGCCCAGACCATGGCTGCCAAAGCTGGATTCCCGCTTGCGCGGGAATGACGGGATCAGAATTCGTCGCCCCCGCGAAAGCGGGGGACCCAGACCATGGCTGCCAAAGCTGGATTCCCGCTTGCGCGGGAATGACGGGATCAGAATTCGTCGCCCCCGCGAAAGCGGGGGACCCAGACCATGGCTGCCAGAGCTGGATTCCCGCTTCCGCGGGAAAGACAATCTGGCTAATTGTGACGTGGTTAGATTATGAATCGGGAGATAGCACCAGCCGTCTACATTCTCGCGAGCCGACGGAATGGCACGCTCTACATCGGCGTCACCAGCGACCTGAAGAAGCGTATTTGGGAGCACAAGAATGATGTCGTCGAGGGCTTCACGAAGAGGTATTCCGTGCACACGCTCGTGTATTACGAGCTCCACGGCACAATGGACTCGGCGATCACGCGCGAGAAACAGTTGAAGAAATGGCGCAGATCGTGGAAGCTGGCGTTGATCGAGTGCGAGAACCCGAATTGGCGTGACCTGTATGAAGACTTGGGGTAAGTGAATAAGGCTCCGCGCCTCGTCGCCCCCGCGAAAGCGGGGGCCCAGACCACGGCTGCCAAAGCTGGATTCCCGCTTGCGCGGGAATGACGGAAGCATAATTCGTCGCCCCCGCGTCCCTCGATTTCGCTCGGGATCTGCGAAAAGCGGGGGCCCAGACCATGGCTGCCAAAGCTGGATTCCCGCTTGCGCGGGAATGACGGGATCAGAATTCGTCGCCCCCGCGTCCCTCGACTTCGCTCGGGATCTGCGAAAGCGGGGGCCCAGACCACGGCTGCCAAAGCTGGATTCCCGCTTGCGCGGGAAAGACTTGTGAGACGGTTATTACGTTCGCGCAAGTCGCAACCGCAGATGCCGCTTCACGTCCGGCCACTCGGTGGCGAGGATGCTGTACATCACCGAATCGCGCACCGTGCCGTCGCGGCGCAGTTGGTGATGGCGGATGACGCCGTCTTTCTTTGCGCCCAGACGCTCGATGGCTCGCTGCGACGCAAAGTTGAAGTTGTCGGTGCGCAGGCCGACCACCTGGCAGCCGACCGTCTCGAAGGCGTGGGTCAATAGCAGCAATTCGCAGGCGGTGTTGACGTAGGAGCGCTGCCAGCGCTCGGCATACCAGGTGTAGCCGATTTCGACGCGGTCCACGGCCGGGAGGATGTCATGATAGCGTGTGCTGCCGATCAGCGTCCCGCCGGCCAGCTCGCGCACCGCCCACGGCAGCATGTGCCCGGCCCGTTGGCCGTCCAGTGCTTTGGCGATGTAGTCGCCAACCTGCGCCGGCTCGGGCACCGCGGTGAACCAGAGTTCCCAGAGACGGCCGTCGGCGACCGCGGCGCGCAGACCCTCTTCGTGTTCCGGACCCAGCGGCTCCAGACGGACCCCATGGCCTTCGAGCAAGGTGGGGGACAGCGCAATCATAATGGCAGTATAGCGTATCGAAGCCGGTGAAGGTAAGCACGCTGACAGCCGATCCGTCCGCATTTTGCTATATTGGCCGGCGATGGATGATGTCTCCGGCATCCTGCCCATCGATAAACCGGTGGGTATGACATCGCACGACGTGGTGGATGTTGTGCGGCGGGTCTATGGCATCCGGCGGGTCGGGCACACCGGCACGCTCGACCCGGCGGCGTCGGGGCTGCTGCTTTTGGTCGTGGGACGCGCCACCCGCATCGCGCCGTGGCTTTCGTCGCAGACGAAGACCTACTACGCGGGCGTCACCTTCGGCGCGACCTCCGATTCGGGCGACGCCGATGGTCTGATCACTTCGACCGGCGGTGTGCCGCCGAGTGTGGAGTCGCTGGCGAGTCTGTGCGAGGCACTGGTCGGCGAGGTCGAACTGGCGGTGCCGGCGCTGGCCTCGGTGCGCAGCGGCGGACGGCGGCGCTATGAACTTGCGCATGCAGGAGAGGCTGTCCCCATCCTGACGCGCGCCAACCGCATCGACGCCCTCGATCTGTTGGCCTATGATCCGCCGCGCGCCGAACTGCGGGTGCGTTGTTCGAGCGGTACCTATATCCGATCGCTGGCGGAAGCGATGGGGGAGAAGGCGGGATGCGGGGCCTACCTGCATGCGTTGCGCCGCGAGGCAATCGGCGCGTCGCGGGTCGAAGGGGCCTTTGGCCTCGATTATCTGGCCGCGCGCGCGGCGCTTGGCGAAGAGCTGCCCGCCCCCGAAGCGATCGATGATTATCTTGCGTTGCCGGTGGTCGAAGTCGCTGCCGAAGCCGACAGAGTCATTCATCACGGGCAGCCGTTGACCGGCGCAATGGTGACTCGGGTGATCAGCGAGTTCGCCGCCGGCGCCGATCTGGCCATCAGTGTGGAAGGCTACGGCGTCGCCGCCATCGGCAAGGCGCTGGTGGATTCAAAAGCAATAGGTCCAATCGGACCTATTGGACCTATTCTTTCCTACCGATGCGTGCTCATTTGAATTCGCCGATTCCCGACCTTTTGCGCATTCCGCTTCTGACGGATGCGGCGGACGCGCGCCCGTCGGCGCCGCCGGTGGTCTGCGTCGGCACTTTCGATGGTGTTCATCGCGGCCACCAGCAGGCCATCGCCGTGGCGCGCCATCATGCCGACCGTCTGCAGGCCCCGCTCTGGATTCTCAGTTTTCATCCGCATCCGCGCACGGTGGTCAATTCCGGCCATGCGCCGCGTCTGCTCACCTTGCCCGAAGAACGCGCCGCGCTCTTCCAGCGCTATGGCGCCGACGGCGTGGTGATTCAGCACTTCGATGCCGCCTTCGCTGCGCTAAGCGCCGATGAATTCTTCCGCGACGTTGTTGCCGGCGCGCTGCAGGCCCGGATGCTGGTCGCGGGAGCAGACTTCCGCTTCGGCAAAGGACGGCAAGGCGACGGCGACTGGCTGCGCTATCGAAGCGGGCACCTACCGGATGGGGTGGAGATTGTCGAACTGCTCGATGATGCCCCGGGGTACAAAGTCGGATCCGCCGAGATTCGTAACGCATTGATGGACAATGCCTTTGATCGTGCCATTGAACTTCTCGGTCACCCCTACCCAGTGACTGGCGAAGTGGTGCCGGGCCTGAGAAAGGGGCGGGAGATCGGATATCCCACTTGGAATCTGGCCCTGCCGCAAGTTAAATTGCCACCGCCAGTTGGGGTGTATGCCGGATGGACTTTCCGGCAAACGCCGCGGCCGGGCATGGCGTATTATGGTTCTAACCCGACGTTCGGGGGGCAAGCACCGCGTTTGGAGATCAATATCCTCGCCGGTTCTGCGGAAGAGCGATCGCCTCGCCATCCGACCGAATGCTTCTGGTTAACCGAGTTCATCCGTCCGGAAGTGGCCTTTGCCGATCCGGCGGAGTTGATTCGCCAATTGGCTGACGACGAACGGACGGTTCGTCGACGGCTTGGGGGTTAAGCAACAAACACACTGTTCTTAGAAGGAGACAGCCAGTGCCCGTCACAAAGGAAAAGAAGCAGGCGATCGTGAAGGCCTACCGCCTCCACGACTCCGACACCGGTTCACCGGAAGTGCAGATCGCGCTGTTGTCGGCGCGGATCAACGAGGTGACCACACATCTGGAGACCCACAAGACCGACTTTTCGTCGCGTCGCGGCCTCCTGAAACTCGTAGGGCAGCGGCGGCGGTTGCTGAATTATCTGCGCGACACCGATATTGCGGCGTACCGCACGTTGCTGGACAATCTTAACCTGCGCAAGTAACCTTGCGCCATCGGGCGGGGGGGATCGTCTCGTTTCAGCGCCGCGGCGCAAGTCCGCGACCCTGGCACGAGCCGTCCACCCCTCCTGAGCGGGTCTTCAAACCCGCGCGGCAGATCCCACCCGATGAAAACCGAAAGGACGCGTCCCACGGAGCGTGAGGCGCGTATCAGGTGTTCTACATGGAACGTATCCAGTTTGAACTGGGCGGCCGTCCGTTCTCTTTTGAGACGGGCCATGTCGCCCGGCAGGCCAACGGGGCCGTGTTATGCCGTCATGGTGACACTGTGGTCCTGGCGGCGGTGGTCGTTTCCAAGGAAGGGATTCCCGACCGGGATTTCTTCCCGCTGACGGTCGACTATCGCGAAAAGGCCTACGCCGCCGGCAAGATTCCCGGCGGGTTCTTCAAGCGCGAGGGGCGCCCCACCGAGAAGGAGACCCTCTCGGCGCGCATGATCGACCGGCCTCTGCGCCCGCTCTTCCCCGAGGGGTACACCAACGAGGTCCAAGTCCACGTCAACGTGCTCTCCTCCGACCAGCAGAACGACGCCGATGTGCTTGGCATCTGCGCGGCCGCCTGCGCGCTGGCGATCTCCGATATCCCCTTCGATCATCTGATCGCCGGGGTGCGGGTGGGTCGTGTGGACGGCAAGCTGGTCATCAATCCGACCGCCACAGAGCTCGAGGCCTCGGACATGAGTCTGGTGGTGGCCGGGACCGCGACCGACGTGATAATGGTCGAGGGCGGCTGCCTCGAAGTCTCCGAGGATGATCTTACCGAGGGGTTGCGCTTTGGTCTGGAGCACATCGGCCAGATCGTGCGCGCGGTGACCGAACTGAAGGCGAAAATCGGCAAGCCCAAGAGGCCGTTTACGCCGGCGCCGGTGGATAGCGAGCTCGATGCCGCGGTACGTCAATTGGCAGAGTCGCGTGTCAGCGAAGCCAACCAGATCACCGACAAAGCCGCCCGTGAAGACGCGGTGGCGCAGATCAAAGTCGATGTCCGCGCCGCGTTGGCCGAACGCTTCCCTGAGAAGGAGAAAGCGATCGGCGGCGTGATCGATCAAATCGAGTACGAGGACCTGCGTCGTCGCATCCTCAACGAAGGACGACGCGCCGATGGACGCAACCCCGACCAGATCCGGCCGATCTCGGCCGAGGTCTGCTTCCTGCCGCGCACGCATGGTTCGGCGCTGTTTACCCGCGGGCAGACGCAGGCCCTGGCCGTCTGCACCCTCGGCACGAAGGTCGATGAGCAGCGTCTCGACAACATCATGGGCGAGACCACCAAAAGCTACATGCTGCATTACAATTTCCCGTCCTACTCGGTCGGCGAGGTGCGTCCGATCCGCGGGCCGGGACGGCGCGAGATCGGCCACGGAGCGCTGGCCGAACGCGCCATCCAGCCGGTCATCCCCAACGAGGAGATTTTCCCGTACACGATTCGCATCGTGTCCGACATTCTCGAGTCCAACGGCTCCTCGTCAATGGCCACCGTCTGCGCCGGCTCGCTGGCGTTGATGGACGCCGGCGTGCCGATCAAGGCGCCGGTGGCCGGCATCGCCATGGGCCTCATCAAGGAAGGGGAGAAGTACGCCGTGTTGACCGACATCCTCGGCGTCGAAGACCATCTCGGCGACATGGACTTCAAGGTCACCGGCACCCGCGAGGGGATCACCGCCTTCCAGATGGACCTGAAGATACAGGGGCTGAACTTCACCATCATGCGCGAGGCGCTGGAGAAGGCCAAGACCGCGCGTCTGCATGTGCTGGAGCGAATGGACACTGTGTTGCCGGCGCCGCGTCCGGAGCTGTCGCCGTATGCGCCGCGGATCATCATCTTCCAGATCAAAGTCGACCAGATCGGCGCGGTGATCGGCCCCGGCGGCAAGAACATCCGGGCCATCACCGAGCAGACCGGCGCCAAAGTGGACATCGAGGACGACGGCACGATCATTGTCGCCTCGGTGGACGTCAACGCCGCCGAGACCGCCAAGAAGATGATCCTGGCGATGGTCGAAGAGCCCGAGCTGGATCAGGTCTACGAGGGCAAGGTGCGGCGCATCGCCGACTTCGGCGCCTTCGTTGAGATTCTTCCGGGCACCGACGGGCTGTTGCACATCTCTGAGATCGACTATAAGCGCACCGAGAAAGTCGAGGACGTCTTCAAGCTCGGTGACACAGTGCAGGTCAAGGTGATCGAAATCGACCCGTCGGGGAAGGTCCGGCTGTCGCGCAAGGCGCTCCTGCCGCGTCCGGAGGGGTATGTCGACCCGCCGAAGCGCGAGGGCGACGGGGGACGTCCCCGGCGCGATGGCGATCGCGGACGCCGTCCCGAGAGGCACCGTCGTTAACGTCAATTCCGGTAGCTTCGACCGGCCGCACGGGGCGGGCTAAGCCCGCCCCGTGCATGGCATTGGGCCGTCTCGACCCCGCCGCGTGTATATATTAAGTACGGCAATATCCGAGCGGGAGGCTCAAGATTGCCATCCCCACATTCCGAACTCCTGGATTGAGTGCACCTATGCCATCTGAAATCGTCAAGAAGACCCAGCTGCCGTCCGGCCTGCGTGTTGTCACCGAATCCCTGCCCGATCGCGAGTCGGTCTCGCTGGGCATCTGGATCGAGGTGGGCTCGCGTCATGAGGACCTGAAGGTGGCGGGAGTCTCTCATTTTCTCGAACACATGGTCTTCAAGGGTACACCGACCCGTTCCGCCAAGCGGATCGCGACCGAACTGGAGCGGCTGGGCGGCGTGCTCAACGCATTCACCACTCGCGAGCACACCTGCTACCATGCGCGCCTGTTGAGCGACGATCTGCCGGTGGCGGTCGACCTGCTGTCCGACATCGCCACCCGCGCGACCATCCCCGGCCCCGAAGTGGTGAAGGAACGCAAGGTGATCGCCGAGGAGATCAAGGACACGCAGGACACGCCGCACGAGCACATCCACGACGTCTTCGCCGAGCAGATGTGGCCTGACCATCCGATCGGCCGGCCGATCGCCGGATCCTTGGAAAGTGTAAGTCAGACCACCCGTGACTGGCTGGCGCAGCACCGCCGGTCGTTCTATCGTCCCGATCGTATCGTGGTGGCCGCCTCGGGCGCGCTGTCTCACAGCCGCCTGCTGGCGTTGGTGAAACGTCATCTCGAACTGCCCTCGCCGTCCGCCGCGCCGCCGTTGACGCCCGCGGTCAATGGCACGCGACCGCGGCGCGCTGTGATCGGCCGCGAGATCAATCAGACCCATGTGCTGATCGGCTTCCCGACCTGGCCGTTTGTCGACAAGCGCCGTTACGCCGCGCTGGTGACCACCAACCTGATGGGTGGCGGGATGTCGTCGCGGCTGTTCCAGACCGTGCGCGAAAAGCGCGGGCTGGTGTATTCGATCTATGCCTTTCAGGACTCCTTTGTCGACACCGGGTTCTTCGCGGTCTATTTCGCCTGCGACCCGGCCCAGGTGGTGGTCGCCTGCGATCTGGTCCTGGAGGAGTTGGGCAAACTGCGCCGCCACGCGATTCCGGCGACCGAGTTGCATGATGCCCAATCGCAACTGAAGGGCAACCTGGCGCTGGGGTTGGAATCGACTTCCTCGCGCATGCACCGTTTGGCCCGTCACGAGCTGTACCTGGGCGGGTATGTCGCGCCCAAGCAGACGATGCGTTCGATCGACAAGGTGACCGTGCGCGATGTCGCCGGCGTGGCGGCCGAGGCCTTCGTGCCGGAACGCGCGGCGGTCTCGATCCTCGGCCCTGTGGACCAGAGTCTGCTCGACCGGATCGACTGGGGACGTCTTGACAAAAAACCACGCCGCGCCCCGGTCACGCCGCGCGCGGCGGCGTAGGGCCGAAATCCGCTTGACGGGTCCTGTCCTGCTTCGGAGATTATCGCCGCGTCACTTGCGGGCGTAATTCAGCGGTAGAATGCAAGCTTCCCAAGCTTGACGTCGTGGGTTCGATTCCCATCGCCCGCTTTTTTGGCTCGACACGGGGTGGGGTCCCGGATCCAATCAGCGATTTGGCGGTACAAGGTAAGGAGAGTTGTTCGTTCGGCTGCCCGCACGGCATCAAAGGTCATCCGGCAAACCGGAATGGGGTGATGATATCCCGACGATGGACCGTCTGGCTTGTGGCCGCATCCTGCGCCGCAGGGATTCTCGCGGCCTGCGGCGATGATGAGGAATCCGTCTGCATCGGCGATGAGGCCGTGATTGTCGCCATCAACCCCGAATCGATCTGGATCTACCGTGTCACCGACCGTGACACCGCCAACGCGATTGTGGACACGCACTCCGACACCATCATGATCGTCAAGGATACCATCGCCGACGGGGACCCTTGGTCGGTGACTTCCCTTGACGGCGAACTCTGGGCCAACCGCGGCGACGGATTCTGGGTCTGGAGCGATCCGCAAAGCGACGAGACCGCGCCCTATCTCCTGGCCCGTTTCCCGGCGGCGCTGGGACAGCAGTACGTTATTCCGGCCGGTGAGCTGGACAGCGACACCATGCTGGTGGCCGACATGATGGCCATTGTGCGCGTCCCCTACGGGCAATTCACTGCCATTACCTACCAGCAATCCAACGGCGGCGATGTGGTGTCGCTGCGTTATTTTGTCCGCGGCATCGGTCTGGTCAAGGAGATCGCGATCATCGGCACACCGCCCAATCAGGTGCTCCGGACCCGGGAACTGTTGAAATTCCGCACCGCCGGATGTTGAGATGTCCAAAATGAGCCACCGTTGGATCCTCCTGGCCGTCGGCGCGCTCGCGCTGGCCGGCTGCGACGGGGACGATGACGCGCGGTTCTGTCTGGACGATCCGGCCGAGATCGTGTCGATCGCTGAGGGCAATCGCTGGAATTACCGCATCCGCGAATTCGATTCCACCCACGCCCTCAATGCCACCCGCACGCAGCGTGTCGCGATTGTCGGCGACACCGTCATCGACAGTGAAACCTGGTACCGCATCGACACCGACGGGGACCGGGACTTTGCCTGGATTTTGCGCGACGATGGCCTGTGGGTCTGGTATGAGTTCGCCTATCCGACCAACAACCCGCCGTTCCGCATGGCGAAATTCCCGGCGGTGATCGGCGACGCCTGGGTGATCGAGCAGAACGGCCCGGATTACACCGTCACCGTGATTGACACCGCCGCGGTGATGAGTGTGCCGGCCGGCGTCTTCTGGACTTGGCATTACCGCATGACCAACGAGACCGGCGACCTGATCCGGGACATCTATTTTGCGCCCGGTCTGGCTCGCGTGTATGAAGTCGCCACATCAACGCACCCGAACCCGCATACCCACGTGACCGAACTGACCGACTTCTCGTCACCCAACTGCTGATATGCCCATCGTTAGAGCTGTTGTACACAACCGGGTCATCCCGCGCGATGCCCTGCTGCCCGGCGACGAAGTCGTCGCGATCAACGGGCAGGTCCTGCGCGATGTCATCGACGCGCTGTTTTTCGGCGCCGAGGAAAAACTCGAACTGACCGTGCGCCGTCCCGACGGGACCGAGGCCTCGCTCAAACTGCGCAAGCGCATCGATGCCGACCTCGGCATCGAGTGGGAACCGGACAAGATCCGCATCTGCAAAGCCGACTGCGATTTCTGTTTCGTCAAACAGCAGCCGAAGAAGGTGATGCGGCGCACGCTGTACATCAAGGATGACGACTACCGGCTGTCGTTTCTGCATGGCAACTTTGTCACGCTCACCAACATGACCGATGAGGACTACGAGCGGGTCTTCAACCAGCGGCTCTCGCCTTTGTATGTGTCGGTGCATTCGACCGACGACCAGGTCCGGCGCGACTTTCTGCGCAAGCCCGATGCCAAGCCGATCCTGCCGCTGCTGAAATGGCTGCACGAGCACCGCATTCAGACCCATACGCAGCTGGTCGTCACGCCGGGACTCAACGATGGCGCGCCGCTGTGGAAGTCGTTCGATGATCTGCTGGCGCTCTACCCCGATGTGCTTTCGGTGGGCGTGGTGCCGATCGGCCTGACCAAGCACCGCAATGACCTGCCGAATCTCTCACTGGTGGAGCCCGAGATGGCCGGCGAGATCCTCGACCAGATCGACAAACGGCACAAGAAGATGAGGAAAAAGCACGATGTCGGCGTCATCTACGCCGCCGACGAGATGTTCCTGATCGCCGGACGCGAGATTCCGCCGGAATCGTATTACGACGACTACTGCCAGATCGAAAACGGGGTCGGGATGCTGCGGCAGTTGCTGGCCGCCTATGACGCCCACGAAGCGGAACTGCCGCGCCGGCTCGCACGGCCCATGCGATTCTGTGTCGCCACCGGGACATCGGCCGGGCCGTTCATCAGCCAACTCTGCGAGCGCGCCACCCGACGCACCAAGAACCTCGATGTCGTCCCGTTGATCGTGAAGAACGACTTCTGGGGGCATTCGGTCACCGTCTCCGGACTTCTGACCGGTGCCGACATCAGCGCCCAGTTTCTGGCCGCCAATCTCGATGTCGATGCGCTGATCCTGCCGCCGGAGGTGCTCAACACCGACGGGCTCTTCATCGATGATGACACGCTGCCGGAGATGCAATCACGCATCGAGCGACCGGTGTTGACCTCCGAGTACGATTTCATCGCCACGCTCAAAAACAGCATCACCGCGGTCCGCTCGTCGCAGGCCGCGGCGTTGTCCTGATGCCGTCGCGTGTTGTGTTGGCGTAGGGGCGTATTGCATACGCCCCTTTCACGTGTCGATGAGCGGCGGGCGTATGCAATACGCCCCCATAGTCTACACGTAGATCTGGCGGGCGCGGCCCACGGCGGCCAACACCAGCAGGATCGCCGTCACGATGAGGTAGCCGACGGTAACACCCGGTGTGTGCAGCGCGCCGGCGGCGCCCATGTAGTCCAGCGATGGCACGCGGTTGAGCGGCCCGGCATACCACCAGAAGAGATAGAGCACTTCGAAGAGACGGCTGCCGCTGGTCCAGGTGCCGCAGGCCAGGGCCAGCGCCGGCACGAAGGCGGCGCCGGCCAGCATCGCGGCCATGCCATTGATATCTCCGGCCATCGCCAGTCGTAACCCCACTCCCGCGCCGACCACCAAGGCCACGATCACCCCGGCCAGCCAACTGGCGGGCAATTGACGCGTCACGGGCCGGGCGCAGGCGAAGAGAAATTGATTGGTCCCCTGACGCGCCCCGCGATAACCCAATTGCGACCAGAGCAGCGTCGGCCAGATCCACGCAATCGGCAGCACAATCGCCTGCCCCTGCGCAAGGGGCAGCGAGAGCCCGACGATGATCAGAACCAACACACCGAGATACCACAGGCCGTGATGGCCTTTCAGTAACAGACGCAATTCCGCCGCCACGGTCTCAAGCAAACGCGGCTGTGTCGCGCTGGATGCCAGAGGAGTCAGATGCGTGACGATTCCGGCCGGCAGGGGGTCGGCCTGCGGTGAGAGGCGATCCTCAATCCAGGCGGCCAGACGGCTGAAGCGCGATGGCTTCCGCGCCACTGTCCCTGCCGCTCGTGCCGAGTCGAAACGGTCAAACGGGAGCGCCGCCACGCCGGCCACCGCAAGAGCCAGGAGTATGATCGCCAGACGACCGATCAGCATCGTGAGCGTGTAGTCCAGACCCTCCCAGCCAAACGTCCGCAGCTGGAAGAGCTCGCCGGAGTCACGGATGTTGATGCCGATGTTCACGACCATGTCCGCGCCGACCGTGTCCGGGTACGCCGCCATCGCCGCCGCTTTCATCGACGCGTGATACTCCGACAGGCCGAACAGGTCAGTCACCTCGAATATCTGCGAGGACATCAACGTAATTGTGAGAAAGAAATAGACGACGTTGCCCAGGCCGCCGCGCAGACGGGGGATGCACTCGAAGAGCACCGCCACCGCGCCGATCAGAAGCACGAGCGGGATCATCGTGTAGAGGAACGGAGCGACAAGCAGGAGCGGATCAAGATGACGGTCCTCGGCGCGCACATACTGCATGATCCCGGCCACGACGATCATGACCGACACGATGGCCGCGAGCACCGCCGCGTTGCTGAGCATCTTGCCAATGGTGTACTTCAATTTCGACAGGGGGGTGGCAGACAGGATTTGCCCGACCCGTGTCTGGTAGTCGCGGTCGATGGAATTCTTGATCAAATAGAAGCCGACCAGGGTCAGGAAGGTCGACGTCAGCATGGCAACCTGCGCGCCGATCCAGGCCGAGTTGTAGATTCCGCGTGTGCCGCCGATGCTCAGCGTCGACCAGGTGGAATTATTCGGTGGGATGAACCCCCAGGGGGCGTATACCGCCACCGCCAGCGTCACCAGGAATGAGTAACGCCGCACCCGCTCAAGGAAGTCCGCCTTGGCAATGTGGTAGAGGAGCCGCATGGCGGTTACACCTGTGCCGCCGCGGCGAGCGGGATGCTCTGGTTACGGTCC
This sequence comes from uncultured Ignavibacteria bacterium, assembly GCA_964593585.1. Classification (GTDB taxonomy): domain Bacteria; phylum Zixibacteria; class MSB-5A5; order WJJR01; family WJJR01; genus JACQFV01. The sequence continues at coordinate 205,426 of CAZQIZ010000001.1, forward strand.
GCCGCGATGGCATACAGATAGGCGTCTTCAAGGGTCGGCGGCACCGGCGATGCATCCGTCGAAGGACGGTCATCGGCCACGACACGGATCAGCACGCCGCTGCTCTTGCGAACCGTCGCGGAAATCAGATACTTGCCCTTGATCGCGTTTAGTCGTTCACCGGGCACCAACCACTCCCAAACCCGCCCTTCGACCATACGCGCGATCGCTTCCGGGTCACCGCTGGCCACCAACCGTCCGCTGCTGATGAGCGCGATATGCGTGGCCGCCGCCTCGACATCGGACACGATGTGCGTCGAGAGGATGATGATCCGTTCGCCCGACAGCTCGGCCAGCAGGTTGCGAAACCGCACCCGTTCTTCGGGGTCAAGCCCGGCGGTCGGCTCATCGACGATCAGGAGTTGCGGGTCATTGAGCAACGCCTGCGCAATCCCGACCCGCTGCTTCATTCCGCCGGAGTATCCGCCGAGGGGGCGTTTGCGGGCATCGCCGAGATTGACCAGTTGCAGAAGTTCATCGATTCGACGGCGCGCATCCGCGGCCGATAGGCCCTTGACCGCGGCAATGTATTCGAGGAATTCGAGCGCGTTGAGGTTGGGGTAGACGCCGAAATCCTGCGGCAGGTAGCCGAGCACCTGACGCACCGCATCGGGTTGGCGCACAATGTCGGTCCCATTCCAGGTGGCGCGGCCCGCCGTCGGACGGGTGATCGTCGCCAGGATGCGCATCAGGGTCGACTTGCCGGCGCCATTGGGCCCCAACAGGCCGAGGATCCCCGGCCCCAACTCGAGCGAAAAGTCGCGCAGTCCCCAGACATTCCCCTTATAGCGTTTGCTGACTTGCGCAATCCCCAGGTGCATCGGTCCACCTCCAGTGGAATGTCTCGCAGATACGGCCCACGCGCCAGGATGTTTCACTGCCATGCTGAGCCCGCTCCCCGCCGCGGCGCTTCGTCCTCGTGCAATGTCTCCGGCTTATTCTCGTCGAAGAAGCCGAAAGCCTGTCCTCTAGTCGTGGATGATTTGTGCTGTCGTGACTCGGAACCAAGGCGTCTCTCAGACCCGCCCCGCACTTCCCTCGCGATGTAGGGGCAGGTCTGAGACCTGCCCACCTGCGCCACGCGACCATCAATTATGACGGTCAAGGGCCTTCAGCTCCTTGCGGACATTGATTGACACACAGCGCCGACCCGGCAGGGCGAGCCTTCGCAGTATGATTGTCTTGAAGCCGCCACGACAAGTTCTGCCCCCATACAGATACACGAGTCGCCGCCTGAAGCGCCCACGATCCGCGGCGGCTCAGCCCCTTCGGGCTTCGCCCTCCCACCATACGCCCAGCCAGCGAGCAATGCGACAGCCTGCAGCGGGCAAACACGAGGTTCGCCCCTACGCGAACTTCAAGTTTGCCGGACAAGGGGCCTTCAGCCCCTGGTGTGCTCGCGCTAATCCTGCGGCGTGTAATCCGGGACTTCGCCGCGGTTGTGCTGATACTTGGGGGAATCGATTTCCCGGATGCGTCGGCGGTATTCGTCGCCGCTGATGCTGTTCTGCCAATTGCCGGTGGCCATCGCCGCGCCGATCCCGACACAGAAGAAGCCGACCACCGCCACCGCGGTCGCCATCTTCGACATCCGCGCGCGCCCCTTCGGGAGCGACAGTTCCAGCGCGCTCACACTCGGGCAGACCGCCACGCATTGCAGGCAGGCGTTGCATTCATCCGAGCGCACCCGTGTCAGTTGCGCCACCGGAATGTGCGCCGGGCAGGCAATGTTGCACTTGTTGCAGTCGATGCAGGTCGATGCCTGCCGGGTGATCTTCCACGGCGCGACAAAACTGGCCAGTCCCGCCAGCGCCCCATACGGGCACAGATAACGGCACCAGAAGCCGCTGATGAGGAAACCGAGGACGACCAGGGAGAGGAGGATGTAAAGCGACGAGGGATCGATGTGCGTGAAGAACCGTAGCATCTTGATATCGGCAACGCGATTGTAGGGCGACTGGATGAACTGCGTCAGCGACTCGCGCGTCATTTGAAAGAAAATCGCCCAGACGAAGAACAGCAAGAGCAGGTACTTCACCGACCGCAGCGGCCAGTCGACAAACTTCGGCAGTTTTCCCTTCCAGCCATGCATCGCCCGGCCGGCGCTGGCCACCGCCTCGGAGATGAATCCGACCGGACAGACCCAACCGCAAAACGACTTTTTCCAGAGCGCCGAGCTGATCAACGCCAGACCGAGAATGATTGTAGCTGAGGGATGGATGTTATTGAGCACGCCGTTGAAAAACCAATCGCGCAGCCCCAGCAACCCGGAAATCGGCAGAAAGGCCTCTACTCCCGGCGGACGACTCGGCGCTGGACCGGTCGCGCCGGTCTCGTAGTATTTCACAAACTGGTAGAACTCCCAGCCGATCCAGATGGTGATCGCCGCCCAAAACGATTGCACCCAGAAGCGCCAGTCGATCTGCCCCTTGGTCGGGCGGCGCATCCAGCGCTTGCCGTTCTTGGTGGTCAGGGTCTTGGTTTGCAATGTCATCGTCGTCATGGCGACCTCGTCGAATCCCGACGAAACTTGTTACGATTAATCTCGTCGATTTTGGCGCCGCGCGCTGTCAATGGATAGGGCCGGGCGGCGTTTTTGACAATGCCCGCCCATCGTACGCAGTCACCCCGAGCCCGTAGGCTATGGGTCTGCTTTTGGCAATCACGAAAAAGCAGATGCCTCGCGCTGCGGGCTCAGCATGACAAGGAAGTGATGGGCACGGTGCGCCATCGCGGCTAAGCATCATCTGCCAAGATTGCCCTTGCGCGAAATCCGGTAACAGATGATCCTGAATGGTCACTACTATAACGTTTGACAGGGGGCAGCATGAAGGGCCGGTTCGACTGGAAGGCGGCATACTTTCATCTCGTCAGTCTGGCGGCGGTGATCTTCTTCCTGTTTGCGGCGGTCTCCGCCGGGCACGGGCTGCTGCGGATGCTCTTTCCGGCGCTTTCAATGCAGGGCTACGAATGGGAATCGGTGGAGTCGTTTTCCGCCTTCAAACGGCAGTACGGCGACGGCGTCCCGAGACTGGCCCGCCCCGGGCCCGATCGTCCAGATTCGGCCACAGCCGCCCCGGTGACGGAAGAGGAACTGCGAGAGGCCTGGGAGGAACACAAGCGACTGGCCGTCGAGGGCCAGAAGCGGCAGGGACTTTGGAATCTGCTGGAGTCCTTGGCCACTCTGGCGGTCGCGGTGCCCGTCCTGCTCTTCCATCGCCGGAAGGCGAAAAAACTCCGTCCAGAGCCGGAACCTGTTGAGAATACAAGCGGTTAGAAAGATTGTCGAAAGTCATGAATGAAAGGGAAGGGAAACCGGGAATAAAGACTTTCGTAGCATGTAATTAGCTGTGCAGGCGAGAATGAGGGAGTAGCCGAGACACCTCCCAGATCGCCGCAGTGCAGGGAGACCAAACAAGCTGCCAGGCCTGTTTGCAGGAAGCAAGCGAGACACCACAACCCGGGACTCGGCCTACGGATAGGCACGGGTCAAGGCGAGATGGGGGAGACGGCCCTCCGAGGAATCGGAGGGCCGTTCTAATTTCAGTCATTGCCCGGCCGGGCGCATTCGACGATTCTGGCGGCGATGGATGTCTTCCTTGCCAGCGTTCTGATCGGCTATGTGTGCGGATCCATTCCGACCGCCGTCTGGGTGGCACGTCGTGTCGGCGGCTTTGACATCCGTAAACGCGGCTCCGGCAACGCCGGCGCGACCAATGTCGCCCGCGTGGTCGGGGTGCGTTGGGGCATCCTGGTCGGGGTCATCGACATTCTCAAGGGTTTCCTGCCTGTCCTGCTTTTGAGCCGAGCGGCCGGCGCCGGATTCGGCTTCAGCGCCGCCAATGCCGGACTGCTGATCGGCATCGCTGCGATCCTCGGCCACATGTTTCCGCTCCTTGCCGGCTTCAAGGGCGGTAAAGGGGTGCTGACCGCGCTGGGCGTGTTCGGCGCGCTCCTGCCGTTGGAAGCCGGCCTGGGCGCCTTGGTCTGGGCGATTGTCTTTGCGGCAACACGGATTGTCTCGCTGGGTTCGATTGTCGCCTGCCTGGCGTTTGTCGCGGCGGTCCTGATCCGACGGTACCTGCTCGATGCGCCACATCCGAGCACCGTGGTCATCGCGGTTCTGCTGGTGGCGGCGCTGGTGATCTACATGCACCGGTCAAACATCGTCCGCCTCCTGCGTGGGGATGAGAAGAAATTCGGCGCCCCCCGTTAGTTTCGAAAACGCCCGACAAGCTGTATCTTCCCTCTGGCGTTCGGATCAGAACCCACCGCCGTCCGGGAATCGCCCATGTCATCTCTGGCTCTCATCCACCGTCTCGGGGCAGTCTGCGCCTCAATCATGCTTTGCGCGTACTCCAGCGCCGCGTCGAGGGAGCCGATTACAGTTTACGGAATCCCGTCAGCGCAGAGTCTCAAATCGGCGGGACCATCCGAACCGACGCGGAGCAAAGGGATCGCCGCCATTGGCGACAATGTTGCCAACCCGTTTATCATCGGCGCGCTCCCGTATGCCGACACCGGCACCACGGTCGGATTCGCCGACGACTACTCTGAAATCTGCCCGTTTCCGGGGACCGGCGCGCCGGATGCCGTCTACGCATTCACACCGGCAACGGACACCACGATTACCATCGAATTGTGCGGCTCGGCCTATGACACCAAGGCCTATGTCTACGCCTCCACCGTCACACCAGGCGCGCCGCTGGCCTGCGGCGACGATTACTGCGGGCCATTCTACCTGCAATCGCGTCTCGGGCCGCTCCTGCTGACCGCGGGAGTGACCTACTACATCATCATCGACGGCTACGGCGCCGCCGCCGGCGACTACATCCTCCATGTCGATGCCGCCGACCCCTGCCTCTGGGCGGAGTGTCCCGCCGGCGCGTTGGCGGAAGGAGAGCCCTGTACCACCGCTCCGGATACGATCAATGGCGGATGCGGCGCGGCGCAGCCACGGTACCGCCCGATCGGCGCGGACCCCACGATCTGCGGGCAACTCTGGGCAAGCGCCGGCGTGCGCGACCTCGATTGGTACACAACGTCGCTTAAGGCCGGCGCGCAGGTGCGCTGGACGGTGGCCGCTGAGTTTCCGGCGTCGACCTTGATCTATAACATCACCAACGGCTGCACTGGTCTTGTCGGCCTCCGCTATGATGCCCATGCCTGTGACAGCGTCGATGCGCTCTTCGAAGCGCCGTCCACCGGGCTCTATGCCTTTGTGGTGACCACACGGGAGCAGTATGCCGGTCTGGATTGCGCCGCCGGTCCCTGGGAATACACATGCCGTCTGGAATACGTCTGCGCCTGCGATTGCGCCCATGATCCCGGCTGTGATGGCGTGACCAACGTTCTGGATGTCACTCTGGCGGTCAATATTGCGTTCCGCGGCGCGGTCAGTGTGCCCGATCCGCATCCGGCCTGCCCGTGGCAGCCCGCCGATGTCACCTGTGATGGGGTCGTGACCGTGCTTGATGTGGCGTCGCTGGTCAATGTCGCCTTCCGTGGCGGCAATCCCGCTTCGTTGTTCTGCGACCCCTGCCCGTAGCCCGACAGAAAGCGCCGGGTCAGAAGATTCCGTTGTACGAATGTCCCGTTCTGACCAGTATCATAGTGCCTCCCGGCGGGGCTTTGGGCCGCCGGCAAGGGGGATGGAGAGACGCACGTGAGCGCGCCCATTGACATCCGCGAAGTGACCAGCGCCGGAGCGCGTCGGGAGTTCTTCCGTCTGCCGATGCGACTGCACCGGGATCATCCGCGCTGGGTGCCGCCCCTGCACATGGACGAACGGCGCCGTCTGGACCCGAAGGCCAACCGCGCGCTGGCCTACTGCGATATGACCATGGCGCTGGCCTATCGCGACGGCCGCGCGGTCGGACGGATTGTCGGACTGATCAACCGCCGCTATAACGAACTGCGCGGCGAACAGACCGCCCGCTTCACCCACCTGGAATGCACCGATGAATTCACCGTCTGCGCCGCGCTGCTCGATTACGCCGAAACCTGGGCGCGCCAAAATGGCATGAATCGGATCATCGGTCCGATGGGGTTCACCGATCAGGACCCGGAGGGATTCCTGATCGAGGGGTTCGAACATGAACCCGCGCTGGAAAGCAACTACAACTTCCCCTTCATGAGCGCCTTCATGGAGCAGGCGGGCTACACCAAGGACGTCGATTACGTCGTCTATATGATCCCCGTCCCGGCCACGTCGCCGGGCTCCTATGAAAAGATCGCCGCGCGCATCCAGCAGCGCGCCGCCTGCAAACTGGTCGAGTTCACCCGGCGCGCGGAGTTGAAGGCCTACATTCACCCGGTCCTCAACCTGCTCAACGACACCTACCGGGACCTCACCGGTTTTGCGCCGCTGGATGAGCGCGAACGGGAGGATCTGGCCCGGCGGTTTTTGCCGGTGATCGATCCGCGCTTCGTCAAGATCGTCGCGCTGCACAGCGGCGAGGTGGTCGGCTTTGTCATCGGCATGCCCAATGTCAACGATGGCTTGCGCAAATCGGGGGGCCGGCTCTTCCCGTTCGGCTGGTTTCACATCCTGCGCGCGATGAAACGCGCCCGTCAGCTGGACCTGCTCCTGGGCGGCATCCGCGAGGATTTCCGCGCCCGCGGCGTCGATGTCCTTCTCGGCGAGGCGATGATACGCTCGGCGCGCGATGCCGGCTTTACCCACATGGACAGCCATCACGAACTGGAAACCAATTTCCGCGTGCGCCCGAAATGGAACATGCCGGCGGCCAAATCTACAAGCGCTACCGCGTCTACCAAAAATCCCTGCCGCCAACTTCGGGTTGATTCCGGGCTGTCGCGCTGTCTATTCTCCTGTCATGAGTGATCGTCGCACGATCGCCGTGCTGGGCGCGGGCAGTTGGGGCATGGCCATCGCCCGCCATCTCGACCGGCAGGGGCATGCGGTGCGTCTCTGGGAATTCGACCCCCGCGCCGCCGCGGAATTGGCGGCGACGCGTCTTCTGCCGACAAAACTGCCCGGGATCCGGTTGCCGGAGGCCGTCACGGTCACCAGCGATCTGCCCGCGGCGGTCACCGGCGCGGATGCGATTGTCTTCGTGACCCCCTCAACCGCGCTGCGCGCCACCGCGGCGCGTGTGGCGGAGAGCGGGCGCAGCGACGCGCTCATCGTCAGCCTGGCCAAGGGAATCGACGTGCAGACCGGCGAGCGGATGACGGAGATCCTCGCCGATGAGCTGGGGCGTCAGGATGCGGTGGCCTTGGTGGGCCCCTCGCACGCCGAAGAGGTGGCGCGCGATGTGCCGACCGCGCTGGTGGCCGCCTGCACCAATCCGGAACAAGCGATGGCAACGCAGACGGTATTCAATTCCGAGTTCCTGCGCGTCTACACCAGCGATGATCCGATCGGCGTCGAGCTGGGCGCGGCGTTGAAGAACATCGTCGCGATCGCCGCCGGGATCGTCGACGGCCTCGGGTTTGAATCGACCGACAACATCAAGGGCGCGCTGCTGACGCGCGGCCTGGCGGAGATCACCCGTCTGGGAGTCCGCATGGGCGCGCGCGCCGAGACCTTCGCCGGACTCTCCGGCATCGGCGATCTGGTTACCACCTGTTTGTCGCGTCACTCGCGCAACCGCCATGTCGGCGAAGAAATCGGACGCGGCAAGCGGCTGGATGACGTGCTCGCCGAAATGAGCATGGTCGCCGAGGGGGTGACCACCACCCGCGCGGCGCTGCGACTGGCGGCGCAACACGATGTCGACATGCCGATTGCGCGGGCGGTCGGCGCGGTGCTTTTCGATGGGATGCCCCCGGCCGCGGCGCTGGCGCAACTGATGACACGTCCCGCCCAGCCGGAGATACGTCGATAGGGCCGCAACTTGCCGCTTGGGCTTGAAGCGTTTGTTTACTATGTTGTCATCCTGCCGCCGGGGGGCGCAAACCTTTTTTGAGGACCGTCCGATGAACGACGTGACCAGTGACAGCGATGCCCCGATACCGGGTGTGCCGCGGCTGAAACTCAAACGGCTCCCGGAACGGAAGTACTACTCGATCTCCGATGTGGCGGAGGAGGCCGAGCTGAAGCCCTATGTCCTGCGGTTCTGGGAACGGGAATTCCCGATGCTGCGCCCGAAGAAGAATCGGGCGGGCAACCGGACCTACCAGCGCAAGGACATCGACCTGGTGATGCGGATCAAGCATCTGCTCTACGCGGAAGGGTACACCATCGAAGGGGCGCGCCAGCGGCTCAAAGCCGAAGTGCAGGGCGAGGAAACGCCGCCGGATGTGATCAAGACGAAGAAGTTCCTCGGTGATCTCCGGCGCGAACTGGAAGCGATTGTTTCGTTGATGCCATAGAATCGTTCGGGGCGTAGCGCAGCCTGGTTAGCGCACTTGCTTGGGGTGCAAGAGGTCGGCCGTTCGAATCGGCTCGCCCCGACCAACGATCTGATCCTGACAGGGCGACCCCGTGGGTCGCCCCGACTGTTTCGGCGGACAACGCTCCGCGTTTTTCTTTCCCCGATGCGCTACCTGGTGGTCATTCCCGCGTTCAACGCCGCCGACACCATTGCCGAATTGGTCCGGCGCATTCGCGCGATCCTGCCGGGCACGCCGGTGTTGGTCATCGATGACGGGTCAACCGATGGCACCGCAGACCTGGCCCGCGGGGCAGAGGCGGAGGTAATCGTGCATCCGGCCAACCGCGGCAAAGGAGAGGCGCTTAAAACCGCCTTCGCCGAGGCGTTGCGGCGCGGTGTCGACGCCGCGATCCAACTCGACGCCGATCTGCAGCATGACCCGGCCTTCCTGCCGGAATTTGTCGCCAGGTTCGAGCAAGACCGGACCGACATCATCATCGGCACGCGCGATTTCAACGTCGGCGGGATGCCGTGGGACCGACATCTGACAAACTGGCTGACGTCTTATGCGATCACGAAGATGGGCGGTGTGCCGGTGCGCGACTCGCAATCGGGGTACCGATTGATTTCGCGACGCGCGCTCCAGACAGTCGCGGCGCCCTCCTCCAACTACGATTATGAATCGGAGTACCTGATTCTCGCCGGACGCGCCGGAATGACGATTGGGGAGGTCCCGATCACGACCATCTATGCGGGCCAGAAATCCTCGATCCGCAAGTGGACCGACACCAAACGCTTCCTGCGTCTGGTGCGAAAGTACTGGCGCAGACGGCCCTAGCGGCGTATTGGTCTTGTCCCGAGATTCGCCGAAGCGCACCGACGCCGTCAAGACGGCATAAAGCCCATGCCCAAACGCACACCCCGGATACTCATCTCCAACGACGACGGCGTCCATGCGCCCGGCATCCGGACGCTGGCGCGCGAGATGCGCGCGCTCGGCGAAGTGATCGTTGTCGCGCCCGACTCGAATCAGTCGGCGGTCAGTCATGCGCTGACAATGAATCGTCCGCTGCGCATCCGCAAGATCGACGCCAATGTCTATTCCGTCGATGGCACACCCACTGACTGTGTCACGCTCGCCTTTCATGAGATCCTCAAGAAACGCTGGCCCGATGTGATCGTCTCCGGGCTCAACCACGGCGCCAACATGGGGGAGGATGTCACCTACTCCGGCACCGTCGCCGCGGCGCTGGAGGGCTCGATCATGGGCCTGCCGGCGGTGGCCGCGTCGATGACCGCCGCCGACCCGGAAGGGAAATCGTTTGTCTCGGCCGCCAAGTTCATCCGCCGGCTGGTGGCCAACATCATCGGGCGCATGCCGCCTTCAACCCTGCTCAATGTGAATTTTCCGCGGATGCCGCGCGGAGGGTACCGGGCCTACGAGGTGACCCGTCTGGGACGGCGCACCTACTCCGACATCATCTCGGCGCGTCGCGATCTTTCCGGACGCTCATACTATTGGATCGGCGGCGAGCCCACTTGGGATCGACGCGCCGGCACCGACGCCGACGCCATCAAGGCGGGCAAAGTCTCGATCACCCCGTTGAACTTCGACATGACCGACCTCGAACTGCTGCGGGCGATGGCCGGCTGGCGACTGCATTAAACGCTCCTTAAATACGCCGCGCATGCGGGGCAGAAATAGTCCGCTTTTCTCCTTGCGGGATGCACAAGCGGCCGCTAGCATTCCGCCCTGCTGACGCGCCATCGGGCGCAGTCCTCAATCAACTGTGGAGAGGAGAGTTCACAGATGCAGACATCTCACATCGAGGCGAGAGGGCGTCGTTGGGGCATCCGGGCCGGTCTGACCCTGACCTTTGGCGCCGCCGCCATGCTGGCCGCGGGCCTGGTGGCCGCGCAGGCCGACCGCAGCCCCGAAGAAACCCAGACGATGGTCGAACGGGGCAAGTACCTGATCAACATCGGCGGCTGTAACGACTGCCACACTCCGTGGATCATGACCGCCAACGGGCCGCGATCCGATTCCACGCGGTTCCTCTCGGGTCACCCGGCCGACCTGAAGGTCACCATGCCGAAGCTGGAGATGCCGTGGATGGCCGCCGCCACCGCGACCTTCACCGCCTGGGCCGGACCGTGGGGAATTTCGTACTCCGCCAATCTCACGCCGGATTCCTCCGGCCTGGGTATCTGGACCGAAGAGATGTTCATCCAGGCGCTGCGCACCGGCAAGCACTGGGGTGTGTCGCGGCCGATCATGCCGCCGATGCCCTGGGAGAATGTCGCAAAACTGCCGGATGCCGACCTCAAGGCGATGTACGCCTTCCTGCGGACCATCCCGCCGATTCACAATGTCGTGCCCGACTATGAACCCCCGGCGGATGCGCCGGCTGGCGGCGGACATCACTAAATAGCGACGTCGATAGATGCGCGGACGGGCGCCTTCCCATAGGGGAGACGCCCGTTTTTCGCAGCGGTTAACTTCTCTTTGACGGAAACTGCCGGCCAAAAGTTGCCGGTCTTTTGCCCCATGCAGAAATAGGACAATGGCGCTCTTTTTTTTCGTAACCGGATAAGCGCAGTCTCGTATCCTGGACATGACGGCGAGTGAAGGTGATTCACTCGGATGGTCAGAAGGAGGTGCCCCATGGCACAGGATCACAGAGCCGGTGAGCAAGCGGAGATGAGACCCACCCCGACACGGCGCGTCTTCGGCGCGGTGGCGGGACTGATTGTGGCACTGGCGGCGGTGATGGCGATCGTCGGGACCGCCAGCAACGCGGCCGACGGCGCCAAGGCCGAGGTGATCGCGCGCGGGAAGTATTTGGTCACCATCGGCGGTTGCAACGACTGTCACACGCCATGGAAGGTCGGACCCAATGGCCCCGAGCCGGACATGAGCCGCATGCTGTCCGGGCATCCGTCGGACCTGAAGATGCCGAAGCGCTCCGCCCCGACCGATGCGTGGGCGATCGCCGTGGCGCCGACCTTCACCGCCTGGTCCGGTCCGTGGGGCACCACATACACCAAGAACCTCACACCCGATTCGCTCACCGGGATCGGCATCTGGACCGAGGAGATCTTCGTCAACGCGATCCGCACCGGACGCCACTGGGGCGTGGCGCGGCCGATCATGCCGCCGATGCCCTGGCAAAACTACCGTCACCTGACCGACGAGGACATCAAGGCGGTCTACGCCTACCTGCGCACCATCCCGCCGGTCTTCAACGAAGTTCCCGAATACGAGCCGCCGGTAGAGGTCACGGCTGGCAAATAGTCGATCCTTTCACCGTGAGGGAAAAGGAGCATCTCCGATGCTCCTTTTTTTTTGCTAAGCGTTCCGCCCGCGGCCCGGTGAAAACCCGTTGTTTTTGCGCCGATAATCTGTGATGTTTGAAGTCTTGGCCGGGTCCCGTCCGGCCGGGACTTGATCGACCGTACCCGGAGTCGGGGAGTAGCGCAGCCTGGTAGCGCACTTGGTTCGGGACCAAGGGGTCGTGCGTTCAAATCGCATCTCCCCGACCACTTTTTCGTCGAGGCCGGCGCCCGCTGGCCTTTTGCGTTGTATCAGTCTCTTGTGACCGCACGCCAGTCCCGCCGACGCGCGGCGGGATTGCGCCTCCCAAAACGCTTGCCGAATCCGCCATGCTCCGGTTGCTTTCCCCCGTGTCGACACGGCCGCCCATGATCCTTGTCTCCGGCGGCGGCGAGGCCGCTTCGGCCGCGCTGGCGTTGGCGGAGGAGGTAGGACGGGAGCTGGCCGCGGCCGGAGCGGTCATCCTCACCGGCGGCCTCGGGGGCGTCATGGAAGCTGCCTCCCGGGGCGGCAAGGCGGCAGGAGGGACTACCGTGGCGGTGGTTCCCGGCATCGATACCCGCGCCGCCAATCGCCATGTCGATTACGCCATCGCCAGCGGCATGACGCATGGACGCAATGTCATTCTCGTGCACTCCGCCGATGCGGTCATTGCCTTGCCGGGGTCGTATGGCACATTATCCGAAGTCGCCCTCGCCTTGGTCATGGGCAAGCCTGTGGTCTCGGTGGGCAGTTGGCGTCCTGATGATCGGGTGCGGGTGGCCGCCGACGCGAAATCCGCGGTGCACATGGCGCTGGAGGCGCTCCAGCCCGCTTGAGAGGAATCGTTATGCCACGGCTGACGGTGCGTATTGACGGACGGGTCCAGGGAGTGGGGTACCGGTATTTCGTGCAAAAACGCGCCCAGGAGCACAATCTGCGCGGCTGGGTCAAGAACCGCTCCGATGGCACCGTCGAAATCGAAGCGGTCGGACCGCGACCCTCGCTGGAGGAATTCCTGCATTATGTCCGGGTCGGACCGCCCGCCGCCAATGTCGCCCGCGCCGATGTGTGCTGGGCCGACGATGAGCCCGCCTACAACAACTTCGATGTCCGCTTCTGACGCAAAGGAGAGCGTGTGACTTTCGACTTTCTCAAGGCCAGCATCCGTGACATTCCCGATTATCCCAAACCGGGGATCGTCTTCAAAGACATCACCACGCTTCTGAAGGACAAGCGGGCCTTCGCCGCGGCGCAGCAGGCGCTGTTGGACCGCTACCGCGCCAAGCCGCCCGACCTGGTGGCGGCGATCGAGGCGCGCGGGTTCATTTTCGGCGGGGCGCTGGCGCACGCGCTGGGCTGCGGCTTTGTGCCGATGCGCAAGCCGGGCAAACTGCCCTGGGCGACCTTGTCCGAATCCTACGCGCTCGAATACGGCACCGACAGTCTGCACATGCACAATGACGCCGTGCTCACCGGCCAGCGCGTCGTGCTCATCGACGACCTGCTGGCCACCGGCGGCACACTGGCGGCCGCGGCCAAGTTGGTGGAACAGGCCGGCGGGATCGTCAGCGGCATCGGCGTGGTGGTGGAATTGGCCTTCCTCGACGGCCGTCACCGGTTGCGCGATTACGATGTGTATTCGGTGATTTCGTATGATTCGGAGTGAGTCAGTCGGACATGTTCCGTCATCCGGTCAACCACATACGCGCGCCACGGCTCTCAGGGTACGATTACTCGGCCGCGGGCGCTTATTTCGTGACCATCTGTACTTTTCGCCGAATGATGCTGTTCGGACAGGTTGCCGGTGATGCCGTGGCCCTGAATGCTATCGGGAACGCGGCAGCCGAGGGATGGGCGATGTTATCGCGGTCATTTGCGCGGGTCTACGTGGATGCCTTTGTCATCATGCCGAATCATGCGCATGCGATTGTGGTTTTGCCGGGGGCAGAGGATGTGCAAGGCGGCTCAAGAGCCGCTTCTACGGATCGGGATGAGATGGGAGGCGGCTCAAGACGTGTCGGTGCGAAGGTTGTGTCGTTGTCGCGGGTGATCAATGCGTATAAGACCTTCTAACAAAATGGGTGTTGCATTTGGACTGGGTTGTTGATCTTAC
>CAZQIZ010000002.1:0-207805 GCA_964593585.1 uncultured Ignavibacteria bacterium
ATACGAAACCAGCTTTCAAGCTTCAACTGGCCCAGATTATGGGGGGAAGGTCACATGGGTATCGCTCTTGATCGCTTTGTCGTCGACCGTGAGCGTAGCAGTTAGCTTTTCAGGCACCCATCCAAGAGGACGCAGGACATCCGAGAGCTTCTTTGGGATCCGGCTCTCATTGCCACCTGCCTCCAGGATATCCTCATGCGTTAGTCGGAATTTCGTCAAGGCTCCACACAGATCTCCGAACTCGGTCGGGAACTCTTTCGCCAATATGGCCGCCGCGTGATGGAAATCGTGCACTTCGTACAAGGCACTAATCTCTCTCGGAATGTAATCCTGCCAAATCATCGCACAATCACTTTCCTGCAGACCGAGCCTCCGATGCAAGAATTGAGTTCTGACCCTGCTCGGTCAAGATCTGATATGCCATGGAGAAGCGCCATTCGAGAAGCCTGGCTGGGTACCTATGAAAAAGGGACCGGTCTCAAACCGGCCCCTCCGGAACGACAATGTCGGTCGGTCTACCCGCAGTCCAAATCCCGCGCGGCCTTGGCCTCGTCGATGCGGAGGTATGGGGTGTTGTGCGGGGCATGGTTGACCAGATCGGGGTTCTCCTCCGCCTCTTTGGCAATCTGGAGGAAGGCGTCGGCGAGGGCATCGAGACGCTCCTGGCTCTCGGTCTCGGTCGGCTCGACCATGAGCGCCTCGGGGACGATCAGCGGGAAGTAGACGGTGGGCGCATGCAGGCCGAAGTCGAGCAGCCGTTTGCCGATCGCGCCGGCGCGGACACCGTGCTTTTTCTGCCGGTTGGCAGAAGCGACAAACTCATGCATGCAGGGCCCCTCGTGCGGGATTTCGTAGGCGTCTTTCAGCCGGGCCCGGACATAGTTTGCGGCGAGGATGGCATCGCGCGAGACTTGCGCCAGCCCCTCGGCGCCCTGGGCACGAATGTAGGTGAAGGCGCGCACCAGCACGGCAAAGTTGCCAATGAAGGGATGGACCGATCCGATCGACTCCGGGCCGGGAGTCTCGCGCTGGTAGACATAGCGCGCATCGGCGTCGGCTTTCGCTTCTCCCTCGCGCGACTTTCGCACCACCCGCGGGCCGGGCAGGAACGGGGCCAGATCCTTCTTGGCGCCGACCGCGGCCGCGCCCGGTCCGCCGCCGCCGTGCGGGGTCGAGAAAGTCTTGTGCAGATTCAGATGCAAGATATCAAAGCCCATGTCGCCGGCGCGCGCCAGCCCGAGCAGGGCGTTGGTGTTGGCGCCGTCATTGTAGAGCAGCCCGCCCTTGTCGTGGACGATCTTGGCGATCTTGACGATATCGCGCTCGAACAGGCCGAGCGTGTTCGGATTGGTGAGCATGATGCAGGCCACGGTCTCGTCCATCACCGATGCCAGCACCGCCGGATCGACCAGACCGTGATCGTTGGACTTGATCGCCAGCGGCTCGAACCCACAGAGGGCGACCGAGGCGGGGTTTGTGCCATGCGACGAATCAGGAATGATGACACGCCGGCGGTTTTCGCCGCGGCGCATATGATAGGCCCGCGCCATCAAAAGGCCGATCATCTCCCCCTGTGCGCCGGCCGAGCCCTGCAAACGCACCTCATCCATACCGGTGATCGCCGCCAGATCGCGCGCCAGTTCCCACATCACCTGCAGCGCCCCTTGACAGTCGTCGTCGGGCGTTTCGGGATGCAAACGGGCAAATCCCGGCTTGGCGCAGGCGCGCTCGTTGACCTTGGGGTTGTACTTCATCGTGCAGGACCCCAGCGGGTAGATGTTCTTGTCGATGTGGTGGTTGAGCGTCGAGAGGCGCGTGTAGTGACGCACCACCTCGATTTCGGCCACTTCCGGCCAGTCGGGCGGAGTGGCGCGCAGGAATCCGGCGGGCAGCCGCCACGCCGGGGTGGCCTCGGGAACATCGGAGGACGGCATGGCCACCGACTGACTGCCGGGGATCGAAAGATCGAAGATCGTCTGGGCGATGGTGTTCATGGTGTCTGACTGCCTTGGTTGGCGGACGATGCCGCAGCGGAGTCGGCGGCGGCCAGCCGGTCGAGTTGCCGCTGGACCCACTGGGTCTCAGAGGAGCCGCTGCGTTCCTTGAGGAATTGCGTGAACCGTTTGGCCGCTTCCTTCCGGTCGCCAGCCTGGGCATAGAGCCAGGCGGTGTACAATTCGGAATCCTCGCGCCATTCGGACTCGGGGTGGTCCTTGATCAGTTTCTTGAATATCTCAATCGCTTTGAACCAATTCTTGCGCTCGCGCTCAATGCGCGCCTCGGTGAAGAGAATGTCATCGGCGACACCGAGCCCGCCGTCCTGATCCAGCAGTTTCGCCCGCGACAGAAACTCGGCGGCGCGATCAAATTCATTGCGCTCGATGTACTCCTTGCCCAACGCAAGCAGCACCTTCGGATCGTTCTTCGCTTCCGCGGTGAGGCGTTCCAGTTCCCACACCGTCCCGGTGCCCTCCAATGCGCGGGTCAGTTCCTCATCCAGTTCGCGCGGACCGTAGTAGCCGACGAAGCGGTCGACTTCGACGGCCTTGTCGGTGGCCAGAATGGTGGTCGGAAAACGCGAGACGCGGAACCGGGACACGGTCGCCGTGTCGAGGTCGCCGTCGATGCGGACAAACACCAGCGTCTTGGCGCGCTCGAGAATCCGCGTGTCGGTCCAGGTGGACTCGTTCATTGCCCGCGACCAGGGACACCACTCGGTCTGAAAGACCAGAAGCATCTGGCGCCGCTCGCCGGTGGCAACGCCCACGGCGCGGTCGAAAGACTCCTGCCAGACCGGCGCAGGCGCGCTGTCACGGACCACAGGCGGCGCGGCGGCGGTGTCATCCTGCGCCGACACCGCCGACGGCCCAAGGGCCGACAGCAGCAGCAGAGCGATGGCGAGAAGCAATGGTCGCATGGCGCTTCCACCCTACCGGGCGGCGGTTCCTCCCACAGTCATCGAATCGGATGCGCCGGCGCCGGACTGCTGGCCCGCCTCGCGCAACGCCGCGACAAAGCGGTCGAGCGTGGCGCGGCTGTGCTTTTCGGTGACGCAAACCAGGAAACGTCGATCGAATCCGGGGAATCGTCCGGCCAGCTCAATCCCGCCGAGGATACGCTTCTGACGCAGCCGCGCCAGAATCGTGCGGGCATTGGCCGGCGCCTCGACGACGAACTCGTTGAAGAAGGCGGGGCCGAACGGAACGCTGTAGCCGGGAATTCGAGCGATGTTTTCCGCGAGATAATGAGCGCGGTCCAGGCAGGTCTTCGCCAACGTGGTGATCCCCTGCTTGCCGAGCATCGCCATATAGATCGCCGCGCGTGTGGCCAAAAGCGCCTGCGCAGTGCATATATTCGAAGTGGCTTTTTCGCGGCGAATGTGCTGTTCGCGTGTCTGGAGAGTGGTGACGAAGGCCATTACGCCGCGGGCATCGACGGTCCTGCCGACGAGACGTCCGGGCATCCGGCGGATGAACTGCTTGCGGGTGGCAAACAGACCCAAAAGCGGCCCGCCAAAAGCGGGCGGATTGCCGAGGCACTGCCCTTCGCCCACGGCGACATCGGCGCCGCATTCGCCGGGCGAACGAAGGATGCCCAGTGAAATCGGATGAAAGACCGCAATCAGAAGCGCGCCCTTGGCGTGGGCGATTTCGGCGCCGCGGGCCCAGTCCTCGAGGCCGCCGAAGTAATTCGGCGACGACATGATCACGCAGGCGGCGTTGTCATCCACCAGTTGCGCCAGACGATCGAAGTCGGTGGAGCCGTCGGGACGATTGGCCGTTTCGATCGTGACGGTCTGCGCCGACAGATAGGTCTCCAGGATGCTGCGGTAGCGCGGGTTGAGGGCGCCGGCGATGACGATCTTGCCGCGTCCGGTCTCGGCCATCGCCAGCAGCGCGGCCTCCGCGGTCGCCGAACCGCCATCGTACATCGACGCCTGCGCCACCTCCATGCCGGTCAGACGGCGCACCATCGACTGGTATTCATAGGTGGCCTGCAAAGTCCCCTGCGCGACCTCGGGCTGGTAGGGCGTGTAGGCGGTGTAGAACTCCGAGCGCGAGCCGACATGGTCGACCGCGGCGGGGATGTAGTGATCGTAAATGCCGCCGCCGAGGAAGGAGTCGAAGCCGCCGGCGACAGCGTTCTTCGCCGCCAGTTGTTCGGCCAACAGATCGACATCGGATTCGGCCAGCGCCGGCGGGATGTCGATCGGTCCTTTCTGGCGGACTTCGGAAGGAATCGGCCGGAGCAGATCGTCGACCGAGCCGACGCCGATCGCCTGAAGCATCGCGCGGCGCCGCTCGTCGTTGTGGGGCAGGTACGCCATGGTGATGTCTGACTTTCCGAAAGATTGGGTTTAGTGTTGTTCGACGAGTTGGCTGTAGTCCTTGGGCGACAGGAGCGCGTTGGCCTCGGCGGTGTTGGCGACCTTGATTTTGATCATCCACCCGGCGCCGTAACAGTCCTGGTTGACGAGATTGGCCTCATCGGCCAGCCGCGTGTTCACCTCACTGACCGTACCCGAAATCGGGGCATAAAGTTCCGAGACCGCCTTGACCGCTTCGATTGTGCCGAAGGGTTCGCCGGCCTTGACGGCGGTGCCGACCGCGGGCAGTTCGACATAGACCACATCGCCCAGTTCACCCTGCGCAAAATCGGTGATGCCGATGGTGCCGGTATCGCCCTGGATGTCCAGCCACTCGTGGTCCTTGGTATACCGGAGATTGTCCTTGATAATCACATGTCCTCCCTGTTGCGGGGAACATACCCAAAAAGACGCCGCCGGAGCAAGGACGGTTCCGGCGGCCGTGTCAGAGTGAAGTTGTCCGGTGGGGAAATTGTCAGGCCGCCACCGCCTTGGCGGTCGTTTCACCGCCCTGCTTCGCCTGCGCTTCGGCGAGGAAGAAGCGCTCGACAAATGTCGTGTCGAATTGTCCCGAACGGAATTCGGCCGAGGCGATGACCCGCTTGTGGAAGTCGATGGTGGTGTGGATGCCTTCGATCACGAATTCGCCCAGCGCCCGCTGCATCTTTGTCAGCGCCTCGTCACGGGTCTTGCCATGCACGATCAATTTTGCCACCAGCGAGTCATAGAACGGCGGGATGGTGTAGGCGGCGTAGGCGTGGGTGTCGACCCGGACGCCGTGACCGCCGGGAACGTGAAATGAGGTGATCTTGCCGGGCGACGGGCGGAAATCGGCCTCGGGATTTTCGGCGTTGATGCGGACTTCCATGGTGTGCCCCGAGAACTTCACCTGCGACTGCGAAAAAGACAGCGGCTGCCCGGCGGCCACCAGGATCTGCTCTTTGACCAGATCGATGTCGGTCTGCTCCTCGGTGACCGGGTGCTCAACCTGGATGCGGGTGTTCATTTCCATGAAGTAGAAGTGGCCCGTCTTGTCGACGAGGAACTCGATGGTGCCGGCGGACTGATAGCCGACGGCGTCGGCGCCGATAATGGCGGCCGCGGCCATCTGACGGCGGGTCTCGTCGTTGATCCCCGGCGACGGCGACTCCTCGATCAGTTTCTGATGGCGGCGCTGGACGGTGCAATCGCGTTCACCGAGATGGACTACGTTGCCGCGCGAATCGCCGATGACCTGGAATTCGACATGGCGCGGCTGCTCGATGTATTTTTCGATGTAGACGTCGGGGTTGTTGAAGGCCAGCTTCGCCTCGGTCTGGGCGGCGAGGATGAGCATTTCGAGATCGCCGGGATCGCGGCAGATGCGCATGCCGCGTCCGCCGCCGCCGCCGGCCGCCTTGATGATCACCGGGAAGCCGATGGCCAACGCGGCCTCGCGCGCCGCCTGCGGCTCGGAGACCGGGCCGTCGGTGCCGGGAACGATCGGCACGCCCGCTTCCTTCATCGTCTGACGGGCCGCGGCCTTGTCGCCCATGCGGCGGATGGTCTCCGGCGAGGGGCCGATGAAGGTCAGCCCGCAGTCGATGCAGATCTGGGCGAAGTCGGCGTTTTCGGCCAAAAAGCCATAGCCGGGATGAATCGCGTCGGCGCCGGTCACTTCCGCGGCGGCGACGATGCGCTTGGGATCGAGGTAGGATTTCGACGGCGCCGCCGGTCCGATGCAAACGTCCTCGTCGGCAAATCGCACATGCAGCGACTCGCGGTCGGGCTCGGAGTAGATGGCGACCGTGGGAATGCCCAGCTCCCGGCAGGCGCGGATGATGCGCAGCGCGATCTCGCCGCGGTTGGCGATGAGGATTTTCTTGAACATGGTCCGGGGCGCGGAGACGGCGGCGTCAGTTGTCGTTGCGTTCGTCGTCTTCCTCGTCGTCCTCCAGTTCGTATTCCAATTCTTCGTCGTCGGCTTCGGTCACTTCGAACTCGTGCTCTTCCGCGCATGTCTTGGAGCAGTAGACATGCTTTTTCCGGCGGACCGGGGTGCCTTCGATCTCGACCCCGCAGTAGTCACAGACTTGCATGCGTCCAGCCCTGCCTCGTATCGGTTAGTGCGTCGTCTCCCGGCGGTCGCCGTCGGAGCACCGACCAGCGGAGACTGTGCGTTGTGCCAATGTACTACCCTGTCCCCCTGACGCAGACCCGGGTGCTGATACGCGTCAGCGACGGCGAAATATCCACTGGCGGGGCGGAAGTCAAACAGAAAAAACCGAGGCAGAATAGCGAAGCGCCATGGCGGTCGCTGCCGCCATGGCGCCCCGGTGGACTGCGAGGTCGTGCGCTACATCGAATTCTGACGTTCGAACTCCTGCCAGCCGCGGTCGGCGGCGCCGACGATCCCGCGCAGGCGAAGTTCGAAATCCTCCGGGCTGGAGGCGGCGGCGATCGCGGTCTCGTAGGAGATCACGTTCTGCCGGTACCACTTCATAATCGACTGGTCGAAGGTCTGCATGCCGTACTGGGTCACGCCGCTTTCGATCAGGTCCTGGATCAGGCCGGTCTTCTCCGGATCGAGGATCGCCTCGCGGATGGCGGCCGATCCGATCATGATCTCAATGGCGGGGACACGTCCCGGGCCGTCGCAGCGCGGCAGCAGGCGCTGCGAGACCACCGCCTGCAACGTGCCGGAGAGCATCAGGCGCACCTGCTGGTGCTGGTGCGGCGGGAAAAACGAGATGATGCGCGAGATTGTCTCGACCGCGTTGATCGTATGCAGCGTGGTCAGCACCAGGTGCCCGGTGTCGGCGGCGGTCAGCGCGATCATCATGGTCTCCATGTCGCGAATCTCGCCGATGAGGATGACGTCGGGGTCCTGACGGAAGGCGTGGCGCAGCGCGGTGGCAAACGACTCGGTGTCGCCGCCGACCTCGCGCTGGCAGATCACGCTCTGGTTGTCGCGGAAGATGTATTCGATCGGGTCTTCGACGGTGACGATGTTCTCCGAGCGGGTGCCGTTGATCTCCTCGATCATCGACGCCAGCGTGGTCGACTTGCCCGAGCCGGTGGCGCCGGTCAGGATCACCAGCCCGCGGCGCACCGCGCAGAGTTTACGGATGGTATCCGGCAGGTGCAGCTCGGCCATAGTCGGCACCTGGGTGAGGACCGCGCGGCAGGCAATGCCGGGTGTGCCGCGCTGACGGTAGAGATTCAGACGGAAGCGGCCGAGTTTGGCCACGCCCAACCCGAGGTCCATCTCGTTGCGCGCCTGGAAGCGGCGCTTTTGTTCCTCATTGAGAATCTGGCCGATGATCTCCTCGACCTGATCGGCGGTCATCGGCGGCGTGTCCATCTGCGTGAGCAGGCCATCAATGCGCAAAATGGGGCGCACCCCGACGCGGATGTGCAAGTCGGAGGCGCCGCGCTCCATCATTTCTTCCAACAGTTCCTTGAAGGTCATGGCTGGTCTCCCTGGCGGGCGGAATGCCCCCTCTCCGGGGAGTTATCGGCAGAATTGAGGGAGGGCTGAAGGGGGCTACTGTCTTCTGTCCCGCCCGGTCGGAACGAAGGGGAATGACTCACTAACAAGAGGGCCGGCAAAGCCGGCCCTCTCGCGTTGCGGTGCGGTTCCGATCCCGATCAATCGCCGCGGCGCGCGCGCCGGGCTTCGCGGTCAGAGCGGTAGAAATCAGAGTAGAGTTGATCGCGCTCGTACTCCCCTTCGACCTTGTCGATGGCATCGAGATAGGCATCGGCGAGCGCTTCATCATCCCGGCAGTGGCGGCCGAGGGCTTTGAGGGCGTTGCTCTGCTCGTAGCTGGAGGAAATCGTGCCAGCGGCATTCAGCGCCGCGCGCACGGTGGCCGCCTCCAGACGATCGGTGTCGGCGAATTCGCGCAAGGCCCGGCTGGCGTCGTAGTCAGAGTCCATCGTGGCGATGGCATTCATGTAAGCGGCGCTCGCGCGCTCATCCGCGCGGCAGGCCGGTGCCAGCGCGGTCAGCAATTCAGCGATTTCGTAGTCGGAATCCAGTTGCCCGGCGACACCCGCGGCGGCAGTCGCGGCCTCCGCCGGCGAACCGGCGTTCCAGACCAAGGCGGTCAGGGCGCGACGGGCCTCGAAGTCAGACTCGATGTTGGAGGCGGCGTCGACATAAAGGGTCATCAGCGCCACGGAACGATCGCAGGCCGGCGCGAAACCGGTCAGCAATTCGGCGATTTCATAGTCGGATTCCATCCGTGCGGCGATCTGCAGGACCGCGTTCATAACCTCGGGGCCGTTTTCGGCGTCGAACTCGACGGCGGACAGGGCGCGACGAATCTCATAGTCGGAGTCCATGGTCGAGGCCACGGCGACATAGTCAGCGGTGAGCGAGGGGTCCCAGCTGCGGTGCTCGGCGACAGTCAGTAGCAGCTCGGCCTTCTCGTAGTCGGATTCCATCCGCATCGCCGCCACGTCGAGGACATCGGAGCACTCGGCAGCGGTCAACGCGGGGCGCTTGAGCGCCTCGCCGAGAAACAGGCGCAGGACATAGTCACTTTCGATGTGCGCCACTTCGGCGAGAAGTCCATCGACACCCTCGCGGTCGAGGATGCGTTTGGCGCGCTCCTCGGCGCCAACGCCGGTCTTTCGGATGAGATCGACCAGCACGGTCGCCAGCCACTCGCGGCCCGCCTCGTCGAAGGGCCTCGCCTGGCCGTCAACGCTGTATTCATAATCGAGATCCCCTTGGCGGTCGGCGCGGACGTCCAGTTCGGTCACGCGAGAGTCGCGTTTCTCCCAGATCAACATCCGGCCGCTCTTGGAGAGGTAGGCAATCGTACGATCATCCTCGCCGAACTTGACCGTTCCCTCAATGCGCACCTTGAGTCTGTTCGTCCCGTCCGACCAAGTGGCGGTGGTCCGTCCGAAACCGTCGGTGGTCACCGAGGTGCCGCGCCCATCGAAGACATCGACAGACACCCACTCGGCAATGCGCGAAAGTAGTCCCTCGGCATCGCAGAAGGACGGCCGGTTGTCGGCGGCGGAAGCCGCGGTGGCCAATGCCAGTAACGCCAGACCGGTCAACGCTGAAAGAAGCCAAGAATTGACGGTGTTCCGTTCACGAATCCCTGTCCGCATCATCTCACCTCCGTGGGAAAGTCCGACTCAACCTCGTATGACGGAAGCTGGGATGGAAAGTTGCGGCAAATGGGAGTCCGAAGGCTCGCTGGATGGAAGGCAGAGCAGGCTTGCCAGGAGGCTCGCCCTCCACAAAAACAGGGGCGTATGCGATACGCCCCTGCGATCTGTAATTGTTGCGGGTGCCCGTGGTCTAGACGGCGGTCGGGTCGATCAGGAACAGGGGCTGGCCGAATTCGACCGGCTGGGCGTTCTCGACGAGGATCTTGACGATCTTGCCGGACTGCTCGGCCTCGATTTCGTTCATCAGTTTCATCGCCTCGATGATGCAGAGGACATCGCCGACTTTGATCACTTTGCCGAGTTCGACGAACGGCGGAGCGTCGGGGGCCGGAGCGCGATAGAAGGTGCCCACCATCGGGGATTTGATCTCGACCAGATGGGATGGCGGCGCGACGGGCTCCGGGGCGGCAGGCGCGGGGGCCGGGGCGGGCGCCGCGGCGACCGGCGGAGCCGCCGGCGGCGGTACAATGGGCGCCGGAACGGTCACCAGGGTGGTCGTTCCCGACGCCGATGGGTGATGCCCGTTTTGCGTGCCGCGGTTTTTGATGATGCGGATGGTCTGAAACCACCGCCGCACTTCGAGCGAATCGATGTTCGATTCCTCAACAATCTTGATCAGCTGACGGATCGCTTGCTCGTTCATGGCTTCCCCCTTCCGGGAAAGTCCCTACGCCCCAGAAACTCCCTGAACTACAACTCGATCAATTGGCGCGTCGAGGTGGTAATGACCTGCGCCTTGCCGGGACGGATCAGGATGTCATCTTCGATGCGCACCCCGCCCCATCCGGGAATGTAGATCCCCGGCTCGATGGTGACCACCATGCCGGTTTGCAGAACCGTCTGGCTGCGCGCGCTCAAGGCCGGCGCCTCGTGGATCACCAACCCGATGCCGTGCCCCAGACTGTGGTCAAACTGCTTGCCGTAGCCGCCGCGCTCGATGATGACACGGGCGATGCGATCCAGATCGGCGCACTTGAGGCCGGGCCGCGCCTTGGCGATGGCCGCGTCATGCGCCTTCAACACCAGATTGTAGACCTTGCGTTGCCGCGCAGTCGCCTTGCCCAGCACCACCGTGCGGGTGACATCGGACACATAGCCGCCGATCGTGGCGCCGAAGTCGAAGGTGATGAAATCCCCCTTCTGCACCTTCTTCTCCGAGGCGCGTCCATGCGGCAGGGCCGATCGGTACCCCGAGGCGACGATCGTCTCGAAGGCGGGCCGCTCAGAGCCGGCGCGGGTCATGCGGTACTCGAGTTCGGCGGCCAGATCGCGTTCGCGCACCCCCGGACGGATGAGCGGCAGCGTGTCGGCCAGCGCATCCTCGGCGATCCGGGCGGCGCGGCGGATATTGGCCACTTCGCTTTTGTCCTTCACCTGCATCAACGGCGAAACAAGTTCCTCCAACGGCACAAAGAGCGCCCGCGGGAGCAGCTCGCGCAGACGCTTCCCGTTTTTTTCGGTCAACAGGGCGGTCTCGATGCCGATGCGCGGACGGCCGTTTTTGAACAGCGGCAGATTGGGCAGATGGGCAACCAGATCACCCGGCACAATGTCCACTTTGGCGCCGCGCACTTCCTTTTTGGCCTGCTCACGATAGCGGCCATCGGTGAAGAACTCGGCGCTGTGGCGGCCCAACAGCAGCAGGCCGTTGGAACCCGTGTACCCAACCAGATACTGCAACTGGTTGCCGGCGGTGGTCAGCAGGTAATCAAGGTGCTCGTCGGCCAGGCGGCGACGCAGTTTGGCGATGCGGGCTGGGTGTACGGACAGAGTTGCCACGTCGAGTTCTACCCTTCTATCGGCGCCCGGAGACTCCGGGTGCACATTCCCAATTTGGGAGTGTGCTGGGCCGGGCAGGTTCAGTCAAGGAAAATGTCGGGGCTGGCAATGGAACGCCTTGTACTGGAATCACTTAGGACCGCCGATCCGTTTGAGCAAGCCGGTGGTCGAATACCCCCGGCGCATGGTCACCCGACGGACCCGGCCTCCCCAGCCATGCACCTCGGACGCTCCGACGATATGGCCGGTGGCGTACTCGGCACCCTTGACCAAGACATCGGGGCGCAGGGCACGGATCAGTTCCAGCGGGGTGTCTTCGCCGAAAATGCAGACAAAGTCAACCATGCGCAGGGCCAGGAGCATGAGGGCACGGTCCCTCTGGCGGTTGAGCGGACGCGTTGGCCCCTTCAGTCGGCGCACCGAGGCATCGCTGTTAAGTCCGACCACGAGGATGTCGCCGAAACTCTTCGCCCGGCTCAGAATGTCGAGATGGCCGCGATGGAGGATGTCGAAGACGCCATTGGTGAAGACCACTCGTTTCCCCTTCCGCCGCCAATGGCCACGCATCCGGGCCAGAGCGGCCCGGCCAAGCAGGCGTGATTGAAGGGAGCCGGTCTTCATCTCGGATTGGAATCACGGGCGGCGCGGTGTGGGTTCCGCATTCCGATTGTGCTGAGGGCTCCAGAGAGGGCGGGCCTCCCGACGAGTTGCCCTCTCAGATCGCTGCCGTCGTGCTGTTGCCACATGTTAGCTGACTTCCAGTTGCGGTTCGGGAAGATCGTCGAGGGCCAGACGGATCGCCGCCACGGTGGTCTGGGCGGTGCCGACTTCCTTGATCACCTCGCCGGCGGCGACGTTGGCGACATACGCCGCCTGCAACATGCTCCCCCCGGCCGCCAGCGTCATCGCCACCGTCGCCACGACCGTATCGCCCGCGCCGGTGACATCGTAGACCATCTTGGCGACGGTCGGAATCCTGGTCAGCCGTCCCTGCGGTTCGAACAGCGCCATACCCTTTTCGCCGAGCGTGATGAGCAGCGTGTCGGCGTCGAGCCGTTGGAGCAACTCGAATCCGACGGCGCGCAAGGACGCGTCATCGCGAATGCGTCGACCGGCGACAAACCCCGCCTCGTGGTGATTGGGCGTAAGCGTGGTAACA
The DNA here is from genome assembly GCA_964593585.1 of uncultured Ignavibacteria bacterium. GTDB lineage: Bacteria > Zixibacteria > MSB-5A5 > WJJR01 > WJJR01 > JACQFV01. Next base: position 12,480 of record CAZQIZ010000002.1, read on the forward strand.
CGGCGATACGAATTGAAGTGCGTGTCCTTGGGATCGACAACGATGAACTTGCCCTGGTCGCGCGCGGCGGACACCACACGATCCAGCAGCGGCGGCTGGATCACGCCTTTGCCGTAGTCGGAGATCACCAGGCCGGCGGCGTCGCGCAGTTCGGCCAGGCAGCGCGCGGCCAGCTCCTCGGTCTGCGCGGCGGAGATCGCCTCGATGGTCTCGAAATCGGCGCGCACCACCTGCTGGTGGTGCGCCACGATGCGGGTCTTGACGGTCGTCGGACGCGTGCGGTCGATTAGGAGTCCCACCGTCGACATGTGCTGATCGCTCATGCGGGCCCGCACCAGTTCGGCGGCGCGATCCTCGCCGATGATGCCGACGGTGACCACTTCGCCGCCCAGCGAGCGGATGTTCTGGGCGACATTGGTGGCGCCGCCGAGCTTGGCTTCCTGCTTCTGCACCGCGACCACCGGGACCGGGGCCTCCGGCGAGATGCGCTCGACCGAGCCGATCCAGTACTCGTCGAGCATGATGTCGCCGAGCACCACGATCTTGACCCCGTCGAAGCGGTCCAGCAGGGCGCCGATGCCGAGATGATTCCCGGAAATCGGGTCCAAGCTTTTGGCGGCGTTGACTTTCACCGTGCCATGGTATACCGTGAGCCGTCGGTTGACAAGGAGGAATTGCCGTGCAACAACAGCCACCGCGCCAGCAGATCAATGTCGAAGTCGGCCCCGCCGAGGCCGAGGGCATCTATTCGAACCTGGCGCTGATTGTCCACTCGCCGCAGGAGTTTGTCATCGATTTCGCCCGCATCACGCCGGGCGCGCCCAAGACCAAGGTCTACGCCCGCATCATCATGACCCCGGCCCATGCCAAGATGCTGCTCAATGCCCTCGACGAGAATATCAAGAAGTACGAGTCGGCGTTCGGCGCGATCAAACTGGCCGGTTCCGACGACAAGAACATCGGATTTCAGGCCTCGCGCTGAGGTGTCTGCGCGCAAACAAGAACGGGGACGACGCACAGGCGTCGTCCCCGGCGATCGAACGGGCGTCCGATCTACGGTGTCGTCTTGTCCGCTTCGCTGACGGAGATGCCCCAGCCGGTCGGGTCCTCGGGCGGGGAATCGTTCCAATCCGGGAAGGAATGCGAGTCGTCGGTGACGTAGTGCACGATGTACTCGCCCTTATCCAGCAGAATGACCTGATCGACCTGACGGTTCTTCTCGGCCCCGCCGGCGTGCGAGGTTTTGCGGAAGGTCATCTCCCAGACGATGTCGCCGGTCCGCGCGTCCTCGATCCAGCCGTAGTCGACCATTTCGTAGCGGGTCCCCTCGCCGAGGGCGCGGATGCGGACCCGTGTGGGTGAGACCAGCGTAAAGCGGCGGGTCTCGTCGGCGCCATCCCCCACCTCGCTGATTCCGGCCAGAAGGCCCGGCGCCCGCACGTCGGACTTGGCGATCAGAGTGAAATTCGCGCGGTTGAAGTCCGGGCTGCCGGGGTAGATCGTGACGCCATACGCTTTCTGGTCGTAGGGCGGCGACGAGTTCCAGCCGCTCCCCTCGGAGTGGGAGCCATCGGTGACATAGTAGAGCGTGTAGTCGCCAGCGGAGAGTTCGACGATCCCGTCGAATTGACGGTTCTTGCTCGCGCCGCCGGCGGGTTCGGTGTTGGCGCCGGACATCGACCAGATCTTGGCGCGGTCATCGGCGCGGGTGATCCAGGCATAGTCAGCCATCCGGTCGCCGTACTGATCGTACTCGCCGATCGCGTAAACGCGCAACGGGGCGTATTGCATCAGGCGGAAGTTCTCGGAGACCAGTTCGTTGTCGCCGATGCCGGTGATCTTCAGAAGCGGCATCTCGGCGGCGGGGGCGGCGCGCAGCGCGATCTTGGACGCGTCGGCGGTCGAGGCCGGGAAGATCTGCAATCCCCAGGCCTCCGGATCGATCGGCGGCGGCGCATTCCAGTCGTCCCAGGTGTGCGAGTCGTCGGTGATGTAGTAGGCAATGTAATCGCCGCGCGGCAGACGGACATTCTCGTGGAAGCGGCGGTTCTTTGAGGCGCCGCCGGCGTGATCGGTGTTGCCCTCGGTCATTTCCCAGACCCGCTCCCGGGTGCGGGCATTGACAATCCAGCCGCCATCGACCATGGATTCGGCCGAACCGGCGAACTCGCCGAGGCAGTAGATTTCCAGTTCACAATCATCGGCGAGCGAAAAGTCGATCTTGCTATAGGAATCGTTGCCGGGACGCACAATCCGGATCGGCGCATCGCGTTGGATCGGACGGTCCTCCACCTGCAAGGCGGTCGCGGCGACCAGACGCACCATGTATTCGGGGGCCAGTTTGCGGCTCAGCTCATCGTCGCCGGGAAAATCGGTCTTCCCCTTGTCGAACCACTCGCCCAACCCCTTGAGCAATTCCTTGAGATTGTCCGAATCAAAGTCACCGAAGTAGAAGAAGGGTTGGCCGGCGTAGTAGATCAGTTCGTATGATCCCGGCCGCAGGGTGATTTCGTCTTCATAGCGGCGCAGCCACTTCGAGCCGTCGACCGGGTCGGTGATTTCCTCGTCCATTGACCAGATCAGCATGCGAGTACGGGCATCGATGATCCACGGGTAGGCAAACAGGTACTCGCCTGACTTCAGACCGGCGCCGACCGCCTCGATGGTCACATCGGTCGAGGCGGACACAGTGAAAGTGACCGTCTCCAATGCCCGCGGGTCCAGATCGGTGATGACCACCTCGCCGGCGGCCGCGGTAGTCGGCAAAACAGAAACTACAAGCAGCGCTGCGATAGCCAGCACAGCGCCGGCAGCCAAACACCTCGTATAGGCGCCCAGACAAACTCCCATCATCTCACCACCCGTGGTGTCACACAACGTCAAGACCCATGTCGATGCACGACTTCACAATTATGGTACGGCATTTGCATCTCCAGGTTTCATCGACTCAGGCCCTGCCGCTCAGTCGCCGGACCGCGGACCAGACATCCTCGGCGGTAACCAAGTCCTGACATTCCAAGGGATAGTCCTTGCGGAAGCAGCGATTGCTGTAACAGGGCGAGCAGAAAAGCGACTTTTTGACAGTCAGGGCATGCACGGTGAAGGGCGCGACCTCGGTCGGATCGCCCGGGCCGGAGATCACCACGACAGGTGTCCCGACCGCTGCCGCCAGATGGGACAGCCCGGAGTCGTTACCGACAAAGAGGGCGGCGCGACGGATGATCTCTCCGACCACTGGGAGCGTCCCACGACCGCAGAGATTGTGCGTTGCCGATGTGGATAATCCGGCGGCAACGGCCTCGCAGGCCCCACAGTCGTTCTGCCCGCCGACCAGCCAACACTGGCCGCCGATGGCTTGCCAGCGGCGGCCGATTTCGGCGAATCGCGCCGCCGGCCAGAGTTTGTTCGGCTGCGCCGCGCCGGGCGCAATGGCCATCGGGGCTCCCAGTGGCGGCATGATCGACGAAAGCAACGTGTCCGCCACCGCGACCGCCTGCGGTCCGGGACGGTAGTGGAGATTCCGATCGGTCTGCGCTTCGGGCCAGACCAACTGCAACAATTGCAGATACCCCTCGGCACGATGCGGACGACGGCCATCGGCTCCATACGGGAGACGGTCGCTCAGGAGCCAGCCGCGCGCATCGGCGGCATGCCCCACCCGACGTCGGACACCGGCCAGGCGAAACATCAACGCCGAGCCAAATGAGGGCGGCAGGCAGAAGCCCAAGTCATACCGTTCCGGACGCAAGCGGCGGGCATTGCGCCAGACACTCCTCAGCCCCGATCTCCCCGCTTGTTCATCCAATGCAATGACACGGTCAGCCAGTCGCAGATCTTCCCACAAATCGGCCAGCGCGGCGCGGCAGACCAGATGTATCGCCGCATTCGGCGCATTCAACCGCAGCGACGCCAGGAAGGGAATCGCCATGACCGCATCACCCACCCAGTTGGGCGCGCGCACGACAATCCGTGTCGGTTGAGTTGGCGTCGGCATCGCAATCATCCCCGCCAGCGACGGTGAGTCCAAAGCCATTGCGACGGGAACCGGCGGATGTGGTTTTCCAGCCGTGTGGTGTACGCCTGCGTGAGAGCGCGCACATCATGCTCCTCATCGCCGGTCGGCGTGTAGTCCAGCACACCGTCGATGATGGCGTCAAAGCGCCCATCGTCCTTTCGCACCATAACCCCGGTGAGAATCGGGCAGCCAAAGCGCAACGAGAGGACCGCCGGGCCGCGCGGGGTCGAGACAGGGCGTCCGAAAAAGGTGACGGTCACTCCCTCCTCCCCCGCATGTTGATCAGCCAGAATGGCCACCAGCCGTCGGGCTTTGACCGATTCGACGATGCCGCGCGTCGCCACCTGCGTCTGAATCACACGAACGCCAAGATCGCGGCGCCGATCGTTGTAGAGGCGGTCGCTGAGGGGATTGCGCATCGGCTTGACGACCACATCAAGCGGGTAACCGCTGGCGGCGATCCATCCGGCGAGGAGCTCCCAGTTGCCGATGTGCCCGCTGACCAGAAGCCCGCCGCGACCGGCGCGATAGAGGGCGTCGATCGACTCAGCGTTGTGTGGATCGACCAGCTTGGACAGTTCCGCGCGTGTCCGGGGCGAGACCCGCAGAATCTCAACGGTGGTCCGCCCGAAATGCTCGAAGACGCCCCGCGCCGCGGTGTCGACCTGGTCGACCGTCCATTCAGGATAGGCACGCTGCAGATTCTCGCGCGCGATGCGGCGGCGGCGGGACCAGACCATGCTGATCAGACGGCCCAGGACGGCGCCGCCCGCCAGCGCGGCACGTCGCGGCACAAGACGCGCCTTCCAGCGCAGCATCTGGAGGGCCAGCCACTCGAGGCGATAGCGGAGGGGATGGCGCATCAGGGTTGTGACGGAGGGGTCGGGTTGGGCCCGTCGTCGCGCGACAGGGGACCGTAGAGAATGTCCTCGATGGCTTCCTGCTGTTCCCATTCGGCGCGTCGTTTGGCGACGCGGCGGCGTTTGACCACATAGATGGCCACAAACACCGCGACCAGCCCGAGCCAGAGGAGAATCGTGTCACCCAGGAAGGCGATCCAGTTGTACCGCGCGCGCAGCGATTCGGTGAATTCGCGCTGGAAGGCGGCGTAGTCGGCGCCGGTGGCGTAGAGGAACGCCTCATCCCAACTGGCACGTTCGGCCACCTGGCGGCAGAAGAGCACCAATCCGTCCCAGCCATAGGCCTGAAGGAAATGGTCCATGGCCAGATACGACTGGGTGTAGGCCAGTTGCGCCTGGGCTCCGGCGAAGGAATTGACGCCGTCGATGTCGCGCAATGAGATGAGATTGTCCACAAAGACCGCCCGCGCGATCAGGGCATCGTCGCCGAATTGCCACTCATGGGCAAACCGCTGTGCGTACCCCTCATGCATCCAGCGCGGAATCTGGCGCATGCCGCAGAGGGCATCGATGTGCAGATGCGCCAGTTCATGGCGCAGCGTTTCGCGCAGCGAGCGCCCGAGGGGGTAGTCCAGCGGCGAGCGGACCGCGATCAGGTTGGCCTCGGCCACGGCGGCGGCCACGCCCCAGTCGGGAAAACGTCCGCCAACCACCGAGTCGAAGGATTGCGACCGAGCCACATAGACGACGCGCACCGTGTCGCGAATCGCCACGCCGCTATGACGAACCAGTTCCTCATGCGCCGCGCGGAGGATCGTCTCGGTTTCGGCAACCAGCGTCGGGTCGCCGCCGCTGATCAAAAGCGCCAACGGCGTCGCCGGTTGGGCGGCCGCCGCGGCCACCAAGGCCAGCGCGCCGACAGCGGCAAGCAACCACGATCGCAGAATCGGCCGCATATCAGGGCTTTTGCGGTTTGAACAGGTCGCGGAGTTTCTCGTCGAGCGTCTTTTGCAGCGTGTCCCTGGTGCGTCCGACCAGATCGTCGAAGACATCGCGCGCCGTGCCGGCGGCGTCGATGCGGACCTCCGGCGCGGTCACGGTGCCGGTCACCGAGAAACGGAGCCCGGCCTCAGGGATGGCGCGCGGGGCATTGGCGCCGACGGCGCGGGCGTTGACGCTGTAGCGCAACGAGTGATCGAGACCGTAGGAGCCGCGCGCGGTGTATTGCACGTCGTCGAAGGTGACACGCAGCTCATCGGTGATGATTCGTCCGTTCTCGATACGGAACGGCACGCGCAGATCGCGCAGCGAGCGAGGCCGGTCCAGACCGCCAATGCCGAGCGCGACGCCGATCTGTCCCAAGAGCGGCGCCGCCTCCAGCCGCGCACCGGCCAGATCGACTTTCCCTTGCGCGATCAGCGTGGGCAGAATCTGCGCCGCTTCACGTCCGCGGCCATTGAACTCGCCGGAGGCGGTCATCAAGCCGGACACGCCGCCGACCCAGCCGAGATAGCGAGCCAGGAAGGCATCCGCGTCGATGTTGTCGGCGCTCAGCGAAGCGAAGAACTCGGGCGCGGGCCAACCGTTCAGATTCCAATCGAGACGGCCGCCGAGCAGACCGCCGTATAGCTCGCCGCGGATCGGCGCCAGCGACAGCACCCGGTCGCGGTACTCATACGGGGCCTCGATGGCGGTGAGTCGCAATCCATTGTAAATGACAGTGTCGGCGCGCAGTGTGCCGGAAATCGACATCAATGGGATTTTCTCCGGATCGCCGGTCAGGGAGTCGGGGGCGGAGGTTTCATCGCCGATCAGAGCGTCGAGATCAATACGCGGCCCGCTCACATCGATACGTCCATGCGGGACATCGGGCGTGGTGTAGTCGTTCAGGACCGCGGGCAGAAGCGACTCGATCTGGCCGCTCAACTGGCCGCGCGACGATCCGGCGGTCCAGTCGCAACGGTCGAGCTGGACCCCATGACCGGTCAGCCGGCAATCGGCCGAGACCACCAGGGAATCGAAGTCCCAATCGGCATCGACAATTCGCAGCCGGTCGGAGGCGACCTGGCCGGTCACGTGCAGATTGCGCCAATCGTCGAGTTGGCCGAAGCCGTTGAGATCAATACGCACCGCGCCGGAGATCGACGACCGCCAGGCCTCGGGCAACAGGCCTTTCATCCCTTCCAATGGCACGTCGGCCTTCAGCAGCGCCGAGAATGTGGGTTCGGTCAGGAAGAGCCGGTCGATGGTGCCCGAGGTGGCGAAGGTTCCCCCGGTGATCTGACCGGCGGTGGCCGACCAGGACACCGAGCGATCGCTGCCATGCAACTGCACGCGCGGGATGGCCACTTCCACACCGGTTTCCGGCAGCGGCCAGCGCAGATCGGTCACTTCGAATCGTCCCTGCCATTCGGGCGCGGTGTTGTTGGGTAGCGGCCAGACGAAGCGCGCCTCGATGTCGCCCGACATGCGCGCGGTCAGCCCCGCCAGCTTGGGCAACGGAAACGCGGTATCGATCTCACGGATGAGTTCTTCGACGCGCACGGCGCCAAGGCGGGCGTTAACGGCGATATCGTAGAGCGACGGCAGAATCTGCACCCGCCCGGCGGCATTGATCCTGGCACCCCACCACTCGGTGGCGGCCGAATCGACGGTCAGCGTGCGCGAGGTTCTGTCCCAGGAGCCGCGCACCGCCAGTGACGGCTGGCCGGCGCGGATCGAAAAGCGGCGGTGGCCTTGCAGGAAAAGCGAGTCGAAGGCGGTCTGGGCGTCAAAGGCGAGAAAGCCGGACCGCGCGGCATCGAGATCGATCTCGGCGTCGGCGCCGAAGAGATCGATCCAGAGGGCATCGCGCCGGTCGCGCCAACCCAGACCGGCATCCACGATGATGATCCGGGCGACCTTCAGCGGCTGGCCGTCGGCGGGCGCCATGCCGGAGTCGGGGGCGGCATCGGTCTTGATCATGCCCGCGAAATTTGAACGGCCGTCTTCGGAGAGTTCGATCAGCGCATAGGGCTGGTCGAGGACAATCCGGTCGATGACCACATTGCCGCGCAGAAGCGGCCAGAACCGCGCCTTGATGTCGAGGCGCTGCAACGTGAGCATCGGTTCACGGGAGAATCCGGCGGCGTTGCCAACGGTCACGCCCTCGAGACGCACGCCGATGCCGCCCCAGAGCGTGATGCCAGCATCGGCAATCGTGACCGGACGGTTGATCACCCGTTCCAGTTGCGGCGTCAGAATTGCCAGCACGCGTTCCTTGGTGAACACGAACTTGACGACCACCAGCGCCAGGAGCGCCAGAAACGCAAGGGTGCCAACGATGCCAATGACGAGACGCGCGGGTTTGGTCATGGTCAACCGGGTGAAACCCTTCGTTGCCGATTAGTACTCCAGCCAGTCGCCGATCTTCATGACCGTCGGCGTGGCAAATCGCGCGGCGCCGGCGGCAAAGACGGAGGGATCGGCCTTGATCATGTCAAAGGTGTCGTAGTGCATCGGCACCACCCGTCGCGGATGCAGGAATTCGACGGCTTTGATCGCATCAGCGACGCCCATGGTGAAGTTATCACCAATGGGCAGGAGCGCCAGATCAATCGGCTGCAGATCACCGATCAATTTCATGTCCCAGAACAGCCCGGTGTCGCCGGCATGATAAAGGGTCTTGCTCTCCGAGGTGATGAGGAAGCCGCAGGGATTGCCGGTGTACTCCCACCCCACGGGACCCGGCCCGACGGCGGAGCCATGATGGGCGATGGTCAATTTGACCCGTCCGAAATCGAAGTTCCAGCCGCCGCCGATGTGCATCGGGTGGGCATGGCAGCCCTTGTTGGCGCACCACACCGCCAGTTCGTTGGGCGCGATGATGGTCGCCGATGTGGCCTGCGCGATCTCGAGGGCATCACCGAGATGATCACCATGACCATGGGTCAGGAGGATGTAGTCGGGCTTAATCGAGGCCGCCTGCGACGGCGCCTTGGGATTGCCGGTGAAGAATGGATCGAAGAGCAATTTCCGACCGGCGGTCTCCAGCAGGAATGCGGAGTGCGACAGGTATTGGATCCGTGGCATATCTCCTCCCTATCCGGGCTTGTGCCTGGGATCACAAATATAACGCCGGTGAAAATGCCGCGCCAGTCGCGCCGCGCCAACGGCACTTAGAGGTCGTCGCTGATGCCCATCTTGCTGAGGACCGGTCCGAAGCGGCGGCGGAGATCGCCGCGGAGTTTCTTGCGCGCGCGATGCAGATACCAGCGGACGGTGGCCTGGGGCATGCCCATGATCTGGGCAATCTCGTCGATATCGAGCCCTTCCAGATCCTTGAGGACGAAGGCCTTGTGCTGCTTTTCGTTGAGTTTGCCGGCCGCCTCGCGCACAAACTCGCCGAGTTCCTTCAATTGGAAGGCCTGCTCCGGGGTGGTGGTGGTCCGGAGTCCCGGCTCGCCCGAATCGTCGATGTCTTCGAATTTGTGCTTCTTGAATTTGCGGATATAGTCGATCGAGGCGTTCACCGCGATGCGATACAGCCAAGTGGAGAACCGTTTGGATAGATCGAACCGCTTGATGTTGTAGAACGTCTTGACGAACACCATCTGCGAGATGTCTTTGGCGTCGTCGTAGTCGCCGACCATCTTGTAGGCAATACCAGCGACCTGCGACCGGTAGCGGTCGGTAAGTTCCTTGAACAGATGGGTCTTGCCCGCCTGAATCTGGCGGATGATTTCCTTGATTTCGGTTTCGTCTTTCTCAACGCTGTCGGCGGGCGTCGGCGCGACGGCGGCCGGCGGCGGCTTCCGCCGGCGGCTGGGCACGACCGCGCGCTTGGGCTTCGAGGCAGACGGTGGTTTCCTTACCATGGCATCGTCCATTGAAGAACTTTCCGCGCCTCCCGACAATCAGATTCCCGAAGATAATACAGCGCGCCGACGCGGGCTCGCCGTCCGTGCAAAGAAAACGCGCGCGGGGCGATGTCCCCGCGCGCACTCCCTCCATCCATCAACAAACTTGGCAGTGACTCAGGGCGTCGACCCGACGTCCGTCGCAAATGTCTCTCCCCCACCCGGCGCTTTGTCATAGACGTATTTCATCGGATCGACGGGGGTGCCGGCCACATGCACTTCATAGTGCAGATGCGGGCCGGTGGAGTAGCCGCTGTTGCCCACATAACCGATGATGTCCCCGCGACGCACGTTTTGGCCGAGTTTGGCCTCAAACTTCGACAAGTGCCCATACACCGTCTCCACCCCGTAACCGTGGTCGATGACGATGGTGTTCCCGAATTGCGTCTGACGTTCCCGCAGGATCACCTTGCCGGATGCCGGGGCGTAGACCGGAGTGCCGATACGGGCGGCAAGGTCCAGCCCCTGGTGCGGGCGCATCTTGCCGGTGAACGGATCGGACTTCATCCCAAAACCCCGCATCAGGATGCCGTTGACCGGATAGGTCGAGGGCGTGTGATCCAGACGCTGCTTTTGATCCATCAGCGCCGAAAAGACCGACTCGAAGTTCTCGCGCTCGAAGGACGCGCGATGCAATAGGCGATCGATTTCCGCCTCGATGGCATAGGTCAACTGTGTCGATTCGGACAAGGGCTCGGTCGCTTCGGCCGGCGTTCCGCCGACGCCGAGCGCGCGCTCCTCGTCGTCCACTTCCGGGAATCCGAAGACCGTCCGGACCTTCTTTTCCGCCATCTCCAACCGCGCCAATTGTTCGCGCAGGACCTTGAGATCGGCGGTGATGCCGGTCAGGGCGGCGCGCAACTCAGCGTTTTCCTTGGCTTGATCCTGAGTCTCGCCCGCCTTGTTGATGCCGTAGGTGGCAATCCCGAGCGAACTGATGAATCCCACAACGACCGTAGCGGCGACAGCCACACAGGCACGCACAATCCATTGTGGAACAGAATACTGCCGAACTCTATCGGTCGATGGTGGAATGATCAGTATTGAGAGTCGGTCTTTCGACATCAGATTTCCTTTCAGCCGCTTGCCGGGATTCCTTCCCAGCCCTCAAAAAGATGCGCCATACTATTCGGAACCCGATGTCTTGTCAAGAGAAACAACCATCGCACCGCGTCTTCCTGACGCCGGAAAAGATGGCTTCCGTGGGTATGTAAGGTGCCTCTTACGGCTTGGTTCGTCCGATGGTGGCTGGTCCGCCATCACTGCGGCCCGGGGCGGCAGACCAACCGATTGTAAATCAATGGGTTGAGATCGCTACTTAATCAGGTGATACTCATTTCTCAGGATCTTGTTCACGACCTTGATGAATTTCTCCGAGTTCAGCGTCTGCAAGCTGTACAGATGCCAATAAGTCTTCTGGGGGGTCCTTCCCGATGGTTTGCTTTTCTTCGACATTTCCGCTCCCTCCGGACTCTGAAACCCGGAGGATCACGGTTGGACATCCCCCGGATACTTATCGGTCAGCCGGTCCCGGCTTTAACCATTCTGCCAGCTTGCGACCCATGCAACGGGCTTGCCATCGGATTCGGATGGGGAGCAATTGCCGTAATACGTTATTTAAGAATGGATTACGCCAAAGATCTCGAGCGAGGTCTGGTTAGAAAATCAGCAGGCGGTTCGGCTGATTCCGCCACTGAGGGGAGCACATCCCACACCGGAGGTGGCCAACACTGCTATCGGGGTCAAGCCGATGGTGCGGAAGGAATTTCCGGGGTGGTCGAAATCCGCTCAACGATGGCGACCACCATCGAACGGACCGGAGCATCGAGATTGCCGAGGGTCTCCCGCGCCCAACGCCCTTCCTGACAGACCAGCACTGTATCACCGACACCCGCATCGACCAGATCGAGGGCGACCACCGGCGCGGCATCACCGGTCGGCCCCCCTTTCCAGGAGAGGGGCGCAAGCCGCAGAATCTTGAAGTCGTGGTAATGGGGGGTCTTCGCGGTGGCGACCAGATGCGATGTCACACGGGCAATGAGCATGGGGCGTGTCGGTTCGACTTGGCTATTCGTCCACAATGCCGATGATGGCGGCATCGGTGGGGACAATCCGGTGGGTGACGGCCAGTGTGGCTTCGCGCGCGGAGATCCAGATCACCACATCCCCTTCACGAGCGCTCACGGTGTCGATGGCGACGATCGCTCGGTGTGACCATACCTCTCCAGCCGCCGGCTGAATCAGGCGCAGACGCAACCCGCCCAAGGCCGGGTCTTTCACCGTGGCGACCACCGTGCCGCAAACGCGTCCCAGTTTCATGGCCAGCGCCTATTCATTTGCGGAAGACGACCTGCCCGTCGCGGTCGATCTGATCAACGATTCCCACAATGACGGCATCAACGGGGGCCTCGGCCAGTCCCGCGGCGGCGCGGGCCGAGGAACCGCGCACCACGATCACCCGCTCGCCTTCACCGGCGCCGACGGTGTCGATCGCCACGGTCGCCGCGGCTTGGGCGTCACCGTTCTCCGGGTCGGCCACCAACAGCAGTTTGTACCCCTGCAGTTGCGGGACCTTCTGGCTCGCGACGACCGTGCCGATGACCGTCATAATGTCCATCGCGCGTCAACGAATGAGACATCGCCTGTGATGTCAACGATGATTCTGCCGCGCCGCGGACGCGGGGATCTAGCCGAAGAAATGCTTGACGATGTAAGCGGTGACGTAGGAGATGGCGCCGCAGATCGGAAAGGTGAGCACCCAGGCCAGCACGACATGCCCGGCGATGTCCCAGCGGACATGCCGAAGCTTGAGCGAGGCGGCCACGCCCATCATCGAGGTGATGATCGTGTGGGTGGTGGACAACGGAATGCCGAAGCGCGAGGCGAAGAAGATGGTGCCGCTGGCGGCCACCTGGGCGCAGAACCCCTGCCAGGGACGCAGGTCAACCATCTTCATGCCCATTTCCTGGATGATCTTCCAGCCGCCCACCGATGTTCCCAATCCCATGACCAGGGCACAGACGAGCACGACCCAGATGGGCACCTGGAATGTCGAGGTCACCCCACCCAGCAACAGCACGAGGGCAAAGACGCCGATGAACTTCTGTCCGTCATTGGAGCCGTGATTGAACGCCATGAAGGCGGCGGTGATGATTTGCCAGCGGCGGAAGGACTTGCCGGTGCTCGATGGCGGACCGGGGGCCGCGGCCCACCGGACCAAGCGTGTGAAGAAGTACGCAAACAGGAATCCGACGACACCGGAGAGGAGCAGGCCGATCAAGACCTTCTTCCACCCTTCCCAGAGCAGGGCATCCGGACCGGCGACGGCCAGCGCCGCCCCGGCCAGACCCGCCACCAGCGCGTGGGACTCGCTGGTCGGCATGCCGAAGCGCGCGGCGACGCTGCTCCAGATGATGATGCCGAGAAGCGCCGCCCCGATGGTCGGAAGATTTATCGCCCCACTGTCGACAATTCCCTTGCCGATGGTAGCGGCGACGGCGGTGCCGGAGAAGACCCCGATAATATTGAAGACAACGGCCATTGCCACCGCGCTGCCGCGGGACATGACGCGGGTGGAGACCACGGTCGCAATCGCATTGGGCGCATCGGTCCAGCCGTTGACGAACTCCGCGGCCAGAATGAGCAGGATGACGACGATTAGCACCGGATCCATCGACGGCTCTTAGCTCTCCTTGCGGGCGATCGACATGGCCAAGCTGGCCACGTGATGGCAGGAATCGGTCACATCCTCGAGCTTTTCGAAGATCGACTGCCAGACCAGGATGGCCTTGGCATCATGCTCGTGGACGAAGACGGTGGCCAGACTGTCGGTCAAAAGCCGGTCGCCGTCCTCCTTGAGGGCCTCAATGCGGGAGACCCGCTCGCGCAGACGCAGGACATCGGGCTTGGCCATCCCGGCGATGATGCCGATCAATTCGGGGCACATCTCCACGATCAGTTTGCAGAACTCGATCGCCTCCGACCGTCCCTCGACGATGTGGTAGGCCTTGACGTAGATGACCACCTTCTTGATCTGGTCGATGACGCGGTCGAGCTCGTGGACCAGCTTGTCGATGTCGTCCTTGTGCAGGCGGGTGATGAAGGTCTTGTCGACGATCAGGTGGATGTGCTCCTTGAAATCGTCGCCGGCGTGCTCCATCTCGATCACCTTGTCGGCGACGGCGGCGACATACTCGCGTCCCTTGCTGATGTTGAGAAACAGCGAGTGCAGTTCATCGGCGCAGGCGGCCGTGTTGCGGATGTGCTTCTCGAAGAGTTCCTGGATCCGGTCGTCACGACTTTCCCCGAAGAGCATCGCCCCTCCTCCTTGCCGGTGAACGGTAACACGCCACTGGGCGGCCGCGGATGATACAGTGTCCGGTGACCAAATTCCACCACCCCGCGCGGGCGCGGCTGTGGCCGCCAAATTGAATGACAACGTGTGGATAAGTCGCGCCGGGCGGGCTAATTCCCAGCACACCCGTCCTGAGAGTTCGCAGTAGCCCTCGCGGTGTCGGGCAATTAGATTCCGGCCCCGGGGACATGTCGGGCATGCGCCCGAAACATTCGGCGTCGATCCCCGTAAGCCCAAGTGCAGGCACAAGGTGGCCGAGAGCGACGAACAATTAATCAAAGATGCCCTCGCCGGCGATCAACGTGCCTACAAGGAGTTGTTGGCGCGGCACCGACAATCAATCTTCCACGTGATCTTCAAGATTGTCCGGAGCAACGAGGAAGCCGCCGACCTGGTGCAGGAAACGTTCATGAAGGCCTTCGGGTCGCTGGCCTCCTACCGGTTCGAGTACCGGTTTTCAACCTGGCTTTACAAGATTGCGGCGAACAATGCGATCGATCATCTGCGGAAAAAACGGATCGAGGCGCTCTCGCTGGACCGTCCGGTCCAGACCAAGGACGGCGAAGTCGCGCTCGAAATCCCCGATTGGTCGCAGAATCCCGAAGAGGATCTTTACCGCAAGCGGCGGGCGGTCACCATCGGCGATGCCATCGATGCGCTCCCGGCCAAATACCGCGAAGTCATCATGCTGCGCCACCAGCAGGACCGCTCGTACGAAGAGATCGCCGAGCAACTGCACATCCCGGTGGGGACCGTCAAGGCCCGCATCTTTCGCGCCCGCGAACTGCTCAAGAAGAAACTTAAGGGTATCGTGTAGTCGCTTCACGACACGTGGAGGTATCAGATGCGCATGACCCGTCCCGTCCTGGCCGGGGCCACGCTGACGTTGGCGCTCGCTTTGGGTGTCACCGCGTCGGCCCGGACGTTGGAGACCTTCAAGCATTCCGAGACCCGCACCTTGGAAGTCGGCGCCGCGCCGCATGTCGTGATTGAGGCGATCTCCGGCGATGTGTCCTATCGCGGGCAGGATGGCGCCACTGCCCAGATCGAAGTCGCCATCGATGTCCGGGCAAAGAGTGAGGCGGAAGCGGCGGACATTCGCGCGCACTTAAAGCTCTATATCGAAAGCGAGAACTGATTCCTCGATGTGCGGATGGAAGACACCCGCGAATTCTACGAGTGGTTGCGCGACGAGTATGGCCGGGATTACGCCGCGACCGTCAGCTTCCATGTCACCGGCCCGCGCGGCGCCGAAGGAACGCTCTCGTCGGTGTCGGGCTGGGTGGAGGCAACCGACCTGGCCGGCCCGGTGGAAGCCACCTCGGTCTCGGGGGATGTGACGGTGACGGGAGTGCAGAAGACCGTGCGCGCTTCCTCGACGTCGGGCAATGTCGATGTGCGCCGCGCCGGAGAGGCGGTGTTCGCCGAATCGGTATCCGGCGATGTCGGCGTGGCCGATTGCGGCGGCGACCTCGATTTGGAGTCGACTTCGGGTTCGGTCAAAGCGCGGGGCGCGGGAGGGACGGTCACCGCGCAGACGGTCTCCGGCGACATTGAAGTCCTCGAGGCGTCGTTGGATGTCGACGCCGAGTCGATCTCCGGCATGATCTGGGTCGAAACGCAGGACGGCGAAGTGCGCGCCTCGACCACCTCGGGAGACATCACGATTTCCTCGCCGACCGACGGCGACATCGATGTGCAGTCGGTCAGCGGCTCGGTGCGTCTGTCCATCGAGCCGAAGGCCTTCGGCGATGTGAGTCTGTCGTCGCCGTCGGGCGAAATTGACACGGCCGTGCCGATGCAGGTCTCGCACAAGACGCGGCGGCGGCTGGAGGGACGGCTCGGCGACGGCACTGCGGTGTTGCGCGTGAGCACCAACTCTGGCGACATTACCATCAGCGCGCTCTGATGCAGGATGACCGGATGACCATCACGACCGCCATACGCCGATTCGCCGGGGCTGCCTTGCTGGCCGTTGCCCTGACGGCCACGGCGGTGGCGATCGACGATTCGGTCGTGGCGCCGGCGCCCGTGATCCCCGACGTACCCAAGATGCGGGTCCTGCGCAACGACGGGGAGCCGACACGGGTCCTGGTGGAATCGAAGGTGCTGCAGAGGATCCAGCTGCCCGACGATTCCATCTACGCCAAAGAAATCCGCATCGATTTTGGCGGCATCCGGCTGGTGACCCGCGATGGCGAGGAGATCCTTCTACCGGCGATACCCATTGCGCCGGTGCCGCCGATCACGGCGTCCGAATTCCCCGACTCCCTGGACTTTGAGCTGGTCCTGCCCGGCGGCGGATCGGTGATTCACGTTGAGCGCGATGGACGCGCCGATCAGATCACGCAGATCGCCAGCAACATCACCGTGCGGTCCGATGAAGTGCTGCGCGGCGACGTCATCTGCATCTTCTGCGACATCGACGTGGCCGGCACGGTCACCGGGTCGGCGGTGTCGGTCTTCGGCGATGTCAATGTCGAGGGGCTGGTCGGGCAGGAAGTGGTCGCGCCGTTCGGCCAGGCGCGCATCGCCGCCAACGGCCAGGTGCGCGATGATGTCGTCGCATCCAAAATCGTGCGCGAACCGGGCGGCCGTATCGACGGCACCCGGCAGGAGGTCTTCCCCAACATCTTCGGCGGCGATGACGGCCTCTCCGCGATGGTGTCGCGGCACACGATCACGATCGTCGTGGTGCTGAAGATCCTCTTCTGGTTCTTCCTGGTGCTGTTGGCGCACGCGCTGGCGGCGCGCAATATCGTCAAGGTCAAGGCGCGGATCCTGACATCATATTTCAAGTCGTTCATGGTCGGCGTGCTCGCACAGATCCTGCTGTTGCCCGTCTTCCTCCTGCTCTTGGTCACGATCATCGGCATTCCGATTGCCCTGTTTGTACTGCCACTCATGCTGTTTGCCGGGCTGGTCCTGGCGCAGGCGGCGGTCGGGCAGTTGGTGGGTGACAAGATCGCGGAGAACACCACGCTGGCGTTGCAGTCCCCGCTGTCGCGCACGTTGTTCGGCGTGGCGGCGTTGCAGGTGTTCGCCTACCTCACGATCATCTTTATCTGGCCGGCCGGCCACGGCAGTTCGGGCGGCGCGTTCCGCCTGATCACGCTCATCATGTTCCTGCTTTCGGCGATACTCGGGTATGTGGTGATGACGCTGGGCACCGGCGCGGTGATCCTGACACGGTTCGGGACACGTCCGAAGGAAGCGCCGGCCGCCGCCGCGATTCCTCCCCTGCCCGACGCGCCGATACCGCCCGATCCGGCGGTCACGCCCCTGCCGTTCGAGCCGCGCCGTCCCGACACAGCCGGCCCCGAACCGCTGCGATCGTAGCCGATGCCCCGGTTGTGCCAGCCCCCGCCTTCGCTTCGGATCTACAGGTATCCGAAAATCACCGGGAAGAGGATCACCACCAGCCCCGCCCAGACGCAGAAGACCGGCGGGTAATTCGTCTGCCAGCGTTCCAGCGCGGCAAAGGTCCCCTGTCGGCGCAGGAACCGCGCATAGAGCCAGGCCGACCCGGCGAGGTTCACCAAGAGCAGGATGTTCTCGCCGAGGGCGGCGGTCCGGTTGGGCGTGAAGCCGAATTCGCTGATGCGCGCGCCGATGGCGGCGAGCGCAACGCCATCGACCACCAGCGCGCTGATCACAAGGAGCAGTTGGAGCGCGTCAAAGGCGCCGGGCGGCGCCTGCGGATCGCGCGCGGAGATGGAATAAAGCAGGAGCGCCAGCACCAGCACGAGAGCCAGGTCGAAGCCGATCAAAACTTCGCGCTTCACATCGATGCCGCTGCCGGTCCAGACCATGGTCGCCAGGAAGGCCAGCAACACGATGGTGAAAAGCGGCGTGAACACGCGCGTCAACACCGGCGCCATGTTTTCGATCACGCTCTGCTTGGCCTCCACCAGCCAGGAGGCCACCAGGACCGCGCCCATCGCGCCGCAGGGCAGTATCCACTGCTGCGCCAGCCACTCAACCTTAATGCCGATGGCCTCGAACATGAGCAGGGTAAAGCCGGTGAGCACGCCGCCGCCGAGGGCAATCAGCACGAAGTAGATGAACAGCTCGCCGGTGAAGCGAACGAAGTTCATGCGCTGGGCGGACAACCGCCACTGGCCGCCGACATACGCAAATCCCACGACCAGCCATAACGCGATGGGCATGTGGATCACCGAGAGAACCTCGGTGTGACTCTTGGGCGCGAAGGGATAGATGTTGGCGAAGAGCGCGGCGACGGCATAGACCAGCGCCGCCCCGACGCACTCCCGGGCGCTCAGACGGCGCTTCCAGGCGAAATAGGCGGTCAGAAGCGGCAGGAGAAACAGCGGAATGTTGTGCGCATAAAAGGCCGCGTAGGCATCATCGAAGGCGTAGCCGAAGAGCGCCGGAACTTTGATGGCAATCCCCGCCAGGATCGCGAGCCCAATGACGACCATGAACTCAAACCGGCTGCCGCTTAAAGATCGGCCGTCGCTGTCGGCGCCGACCACCAGTTGCTTCCAGAGCCGCTCGGAATGCTCGCGGGCGAATTCGCGTGAGAGGGTATCGAGGTTGCCCATGCGTTTGACCGCCACAAGGAAGGCCTCATCGGCGGCCAGCCCGCCCTCCACCAGCGCCGCCACCTGATCACGCAGGTGGGTTTCCAGTTCTTCGACATCGGGTTTGTAAATCGCCTGATGACGGCGCAGGTAGTCGCGCCAGGCGGCGATTTGCTTCTCCAATGATGTGTCGTGCGGCAACGCGTTCATCCCGTCCTCCCCATGGCCGGCGCGGCGCCCGCGTCGCGGACAGCCGCCATCGCCGACCAGATTTCGCGCAGCGCGGCATCGACCGTCTGCCACTGACGCCGGTGGGACTCCAGCTGCGCGCGCCCCGACTTGGTGATGCTGTAGTATTTCCGGATGCGGCCGGTTTCGGCGGTACGCTGCCGGGCCGCTATGTAACCCAACCGTTCGAGACGGTGCAGCACCGGGTAGAGCATCCCGTCGGTCCACTGCAGATGCCCACCCGACAGCTCGCTCACTCGCTTGAGGATCGCGTAGCCGTAGCTTTCCCCCTCGGAGAGAATCGCCAAAACCAGCGGTGTGGCCGAAGCGGCGACGAGGTCTTTGCTGATCTCCATACGTAGAGGTACTATACATAGAAGTCCTATGTATTGCAAGCCAGAAAGTGGGGCGACAGACGAATGCACGTATTGCGATGCCGATTAATGACTTAGCGATGGCCTGATGGCCGCAGCGGGCAACTTGGTGGCGTGAGTGTGGTCGCCTCCACGAGTCGAGAACTCGATTGGCGTTGCGTATCGAACAAAAGCCGGCTCGGCGGGAGCCTCGCCCTCCCCAACCCAATGAAGTCCGGGAGGGCCAGGCTCCCGCCGAGCCTGCTCTCAAACGGTGATAGGCAGATGTTGCTCTAACCGATTAATCGCCCATCGCGATGAAAACCGAAAGGCCCCGTTCGATTGGAACGGGGCCTTTCTCTGCGGATATTCTGATGTGACCGGACCGCCGTTCAATCCAGGTACGCGCGCAGCGACTTGCAACGCGACGCGTGCCGCAGGCGGCGGATCGCCTTCTCCTTGATCTGGCGCACCCGCTCGCGGGTGAGATTGAAGCGCACGCCGATCTCCTCCAGCGTCAGCGCCTTCTCGTGCGACAGACCAAAGTACAGGTTGATCACCTCGGCCTCGCGCGGCGTGAGCGTGTCGAGCGCCTTTTCGATCTCCAGACGCAGCGAGTCCTTCAGAAGCGACTCATCCGGCGCCGGCTGCAGCTCGTCTTCGAGCACGTCGATCAGACTGTTGTCCTCCGACGTGGAAAACGGCGCGTCCAGCGACAGGTGCGTGTTGGAGATCTTCAGCGTGTCGGAGACTTCCGCCTCCGACAGCTCGAGCTCCTTGGCGATCTCGTCGGGCGAGGGTTCGCGGCCGAACTCCTGTTCAAGCGAACTGGCGATCTTGCCGATTTTGTGCAGGGTGCCGACACGGTTGAGCGGCAGACGCACAATGCGCGACTGCTCCGCCAACGCCTGCAGGATCGCCTGACGAATCCACCAGACGGCGTAGGAGATGAACTTGAAGCCGCGCGTTTCATCGAAGCGCTTGGCGGCCTTGATCAGTCCGATATTGCCCTCGTTGATCAGGTCGGCCAGGGACAGGCCCTGGTTCTGATACTGTTTGGCCACGGACACGACAAAGCGCAGATTCGCCTTCGTGAGCTTCTCCAGCGCCGTCCCGTCCCCCTGCTTGATGCGCTTGGCAAGGGAGACTTCCTGGGCCGGCGTGAGCAGCGGCGTCTCGCCGATCTCCTTCAGGTACAAATCCAGCGACCGGTCTTCATCCCGGTACTTGCGAGAGGTTCGAACGCTCGTACCCGTTCCTCCTATGAATAGGGTTTGACGTCCCCTAATGCGACGGGCGCACGGAGATGTAGCCGGTGCGTCCGCGCTGGTCATAGACCAGGAACGACACCGCCTTCTCGTTGGCCTTGCGCGCCGCCACGTCCAGAAAATCGTTCACATCGCGGATCGGCTCGTGGTCGATCTCAGCGATGATCATGCCTTCGCGAATGCCTTTGTCATAGGCCGGCCCGGCGCGGTCGATATCGACCACGATCACGCCGCGGTTGTACTCGGCGCCGAATTCATGCGCCAATTCCGGGGTGGCGGTCTCAACCCGCATGCCCAGCCACATCATGTCGGGCGCGACCGGCGTCGGGAAGATGTCTTCCTCGGTCTCGGTCGAAGTCGCCTGACGGGCGGCATCGCGGTCGCCGAGGGTCACATCGAGGGTCAACGGATCGCCGTTGCGGACCAGCTCGAGCCGCACCACGGCGCCGGCCCGGGCGCGCCAGATGGTGCGCATGAAATGCTGGGCGTCGGTGATCCGCTCGCCGTCGACGCGGAGCACGACATCGCCGACGCGCAACTGGGCGCGCTCGGCGGGGGTGCGCGGCAACACGCGGTTGATGATCACGCCCTCGGCGGAGGCCAGCCCCTCGGCCTCCACATCGTCCCACTCCAGATCGCGCGGCACGATCCCCAGCCAGCCGCGCTTGACCCGTCCCTCGGCCAGCAGATCGGGGATTACCAGCTTGGCGAAGTCGACCGGGATGGCGAAGCCGATGCCGACGCTCGAACCGGTCGGACTGGCGATCGCCGAATTGATACCGATCACCTCGCCATCGAGATTGATGAGCGGACCGCCGGAGTTGCCGGGGTTGATCGAGGCGTCGGTCTGGATGAAGTCCTGATAGACCGGCGTCTCATCGCCGAAATACAGCGACTTGCGCCCGAGCGCCGAGATCACGCCCACGGTCACGGTGCGGTCCAGCCCCTGCGACGGGAAGGGATTCCCAATGGCGATCACCCAGTCGCCGACCAAAAGCGAATCGGAGTTGCCCAGTGCGATCGCCGGCAACGTGTGGTCGGCGTCGATTTTCAAAAGCGCCAGATCGGTCGCCTGATCGGAGCCGACCACGCGCGCCGGAAATTCCTTTTTGTCCGAGAGCCGCACGGTGATGTTGTCGGCGCCGGAGATTACGTGGTAGTTGGTGATGATGTAGCCGTCGGAACGGTAGATGAACCCCGACCCGAGCGACTTCTGGCGGCTCGGTCCGCCGCGCTCGCCGAACCAGTCCTCGAAGAACGGCTCAAAGTTGTGATAGCGGCGGGCATCGACGACTTTCTCGGCCGAGATGTTGACAACCGCGTCCTTGACGCGCTCAACCACGGCGACGAAGGGGCTTTTCCCTTCGGCGTTGACCCAGCCGCCCTTGGGCGCCAACTGCGCCGGCGCCGGCACGGCGGTCAAAAGCAGCGCCGCCACCAGCGCGATCACTGACAAGACGACGATCCGAGATCCCCTGCTTTGTCCCATCCCGGTTCCCTGGTGCTTCGGAAACATGTAAACCCCCATCATAGTGTTGGTGACGATCGCAATCAATCCCATTACGCCATCGTTCTATCGCGTTTGGGAGAGATTTGTTCCCCGATCGTCGTACGGTCACTCAATGGGGGACTCAGTCGCGCCGCTGCAAGACGGAAAATCGTGTCATCCTGGACTGGACTGCGTTGACAACGGTACCGCCCTGACCGCCAAAATCGTTGCGCCCGGCGGCCTGAAAACGGCCCGGTTTCCCCAAAACCCAATGCATATACGGCACTCGGCCGCACCTGTTGCTGAAAAGGCGACAGAATTTAACACCCGCGACACACGCGCCGGACACAGCAAATCGCTGGCGCGCGGATGGCCTGTTATTTCTTTTCGATACTGAAAAGCCGTGAATCGCCGCGCCCGAGCCGTAGTTCGATCCCCGACTTAAGGTCTTTGGCCGCAACGCGATGCACTTCCGTGCCCAAGAAATCAACCAGAGAAACCTTGGGTGCGGCCAAGCCGATGGCCGCCAGATCGACGCTCACAATCACGCTGCGAGTCGAGGCGGCCAGCGACTGCTCGGTCACTCCGGTGGTCTCGGCGATGTCATAGACCATGAGCAGCCCGCCCTTCTGGTGGGACTGCACGGCGACGTGGACGCGCGGGTCGCTGCACCAGACCGCCGACTCCAGCTTGCTCTGGGCCAGGACTTCCTTGAAGAAGACCAGTTTTTCCGGATGCAGGTGCGAGCCGGGGGCGAAGGTGAGCACGGTGGCCTGTCCCTTGCCGCACTTGTTGGAGGCGGCCAGGAGCTTGGCGCCCGACTTGGCCAGTTTGGCAGCGCGGGTCGGGGCGCGCTTGATTGTGCCGAGGGCGTTGACGGTGAACGTGCCTGCCCTGGTTTCGACTTCGGTGATGGCGCGTTCGATCGCGGTCTTAAAGCCGATCGCCTTGGCGAGAACCTCGCAGGGCTCGTAGTGTTCGTCGCGGGTGGGCACGGCGCCATAGATGATCAGATGCGCGCCGCCCTTGGCCAGATCGGCCAGCTTTTCCTGCGTGGCCGCGTCCATCGTCTCGCCGCACGGGACAATGATGGTGCCGTATTTGTCGAGACGGTCGGTCACGCCCAATTCGAAGATGCGGTAGTCGTGGGAGAGCGCCATCAGGTCGGCGGCGATGGCATCGAAGCCGGCGCCGACCAGATCGGCGAGGTAGCCATCGGGATCATACTCGCCGACCGAGGCCGCGCGCAGGTAGGGACGGTACTGCGCCAGCGCCACATCGGCGAAGTCGCGCATCGTTTCGAACTTCAATTCGACCAGCCGGGTGGTGGCCTGCGAGACGATGTCGAACGAGGGCAGGATGGCGCCGTCGGATTCGAGTGCGCCATCGTACCAGCGCTGGCGTCCGACAAACATGTGATAGTTGAATCCCTTCAACCCGGCGGCCAGCGAGGCGACGATCAGCCGCTTGGTGTCCAGCGAGGTGATCGGGTGGTAGGCGTGGCCCGCGGCGGGGTCGGCGTGACGGCTGCCGACGCTCAGACGGCCGGCGAAGCCGGTCGGCTGCCAGCCGGAGACCGAGCGGGCGCGACGGACGGTCTGCGCGAAGGGGCGGTTCCAGTCGAGATCGACGGTGAAGATCGTGCGGCCGTTGTTGCGAGCCCCGGCCAAGTCGGGGAAGAAATAGGCACCGTTGTAGGCCAACGACCGGGTGAACAATACCGAAACCTCGGTCTGCGAGAGCAGCTCGGCGAGGAAGTCGGCGTAGCGGTTGACCGTCCACTCGCGGAACTCGACCCAGTCCATCAGCCGCAGGAATTCGTGCGGCGATTTGCCGATCGACGGATCGGGCGGGACCGCCTCGGCGAAATCCTTGAGTTTGGTCTTCCAGACTTTGTTGAGTTTATCGATCCCGTGGTACTTCTCGGCGAGGAACCGGGGGAAGTGCGCGCGCGAGCCCTGCGGGCTGTAGTCGGCCGAGAAGGGATCGAAGTGGCCGCCGAAGCTGGTCTCATGGTCCAGCTCGATCATGAAGACCGGCCCGCGGGGGTAGATGTAGTTTTTCACCACTTCGGAGAGGACGGCGAAGTAGTTCTTGAGCTGGATCTGGAAACGGTTGCCGAGATAGGGCGGCAATGGCACCGGCTTGGCGCCTCCCCCCGGCTCGGCAATCACCGGCTCGCCGGCGTGGTTGGTGGCGACATTCTCCGGGTGACGCAAGACAAACTCCGGCAAGCCCCCGTTGTCGCATTCGGAGGCGACCCACGGTCCGGGACGCAGCAGAATCTTGAAGCCGAATTCGCGGCATAGCTCGAGAAAGACAATCAGGTCGCGGGCCGGATCGGTGGTGCCGGCGAAGTCGAGCTCCCCCTGACGGGGCTCATGAATATTCCAGGGAACCGCGGTGGAGATGATCCGGAAGTTGGCCTTGCGGATGCGTTCAAAGCAGATCGACCAATGCCGTTTGGCGACACGGAAGTAATGCATCTCGGCGGCGAACGGCGGAAACTCTTCTTTGCCGATGACGAACTTGTGGTCGATCACCCGAAGTGAGGCGCGCGAATCCCTTGTCCCGCCGATAGTTAGGACGAAGGGTTCCTTGCTGCGGTCGTCCATAGTGGTCTATAGTCTCCTAATGGGAAAGAGACAAGTATAACGAAGTGGCCGAATCCGTCAAGGCTTATCTTATAACATATTGATAATTAATGTATTACAATGTAGAAACACGACCTGCCATGATGGTGTCAAAATGGCAGGATCTGTAGCGACTTGGACAACGGGGCAAGAAAGATTGCTTCGTCTGTTCGCGCCTGCTCGCAATGACGGCCGGTACGACGATGTGAAGTCGATGACGGCGCCGCCGTCATTGCGAGGAAGAGTCCGCCACAGGCGGACGACGACGAGGCATTCTTTTTTGCCGCGGTGGACAACAAAAAGGCCGCGGGTCGATCGACCCGCGGCCTTCCAGAGGAATCGGAATCGCGTTACTTCATCAGGACCATCTTGCGCGTGCTGGTGAATTCACCCGCCTGAATACGGTAGAAGTAGACGCCGGTGGCCACGACGATGCCGTCGTCGGAGCGGCCATCCCAGTCGGTCTGGTGGGTGCCGGCGACGCGGAACTCATTGACCAGCGTGCGCACCTTGCGGCCGAGGATGTTGTAAACGTCGATTTTCACGTCGCCGTCGGTCGGCAACTTGAAGCGGATCACCGTGCCGGCGTTGAACGGGTTCGGGTAGTTCTGATCGAGCTCGTAGTCCTGCGGGATGGTGCCAGTTTCGAGTTCCTTCACCGCGCCGCCTTGAAGCGTGACCACACCGGGCGTGAAAGTCGGATTGACTGTCTGAGTCTGCTTGTCGACGTACTGATTGAAATTCGCCGGCGTAACACAGCAGGTATCGACAATCATCGTTCCCACACTTCCGTTGACGGGAAAGACAAACCACATCGAGGGAACTCCGGCAGGATCAGAGCCGGCGGTCATGGCAATCTCTTCACCAATGCCTTCGTCCCCAGTGGACACTGTTGCGTGCAGAAAGCCATCGGGAGAGATCAGGTCCGGCAATGCGGTCGCCGTTTGGAATACAACGTTATGACCAGCGCACGTTCCACCAGGCGTGTTGTATTTGCGGTTGGTGACGTTAGCTGCAGGCCAATTGGGACCAGCCGCGGCGCTTAGAGGGCTGTTATTCACGCGCCCATTCGGATTCGCTTCCCACTTGAAGTTCGAATTTGAGAGAGTGCCTCCCAGGTAGGCACCACCGGTGGCGCTGCGCAATTGCAGTGCCAATACCATGGCGACAATGTCAACGTCGTTGCTGACATAGACACCGACCGTGCAGGCCGCCGTGTTGATCGGAAATGATTTCGACTCCGCCACGACCGTGTTGGCCGCGAAGGCGCTGGAGTGTGCGATTGCCAGGGTGACGATCACCATGGTCAGTACACCTACGATCCGTCGCATTCGTGTGCTCCTCATCTCTCTACAGGGATGCGTCTTCCGTGTTTGTGGGAACCGCGACATTGCGACGCCAGCCCCCGATTTTCCCGCCCGAAGCCCATGTCTGCCATAGGCTCCAATGCCAAATTGGAAGCGGACCGTTTCTTTGTCAACAGCAATTTCTGCGTTTTGGACTTATCGGACGGCCGGAGGCCGAATTGGGCTGACAAAAACAAGAGGGGCCAGCTTCGATGCCGGCCCCTTCCCTGCTCGAAATATCCCTCTAAACCGCTAGAAACAAGGAGTGTCGCACATGTTGCACTGTGGCGCTGAATCACCCCTGAATGCGCGGTTCACGATTAGTACCACATCCAGAACGTCGGTGGCGCAACTGCAGTCGAGGTCGGTCCGTCCGACATGGGGGCAGAGTCCATCGACGGTGTCGGCCTGCCCGCGGAAGGCGACGTTGACGACATTGACGACATCGACCACCGAGGCGACACCATCGCAGGCGGGATCGCCCTGACATGGGCAATCGCACGGGGCGCCGACAAAGATCGTGCCGCCGATGAAGCGGGGCTTGAAGTTGGCGTAGTTGGAGATCAGCCGCAGGGTGTACTGGCTCGCGCCGAGGGTGGCGGTGTCGAGGGTTTCGGCGCCGTTGATGGCCGAGGTGACCGTAATCCAGAGGTGGGCGATGATGTTGTTGCCGGCCGGGATCGGGGTGCCGGTGCCGAGCGTGCGGATGCGCCAGACCTTGGCGCCGGGGGCGTTGTAGACCGGCGTCGGGAATCCGCTCCAGTCGCCGGTCAGCCCGGTTTTCACCAGTGAATCGACCGTGATCCCCGGCGTCCCGGAATTCACAAACGGCAGGAAGATCTCGGTCATTCGGTGGGAGTTCCGCAGACGGATCGGGATGCCCACCTTCTGGCCCATGACGAGGTTGGCGGTGTCGCCGTATTCGATCGTGTCGGCGATGGCGACGATCTGCTCGGGCCGGATGCGGGTGTGCGGACCGGTGGGGCCGCTGGCGGTGAACTTGACCGAGTAGACGCCGGGATTGACGTAGGTGTTCTGGGCGTTGGCGGTGGTGGCGGTGTTGCCGTCGCCGAACTCATACAGATACGGCCCGTTGGGCGCGTTGGGCGACACATCGGTGAAATTCACCGTGAGCGGAGCTTCGCCGAAACCGGTGTCAATGTCATAGTCGGCGGTGGTCAGGATGGAGAGCGCGTTGTTGGCGTTGACGCGTCCGGTCCCCAGCAAACCGACCCATCCCGGATTGTCGAGGTAGATGTCGGAGGTGTAATTCAAAAGCAGGGTGTCCAGTTCGGTCTTGTCGAACCACGGATGATGCGACTTGAGCAGGGCGGCGACGCCGAGCACGGTCGGCGAGGCCATCGAGGTGCCGCCAAGGGCGGCATAGGTCGAGACGCCGTTGTTGCAGTAGGTGTTGTAGATGTTGTTTCCCGGGGCAGAGATGTCAACCCAGGTGCCGTAATTGCTAAACGACGACTTGCTTCCGTTGGCATCCAGCGACGCGACCGCCAAGACACCGAAGGTCGTGTCGGCGATATCGGCAACATCGGACGTGTCGTTGCCCGCGGCTTTGCATACAACCAGCCCGTTGCTGACCGCATTGAGCAACGCGGTGCGGATGAGCGTGCCGGAGGATCCCCAGGAGCAGTTAAGTCCGAAGGCGCCCTTGGCGACGGCGTAGTCGGCAGCGGCGGCGCAGGCGGACATGATGACAAAGCCGTTGCCGTCGTTGGCCTCGTAGCCGGCGCGCAGACCCATGAGTTTGACGCCGGGACGGCGGGCATCGCGCTGGCCGCCGGCGATGCCGGCCACCGCGACCGCGTTGCCGGTGACCGCGCCGATGATGCCATTGACGTGCGTGCCATGCCCGTTGAAGTCCATGGGATTGTTGTCGGGGCCGTTGCAGTCCTCGCTCGGATTGCAGCCACCCTGCACGGGCATCCAGTCGTAGCCGATCAGGTCGTCGACGAGGGCGTTGCCGTCATCGTCGAGGCCGTTCATGTCGTCCGCA
Organism: uncultured Ignavibacteria bacterium; assembly: GCA_964593585.1. Lineage (GTDB taxonomy): Bacteria > Zixibacteria > MSB-5A5 > WJJR01 > WJJR01 > JACQFV01. The sequence continues at coordinate 40,479 of CAZQIZ010000002.1, forward strand.
TCCCACGGCACACCGTCGCCGTCGAGATCCTCGCCGGGATTGACCCAGACATTGGCCATCAGATCGGGATGGTCGTGGTCGAGGCCGGAGTCAATGACGCCGACGATGACGGTCGAGTCGCCGACTTCGAGGTCCCAGCTCTGCTGGGTGTCGATGTCCTTGTTGAGGGCGTTGAAGTGGGTCCACTGCTGGCTGTAGTCAGGATCGTTGGGGACCAACTCCAACGGCGCGATATAGTCCGGTTCGGCGATCTCCACGTTGGGATCGGCGGCGTAGTCGGATACGGCCTTGAGCACATCGGTGCCGGGCGCCAGTTCCACCGTGAAATAACGCGAGAGGCCATGTAGATCGCGTTTCGGCACCGCGGCGGCGACCAGCCCGGCATAGGCGGGGATGGTCGGCTGGAAATCGCGAATGTCGTAGCGGACATTCAACCGGTCGAGAGAACTCAGGCCGCTGGCCATGGCGCTCTTGGCCAAGCGCGCAGTCTGGGCCGCCTCGGGCTTGAGTTTGACAATGACATACCCCTCGCGGATCGTCACCGGGGCGGCGGAGACCAAGGCGGGCAACAGCAAACAGACTATCACCAAGGCCAGAATCTGAGAGCGCGGCACAGCGGACATCGGAATCCTCCGTTTAACTTTCATCGGCAAAAAACGCGTCGGTCATAGGGAGCACGCCGTCGGTAGCGGGCACACCCTGATAACGCGCCTTTGTCCATCATGTTCATTTGAGGTGCGTTGCCGCATCCCCCAAGATCGGATCCAGGAGCGAGTCAGACGAAACGGGATGACCGGAAAGGCGAGGACGGCGCCAGCGGTGTGAGGGACCGTCCAATCCCTTCCCTGCCTGAAATTTAGCGTGCAAGGCCGGATTTGTCAATCGGCGGACATTGGATGTCCCTGCGGAAAAAGGGCCCCGGAGGGAGTTCTTCGGGGCCCTTTGGCATTGGATTCAAGTCGCGGACGCTACGGCGGCAACGGGGTGCCGTTGCGGAAGACGTAGTTGATCAGGGTGACCAGATCCAGAATATCGATTGTCGCGTCGCCGTTGTAGTCACCCAGTTCGGGCGGCGTGGGCGGCGGCGCGCCGCGGAAGGTGTGGTTCACCTGCGCGACCACGTCGGTGACATTGATGACGCCGTCGTTGTTCCAATCGCCGCGCAGGAAGCTGAGAATCTTGTAGATCACCAGCCCGCTGTCGGCCGCCGCACCATCGGAGGCGACAAAGAGCACATTGTATACCTGATTAGCATTGGTGGCATCGGGATCGAAGATGAACCGTCCGCCGTTGTTGAGCGAGTCGAGGAAGGTGGCGTTGGGCGGCAGGTTCGGGACCGTGAGGGTCACGACCGGATTGTCGAGGTCGATGGCGCGCACGCCGATGGTGTCGATGCTGTACTGCGATAGCCGGATCGTGTCGGTCGGGAAAACTGTCAGGAAGACCGGCGCGCGATTGCCGGCCTCGACGACCTGGATGTGCACGCGTTCGGTGTCGATGGTGCTGACATCCTGCGCGCGGAAGAGCGGATAGTAGTCGCCCGCCTGCGTGAAGGTGGTCAGCCAGCGGAAGCGTCCGAGGCCGCCGCCCAGCGAGGTGAAGGTCGCCCCGGAGGGGAGGTTCAGCGCGCTGACCACCGGGGTGGTGCCGTTGGCGTCGGTGGCGCTGATGACAAACACCAGCGAGTCGCCTTCCATCACCGTCTTCGAGCCGATGGGCTCCAGCACCGGCGGGACATTGACCGGGCCGATATTGAAGGCGTGCGGACGGGTCGTCTGCGTGGTGTCGTAGTCGCCATCGGTGGCCACGATCGTGATATTGAACGAGCCAAATTGATCGTCGAAGTCCGGACTGCAGGTGATGTAGAGCCGGCCGTTGCCCGAGTCGGCGTAGGACATGTAGGAACGCAATCCCGTGGCGCTCATGACCGGCGCCGGACCGTCCAGATCGTAGGCCTTGATCCAGATGGTGACCGACTGTCCCTGCAACATGCTGACGGCGACGAAATTGGTCGAGGCCGAGTCGATGACCGGCGGACGGTTCTGGTCGAGGATCGTGACCGGCACCAGCACGCTGTCCATCAGCCCCGGATTCTCGGCGTCCATGGCCACAACGTAGACGTTATAGAGTCCGGCGTCGGGGTAGTCGGGGCTGACGGTGATGCCGCCGGTGCCGTCGCCGTTGTCGGTGAACGACGAGTTGGGCGGCAGCGGACGCGCCACCAGCGACGGCGTGGTGCAGTCGGGGTCGCTGGCCGAGACATTGACCATCAGGATGCTCTTTTCAAGCACCGACTGCGGGCCGGGATCGGCGACGATCGGCTGTTGATTGCCGCCATCGAAGATGATCAACTGCACCAGTTGCGTGTCGGCGGCGTTGGACGCGTCGCTGACGATGAAGCGGATGAAGTAGGTCGAGTCCTGGCAGTAGTCGGGCGTCATGCGGAAGACCGCGCGGCCGTTGCCTGAGTCTTCGAGCGCAGCGTTGGGCAGAAGCGGTGAGACACTGAACGCCAGCGCCTGGTTTTCCGGATCGGTGGCCGACAGCAGGGTGATGATCTGGGTTGCTTCGGTCACGGTCAGCGGATCGGCGATCGGCGCGAGCACCGGCGGCTGGTTGCCCGCCTCGCGGACCTGGATGAGGACGTTTTCATTATCGGTCAGCAGTCCATCGCTGGCGGTGAACGCCACCTGATACAGGCCGGCCTGGAGGTAAGTCGGCATGAAGGTGAGCGAGCCGCGGCCGTTGCCGGAATCGACAAAGGCGGCATTGACCGGCAGGGCGCCGGTGGTCAGAATCGGTATCGTGCCATCGGGATCGGTGGCCGAGACACCGAAGACCAGCGTGTCGCCCTCATAGACGCTCTTGGCGCCGATGGTCGCCAGAACCGGCGGCTGGTTGGAGTTCTGCACCGTGATCGTGATCGTCTCGTAGTCGGCCAGCGACGGGTTGCCGTTGTCGGTGACCAGGAAGGTGACCTGGTGCTGGCCGATTTGCCCGGCGGTCGGTTTGAAGCGGAACTTTCCGATGCCGCCGCCGGAATCGGCATAGTTGGCATTGGCCGGCACATTGATCGCGGCCATGAACAACTGGTTGCCGGGGGGCGCGGTCGAGTCGGTGGCCACCACGCGGATACGCAGCGAGTCGCCCAGAAGCACCGTGCGGTTGCCGATCGGGTACTGATTCGGCGGCAGGTTCTTTTCGATCACGTGGAAGATCACGTTCAACGTCGCGGTCGCCGAGGGCGAGCCGAAGTCGAGCGCGAGAATCTTTACCGTGTCGACACCCGCCTGCAGGTAACTCGGCTTGAAGCGCAGCGAGCCGACGCCGTTGCCGGAATCGACGAAAACGGCATTGGGCACGTTGTTGAGCGTGCCGAGGATCAGTCCGCCGCCTTCGGGATCGACCGCGTGGATGCGGATGGCGACGCTGTCGCCCTCGTTGAGCGTATCGGGCGGCACCGGATCGAAGACCGGCGGCAGGTTGCCCTGGTCGATGACGGTGATGAAGACCACTTCGGTGTCGGCTGCGGCGCCGTCGCTGGCGATGAAGCGCACCATGTAGGCATTGCCGCCCTGCGCAAACGACGTGGCGAAGACAAAGCCGCCGGCGCCATTGAGCGAGTCGGCGAAGGTGGCGTTGGCCGGCAGGTTCTCGGCGATCAGCGTCGGGATGGTCCCATCCAGGTCGCTGGCGCTGACGCGGAAGCTCAGGGTCTGCCCTTCCGGAATGTTGCGGTTGCCGATGAAGGCCAGAACCGGCGGCTGATTGCCGGCGTCGATTACGGTAATGTCGACCAACTCGGAATCGGCGGCGACGCCGTCGGAGGCGATGAAGAGCACCTGGTAGAGCCCGCCCTGCGCGAAAGTCGGGTTGAAGGTGAAGGTCCCGGTGCCGTTGCCGTTGTCGACGAAGTTGGCGTTGGCCGGAACGTTCGGCACCGTGAGCGCCGGGATTGAGCCATCGTCATCGGAGGCGAGCACATTGAACGCCAGCCCCTGCCCTTCCGTGACGCTGCGCGGGCCAATGGCGGCCAGCACGGGCGGGCGGTTGACGTTATTGACCGTGATCGCGACCACTTCGCTGTCGGCCAGCAGGCCGTCGGAGGCGATGAAGGTGACGTTGTAAACCCCCGCCTGCGTGAAGTCGGGATCAAAACTGAACACGCCGGTACCGTCACCATTGTCGACCAAGGCGGCGTTGGTCGGGACATTCAGGGCGCTGAGCGTGATCGGGTTGCTGTCCGCATCGGTGGCCGACAAGCCGAAGGTCAGATTGACACCCTCATTGACCGTCTGCGCGCCGATCGTGGCCAGCACCGGACGCTGGTTGCCGCCCTCGTTGACAGTGATGGTGACGTTCTCGGAATCGGCGGCGACGCCGTCGGAGGCGATGAAGAGCACCGCATACACGCCGCTCTGGGTGAAATTCGGCGAGAAGGCGAAGGCGCCGGTGCCGTTGCCGTTGTCGACGAAGGACGCGTTGGCCGGCAGATTCTGCGCGGTCAAAACCGGGATGGCGCCGTCGCCGTCTGTGGCGCTGACGGCGATGTTGAGGACCGAGCCCTCGTTGATCAGTTGCGCGCCGATGGGAGCCAGGACCGGGGGCTGATTGATATCATTGACGGTGATCGCGACCAGTTCCGAATCGGCCAGGGCGCCGTCGGAGGCGATGAAGCGGACGTTGTAGACTCCCGCCTGGGCAAAACCCGGATTGAACACGAAGGCACCCGTGCCGTTGCCGTTGTCGGTGAAGGTGGCATTCAGCGGCAGATTCTCGGCGACCAGCGTCGGGGCGGTCGCATCCGGATCGGTGGCCGAGACCGGCAGATTCAGCGCCGCGCCCTCATTCACCGATTGCGGGCCGATGGCGGCCAGGACCGGGGCGCGATTGACGTTGTCGACGGTGATCGCGACCAGCTCGCTGTCTGCAAGCGCGCCATCCGAGGCGATGAAGCGCACGTTGAAGACCCCAGCCTGCGTGAAGTCGGGCGCGAAGTTGAACGTGCCGGTGCCGTTGCCGTTGTCAACGAACGTGGCGTTAAGCGGCAGATTCTCAGCCAGAAGCGACGGGACGGTGGCATCGGGGTCGCTGGCGGAGACGCCGAAGTTGAGCACCAGTCCCTCATTCACATTGCGCGGGCCGATGGCCGCCAGGATTGGGGCGCGATTGACGTTGTTGACGGTGATCGCGACCGATTCGCTGTCGGCAAGCACGCCATCCGAGGCGATGAAGAGCACGTTATAGACGCCCGCCTGGGTGAAGTCGGGCGCGAAATTGAATGTGCCGGTGCCGTTGCCGTTATTCGTGAACGTGGCATTCAGCGGCAGATTCTCCGCCGACAGAGACGGCGTCGTGCCATCAGCGTCCGTGGCCGACACACCGAAATTGAGCACCAGCCCCTCATTGACGTTGCGCGGACCGATGGCGGCCAGCACCGGGGCGGCGTTGCTGGTATAGGTGAACGCACCGACCAACGTCGATGACAGCCCGGAGGCGGTATTGGTCACGGCGACATCGACCACGCCGGCGGCGTGGTTCGGGGCGTTGCAGGTGATCGTGAACGGACTGACGACCGTGACGTTGGTCGCAGGCACGCCACCGAAGGTGACGCCGGCGCCGGCGATGTCGAAGTCCGTGCCGGTGAGCGTGACCAGCGGGTTGCCGACACCGGAGCCGGTGTTGGGGTTGACCGCGGTCAACGTCGGGCCGGTGATATTGGACGCCAAAACCGACACCTCAACCGAGTGCGCCGAGAAGATGTTGCCGGCGGTCTGCCCGATGATGATGTAGGTGTAGTCGGTGGCGCCGTCGGAGGTCGCATCGACGAAGAACGAGTCGGCGACGCCGATATTGGCGAGGTTGCCGGACGGGTCATCGAGACGGCGGAATACGCCGTTGTTGGCGGTGGCGCGACGGTACACGTGGTAGGTCACACCGGTCGCCTTGTTCCAGGTCAGGTTGACGCAGGAGGCCGAGACGGCGCGCGCAACGAGCCCAGTGGGACGGGCGGGAACGGCCGCGGCCGCGAGCGTGACATCCTCCTGCTGGAAGGAGTTGTTCGGAATCGTCTTTTCGAGGCGGAAGTACTGCCCGTTGGCAATGTTGACAAAAATGAAATCGTAAGGGTTGCCGGCCACCTCGGTCGAGTAATTCTGAAAGTCGTCGAACCAGAAGGTGCCGTCGTACCCGGCGCCGGTGCTGGACTCGATGCGAATTTCCTCGTCGGTGTTGTCAAGGAATCCGACCCAGAGGAGCTGCCCGACGACGGGATTGGTCAGATTGGCATTCTGCACATTCCCGAAGATGCTCCCCTGAGCAACGGCGAGGGCCGGCGCGGCCAGCACGACACAGAGGGTCATGATGGCGGCAATCCCGCGTGCGGTCCATCGAGTCGGTGTCTTGGCCAATGTCATCCTCACAGTCGAGCCTCCAAATTCGGATTGCCCCATAATCTTGGGTCGGACGTTTCTGCCACTTCCCTTATGGCGCGGGGAAGACCCCGTTTGCCCGAGCGTTTGCCTGGTAGACCCGCCCCGCCCGGACCGGGAAATTCGGACCGAATCCGAGGTAGAAGCGGGATTCATAACTTTGCGACGTCGGAATAAACCGGTTGAGCGTGTTCAGAACTCCCGGAATGGCGTCGATAATGTCCTGCGCCACGCTGTAGTCGAGTTCGCGCTCAAACGGGATTCCGATGAATTCAAAATCGGTCGTCGATGTCGTGACGATGCTGTAGGAGATCGTGCCCGAATCGGGGACGCGTCCGGCGATGCTCCACACGGTGGGCGCCTTGGCGTTGACCTGGTAGATGCCGCCGGGCACCACCGGGAAGTTGGTGCCGAATCCGGCCGCGAACCGGGCCTCGTAACTCTGCGAGGCCGCAATGAAACGGTTGACCGTGTTGACGTTGGCCACACCGATCGACTGGATCAGGTCGGAGGCGGTGTTGATGCCGGTGTTGGCGAACGGCATCATCACAAACGAGAAGTCGGTCGTGCTGGTAGTGTAGATCTGATAGTCGTACTCACCGACGCGGTTTGAGTAGGCCGAGCGTCCGCCGCTGGCATCGACCGCTTGCAGGCAATAGAAGTAGTTGGTGCCGGTGTCGCCGACGACATCGGCGCCGCCGATGTTGTTGTCCGTGAATGAGACCGCCGCGGGCGCGGCCACGCCGATCGACTCGGCGGGTGTCGGAGCAAAGTAGGCGCGGGTGCCGCGGTAGACGACATAGCGCGTCAGCGTGGTCGACGATCCCGACGTGTCGGCCGTGACCGGACTCCAGGAGAGCTGAATCGCATTGCCGGAGACCGTGGCCATCAGATCGGTGATGCGCGCGGGCTGGGAAACGACCGTCACCAACGTGGTGTCGGGGGCAGAGGCCAGTTGCGCGTCATCGACGATCAGTCGGAAGGCATAAGCGCCGCCGATGGCGGGTGTGAAGCTCGCCAGCGCGCTGGTCGAATCGGCAACGGTCACGGCCGGGCCGGCAATCTGGCGCCAGTGGTAACCGAGCGAGTCGCCGTCCGGATCGGAGGAGGCGGAACCGTTCAGCGTCACCGCGAACCCGATGGCAACCGGGCCCTGATCGGGGCCGGCGTCGGCCAGCGGCTGACGGTTGTTCTCAGTCACGGTGATTTGGACCACTTCGCTGTCGGCCAGCAGGCCATCGGAGGCGATGAAGGTCACGTTGTAGACGCCGGACTGCGTGAAGTCAGGGGTGAAGTCAAAGGTCCCGGAGCCGTTGCCGTTGTCAACGAAGGTCGCGTTGGCCGGAACGCCCACTGCCGAGAGCGACGGGATGGTCGCGTCGATGTCGCTGGCGGTGACAACGAAGTTCAGGTTGGCCGCCTCGGCGACCGCCTTCGGGCCAATCGCCGCCAGGACCGGGGGCGCGTTGACGTCATTGACGGTGATGGCGACAACCTCGGTGTCGGCCAATGCGCCATCGGAGGCGATGAAGCGGACGTTATAGACTCCCGCCTGCGTAAAATCAGGGTTGAAGGTCAGACTGCCGGAGCCGTTGCCGTTGTCGGCAAAGGTTGCGTTGGCCGGCAGATTCTCGGCCGACAGCGACGGGACCGTGCCATCCGGATCGGTAGCGCTGACCGGCACATTCAGGCCGGCGTTCTCATTGACCGACTGCGGGCCAATCGCGTTTAGGACCGGCGCCAGATTCACGTTGTTGACCGTGATCGCGACAATCTCGGTGTCGGCCAACACGCCGTCGGAGGCGATAAAGCGCACGTTGTAGACACCCGCTTGGGAGAAATTCGGGTTGAACACGAAGGCGCCGGTGCCGTTGCCATTGTCAGCGAATCCCCCGTTTGCCGGGACGTTTTCGGCGGCCAGCGTCGGGATGGTGCCATCGAAGTCCGTGGCGCTGACGCCGATGTTGAGGGTGGCGCCTTCGTTGACCATCTGCGGGCCGATTGCGGCCAGCACCGGCGCCAGATTCACCTGATTGACCGTGATCGCGACGATCTCCGTGTCAGCCAGCAGGCCATCGGAGGCGATGAAGCGCACGTTATAGACGCCCGCCTGCGTGGAATCCGGATTGAACACGAACGCGCCGGTTCCGCTGCCGTTGTCGGTGAAGGTCGCATGCAACGGGAGGTTCTCGGCAATCAGCGCCGGAATCTGCGCATCGGGGTCGGTGGCAGAGACGCCGACATTGAGCGTGGCGCCTTCATTGACCGAACGCGGCCCGATCGCGGCCAGCACCGGGGCGCGGTTGACGTTGTTTACGGTGATCGCGACGATCTCGGTGTCGGCCAGGGCACCATCGGTGGCGACAAAGCGGACGTTGTAGACACCCGCCTGCGTGAAGGTCGGCGTCCAGTCGAAGGAGCCGGTCCCGTTGCCGTTGTCATCGAAGGTCGCGCCGGGCGGCAGATTCGGCGCGAAAAGCACCGGCGTGGTGGCGTCGGGATCGCTCGCCGAGATGTTGAAACTCAAGTTCTGGTTCTCATCCACAGTGCGCGGGCCGATGGCCGCCAGGACCGGGCGCTGATTGCCGGCGGAAGTAACAGTGACCGCGACAACTTCGGTGTCGGCCAGGGCGCCATCGGTGGCGATAAAGCGCACGTTGAAAACGCCGGCCTGGGTGAAGTCGGGATTGAAAACGAAGGACCCGCTGCCGTCGCCATTATCCGTGAATGTGGCATTGGCAGGAACGTTCTCAGCCAGTAGTGCCGGGATGGACGCATCGGGATCGGTCGCGCTGACACCGAAGGTGAGGTTTTGGCCCTCGGTCACGCTCTGCGCGCCGATCGTAGCCAGAACCGGACGTTGGTTGCCGGCGTCGTTGACGGTGATGGCGACGACTTCGGTGTCGGCCCGGGCGCCATCGGCGGCGATGAAGCGAACGTTGTAGACGCCCGCCTGCGTGAAGTCGGGATTGAAGTCAAATGTGCCGGTGCCGTTGCCAAGGTCGGTGAACGTCGCGTTCAGCGGCAGACTCTCGGCGGCAAGCGTCGGGATGGTCTGATCAGGATCGCTGGCCGAGATACTGAAGTTGAGATTCAGTCCTTCGGTCACGGAACGCGGGCCGATAGACGCCAAAGTCGGCGCCTGATTGCCGGCCTCATTGACGGTGATCGCGACGATTTCACTGTCTGCCATCAGACCGTCGGAGGCGATGAAGGTGACATTGTAGATGCCGGCCTGGACAAAGTTCGGGTTGAAGTCGAATGTGCCGGTGCCATTGCCATTGTCCACAAACGTGGCATTGACCGGGACATTCACGGCGGCCAGAATCGGCGTGAAGCCATCCGGGTCACTGGCGGAGATGGCGAAGTTCAGATTCTGTCCTTCGATCACTGATCGCGGGCCGATGGCGGCCAGTGTCGGCGGGAGGTTGGTGCCGGTCACGGTGATCGCGACCACTTCCGAATCGGCCAGCGCGCCGTCGGAGGCGATGAAGGTGACGTCATAAACGCCCGCTTGAGTGAAGTCAGGATCGAAGTTGAATGTGCCGGTGCCGTCGAAATTGTCGACGAATGTCGCATTCAGCGGCAGACTGATCGCCGTCAGTGTCGGCGTGGTCAGATCGGGATCGGTCGCCGACACGGCGAAGTTCAGATTGGCGCCCTCGGCGACCGTCTGGGCGCCGATCGCCGCCAGGACCGGGGCGCGGTTGGTGTTGTTGACCGTGATCGCCACGATCTCGGTGTCGGCCAGCACGCCATCGGAGGCAATGAACGTGACGTTGTAGAAGCCGGCTTGGGTGAAATCAGGATCGAAGTTGAATGTGCCGGTGCCGTTCAGATTGTCGACGAACGATGCGTTGAGCGGCAGATTCTCGGCCGACAGCGAAGGCGTCGTCAGGTCAGGGTCGGAGGCCGATGCACTGAAGTTGAGATTAGCGTCTTCGTTGACTGACTGCGCGCCGATAGCGGCGAGGACCGGCGGCAGGTTGACGTTGTTAACCGTGATCGCGACGATTTCGGTATCGGCCAACACGCCATCCGCGGCAATGAAGGTGACGTTGTGGACCCCGGCCTGGGTGAAGTCGGGTGTGAAGCTGAAGGCGCCGGTGCCGTTGAGGTTGTCAACGAACGACGCGTTGGGCGGCAAATTCTCCGCGGTCAAGACCGGCGTGGTCGCATCGGGATCGGTCGCCGAGACGCCGATATTGAGCGTCGCGCCTTCGTTGACTGACTGCGGGCCGATGGCGGCCAGAACCGGCGGGAGATTGGTCTCGTTGACGGTGATCGCGACAATCTCCGTGTCCGCCAGCGCGCCATCGGAGGCGATGAAGGTGACGTTGTAGACACCCGCCTGGGTGAAGTCGGGCGAGAAGTCGAAGGCGCCGGTGCCGTTGAGATTGTCAACGAACGACGTGTTCAGCGGCAGGTTTTCGGCCGTCAGGATCGGCGTGGTGGCATCGGGATCCGTCGCCGCCACGTTGACATTCAGGGTTGCCCCTTCGGCCACCGACCGCGGACCAATCGTCGCCAAAACCGGCGGCAAATTGACCTGGTTGACCGTGATGGCCACCAGTTCGGTGTCGGAGAGCAGGCCGTCGGTGGCGATAAAGCGGACATTGTAGACACCCGCCTGGGTGAAGTCGGGACTGAAGTCGAAGGTCCCGGTGCCATTGCCATTGTCGATGAAGGCGGCATTGGCGGGGGCGTTCTCGGCCAGCAGCGACGGCGCGACGCCGTCCGGGTCGGCGGCGCTCACGCTGAAGTTCAGATTCTGCCCCTCATCGACTGCGCGGGCGCCGATCGGGTCGAGCACGGGGGCGAGGTTTGTGCCTGTGACAGTGATCGCGACCACTTCGCTGTCGGCGAGGACGCCATCGGAGGCGATGAAGGTGACGTTGAAGACACCGGCTTGGCTGAAATCCGGGCTGAAGTTAAATGTCCCGGTGCCGTTGCCATTGTCGATGAAGGACGCGTTCGTCGGCACGTTGACGGCAGTCAACGCGGGGACCGTGCCATCCGGGTCGGTCGCCGACGCCGCGAAGTTCAGGTTTCCGCCTTCGGCCACAGTCTGCGGCCCGATGGCGGCAAGAACCGGAGCGCGATTGACATTGTTGACCGTGATCGCAACGAGTTCAGTATCGGCCAAAACGCCGTCCGAAGCGATGAAGCGCACATTGTAGACGCCGGCTTGCGTGAAGTCGGGTGTGAAGACGAACGAGCCGGAGCCATTACCGTTGTCGGTAAACACGGCATTGAGCGGCAGATTCTCGGCGGTCAGGGTCGGCGTGGTCGCATCCGGATCGGTGGCCGAGATCGGCAGATTCAGGGTCTGTCCCTCATCGACCGACTGCGCCCCGATCGCCGCCAGCGTCGGCGCGAGATTGACCTGGTTGACCGTGATCGCGACCAACTCGGTATCGGCCAGCGATCCATCCGAAGCGATGAATCGGACGTTGTAGACGCCGGATTGGGTCAAGTCCGGATTGAACACCAGCGCGCCGGTGCCGTTGCCGTTGTCGGAGAAGACGGCGTTAAGCGGGAGATTTTCCGCAGTGAGGCTCGGAATCGAGCCATCGGGATCGGTCGCCGACACCGGGACATTGAGCGACTGACCTTCGTTTACCGATTGTGGTCCGATGGCGGCCAGCGCCGGCGGACGATTGAATTCGGTCACCGTGATGGTCACCAGTTCCGAATCGGCCAGCAGGCCATCGGAGGCGATGAAGCGCACGTTATAGACACCCGCCTGGGTGAAATCGGGCGTGAAGTTGAAGGCGGCGGTGCCGTCGCCGTTGTCGGTGTAGGTCGCGCCGAGCGGCAGGTTCTCCGCAGTCATGACCGGGAATCCGCCGTCCGGATCGCTCGCTGTGGCCGTGAAGCTGAGAAGCGCGCCTTCCGCCACACTGCGGGGACCGATCGTCGCCATCACCGGGGCCTGGTTGACATCGTTGACCGTGATCGCCACGATCTCCGTATCCGCAAGGGCGCCATCCGACGCGAGGAAACGGACGTTGTAGACCCCCGCCTGCGTGAAATCGGGAGCGAAGTTAAAGCTCGCTGTGCCATTGCCGTTGTCGGTATAAGTCGCGCCGGTCGGCAGGTTCTCAGCGGTAAGCGCCGGAATCGTCCCATCGGGATCGGCCGCCGAAGTCGCAAACGACAACAGCGCTCCCTCGTTCACCGTCTGAGGACCGATGGCGGCCAGTGCCGGGGCGCGATTGACGTTGTTGACCGTGATCGCCACAACCTCGGTGTCGGCGAGCGCGCCATCGGAAGCGATGAAGCGCACGTTGTAGACGCCCGCCTGGGTGTAATCCGGCGTCCAGGCGAAGGCCGCGGTCCCGTTGCCGTTGTCGGTGTAGGTCGCGCCGATCGGCAGATTTTCAGCGGTCAGCGCCGGAGTGGTGCCGTCGGGGTCGGTCGCCGTAGTCGCAAAATTCAACAGCGCGTTTTCGTCAACCGACTTCGGGCCGATGGCGGCAAGGATGGGCGCCTCGTTGACGTTGCCCACGGTGATGGCGACGACTTCGGAATCGGCCAATGCGCCATCGGAGGCGATAAAGGTGACGTTATAGACACCCGCCTGTCCAAAAGCGGGATTGAAGACAAAGGAACCGGTGCCGTTGCCGTTGTCGGTGTAAGTGGCGTTGGCGGGCACCCCGACCGCGCTCATCACGGGAGTGGTGCCATCGACATCGGTCGCCGACGTGGCGAAACTGAGGTTGCCGCCTTCCGCGACCGACTTCGGGCCGATCGCCGCCAGCGCCGGGCGCTGATTGCCGGCCTCGAGGACATCGATGCGAACCAGTTCGTTGTCAATGGCTCCGGGCGGATCCTGCGCAGCGAAGGTGACGAAGTACGTTCCGGCCTGGGTAAACGTCGGCGTCCAGGTGAATGAACCCGCGCCGTTGCCGGAATCGACAAAGACCGCGCCGGTGGGCAGGATGCTGGTAAACAGCGTCAGGGTCGCAAACTCGGGATCGGTGGCCGAGACACGGAACGCGAGCGTGTTCCCTTCCGTGACCGAGCGCGTCCCGATCGGGGCGAGCACCGGCGGCTGATTGCCGGCCTCGTTGACGGTGATCGCGACGATCTCGGTATCGGCGAGGGCCCCATCGGAGGCGATGAAGGTGACGTTGTACACGCTGGCCTGAATGAAATTCGGGCTGAACGAGAAGGCGCCGGTGCCGTTGCCATTATCGACGAATGAGGCATTGGCCGGGACATTCTCGGCGGTCAGTGTCGGGATCTGCGCATCGGGATCGGTGGCCGAGACGGCAAAGTTCAGTACCTGACCTTCGGTCACCGAACGCGGGCCGATGGCGACCAGAGCCGGCGCGCGATTCACATTGTTCACCGTGATCGCGACGATCTCGGTGTCCGCCAGCGCGCCGTCGGTTGCGATGAAGCGGATATTGTAGACACCCGACTGCGTGAAATCGGGCGTGAAGACAAATGCGCCGGTGCCGTTGCCATTGTCGGTGAAGGCGGCATTGAGCGGCACGTTTTCGGCCACCAGTGTCGGGGTGGTCGCGTCGGGATCGGTGGCGGAGACCGGCAGATTCAGAGTCTGGCCTTCGTTCACCGATTGCGGGCCGATGGCATTCAGCACCGGGCGCAGGTTGACGTTGGTGACCGTGATCGCGACGATCTCGGTATCCGCCAGCGCGCCATCGGAGGCGATGAAGCGCGCGTTGTAGACTCCCGCCTGCGTGTAGTCGGGCGTAAATGTGAAGGTCGCTGTGCCATTGCCGTTGTCGGTGTAGACCGCGCCGACCGGGGCATTTTCGACCGTCAGCACCGGAGTCGTGCCATCGGGATCGGCGGCCGAAGCGCCAAACGAGAGCAGCATCCCCTCATCGACCGACTTGGCTCCGATGGCGGAGAGCACCGGGGCCAGGTTGACGTTGTTGACGGTCACCGCGACTAGTTCGGTGTCGGCCAGCGCGCCGTCGTTGGCGATGAAGCGGATGTTGTAGACACCCGCCTGCGTGAATGTCGGATTGAAGACAAACGCGCCGGTGCCATTGCCGTTGTCAGTCAAGGTGGCGTTGAGCGGGAGATTCTCAGCGGTCAGCGACGGGGTTGTGCCATCAGCATCGGTCGCGGAAACGGCTACGTTCAGCGACTGCCCCTCGTTGACCGACTGCGGGCCGATCGCGGCCAGGACCGGGGCTTGATTCACGTTGTTGACCGTGATGGCGACGATCTCCGTGTCGGCCAGCGCGCCATCGGAGACGATGAAGCGAACGTTGTAGACGCCCGCCTGCGTGAAGTCGGGATTGAAGACGAACGACCCGGCGCCGTTGCCATTGTCGGTAAAGCTTGCGTTCAGCGGCAGATTCTCGGCGATCAGCGTGGGGATCGACGCATCCGGATCGGTGGCCGAGACCGGCAGATTGAGAGTCTGTCCCTCATCCACCGACTGCGGGCCGATGGCGGCCAGGACCGGCGGCAGGTTGACGTTGTCGACGGTGATCGCAACAATCTCGGTGTCGGCCAGGGCGCCGTCGGCGGCGATAAACGTCACGTTGTAGACACCGGCCTGGGTGAAGTCGGGACTGAAGACGAATGCCCCGGTGCCGTTGCCGTTGTCGGTAAAGGTTGCATTCACGGGGATGTTCTCAGCCAGCAGCGCCGGAACGGTCGCATCCGGATCGCTTGCCGACACCGCAAGATTCAGCGTCTGTCCCTCGTTGACTGATTGCGGACCGATCGCCGCGAGCGTCGGGAGCTGATTGAAATTGTTGACCGTGATCGCCACCACCTCGCTGTCGGCAAGGAGGCCGTCGCTGGCGATGAAGGTCACATTGTAGACGCCGGACTGGCTGAAGTCGGGTGTCCAGGCGAACGAGCCGGTGCCGTCGCCGTTGTCGGTGTAATTGGCGCCGGTGGGCAATCCCGTGGCGCTCATCGCCGGGGTTGTGCCGTCCGGATCGACCGCGGAGGCGACAAAGGCCAGGAGCGTATTCTCATCCACCGACTGTGGGCCGATCGCGGCCAGGGCCGGGGCCTGATTGACGTCGTTGACCGTGATCGCGACGATCTCAGTGTCGGCCAACACGCCATCGGAGGCGATGAAGCGGACGTTGTAGACCCCCGCCTGCGTGAAGTCGGGATTGAAGACGAATGCGCCGGTGCCGTTGGCGTTGTCGATAAACGACGCATTCAGCGGCAGGTTTTCGGCGGTCAGCGTCGGGATCGTGGCATCGGGATCCGTGGCCGAAACCGGCAGATTGAACGCGGCGCCCTCGTTGACGCTCTGCGGGCCGATGGCGGCGAGGACCGGGGCCTGATTGACGTTGTTGACCGTGATCGCAACGATCTCGGTGTCGGCCAGCCCGCCATCCGAGGCGATGAAACGAACGTTGTAGACACCGGCCTGGGTCAGGTCAGGATTGAAGAGGAAAGAACCGGTGCCGTTGGCATTATCGGTAAACGACGCATTCGGCGGCAGGTTTTCGGCGCTCAGTGACGGAATCGTCGCATCGGGATCGGTGCCTGAGACCGGCAGATTCAGCGCCTGTCCCTCATCCACCGACTGCGGACCGATGGCAGCCAGGACCGGGGCTTGATTGACGTTGTTGACCGTGATCGCAACAATCTCGGTATCCGCCAGCGCGCCATCAGAGGCGATGAAGCGAACGCTGTAGATGCCCGCTTGCGTGTAATCTGGGTTGAACACGAACGATCCGGTGCCGTTGGCGTTGTCGGCAAACGATGCATTCAGCGGCAGATTCTCGGCGACGAGCGTGGGAATCGTCGCATCCGGCTCGGTGGCCGAGATCGGCAGGTTGAGGGGCTGTCCCTCATTCACCGACTGCGGACCGATGGCTGCCAGAACCGGCGGCAGGTTGACGTTGTTGACGGTGACCGCCACCGCCTCGCTGTCCGCAAGCGATCCATCCGAGGCGATGAATGTGATGTTGTAGACACCCGCCTGAGTGTAATCGGGCGTCCAGTTGAAGGTCGCGGTGCCGTTGCCGTTGTCAGTATAGACCGCGCCGGTCGGCAACCCAACCGCGGTCATCGCCAGCGGATCGGAATCGGGATCGGAGGCCGAAGCTCCGAACGTCAGCAGCGCGTTTTCATTGACCGACTGCGGACCGATGACGGCCAGAGCCGGCGCGCGATTCACATTGTTCACCGTGATCGCGACGATCTCGGTGTCCGCCAGCGCGCCGTCGGTTGCGATGAAGCGGACGTTATAGACACCCGCTTGGGTGAAATCCGGATTGAACACAAACGAGCCGGTGCCGTTGATGTTATCCGTGAAGGTCGCATTCAACGGCAGATTCTCGGCGGTCAGCGTGGGGATCGACGCATCCGGATCGGTGGCCGAAATCGGCAAATTGAGAGCCTGACCCTCATCCACCGACTGCGAGCCGATGGCGGTAAGGACCGGCGGCTGGTTGACGTCATTGATGGTGATCGCGACGATTTCCGAATCGGCCGCGGCGCCGTCACTGGCAATGAAGGTGACGTTGTACGCCCCCGCCTGCGTGTAGTCGGGTGTCCAAGCGAACGCGGCGGCGCCGTTGCCGTTGCCGTTGTCGGTGAACGACGCCCCGACCGGCAGATTCACCGCGGACAGCGTGAGCGGCTCGGCATCCGGATCGGATGCGGAGGTGTTGAAGGCCAGGAGGGTATTTTCGCTTCCGGTCTGCGGGCCGATGGCCGAGAGCAGGGGCGGGCGGTTGACATTGGCGACCGTGATCGCCACGATCTCCGAATCGGCCAGCCCGCCATCCGAGGCAATGAAGGTCACATTGTAGACACCCGCCTGATTGAAGTCGGGAGTCCAGCTGAATGACGCGGTCCCATTGCCGTTGTCGATGTAGACCGCGCCGGTCGGCAACCCGACAGCGGTCATCGCCAGCGGATCGGAATCGGGATCGGAGGCCGAAGTTCCGAACGTCAGCAGCGCGTTTTCATTGACCGACTGCGGACCGATGACGGCGAGGACCGGCGCGAGATTGACATGATTGACCGTAATCGCAACGAGCTCCGTGTCGGCCAGCGCGCCATCGGAGGCGATGAAGCGGACGTTATAGACACCCGCGTGGGTGAAATCCGGATTGAACACAAACGAGCCGGTGCCGTTGGCGTTGTCGGTGAACGACGCATTCAGCGGCAGGTTCTCGGCGATCAGCATGGGAATCGTCGCATCGGCATCAGTGGCCGAGACCGGCAGATTGAGGGCCTGTCCCTCATTCACCGACTGTGGGCCGATGGCGGCCAGCACCGGGGCTTGATTGACATTGTTGACCGTAATCGCGACAACTTCCGAATCGGCCGATGCGCCGTCGGAGGCGATAAAGGTCACGTTATAAACACCCGCCTGCGTGTAGTCCGGGTTGAACACGAGCGCGCCGGTGCCATTGCCATTATCCGTGAACGAGGCGTTCAGCGGCAGATTCTCGGCGGTCAGGATCGGAGTCGTCGCATCAGGATCGGTGGCCGCAACCGGCAAATTGAGCGTACCGCCCTCGTTGACATTCTGCGGCCCGATGGCCGAAAGAACCGGAGCGCGGTTGACGTCGCTGACCGTGATGGCCACGATCTCGGTATCCGCCAGTGAACCATCCGAGGCGATGAAGCGAACGTTGTAGGTCCCGGCCTGTGTGAAGTCAGGGTTGAAGACAAATGCGCCAGTGCCGTTGGCGTTGTCGGCAAAAGTCGCGTTCAACGGCAGATTCTCGGCGCCAAGCAACGGAGTTGTGCCGTCGGCGTCGGTGGCCGAGACACCGAAGCTCAGGTTCGCATTCTCGTTGACTGATTGCGGGCCGATGGCGGCCAGGACCGGAACCTGATTGACGTCGTTGACCGTGATCGCGACGATCTCGGTGTCGGCCAGCGCCCCATCTGAGGCGATGAACATCACGTTGTGAAGGCCCGCTTGCGTGAAGTCGGGATTGAAGACGAAGGAGCCGGTGCCGTTGGCGTTGTCGGTAAACGACGCATTCAGCGGCAGGTTCTCGGCGGTCAGCGCCGGGATCGTCGCATCGGGATCGGCGGCCGAGACCGGCAGATTGAGCACCTGTTCCTCATTCACCGACTGCGGGCCGATGGCAGCCAGGACCGGGGCCTGATTGATGTCGTTGACCGTGATCGCAACGATCTCGGTGTCGGCCAGTGAACCATCCGAGGCGATGAAGCGAACGTTGTAGATGCCCGCCTGCGTGTAATCCGGATTGAACACGAACGAGCCAGTGCCGTTGGCGTTGTCGGTGAACGACGCGTTCAGCGGCAGAATCTCGGCGGCCAGCGACGGGGTGGTGCCATCGGCGTCGGCGGCCGAGACACCAAAGCTCAGGTTCGCATTCTCGTTGACCGACTGCGGACCAATCGCGGCCAGGACCGGCGCGCGGTTGACGTCGCTGACCGTGATGGCCACGATCTCGGTATCCGCCAGTGAACCATCCGAGGCGATGAAGCGAACGTTGTAGGTCCCGGCCTGTGTGAAGTCAGGGTTGAAGACAAATGCGCCAGTGCCGTTGGCGTTGTCGGTGAACGCCGCATTCAGCGGCAGATTCTCGGCGGTCAGTGCCGCAATTGTGCCATCGGCGTCAGTCGCCGAGACGCCGAAATTCAGGTTGGCGTTCTCGTTGACCGACTGGGGGCCGATGCCGGCCAGGACCGGCGCCAGGTTCACCTGATTAACGGTAATCGCGACGATCTCGGTGTCGGCCAGCGCGCCGTCGGAGGCGATGAAGCGAACGTTGTAGACGCCCGCCTGACTGAAGTCGGGATTGAAGACGAATGCGCCGGTGCCGTTGGTGTTGTCGGTAAAGGTCGCATTCAGCGGCAGATTCTCGGCGGTCAGCGTCGGAATCGTCGCATCGGGATCCGTGGCCGAGACCGGCAGATTCAGGGTCTGCCCCTCATCCACCGATTGCGGACCAATGGCGGCGAGAACCGGGGCCAGATTGACGTTGTTGACCGTGATGGCAACAATTTCGGAATCTGCCAGCCCGCCATCCGAAGTGATGAACGTCAGATTGTAGACGCCTGCCTGAGTGAAGTCGGGAGTCCAACTGAATGAAGCCGTCCCGTTGCCGTTGTCGGTGTAAACCGCGCCGGTCGGCAGCCCCACCGCTGTCATGGTCAGCGGCTCCGCATCGGGGTCGGTTGCCGATGTCCCGAACGCGAGCGGCGCATTCTCATTCACCGCCTGCGGGCCGATGGCGGCCAGAACAGGCGCGCGATTAACATTGTTCACCGTGATCGCGACGATCTCGGTATCCGCCAAAGCGCCATCGGAGGCGATGAAGCGAACGTTATAGACACCCGCCTGAGTGAAATCCGGATTGAACACAAACGAGCCGGTGCCGTTGGAGTTGTCGGTGAAGGTCGCGTTGAGCGGCAGATTCTCGGCGGCCAGCGACGGTGTGGTGCCATCGGCATCGGTCGCCGAGACACCGAAGTTCAGATTGGCGCTCTCGTTGACCGACCGCGGGCCGATGGCGGCGAGGACCGGAGCTTGATTGACGTCGTTGACCGTGATCGCAACGATTTCGGTGTCGGCCAATGCGCCGTCCGAGGCAATAAACGTCACATTGTAGACGCCCGCCTGGGTGAAGTCTGGCGTAAACACGAGTGCGCCGGTGCCGTCGCTGTTATCGGTAAAGGAGGCATTGGACGGCAGGTTCTCGGCAGTCAAGATGGGAATGGTCGCCTCGGGATCGCTGGCCGAGACTGGCAGATTAAGCGTGGCGCCCTCATTGACGCTCTGCGGGCCGATCGCACTGAGAATCGGCGCGGCATTGGGGGCGGCGAATTCGACAACGAACGACGTCACATCGGCCGTGGCCGCGGTGCCGCTGCGCTGCAGGCGCAACGTCGAGTTGTCGACGAAGCTGAAGGTGAATGATGCGATGCCGGGATTGTCATCGGCGGCATAGGGGGTGCGTCCCCAGCTCAGTCCGCTGATCGCCTGGCTGCCGGAGAATGCGACGGCGCGTGCGGCATCGATGGTGTTGATCGCCGCATCCTGCTGGCCGATGCCGTTGGCAAACGAGTGCAATCGCTCCTGGACATGATCGCCGGCGGGCAATTGGACCACTTCCCAGGCTATGCTCAAGGCGACGCCGGTGTTGTTGCGCTGGAAGGTGACCTGCGTCGGCGAGGACAGCCATGCCTGCACCATCTTCTGGCCGATGTTCGACTGCGTGCCATTGGGCGAATTGTAACTGTACAGCACAAACGAGCGGGTGGTGTCCACCGCGCTGATGGCCTGCGTGGTCGACGCGGAGCCGGCTGCCAGCGTCAGGGTACCGCGCTGCACCACCGCGCCCGGCATCGAGACCACCTGCCAGTCGTTGTTGCCGCCGCTGCCGGAATTGAGCGCCATCTCGAGGTTGGTGGCGGAGGTCAGCTGCGTCCGCAGAAATTCGTCGTTGCTGTAGTTGTTGCTGGACTGCTGGCGCGAGATCAGCACAAACGTTTCAGAAAGCGTCACCGGGCTGATGGCGGCGTTGGTGACCGTCGCGGTCTGGGCGGTGGTCCCGCGCTGGACGCTCACACCCGCCGAGAACTCGACGGCGTACCAGCGGACGGTGACCGAAGTCCCGGAACTGCTCTTGGCAAACCGCAGCGTGGACGCATCGATAATCGAGCCGCGCACCAGGCCCTGCTGGGGCGAGTTGCTGTTGTGCCGGACGTTGAAAAACAGGATCGACTTGGTCAGATCGCCCAGAGCCGGCGAGAGTGTAACATTCTGCGTGACGCCGCTGAACGTCACTTCGCCGGTGCGCACCGTGTCGATGACCGCCGCATGCACGTCGACGGCGACGCCGCCAACGAACGCCAGCAACGCCCACAGCGTCACGATCGCAAGACGCGGTGAGGGCCGATGTCGCATCGTCTGAGTCATTGTGTCGTATTTCATGCCGTGCCCGAGGCGCCAAGGCGCCAGACCGTTACTTCAACAGCACCATCTTCCGGGTTTCGTCCTTGTCCCCCAGCGAGAGGCGGTAGAAATAGACCCCGCTGGCCACCGAGAGACCATCCTCGTCAGTGCCGTCCCACGTGAACGAGTAACTTCCCTGTCCCGGCAATTCGCCGCGGTGCAGGGTTGTGACCTTCTGGCCAAGCACATTGAAGATCTCCAGGCGGCTGTCCACCGCGCCGGCGGCGTCGATCGAGAAGGTGATGACGGTCGCGGCGTTGAACGGGTTCGGGTAGTTCTGCTCCAGCGCAAACGAGCGGGGCAGCGGACCGATGCCGGCCACTTCGATCTTGTTGGCTTCGGGGTCGGCCAGTTTGGCCTCCTCGATGTGCGCGTTCGGCACGGCACCTTCCGACATGGCCACCACCGGGATGCGCAGCAATTCGCCGTTGCCGGAACGGATCAGCGAGCCCTCCTGGAACGGATTGCGCAGCAACACCGCGCGCACGCTGCCGTTGCCGGCGCTGCGGTAGTAGAGGTTAACGCCCGCGGCCGAGCCGATCCGTTCGGGCGATCCCAGCGACATGGTCTTGCGGTCATACTTGATGTCGAACTGCGCCCCGGCGACATCGCTGGGCAGATCGGCCGAGAGCCGGTACGATCCGTTGGGTCCGTCGTAGGGGTCATACGTCAGACTGACAATTGCCGGCAGACCGGAAGCCAGGTTGTTGGAGGTCGCGGTCCCGTAGATGATGTTGATGATCTCGACCAGATCGAAGACGTCGACCAACGCATCCTGGATCACGTCGGCGGCGACAAACTGCCGCATCGTGAAGGTGAAGTCGCCGAGAATGTAGCCGACCACGCTGACGGCGTCGGCGACATCGATACGGCCGTCGACGTTGACGTCGCCGTAGAAGTCGACGAACACCTTGCCATTCTCGGTCGCCAGTTCAATCGACGATACATTCGGGTCGGGGTTGACCGACTCGAAGGCGTTTTCAAAGGTGATGTCGTAGGCGCCGGGCACGGCGTCACCGGGGATGTTGCCGACGACGTTGAACAGGACGCTGCTGTTGCCCGATGGGATTGCATCAGTAGCGAGCGAGAAGGCCACCACCCGCAGACGCCCCGGCACCTGGCCGAGGTTGTCGTAGATCGAGAAGCCATTCAGACGGTCGGTCGCCTGCAATTGGGTCGGCGTAAACGATGCCGGGTCGTAGACGAAGTCAAACTGCACGCCGTAGACCGATTGAATGGTCACAAAGTTGACGGGGATCACTACGCCGACGGTTCCCGGCACACCGCCCTGCGGATCCAGAGACGGGGTCGAGGTGGTGAACAACTGGTCACGCGGTACTTCTGTGACATTGATGGTCACATTGCGCGGCGTGCTTTGCAGACCGGCGCTGTCGGTCGCCTGGAAGCTGACGACGAACGAGCCGGACTGGCTGAAGCTCGGCGTCCAACGGAACGTCCCAGTGGCCAGCGCCTTACCCCGGACGGGATTGTTCGGCGTGAAGGTGGCGCCGCTGGGCAGGTTGAAGGCCAGCAGACTGAGAGAGTCGCCGTCCGGGTCGGTCGCCGTGACCGTGAAGGTGAGAAGATCCCCCTGTCCGACGCTGACCGGCGAGGCCGGCTGCTGGACAACCGGCGCCCCTTGCGGCGGCGGCGTGTCGGTGGTGATCGTCACGCTTCCGTTGACAAGAGTCGGCCGTTTGAAAATGCGCGCGCGATAATCGGTCATCGTGTTAAACGACGACGGGAAGGAGGGGTCGTTCTCGAAGTTGATCGTCGTGGTACCAGCAGTCGCCGCCGTTCGCACGCGCCATTTCGAACGAACGAAGGCGCCGCCTTGAGGAAGGTACAACGTGTTGACCGGGAAGAGATCAAAGTCCACGGCAATGAACGTCATTACAGCGCTCTCGGGTCGGCCGGCTGAGAATGTTTCGAACGAATGAGTGCGCAGCGACGACACTTCGGCGTTGATCGTCGTGTCCAGGCCCGAGATCGACGTGTCGGTCAGCGGCTCAATAAGCGACGCGTTAAAAGTGATGCGGAAATTGAACGCGCCGAGTGTGTCGACGTTGCGCAGGTAGAAGTCGACATTGAAGGTGTCGCCGGGCTGAACACCGGTGACGCTGATGGCGCGAATGGTGTCCAGCGTGGACGGGGTCTGCGCTTGGGCGGCCGGGGCGGCCAACGCCAGCAGGACGAACGCCATCGCGACCACTGTCGCCCCGCGCCCGCCAACGATCGAGTGAACCGTTGCAATTGTCCGTGTCATAGCTGGGACCCCCATTCGGGATGCTACTTGAGTATCGACCTCCGCGGCTTCCGCCTGCGTCCGGGCGCAACGCGCCATCCGGGCCAGCCCGTCGCCGATTCTGTGTGCAAGCGTCTGCATAGATTCCGTTTCCGGCGCCACCGCCGATGCTTCCGGGTTTGCGCGCGCCGCCTGAGGCAACCTCCGGGCATGCTGATCCCGGACGGGTACGCGTCATGGCGGACAACGCCTTTTGAATCAACTGTGGGAGCCATCCCTCACCGGCGGTGAGAGCGGATCCCGAACTCGTGTGGTTCAAATCGCAAACCCAGTGCCCGATGGGCAAGTGGGCGGCGGTGCGAACCGGTCGCGGTAGGAGCGATACGTTTGGCGGCAGGTACTAAAGCAGGCCAAGATCCATTTGAACCGACGTGCGCCGCTGTCTTGATCCACCTTTCCGGAAGTGGCCACTGATGCCAGCGCCGGGACCTACAAATCTCCGACGCATGCGAGTCGTTCACAAAAATTCCAAGCCATGCGATGCCTTAATTTCGGACTTGTCAGGGCCTGTTTCGGCGACTTCTGAGGACCGTATGGCGCGGGTAAACAGACGGCCCTGACAGTGTGGACAATATAGCAATTCCCCGCGGTTTTTTCCCCGATAATCTGCTGGCGCACTATGCTTTTGACCGACCGATGACAATAAAAAATCCCGGCCTGTAGACGCCGTCGACCTGACGGATTGAGGGCCGGGTGCAAACACGATCGAATCTCCTTTGTGACTGGTCGCAAACAACATCCAAGATCATTCGCGAGGGTGGTGTTTTACCTCCTGTTTAACCGGTTAACCCGTTTGTGGTCATCGTCTTCGAAATCCATCGGGGGAGGGCTTGCACCCTCCCCCGACGGGGACTGCGCCGATTACTTGATCAGCACCATCTTCTTGGTGGCGGTGAATTCCGGCGTGGTCACGCGGTAGAAGTACATACCGGTGGCGGCGGAAGAACCGTCGGCCGTCAGGCCGTTCCACTCAACGTTGTTGGTGCCAACATGGCCCATACCCGAGAAGGTACGGACAACCTGGCCCGCGACGTTGTAGATGGTCAGCGAGAACTCCGACTCCTTGGTCAGCGTGAACGGAATGACCGTGCCCGCGTTGAAGGGGTTCGGATAGTTCTGCTCGAGCGCATAGGAGGTCGGGACCACCGCGGAGGCGGCGTTGACCGACAACAGGGCGCCGTTGTAATCGGAGAACTGCGACTCGACCAGCTCGATCGAACCGTCGACCGGGATGGTGACGAGGCTGTTGGCGCCGGCGGTCAGGCGCGTGGCAGCGGCTTCAACGGTCTGGGAGATCAGCACGCGGAGCTCGCCATTGGCGGCATTCGAGCGCACGGTCAGACCGGAGTTGTTGGCGAGCACGGGCGCGCCAACCGAGCCGTTGTAGCGGAAGACCAGCAGGGCCGCGCCGATGTCAACCGACGAGTTGGTGCGGACCGTGACGGCGCCGTTGGCGACATCGGAGGTCACATCAACCGAGTTGGCATACGGGGACAGCTTCGGCGAACCAGTGTTCGTTCCGGGCGGGAACGGCGCTTCGTCGCCGGTGATGATGCGGATAAGGTAAATCAGGTCGGCCACGGTCAGCACGATACCGTCATCGTTGATGTCCGAAGCGAGAATCTGGCTCTGAGCCCACACCGGATTCCACACGCCGGAACCATAGATGAAGTAGTTCGTGTACAGAACCGCGTCGCCGATCTCGTTGGCAATACCGTTCAGGTTCAGATCGCCACGGTCGTCCGGCGGCTCGCAGACGCAGATCGCGCCGCCGCAGAAGGACACTTCCGGCTCGATCACATAACCCGGCTTCGCATTGCCATCGCAGTCGTAGTACGGCCCCAGGACGACGCCATCACGCGGCACCCAGAGGGTGTTACCGGACTTGTCGGAGAAGCTGTTGTCGCCGCAATCAAACGAGCAGAAGCCAACGTGCAGGCAGCTGTTGATGAAATTGCGGTCAGACGTGACGCTGAACGTCAGGCAGGCGAGGGTCTTTCCGTCCAGGTTGAAGTAGGACGGATCGATCTCGACGCCATTGTTCATCTCGGCGATGGAGACCAGACGGACATAGCCATCCGGGCAGCCGCCCGAGCAGTTTCCGCCGAACTGGCCGGTACGATAGGTGAAGTACTCCCAACCTTCGGGACCGCCGGTGGCGCCCATGAAGGACAGACCGCTCTGATCGTAGCAGATCAGGAGGTCATAACCGCCCGCGTCGCCGGGGAGCGCGCCGGGCTCGGCCACGACGCACACCGTCGCACGCTCGCCGTTGAGCCAGCACGCGTAGCCCGAATCCGTGTCCTGCTTCACGATCGCCACGCACGGGTTCTCGAAGATCACGTCAAACTGGCAGGTAATGGTGACGCAGCCGTCGGAGACCGTATAGGTCACCGGGTAGGAGGCGCCATCGCCAGCCGGACGGGTCGCGGACCAGGTGTCGCCGGTGATGTCTTCATCCGGCCAGCCAGTGCCCGAAACCAGAGTATAAACCAGGTTGTCGCCATCCGCCTGAGCGAGGTCGCCCAGGTCGACGACGGTCTCGACACCCTGCGGCGCCAAGGTCGGATCGATCGCCGTGCAGGTCGGCACAAGATTGCCAACCGTGACTTCAAAGGTGCACTCGATGGTCGACTGCACCGCATCGGTCGCACGGATGGTCACCGACTGCCTACCCACATCACCGCAACCGGTCGGCCAGTCCCAAATGCCGGCATCCAGAGCGCCCGGACCGCTGATTTGCTGCAGCGTGTACGGCGGGCAGCCACCGGAAACGGTCGGGGTCATGGACGCGACCTGTCCCCAATGGACGGAGACGTTGTTGCAGGCAATCTGCAACGGGGCCGGACTCACGTTGAAGTGCACGGTCACGTTCGGATCGGCCTCGCAACCGCTGGCGACCGGATCGTCCGCGTAGACGACCACGTCGATGCCATTGGCGACGTCGGCGCAGGTCGGGGTCACGCAGAGCTGGTTGCCATTGATGGTGCCAGGACCGCTGAGGATGTGGAAGGTGATCGGGCTGTCATTTTCCGGATCGGTAGCCGACAGCGTAACGCAAGCCGGCGAGCCAACCGACGCGTTCACCGGTCCGACCGGGTTGACGACCGGGCAGGCGTTCGGCGGTTGAAAGATCGTGACGATGCCAGCCACGAAGTTCATCGGCACCAAGGCGGTGTTCCGGTCCACATACGACAGGTGGTTGGCCGGACGCACGCAGCAGGTGTCGACGATGAAGGTGCCTTCGACGTTGGTCACGTTGAAGGTGAACTGGTAGGACGGATTGCCCGGCGGATCGGCACCCGGATCGAGATCGATGTCGTCGCCGACGTTTTCGTCACCGGTCGAAACGGTGGCGTGCAGGATCGCGTCGGGGCTGATAAAGTCGATGTTCGCAGCCGGAGCGCCGTACGTGTTGGACGTCGGACCGGAGCACGCCGGACTGCCCGTCACCGCATAGCGGTTCTGGGTGATATTCGCCGGCGGCCCCTGCGGGTTGGCCGCGCCCAGCGGGCTGTTGTTCAAACGGCCACCAGCGGTCACGCCACGGGTGAAAGATCCGGTAATGTACGAGCCCGGGGTCTGTTCGCGGAATTCCAGCGGCATCACAAAACCGACGGCCGCCAGATCGTTCTCGATATAGACCCCAAGGGTGACGCCTGTCGCGCCTGGCGCCACGGTCTTGGATTCGACGGTGACCAGATCGGCCGCCATCGCCGCCGCGCCGCACAGGAAGACCAAACACGCTGCCAAGCTAATGGTCTTTGCAAAACGCTTCATTGTGTTTTGCTCCTTAGTTCTCACTGTTGCTGATTCGAATTCCCCAACGAGAGACACGTTCGTTCGAGGAACCCACACGATAGAAAGTCCCCCTAATTACCGTGCCAAGCGATTGCTGCTGTGCCTCAATCATTCGACTATTCCTTTAAACCTCACCTCCGTACTGCATGGACCTGTAAAGCATTCACGGTTACTGTTGACTGGAGTGAGCGTTTAAAGAACGGCTCTTCGTCCGCAACACCTCCTTTCACCGTGATAACTGGTTGGTTGGGCTGTTGGTTGACGTTTGGGTTGACATTGATAGCACACGTTTTCGCCCGCGCCGCGACGCGGCCGGACGGTGAGACCTCCGGAAGCGGACACACCCCGGGCGCTCCCTCCCGATTTCGTGGCGGAAGCGGCCGGTGCGGTGCGAATGTGAAGATCCGTGTAATGCGAACTGCCGGAACAGCGAGACATCGGGAAGACCCTTGTTTTGACCATGAGCTGACGAGTTGACGTTCGTGACCTCTCAGAACCTGGTACGACTTGCGGATCTCCTCCCCGTAGACGATTCGATGCACCCCGCGGGAGCGGTGTGCACGGCTGATTGTTGAGTTTTGTCGCCTTCTACCGGCTGCGGTACTGAGTCGCGGCGGGGTTGCTGTGCAAAGGTTTCCGCCCTTGCCCCGACGCGATGCCTGTCACTTGGTTCGCGCTACTACCCCAAGACTGTGGTAAACTGTTTCAACAAGTGTGCCGTTTATCATGCGGTAACATCAATCGGCGAAGCCAATATAGAAGTACCCCCAAAATCTGTCAACCCACTTTCTGGTTTTTTTCGTGGGTATGGGACCGATCCAATCCCATGTCCGGACACGAAATAGCCCGCGCCAGAGCGGGGGCTTCGCCCACAGGGCTCATTTCAGTCCAGATACAGCCCCACCACCTCAACCCCCTGCAATACAACAGCTTGTATTCAGGGGTCAAATGCGGCCTTTCAAGCGCCGCTTTATGCCCCGTAGGCCTCGACGATCTCCTGCTTGGTTTTGCCAAGGATGCCGTACTTTTTACCCACTTTTCGGAAGGCATCTAGGGCCTTATCAAGATGATGGGTCTCATGGCCCGCCGAGATCTGGGTGCGGATCCGGGCCTGGCCCTGCGCCACCACCGGGAAGAAGAACCCGACGGCGTAAATGCCCTCGGCGAATAGATCGCGCGAGACATCCTGTGACAACTTGGCGTTGAAGAGCATGACCGGCACAATCGGCGTGTCCCCATCCTTCAGGACAAATCCGGCCTCCGTTAGACCCTGCCGCCAGTAGGCGGTGTTGCGCTCCAGCTTGTCGCGCCGCTCGGTGCTCCGGGAGAGGATGTCCAGCACCTTCAGCACCCCGGAGACCACCACCGGGGCAATGGTGTTGGAAAAGAGGTAGGGACGGGCGCGCTGGCGGCACATCTCGACCAGCTCGCGGCGTCCGGAAACGCAGCCGCCGGAGGCGCCGCCGAGCGCCTTGCCGAAGGTCGTGGTGATGATGTCGATCTCGCCCACCACGCCATACTTCTCATGGGTGCCTCTCCCCGTCTTGCCGATGAAGCCGGTGGCGTGGGAGTCATCGACCAGCAGCATGGCGTCATACTGCTTGCACAGCGCCGACATCCGGTCGAGCGGGGCTGTGTCGCCGTCCATGGAGAAGACGCCGTCGGTGATGACGACCCGCATCCGTTTGTCCTGATGCATCGCCAGTTTCTCTTCGAGGTGCTCCATGTTGGCGTGCTTGAAGGTGTCCTGCATGGCGCTGCACAGACGGATTCCGTCGATGAGCGAGGCATGCACGAGGCGGTCGGAGATCATCACATCGTCCTTGGTCAGAATCGCCTCGAAGACCCCGGCGTTGGCGTCCATGCACGACGGGAAGAGGATGGTCGCCTCGGTGCCGAGAAAGTCGGTGACCTTCTCCTCCAGTTCGCGGTGGATGTCCTGTGTGCCGCAGATGAAGCGCACGGACGACATGCCATAGCCGCGCCGGTCGAGTCCCTCATGGGCGGCCTTGACGACCTCGGGATGGCTGGAGAGGCCGAGGTAGTTGTTGGCGCACATATTGATGACTTTCTTCGGCGCCGCCCCGGCGGGGAATTCGACTTCAATGTCCGCCGCTTGCGCGGAATGAATGAACCGCTCCTGCTTGAACAGCCCGGCATCGGAGATGCCTTTGAGCGTCTCCTGATAAATGCTGCGGGCGCGATCGCTGAAACTCATAGGGAGACTCCTTGATGGCAATGACAGGGGCAACGTCGCGGCGCAAAACCGCACGCCCGTCGCAGCGCTTTACGCCGTCGGCCGGACGGCCGGTCCACGGCGACGGCGCGGGCTATTGCGTGAAGCGCTTGACCAGTGCGACGATCTTGTTGACCGAATCGAAGGCCTCGGGTGTGGCCTGATCATCGGGGATCGAAATCTTGTACTTGTTCTCCAAGAACCGCTTCAGGGACACCATCGAGAAAGAGTCCACGATTCCGCTGGAAATCAGCGGCGCATCGGGGGTGAGGTCGTCGTCCTCCTCGAGGTATTCCTTCTTGACGTACTCAAGCACGACTTTGGTCATCTCATCCATGTGTGTCTGCCTCCGGGATTAGTCGTTTTCCAGCGTCGAGGTGTCGCCGATCTCCTCGCCCCATTCGCGGGCGTGGAGGACACGGCGCATGATCTTGCCGCTGCGTGTCTTGGGCAGGGAGTCGACATATTCGATCTCTTGCGGCATGGCCAGCGGCGAGAGCTTCTTGCGAATGTAGTTCATGATATCCAGCTCCAGGTCGGGGCCGGCGGAAAACCCCGGCTTGAGGGTCACGAAGGCTTTGACCACCT
The DNA here is from genome assembly GCA_964593585.1 of uncultured Ignavibacteria bacterium. Lineage (GTDB taxonomy): Bacteria > Zixibacteria > MSB-5A5 > WJJR01 > WJJR01 > JACQFV01. The sequence goes on from CAZQIZ010000002.1 coordinate 70,751, forward strand.
CGAGATTGATCGGGTCGGGCTTGGCCACGACCGCCGATTCGGCCACCGCCGGGTGTTCCAGAAGCGCCGATTCAACTTCGAAGGGGCTGACCAGATGGCCACCGGTGTTGATGATATCGTCGTCGCGTCCGGTGAACCAGAAGTACCCTTCCTCGTCGATCTTGGCGCGGTCGCCGGAGAGATACCAGCCGTTCTTGAATTTCTTCTGATAGGTGGCCTCGTTGTTCCAGTAGGTGCGCATCATCGACGGCCAGCCGGGCTTGAAGCCGATGAGGCCGATTTTGCCGTGTCCCGGGATCGGTTCATACGTCTTGGGATCGAGCACCACCGCGGTGATGCCGGGGAACGCTTTGCCCATCGAGCCGGCCTTGACCGGCATGCCGGGGAAGTTGGTGATCATGATCGCGCCGGTTTCGGTCTGCCAGTATGTGTCATGGAAGGGTTTGCCGAAGACCCGCTGCGACCAGACCACCGCCTCGGCGTTGAGCGGCTCGCCGACGCTGCAGAGGTGGCGCAGCGACGAGAGGTCGAATTTGCGCACGATCTCATCCCCGGCCTTCATCAGCGAGCGGATCGCGGTCGGCGCCGAATACCACATGCTGATCCGGTGCTTTTCGATGAAGCGGTACCAGGCCTCGGCGGAAAAGCCCTGATCGAGCACGCATTGGGTCACGCCCAGCGCGAAGGGGGCAATGATGCCATAGGAGGTGCCGGTCACCCAGCCGGGGTCGGCGGTGCACCAGTAAATGTCATCGTCGCGCAGATCGAGCACCCATTTGCCGGTCAGGTACTGGGCGATGAGCGAGTAGTGCACATGCTTGACGCCCTTGGGCTGGCCGGTGGTTCCGGAGGTGTAGTGCAAAACCGACGGCGATTCGGCAACCGTCGGGAAGGACTCAAAGTGATCGACCGGCGCGGCCTGTGCCAGCGCGAAGGCGCTCTCGCGCTCCTGCAGCGCCTTGACGCCATCGTGATCGACGACGACGATAAACTGCAACTCGGGCAGTTGCGCCAGGATCTTGCGGACCTTGGGGGCGTGCTTGCGCTGGGTGATGATGGCGCGGGTGCCGGCGTCCTTGAGGCGCACCAGCAGGGACTCATCGCCAAAGGCGGAGAAGAGCGGCTGGGCGATCGCGCCCAGCTTCAGGATCGACAGGAAACCGATGTAGAGCTCCGGGATGCGGTCCATGAACAGGCAGACGCGGTCGCCGTCGCGGATGCCCAGCGAGCGTAGGTGCGCGGCCATGGTGTTGCTGGCGCGGCGCAACTCATGATAGGTGTAGCGCTTCTGGCGTCCCGATGAGTCCTCCCAGATGAGGGCGGTCTTCTCCCCTTGTCCCTTCTGGCAGATACGGTCGGTGCAATACCAGCCGATGTTGATGGCGCCGCCGGGTGTGTACTCCAGTTCCCGTTCGGCGATCGACCAGTCGAAGTTGGCGGCGCGTTCCGCGTAGGAGCCGATATTGAATGACACGTTCCCCTCTCCTCTATCCTTCCAGAATGACGATGGCGACGGCGTGCGAGGCCTCGTGCGACAGCGACAAATGGATGCGGCGCACTTGCCGTTCGGAGGCGGCGCTCGCGGCTTTTCCCTTGAGATTCAATGTCGGTCCGGCCGACTCAGCGGCGGCCACCTCGATGTCGCCGAAGGCGAGGCCTTCGCGCCAGCCGGTGCCAAGGGCTTTGAGGAAAGCTTCCTTGGCGGCGAACCGGGCGGCGTAATGCGATGCGGGGTCGGCCTTGGGTTCACAGTAGGCGATCTCGACGGGCGTGAACAGATCCTCCCGCAGTCCCGGCAGGCCGGGCAGTTGTCGCGCAAAGCGCGCGACCTCCGCGATATCGATGCCCAGACCGATGATCACCGCTCCCGTCCACCTACCGTGGCAGGGCCGGGATTTCGGCCCGGGCCCGAAGTTTCTCCCCGACGCGCAGGAGCATCTCGTCGGTCATGCGGGGCAGGTCAAACTGCGGACGCCATCCCCACTCCTCGCGGGCGGCGGTGTCATCGAGCAGGTCGGGCCAGGAATCGGCGATGTCCTGCCGAACCGGGTCGATGGAGTAGTCGATCTCGAATTCGGGGATGTGGCGGCGGATGGCCTCGGCCAGTTGCTCCGGGGTGAAGGCCATCGCGGTCACGTTGAAGGCGTTACGGTGCAGCAGCCGCGCGGCGTCGGTCTCCATCAGCTCCATCACCGCGCGCAGGGCATCGGGCATGTACATCATATCCAGCGAGGTGTCGTTGCGCAGGTAGCAGGTGAAGCGGCGGTGCTTCAGGGCGGCATAGAAAATCTTGACCGCGTAGTCGGTGGTGCCGCCGCCGGGCTCGGTGACATAGGAAATGAGGCCGGGGAATCGCAGGCCGCGGGTGTCGACGCCGAAGCGCTTGAAATAGTAGTCGCAGAGCAGCTCGCCGGTGACTTTGGTGACGCCGTACATCGTGTCCGGCCGCTGGATGGTGTCCTGCGGGGTCTTGTACTTGGGGCTGGAACGTCCGAAGGCGCCGATCGAACTGGGGAAGAACAACGCGCATTTGTACTGACGCGCCGCTTCAAGCATGTTGTAGAGGCCGTTGACGTTGATCTGCCAGGCCTGATTGGGCCGGGTCTCGGCGACGGCGGACAAAAGCGACGCCAAATGGATGATGGTGTCGATCTTGTAGATCTGCATCACCCGGGTGATGTGGTTGGGGTCGACGCAATCGAGGAATTCGAACGGCCCGGAGTCGCGCAACGTGACGTCGGCGGGCATGCGGATGTCGGTGGCGATCACATGGGCATCGCCGTACTGCTGCCTTAAGGCCACGATCAGTTCCGAACCGATCTGGCCCAGAGCGCCGGTGACCAGAATGTTTTTCATCGCGCAGACTCCCTCACCCACGTGGGCGGCATACACCGGGGCCCGCCCCCGGGCGAATCAATGACCGGCGCGGCGGGCCGGACAAGCGGATTTGCTCCGCCGTCCATCTTTCTGCCACCGGAGACATGCCACAAATCGCGACAAAATTCTAGAAGTTTCGGTTGAACTCCGCTTCGATCTCGGCCGCCGGAAGCGCGGGGTCGAGAAACCGGGCGCTGTCAAAACTGGCCCAACGCGGGTTGGGTCGGCGGCGGGTGACGCGGTGGATGTTCAGCAGGTGGCGGACGGTGATGTTGTCGGTGGTGAAGTTGTTGGCGCCGGCGCCGCAACTGAGCGTGAACGACGGGGGCAGGGTGTTATAGATCCCCCCCAGCGCTCCGTGGGCGGCCGGCATGTTGACCAGTATCCGGGCGGCGTGGATGGCGCGGGAGAAGTACTCGATCCGCTCGTCGGTGTTGGAGTAGATCACCGCGGTGTGCCCGGTGCCGCCGAAACGCGTGATTTCGGAACACCGGTAGATGCCCGCCTCGAAATCGTCCTCAATGTAGAACGCGAGGATGGGGGCGAGGATTTCGGCCGACAGCGGGTATTCGGGACCGACGCCATCCAGTTTGGCGATCAACAAAACGGCGTCGTCGGGCACGGTGATCCCGGCGCTGCGCGCGATGGCCTGCACGCTCTGGCCGACCACGGTCGGACGCATCATCATCCGCTCGGGATCATAGGCAATTGTCCCGACCTTTTCGATCTCCTCCGGCGAGAGGAAGTGGGCCTTCTGCCGTATGAATTCGGCGATCACCTCGTCGGAGACTTGGCGCTTGACCACAATGGCCTGCTCGCTGGCGCAGATGGTGCCGTAATCAAAGGTCTTGGATTCGACGATGCAGCGAACCGCGAATGGGATATCGGCGGTGCGGCCGATGTAGACAGGCACATTGCCCGGCCCGACACCGATGGTGGGGGTGCCTGATTTGGCGGCCTTCTGGACCACGGAGTTGGTCCCGGTGGCGAGGATCATGGCCAGACGGCGATTGACCATCAGTTCCTGGAGCGTGTCCTCGGAGGCCTTGCCCAGCCATTGAATGCAATGCTCCGGGGCGCCGGCGGACAGGGCGGCCTGGTAACAAATCTCGGCCGCGGCGGTGGTGCAACGTCGTCCCCCGCCCGGCGGGCTGAAGATGATCGGATTGCGGGTCTTCAGCGCGATCAGGCACTTGAAGACAGTTGTGGAGGTCGGATTGGTGACGGGGATGAATGCAAGGATCGGGCCAACCGGCTGCGCGACATCGACGATGCCGCGGCGCGGATCATCGCTCACTACGCCGACGGTCTTGCGTTTCTTGATGTCATCGTAGACCAGCTGGGTGGCGATGACATTCTTGATCACCTTGTCTTCCCACTTGCCGATGCCGGTCTCCTCGTGCGCCAGTTTCGCCAGATCGACGCGGTGATCGAGGGCGGCGAGGTAGACGGCGCGGACGATCGCGTCGGTCTTCGCCTGGTCGAAGCCGCGAAACGCCATCGCGGCGGCGGTGGCATGCTGGATGAGTTCGGGCGCGCGGTTCATGGCACTCGACGTGTCTTCAGGCGCGGCGGGCATCGGCGTCCCGCAACAGACGCAGGAGCGTGTCCTTGTCGGCCAGGGCGATTTCACGCCCGGCGATGGGCAGATCGCCGCGGCGGCGCGCCAGACTGCGCAACGCCACAACGGTCATAGAGTCATAGTCGGGCGTGCCGCGCCCGAGGCGGGAGGGTTCGGGGGCAACGCTCGACGCATCGGCGCGCGTCGCGGTGCGTCCCCGCCATTTCTGATTGGGGCGATCGACCAGCCCGCCGAGATCGTCATGGGGACGGGGGATGACCGTGTGGGCATGGACCCGGCCAAGCCGCAGACAGGCATTCACACCGGCCTCAACGGCGGCCTGCACCGCCGCCAAATCGCCTTCTATATAGATGGTGACCAGCGCGGGATCGGTCTGTTCGGTGCGGATGACGACAATCGACGAGGCCTTGGCGGCGGCGTCGGCGGCTTCCATCGCGCCGACCAGCCCGACTGTCTCGATCAATCCCAACGCCTGTCGTTCCATGCGTGAACCGGACTCCTTCCGAATGAGGCGCCCGAATATATCGGCGGACCTTTAGGAAAGTCCAGTTATCAGGCGGCGCAGCTCCAGAACCCGGTCGAAGCCGGCAATGCTGCGGTGGAAAATCGGGGCGTCCCAGCCGGCGAACCGCGCGATAATCTGTGCAAGAGGTTGCTCCTGCATGAACCCGATTTCACAGACCAGCGCGCCCCCGGGTTTGAGAATGGCACGCCCGTGATCGATCAAGGCGGAAAGAATCTCTGTGCCGTCTCGGCCGGCGTACAGGGCTATGTGGGGTTCGTAATCATGCACCGAACGCTGCACGTTGGGATCATCGAGCGGAATGTAAGGCGGGTTGCTGACGATCAGGTCGAAGCGCGGGACGGGGCCGAATCCGTCCAGGGTACGGGCCTGGATGAAGGTAATCCGGCAGTCCTCGCCATGTCGGCGCGCGTTTTCGCGCGCCACTGCCAACGCATCCCCGGACAGATCGGTGGCAATCAGACGCAGATCGGGGCGCTGGCGCGCCAGCGCCACGACGATGTTGCCGGCGCCGGTGCCGACTTCGAGGACCAACGGCTGCGTGCCGGAAACAGGCGGGGGCAACGCGCGCAGGGCGACATTGACCAGCTCTTCGGTCTCCGGACGGGGGATCAGCACCCGCTCGTCGCAGAGAAAATCGAGGCCATAGAATTCGACATGGCCGAGCACATACGCCAGCGGACTGCCGGAGAGCCGTTTGACCAGAAGCGCGGTCAGGTGCGCCTCGTCGACCGCTTCGACCTGCTCGCGGTAGCGCAATGTCAGCTCGGTGGGACGGGCGGAGAGCACTTCGCCGATGATGGCGTCGGCATCGGTCGCGGCGAATTCGCCGGCAACGGGCTGCAACTCCTGGCGCAGACGCAACCGCCATTCGCCAATGGTTGCCATGGGACCTACTGGGGAGTGAGTTTGGCGCCGGGCCAATGAGCGCAACCGGTGCGCGGCGAACCGGCCAACCAGCGCCGGCCGGCCGGAACGGAGCGATGCGCGCGGTCGGGAGAGGCGGCCAGCGATGGACCTCGCAGGATTGCGAGGCCGGCGGCCACCAGCGCCGTCAGACGCAGAAACTCGCGGCGGATCATGATTCGGTATCCTCCACGAAGGGAAATGCGGCGATTTTGAGCGCCGGCACAAACATAACCGCCGAGTACTGCGGATACACCAACCGGTCCCGGCCAATCATCTCCGCCCGTGATAGGACCTCGAGCACCGCCGGCGTGGCGCGCAGATTACGGATCGGCTTGGCAATCTTGCCGTTTTCGATCAGGAAGGTTCCATCGCGGGTCGAGCCGGTCAGTTGCGCCTTCATCGGATTAAGATAGTTCAGGTACCAGAAATGGGTCACCAGAATGCCGCGTTCGGTGGAGGCGATCATCTCATCGAGTGAGCTGGTGCCGGGACTCATGACCAGGTTTTTGGGATAGGGCCCGCGGGCATTGTCGGGGGGCAGGGCATGTCCGGTCGATGCGACCCCCGCCTGGCTGGCGCTGCGACGGTCATGCACCACGCCGCGCGCGATGCCATTTTCGATCAGCGCGACTTTCTGCTTGGGTGTGCCCTCGAAGTCGAAAGGCAAGCCGGGATATTCGGGCAGAAAGGCGTCATCATAGATGGTGATATTCTCGCCGGTGACCTTTTCGCCGATTTTGCCCGAAAGCACTCCCCTGCCCTGCGCGAACGACTTGCCGGAGAACGCCAGGAAGCCGAGGAACAACAGCATCTGACCGACCGCGGCCGGTTCGAGGACCACGGTGTAATCGCCGGCGGGGATGGCTTCGGGATTGCGCGAGCGAATCGCCTTGTCGATGGCGACATGCCCCAGTTGCGCGGCATCGAGACGCGCCAGATCGCGCGCCGCCCCGATCGACCACCCCTGCGCGGTGGTCGCATCCTCCGAGGCCGAGATCGACAATTCGGCGCGTGTCTCGGGATGCCAATGGCGCACACCCTGCGAGTTGGCGACCGCGATGGTCTGGGTCTCGACCTGGTAGAGCCCGGCGGTCTGAATCCCCTGGGGCTTGGCCAGCTCAACGATCTGCTTGATGGCTTGGGCACGGGCCGCGGGGGAATCGTTGGCGGTGGAATCAAAGAAAGCGTTGACCGCGGTGGCCGCCGCTGGATCGGCCAGACCGGGAAACGACGCATCGGGGTCCAGAAGCGAGGCGATCTGCGCGGCATTGTCCAGCAGCTGCGCAAGTCCGGCATCGGACAGATCGTTGGTGGAGGCGACCGCAACTTTGCCGTCTTTGGCCAGCCGCACAATCACGCGCGCATCGGTCGAATCCATATTCTGATGGATGAGGTTCTCGGCGAAACGGGTGGTGGCTTCGCGGCTCTCGAGATAGACCAGTTCGGTGGCCTCGCCCGGCGAGCGCGACAGCGCCGTCTCGAGCATCGCAAACACCTGGTCGCGTGTGCGCAGCATCAGACCGTCTGCCCCACCTTGACGTTGCGGAACCGCGCCGGCGCGGCCCCTTGGCCGGTGCGCATGTTCTGCCCCGGCTGCCCCTTGCCGCAGTTGGGGGTGCCCCAGATGCGATACTCCGCCGGCCCGGCGATCTTGTCGCAGGCATTCCAGAATTCGACGGTGTTGCCGGAGTAGACCGGGTTTTTGAAGACCGCGCCGAGTTTGCCGGCGGTGATTTCATAGGCAATCTCGCCGCCCAGTTGGAAATTCTCTCGTCGGTCATCGATCGACCAACTGGCGGGGGTGGCGATGAGGATGCCGCGGTCGGTCTCGGCGATCATCTCCGCCAGCGTGCCGCTGCCCGGCGCGAGATTCATGTTGGTCATGCGCACCAGCGGGAGGTTCATCCACGACTCGGCGCGCATCGCCCCGGTGGAGGCGGTCCCCAGGCGCGCCGCGGTCTCGCGCGAGGAGAGATAGTCGACGAGGAGGCCGTTTTGGATGAGCGGCGCCGCCGCGGCCGGGACACCGTCGTCGTCGAAACCGAATGTCCCCAGCCCGCCGGGGGCCGAAGGATCGGAGAGCACCGTGACGATCTCGGCGGCGTAGCGCAAGGAACCCCGTTTTTCCGGCGTGGCGAAACTGGTGCCGGAGAAGTTGCGCTCGGAACCGTAGACGCGATCCAATTCCAGCGGATGACCGATCGATTCATGAATCTGCAGCGAGACCAGATCCCCGGAGAGTATGAGGGTGGTGGTCTGCTCACCGAGCACCGGCGCATCGAGCAACGCGACCGCCTCCTGCGCGGTCTGAGCGCAGGCGGCCTCGAGGTTCATGCCCGTGATCACCTCATACCCGCCGGATTCGTGCTGACCGCCCGAGGTCGGATACGACCGCTCGCCAACCTCGCGGCGCGAGCGCATTGCCGCGGCGCTCATGCCGCCGCCGGAATGGAGAATGGTCTGGGTGATGAGCGCGCCCTCGGTCGAATAGAACCACTTCTCCTCGCGCCGGAAGCTCATGTAAGTCTCGGTGCCGGTGATGCCCGGGGTCTGACGCAAGGCGGCATCCAGCCGCCGCATCAGATCAACCTTGTCCGGCAATGGGACGGCGAAGGGGTCCTGGGTAAACGGTGTCTGATACTCCCCCCGGACCGGTTTGACCGGCGCTAATTGTACGGGCGCGGCGGCCAGACGCGCCGAGGCCCGTGCGATGGCGATGGCCGTGTCGAGCGCCTGACGGGCAAGGTCCTCATCGCAGCCGGGCAGCGCCGCAAAACCCCAGGCGCCATCGACCAGCACACGCACACCGAAGCCGAAGGACGTCTTGCGGTCGATCTTGTCAGGCTTGCCGTCGATGAGTGAGAGATCTTCGGTGGTCAGACGCACCGCGCGGAAGTCGGCGTAGGTGAGCCCCGCCGCCTTGACGTTGGCGACGCGTTCGCCGGCTTTTTCGATGTCGCGCAGAGTGGCCATCGGTTGGATGGCAATGTCGGGGCAATGCAAAAAGAAGGCAAGGGGCGAATGTGTGCGACTCGACCGGCGGGCGTTCTTGTGGAGGGCGAGGCTCCCGCCGAGCCTGCTCTTATAACTCTAACGAGATAGGCTTTGGATTTGTCCTACGGAGAAGGAAACCAGGTGTGGGAGCGGGAAGACCGCTGAACAAAAGCAGGTTCGGCGGGAGCCTCGCCCTTCACAGGAAAAAGTACTGAATGATGATCAGACCGCGATGGCAGTGCCGCTTTGGGACAGACGCTGCCTGCGGTCTTCGGCCTTGAGCGCCTCAATGATCTCCTCGAGGTCGCCGTTGATCACCCGGTCCAGCGACTGCAGGGTCAGGCCGATGCGATGGTCGGTGACGCGGTTCTGCGGGAAGTTGTAGGTGCGGATTTTGGCGGAGCGATCGCCGGTCGAGACCATTTGCTTGCGCTCGGCGGCCAGCTTGGCGTTTTGCTCCTCCTGCGCCACGGCCAACAAACGGGCGCGCAGGACCTTCATCGCCTTGTTCTTGTTTTTCAGCTGTGACTTTTCATCCTGGCATTGGACCACGGTGCCGGTCGGGATGTGGGTGATGCGCACCGCCGAGTCGGTGGTGTTGACCGACTGGCCGCCGGGCCCGGAAGAGCGGAAGACATCGATGCGCAAATCCTCCAGCCGGATGTCGATGTCGACCTCTTCGGCCTCGGGGAGGACCGCGACGGTGGCGGCCGAAGTGTGAATGCGACCCGACGCCTCGGTCACCGGGACCCGCTGCACCCGGTGGACGCCCGACTCGAACTTGAGTGTGCCATAGGCCTCCTCGCCTTCGACCGAGAAGGCGACTTCCTTGAAGCCGCCGACGCCGGTCTCGTTGGAGCCGAGCATTTCGACCTTCCATCCTTTGCGCTCGACATAACGCAGATACATGCGCATCAGGTCGGCGGCAAAGAGCGCCGCCTCATCGCCCCCGGTCCCGGCGCGGATTTCGACAATCGCCGCCTTGCTGTCGTTGGGATCGGGCGGAGTCAGCAGGTCCCGTAACCGTTCCTCCAATTGCGCGCGCTCGGATTCGAGACGCTTGAGGTCCTCGCGCGCCATCTCGACCAATTCAGGGTCGCCGCCATCGGCGACCAGCTCGGTGTTGCCGTCGATCTCGCGGAGCACACGGCGGTAGGTCTCACCCACCGTGACGGTTTCTGACAAGCGGCGGTGCTCGCGCCCGAGATCGCGCAACTTGGCGGGATTGGCGGCGGTGGCCGGATCGGCCAACTGCGATTCCAGGTCGGCGAAGCGCTTCTGCAGCGAATCGAGAACCTCAAGCATCGACGATGACGGCGCCATGGCGGATTCCGATGTGATTTCAGTTTATGGGGCTCTGAGTCCCCGGTTGACGGGCACCGTCGTGGCGGGCCTGTTTCCCGCCGCCACGCGGAGCCCCACAAAACGAACGCGACGGGATGGATGGATCCCGTCGCGCAATGCCCCTGTGGGGCGTGGTGAAATCGCTACGATTCGGCCGGGGCGGGCTTGTCGGCGCCCTTGGCAGCCGGCGCGGTCATGCCATACTTGCGCAGGAACTTCTCCACCCGTCCGGCGGTGTCGACCAGCTTCTGCTTGCCGGTGAAGAACGGGTGGCAGTTCGAGCAGATTTCCACATGCAGGTCCTTGACGGTCGAGCGAGTCTTGATCTCGTTGCCGCAGGCGCAGTGGATCACGGTGTTGAAATACTTGGGGTGGATTCCCTCTTTCATCACATTCTCCAATTCCCGGCCCAGCCGAGTCGTACATAATACGAAACCGCGTTGGTTCTGACAAATCTTTTCCGCAAAGCCGCTGGCCCACGTTGACTTAACCTCCCAGCCCGGTCATATTCAGCGGACTTGAACCAAGGACCCTACCGACATGGCGCGATTACACGAATACCAAGGTAAGGCGTTGTTCCAAAAGGCGGGATTTACCATCCCCAAAGGGGTGGTAGTCCGTGATCCGGCTGAAATCGATTCTGCACTGGCACAGTCCGGTTTGCCGGCGGTGATCAAGGCACAGGCCTGGACCACCTCGCGGGCGGCCCAGGGGGCGATCGCTTTCGCCACCACGGCGGAGGAGGCCAAAGCCGCGGTGACCGGAATGTTGGCGCTCAAGATCGCCGGCTTCGATGTCACCGAGGTTCTGGTCGAAGAGAAAGTCGACATCGCCCGCGAATTCTATGCCGGGATAGTGGTCGACGACTCCAACAAGACCCCGGTGGTGATCTTCTCATCGGTCGGCGGCTCCGGCATCGAAGAACTGGCCCGCAAGTACCCGAAGAATGTCTCGCGCACGCCGATCGATGTGCGTTTCGGGTTGCGCGAGTATGAGGCGCGCGATGCGGTCCGTCGGACGGGTGTCTCGGGCACCCTCCAGTCGGAATTGGCCAAGGCGCTGGTGACGCTATGGAAGGTGGCGCGTCAATGGGAGGCGCGTTCGGCCGAGATCAATCCGCTGGTGCTGAAGACCGACGGGAAACTCCTGGCCTGCGACAGCCGCATCACGGTCGATGACAACGCGGTCTTTCGTCATCCCGAACTGGGCATCGAGATCGCCCGCGAATTCGGCCGTCCGCCGACCGAACTGGACAAGATCGCCTGGACGGTTGAACGCGACGACTACCGCGGCACCTTCTACTTCATCGAGATGGCGCGCGGCTATCGTCGCGGCGAGGGCTTCATCGGTTTCCATGGCGCCGGCGGCGGCGGATCGATGATGTCGATGGACGCGTTGGTCAAGCGCGGCTACACCATCGCCAACTTCACCGACACCTCCGGCAATCCGCCCGCCTCGAAGGTCTATCGCGCCGCCAAGATCATCCTCAGTCAACCGAACATCGACGGCTACTTCGGCTCCGGATCGGGGGTGGCCTCGCAGGAACAGTTCCATTCGGCCCGTGGCCTGGTCAAGGCCTTCTGGGAGGAGAATCTCGCGATTCCAGCGGTGGTCCGATTGGGCGGGAACGGCGAGGATGAGGCGGTGCGCATCCTGACGGAGTACACGAAGGGACTGCCGGCGCCGGTGGAGGGCTACAAGAAGGACGACACCGCCGACTTTTGCGCCGAGCGGCTGAAAGCGCTGTTGGCCCAGGTCAAGGACAAGACCGCCAAGCGGGTCCTGGCGGTGCCATCGGCGCCGACGATGCCGGCGAAAGAACCATATACGTTCGATACGCCGACCGGATCGATCACGTTCGATCATGCAGTCTGCCGCACCTGCGATTCTAAGACCTGCATACACACCTGTGTGCCGCAAATTCTGAGGGAAGAAAACGGGGTGGCGGTGCTCAACATCAGCCGCGAGGACGCCAAGGCGGGCAAGTGCATCGAATGCCTCGCCTGCGAGGTGGAATGCCGAATCGGCGGCGCCGGCGGCGGGCAGGTCCACCTGCCGATCGCGGGCCTGGACGAATACCGCAAGAAAGCGATGGCGCAGGCATGAGCATCCTGGTCGACGAAACCAAGAAGGTCATAGTGCAGGGCATCACCGGGCGTGAGGGCATGGCGCGCACAAAGTTGATGCAACGTTATGGCACCCGGGTTGTCGCCGGCTGCACCCCCGGCAAGGGAGGCGAGGATGTCCTCGGCGTGCCGGTGTATGACACGGTGATGGAAGGGGTCGAGAAATGCGGCGGGCTGGATGTCTCGGTGATCTTCGTGCCGGCGCCGCTGGTCAAGAACGCCGCGCTGGAGGCGATTTTCGCCGGGATCAAGCTGCTGGTGATCGTGCCCGACCGTGTGCCGATCTACGATGTCCTCGAAATCGCCGCCGCGGCCCGTGAGACGGGAGCGCGGTTTACCGGCCCGAACACGCTGGGTCTGCTGTCCCCCGGCAAGGCGGTCTTCGGCATGATGGGCGGCTCGGCGGCGGCGGCCAAGGATTGGTTCCTTCCGGGACGGGTCGGGGTGGCATCGCGTTCGGGCGGCATCACCTCATCGATTGCCTACTACCTCTCCCGCGCCGGCGTCGGTCTGTCGACAATCGTGCATGTGGGCGGGGACGCCATCGTGGGCACCGATCTCCCGGCGGTCATGGAATTGTTCCAGGATGATCCGGAAACCGACGCGATGGCGATGTTCGGCGAGATCGGATCGTCGCAGGAAGAACGGGTCGCCGACCTGATCGCATCCGGACGGGTCACCAAGCCGTTGGTGGCCTACATCGGCGGACGCGGGGCGCAGTCGGGGACACGTTTTTCGCACGCCGGCGCGATCATCGAAGGGGATCGGGGAACATACGAAGGCAAAGTCAAACGGTTGCGCGAAGTCGGCGCGGTGGTAGTCGACAACTTCGGCGACATCCCCGACGCGGTCAAGTCCGTCATCCGTCCGATGGAGACCGGCAAGATCACGGTCGGATAGAGGAACAGAGCATGGGCGACAATCATTGGACATCGGCGATCACCGAGATTGGGCCGAATATCATCCGTCTGCGCGGCTACCCGGTCGAAGAGTTGATGGGGAACGTGGGATTCGCCGAGGCAATCCACCTGGCGTTGCAGGGCGAACTGCCCGATCCCGCCACCGGCAAACTGCTGAATGCGATCTTCGTCTCCTCGATCGACCATGGAACATCGCCGCCGTCGGTTCTGACCACGCTCACGGTCGCCTCGACCGGGGCGCCTCTCGGATCGGCGGTGGCCGCCGGGATTCTGGCGATCTCGCGTTTCCACGGCGGCGCGATTGAGGACTGCATGAAGGCGCTCAGTGAGGCGATCGGGTTTTCCCGCAAGGATGGCCTCTCCCCCGTCGAGGCGGCGGCACGTGTGCTGGACATGTTCAAGGCGAAAAACCAGCGTGTCTCGGGTTTCGGCCATCGTCTGCACACCAAGGACCCGCGCACAACGCGTCTGCTGTCGATGTGCGACGAACTGGGCAAGACCGGCGACGGGGTGCGTATGGCGCGCGCCTTTGAGGAGAACTTCGCCCGCGCGGGCAAGCCATTACCACTAAATGTAGATGGCGCCATCGCCGCGGTCTTAATCGACCTGGGCATTGCGCCGGGAATGGCCAACGCCTTTTTCATGATCGCGCGACTGCCGGGGCTGGTCGCGCACGCCCACGAGGAGCGCACGCGCTACAAGCCGATGCGGGTGGTCGATCCGAAGGACACCAGTTACGACGGGCCGCCGTTGCGGCATTTGCCCTGAGAATTGTTTAGGGGAGGGCGAGGCTTCCGCCGAGCCTGCCCTTCCGTCCGATGAGACAAAGAAAAACAGGCGTGGCGGAAGCCTCGCCCATCCAGGAGCGGAGAAGGAATGCGGGACGAAATTCTGAAGATCTTCCCGGAGATCAACGAGATCAGGGACGCCGGACTGCGCGAGAAGACGGTGAACTCGTGGGTGGCGGCGATGAAGAAGAGCACGCTGTCACTGGATGATCTGCGGACGATGCCGTTTACCCTGCTGGTGTCGGGGGTCAATGTGACCTTTGTCGAGCATGTGCGCACGGTGACGAAGATGTGCATCGCCTGCTGGGATGTGCTCAAGGCCGCCTACGGCGAACGGTGCAAGGTCGACCGCGATGTCATGATCGCCGGGGCGATGCTGGCCGACGTCGGCAAAGTGCTCGAGTTCACCAAGAAGGACGGGCAGTTTGTCAAAAGCGAGCATGGCAAACTCCTGCGCCATCCGTTCTCCGGTGTCGGCATCGCCTGGGAGCAGGGGCTGCCGGAATCGGTCATCCATGTGATCGCGATGCATTCGAAGGAAGCGGCCGGAGGCAAGCGCACGCCCGAAGGGATTGTGCTCCACCATGCCGACTTCATCGATTTTGAGTTGGTGGGCGGATAGCGCTCATCTTACCGTACCACCGTGGACAATTCGGAACGGAATCGGCGGCTGGCCCTGTGGATCGCGGGGTCAGCCGTTTTGTTGTCGTTTGCGGCGGCGCTGCCGTTTGTGTTGGGGGCGCAATTCCACGCCGATGATTTCCTGCTGTTGCCGCGTGAGCAGGCCGATTGGGGAACCGCCGCCGCCGGGTATCTGAACCACCCGGACCCGGAAGCGACGCACTATTACCGTCCCGGCTGCCGCATTGTGCAGCAGTCATTGCAAGCGCTGTTTGGCAGCGATCCGGCGGTGTTCCATGCCTGGAACTTGCTGCTGCACCTGGCGTCGGTGTATCTGATCTACCGGCTGGCGCGGTCATTGACCGGCGACCGTCTGATCGCCGGAATCGCCGCCGCCATCTTCCTTGTGCACCCCGCGCATGATGAGCCGGTGATCTGGATCACGGGCATCAGCGGGTTGACCGATTCGCTCTGTCATCTGGCGGCGCTGGCGGCATTTGATGCCTATCTGCGCATGGGACAGAGGCGGCATGGCTGGCTTGTGCCGGTCTTCTTCCTCATCGCGCTTTCGCACAAGGAATCGGCCACCGCCATGCTGTTGACACTGCCGCTTTTGTGGTGGTACCGCGGACACCCACGGGCGCGAACATGGCCAATGGTCGCGGTGGCGGTCCTGGCGGTGGGCATGGCAGTGTGGCGGGGGTCAATCGGGGTCGAATCGGCCGCCACTTGGGAGAGTCTGACCTTTCACCCGCTCGCCTGGACGCGGAACATCATCTTCTACCTGCTGCAATTCCTGCTGCCGGTGCGGACGATCTTCCACGTGATCGGTTTTGACCGTTACTATCAGTGGCGCGATGCGCTCCCGGTAGTGCCGAGCGCGTGGGTCTACATGGCAGGGATCGTCCTGCTGGCGGCGGTGGCGTCGTGGGCGGGAGCGCGCCTGTGGCCGCGTCTGCCACGCGCGGCGAAACTCGGACTCGGCCTGGCGCTGCTGGCGATAGCGCCCCTGCTGATATCGCGCTACACCGGATTGCGGCTTTTGTACCTCTCCTCGGCTTTCCTGTCGCTTGCGCTGGCGGCGGTGATGGTGTGGCGCCGGGAGTGTCCGATCATGACTCGGGTCGCGGCGCTGTGGGTGGTGGCGATGTCGGTCTCGTGGGTGGAACGCGCGGTGGTCTGGCACGACGCCGGGGCGGTGGCGCGACAGGTGATGCTCGAGGCGGCCAAGGCGCGCAAGCACACGCCCGACCATACGGCCGCGGTGTATCGGGATGTGCCGCGACGTCACCTGGGCGCGTTTGTCTTCCCAATCGCCTTTGAGGCCGCGGTGGTCCACGACGCCCACGCGGCGCCAGGGTCGGTGTTCGATTACGACAATCCACGGAGCGACACCACGCGGATTCCGGCCCGTCGGATGTGGTACCGCTGGAATGGGACACGGTTTGAGGAAGTTTCGCCGCCGGGGCGCTGACAAGTCGTCCGGGGGGCCGTTGCACCAGCGCCGCCGCGGTGATTATCATGCGGCGCACAGGAGGATGCATGGGACAGACACTGGTTGAAAAGATTGCGACCGCCCACGCGGTGGGACTGAAGCCGGGGCAGTTGGTGTATTCGGGGGATTTCATCACCATCCGTCCGAAGCATGTCATGACGCACGACAACACCAGCGCGGTGATGGGCAAGTTCAAGTCGATCGGCGCAACCCGTGTCGCCGACCCGCGCCAGCCGGTCTTCGCCATCGATCATGACATTCAGAACACAGCGCCGGAGAACCTGGCCAAATACGCCAAGATCAAGGAGTTCGCCAAAAAGCATGGCATCGACTTTTACCCGGCCGGCACCGGAATCAGCCATCAGGTGATGGTTGAGGAAGGGTATGTGACGCCGGGTTCCATGGTGGTGGGCTCCGACTCGCATTCCAATCTCTACGGCGCGGCCTCGGCGCTGGGCACGCCGGTGGTGCGCACCGATGCCGCGTCGCTGTGGGCCACCGGGGTGACCTGGTGGCAGGTGCCCCCCATCGCCAAGGTGAAGTTGGTCGGGACACTTCGGCCGGGCGTGGTCGGCAAAGATGTCATCATTGCGCTCTGTGGGCTATTCAATCACGATGAAGTGCTCAACTTCGCCTGCGAATTTGTCGGGGATGGGATCGCGGCGTTGTCGATGGACCAGCGGATGAGCATCGCCAACATGACGACCGAATGGGGCGCGTTGGCAGGCGTCTTCCCGTTTGACGCCGTCCTCCGCGACTACCTCTACGGCCGCGCTGACTATCTGGCCCGAAAGGGCACGCCGCGGCTGACGCGCGCACAGGTCGACACGTGGTTCACCCATCCGGTCGAGGCCGACCCCGATGCCCACTATGATGTCGAACTGACGCTCGACCTCGGCACGGTCATTCCGCATGTCTCCGGTCCGAATCATGTCAAGACGATGGCGGCGCTGCCGGAGATCGAGCCGAAGAAGGTGAAGATCGACAAGGCCTACCTGCTCAGCTGCGTCAATGCCCGTCTGGAGGATCTGGAGGAGGCGGCCCGTGTGCTGGAGCGACGCAAGGTTGCCGACCATGTGAAATTCTATGTCGCCGCCGCATCGGCCAACATCCAGGCCGAAGCGGAGCGTCGCGGGGTCTGGAAAACGTTGGTCGATGCCGGCGCGATCACACTGCCGTCGGGGTGCGGGCCCTGCATCGGGCTGGGCACCGGCACGCTGGAGGCGGGCGAGGTCGGGATTTCGGCGACCAATCGCAACTTTCAGGGACGCATGGGTCACCGTGACGCGCAGGTCTATCTCGGCAGTCCGGCGGTGGTGGCGGCTTCGGCGGCGGCGGGGTACATCGCCGCGCCGGAGACCTTCGAGAATGTCAACGGCCGCTTCAGCATCGTGCAACATGGCCGCGCACGACGCGAGGCGCGGAAACTCGAGATCGTGCCGGGATTTCCGGCGCGTGTGTCCGGACGCCTCCTCTGGCTGCCGGTCGACAATCTCAACACCGACGGCATCTATTCCGGCAAGTTGACCTATCGCGACGATGTCACGCCGGAGGAAATGGCGATGGCGTCCTTTGAGAACTACGATCCGAACTTCAAGTCCATCGGACAGAAGGGCGATGTGGTCGTTGCCGGGCAGAATTTCGGCACCGGCTCCTCGCGCGAACAGGCGGCGACCTGCCTCATCCATCGCGGCATTCCCTGTGTGATTGCCTACTCATTCTCGGAGACCTACAAGCGCAACGCCTTCAACAACGGCTTCGTCGTCTTCGAATGCCCGGAATTGGTCGAGTATCTGCGCGCCAAGAACCAGGGCGCGACGGACAAGACGATTGTCTCCGGGACCATCGACATCGACTACCAGACCTCGGTGATCACGTTCGATGGACGCCGTTTCCCCTTCCCGGCGCTGTCGACGGTGGCGCAGGAATTGGTGGTGGCCGGCGGGGCGGAGGAGCTGGTCAAGCGGCGGCTGGCGGGGTGATCCGCGGGCACGGGGCAAGGGGCTTTCAGCCCCTTGTTCACGCTGAGTCCCCGCGCGATTGAAGAAAGATCGCTTCGTCGTCGTCCGCCTGCGGCGGACTCCTCTTCGCAATGAGGGTGGTGGGTGGCCCCCGCTCTTGAGCCGTGATGCGCCTGACATTGAGTTTCGCAAATCGGTATTACCGACCCATCGTCATTGCGAGGAGGCCCGTTCCGCCGTAGACGGATCGGGCCGACGAAGCAATCTTTTTTGGCCCCGCCGCCCTCACCCGTGACAAGTTCGGCTTCCGGCAGTCCGATTCCGCTTGAACCGGATCATGCCAATTCCACATACTGGCCGCCGACCGGAAACACAAAGGAGAACACGGAATGGCGAAATACAGGATCGCGTGGATGCCCGGAGACGGGGTTGGCAACGATGTGATGGACGCCTGCAAGATCGTTCTTGATGCCCTCAAACTGGACGCCGAATACATCCCCGCCGACATCGGCTGGGAGCTCTGGTGCAAGGAGGGCAACGCCCTCCCCGACCGAACATTGAAAATCCTCGGCGAGACCCACTGCGCGCTCTTCGGCGCGATCACCTCCAAACCCAAGGAGGAGGCCGAAGCCGAATTGGACCCGTCGCTGAAGGGCAAGGGCCTGGTCTACCAGTCGCCGATTGTGAAACTGCGGCAGACTCTGAACCTGAAGACCAACCTGCGGCCGTGCAAGGCCTACCCCGGCAACCCGCTCAATTACCGCGACGACATCGATCTGGTGGTCTTCCGGGAAAACACCGAGGACCTCTACGCCGGTGTCGAGTTCCATCCGGTGCCGGACGAGGTGCGCCAGACGCTGGCCAAGCACAACAAGAACATGAAGAAGTTCGACCATGTGAAGGGCGAGGATCTGGCGATCTCCTGCCGCATCAACTCACGCGAGGCCTGCCGGTCCATTGTCACCGCCGCCTTTGATTATGCCAAGCAGTTCGGCTACAAGTCGGTCACGGTGGTGGAAAAGCCGAATGTAATCCGCGAGACTTCGGGACTGTTTGTGCGCACTGCCCGCGAGGTCGCCAAAAACTACCCGGGCATCGAGCTGATCGAGACCAACATCGACGCCATGTGCATGTGGCTGATCAAGAATCCGCAGTCCTACGGCGTCTTGGTTGCTTCGAACATGTTCGGCGACATCATCTCCGATTTGTGCGCGCAGTTGGTCGGCGGGTTGGGGTTTGCCTCATCGGGCAACATTGGCGACAAGTACGCGGTGTTCGAGCCGACACATGGTTCGGCGCCGAAGTACGCGGGACAACACAAAGTCAATCCGATGGCGATGTTTCTCACCGCCAAGCTGATGCTCGACTGGCTGGGCGAGAAGGCCATGGCCGACAAGTTGGAAAAGGCCATCGCGGCGGTGATCAAGGAGGGCAAGGTCCGCACTTATGACATGGGCGGCAGGGACTCCTCGCTCGACATGGCCAGGGCGGTGGCGGCGAAACTGTAGGATCCGAGAGGGGTGGGCAATGAAACGGGGCGGGTGGCAACACCCGCCCCGTTTGGCTTGCCGGCCGATTTACATTGCGGTGGCGAACAAGCCGACGATGTTGCCGTCCGGATCGGTGAATAAGGCACAGGCGCCGGTCCCCGGAATCGGCGTGGGCGGCAGGCCGTCTTGCCGCCGAGCGATTCGGCTTTGTCCAGCGATGCCTTCAGATTGTCGACGTGGATGTAGAACGTGATGTAGGGCGGGGCGCCGTTCATAGCGCCGCCCACGCCCCCGCCGATCGAGCCATCCCCGGCCGGGGACACGAGGCCGTAGTTCATCTCCTCCATCACCTGATACTGCCAGCCGAACAACTTGCCGTAGAACTCGCGCGTCTTGGCGCCATCCTTGCCCATGATCTCGAAGTGCACGACGGGTTGTGCCATGTGTGTGTCCTTTCCTCGCAAGAGGGTTTGGGTGTCCGGTTTCGAGGCGACGGGAACGGCCGGTGTGCGCACGACTATCTTCCCCGCGGCCGGTTGACTATACTGAAACCGGACGGATTTTGTTGCTCACTTCATTGCGAAAATGATCTGGCCTAGTGAACCTGCGCCACCGGGCGGCGTCCGAATTTCTGGGTCGCGTACCCCAGAATCAATCCGACCAGCGTGCCCGGAATCATGATCTCCAGATAGTAGTGCTTGCCGGTCTCCGATGGCATGGCCGCCACCGCGAAGGCCAAGATGAGGCCGACCAGGCCGCCGACCAGGATGCCCAGCGGCAGCGAGTTGTACTTGCGGGCGACAAAGCCGATGATCACACCGGCGATGATTCCCTTGATGGTCGATCCGATGACGATGCTGACTATCATCGGCGCGACTTCCGGCCCGGAAAACAGCGCGGTCAGGCCGTCGAGGGCGCCGAGAATGGCGCCGAGGATGATTCCCAACAGTGGTTTGGACATGCGTTTCTCCTTCTCTGAATTCAGTCCGCGGGACTGGTCTGCCCTTCTATTACCGATTTGGCGGAATTCCTTTAGAGTCCGCGCCACAAAAGGAAGAAAAATCGTATCACAATGTACACCAACGCGATGATCACGATGAACTGATTGCGGGCCAGCCAGCGCCCGATCTTTTCCCAGCGGCGCTCGGGCCGTGCGGCCACCGGTTGATCATCGAGGAAGGCGCCGATGTCGGCGGCGAGGGCATTGACGCTCTGATAGCGATTGCCGGGGTCGAGCGCCATCGCCTTCAGGCAGATCGCCTCCAGCGCGCGCGGCAGATCGGGATTGAACGCGCGCGGCGGCGGGAATTCGCCCCGCTGGGCGCGCTCCAGGGCTGCCACGATTGGCTGGGCGGGAAACGGCGCATGGCCGGTGAGGATGTAGTAGAGCACCGCGCCAAGGCCATAAACATCGGAGCGGTGGTCGATGCGACGGTGATCGCCGGCGGCCTGTTCGGGCGAAAGATAGCCGGGTGTGCCGATGACCGTTCCGCTTTGCGTGGAAATGCCGCCGGCAGGGTTGATGGGGCCACCCTCTCGCCCGTCCGTCGTCGAGAGGCGAGCGGCCACACCCCAGTCCATCACCAACGCCTCCCCGAAGGCGCCGATCATGATGTTGCTGGGCTTGAGGTCGCGGTGCAGCACGCCGCGCGAGTGGGCAAACGCCACCGCCTCGCAGATGCGCAGGAACAGGCGCAGACGATCGTTCAGTGGGCCGGGAGACGCCATCTCCTGCTCCAGCGTCTTCCCCTGCACCAGCTTCATGGTGTAGTAGACACGTCCATCGGGCAGTGTGCCGACGTCATGGATCGGGACGATGCCCGGGTGCTCCAATTGCGCCACGATCTTCGCTTCGCGCAGCATGCGCGGCGCCATATCCTCGCCGCCATCGGGCAGTGTCAGGATCTTCATCGCCAATTGGCGGTCGAGGTCATGGTCATGCACGAGGAAGACCGTTGCCATGCCCCCCATCGCCAGCCGTCGCTCGACGGTGTAGCGGGTGCCGGAGAGGTCGGGGCGGTCGACCAAGTCGCGCAGCCGCCTGATCTGATCGTCGGAGTACGGAGTCACGGCAGCTTGATCCCCAGCAGCGCACGGGCCTCATCGCGAAATTCGGCATCGGAGGCGGTCAGTTCGCGCAACAACTCGAGCACGATGCGGCGGAATTCCTGGCGGGCGTAGGCGAGATAGTTGGTGATGGTCTCGACGGTGACGCCATGCGCGGCGGCCAGATCGGCATAGGTCGGCCGTGCGGGGCCCTCGTCGAGATCGTACTCGATGAACAATTGCGCGCTAAGCGCGCGATCACGCGCCTGACAGTGCTCGCGCAGATTACCGACGGCCAGCTTGAACAGACTTTGCACCCAGTCGCGCTCAAAGGTCTCATCGGGGGAGCGTGCAACGGCGGCGCCGAGTTCAGCTTCGACCGCGGCGGTATCCAGCGGGATCATCTCAGCGTCGCCGCCGCGTTTGAGCCGCGACGAGGCGGCGTCTTCGCGCTGGATGTAACGGTCCAGACAGGTACGCAGAAACGTGCGGAAACGGGCGCGGGCGGGATCGTAATCGATGAAGAAGTCCTCCGCAAAGACGCGCAAAAAGAAGCCCTGGGTCAGATCAGCGGCATCGTCGGGCGTGCGGTTCCACTTGAGGCGAATGTATTTATAGACCGGCTTCCAGTAGACCTGTGCCAATTGCTCGCGGGCGCGTTGGCGATCCTCCGCCTGTCCGCTGCGCAGCGCGAGGATGGCGGAAATGCGCGTGGCGGGAAACGGCCCGCCGGTGTCGTGAGCCGGGACCATATCGGCATCTCAATTAGAGCGAATCGTCGAGCGCAGCCGGCTCGCTAATGCGTCCGCTCACCTGACGGCGCAGCCGGATGCGCGTCAGCTCGGGATCGGAGGAGAACCCATATCCCTTCATCACATCCTGGCCGCGGGTGATGGTAACGAAACTGTCGGTGGTGATCAGGCGGTTGGCGTCGTCCCAGGAGAGGTGCTGCGATGCGAGGGTGCGTCCATCGTCGGTGACAATCGTCACCCCGCCGAAGCCCTCAAGCAGCCGCTGTTTTTCCCGCACCAGCGCCGAATCGGCCTTCAGTTTCGAAGTGTGTCTCCCCTCGCGGTTGAAGAAATCGACATCGAGGTTGTAGGCCCAGGCCGAGTCCTGGTCGCCCCAGGAGATGATCCGGCCGCTGTGGATGCGTGTGGTGACCACCGATTCGGTGAGGAACACGGTGGTGGCGTTGGTCGCCTCCGATGTCGGGTAGGACCGTGCGGCGCCGGCCGGCGGCGGGACATCCGGCTCGGTGCATCCGGCCAGAAGCGCCGCCAAGAGACAGAGGGAACGGATCCGCATCTAAACAGCCCCTGAAGAGAGAATGTCGTGCATGTGCAACACACCAACCAGTCGCCGGGACTCATCGACGACCAGCAGCACGGTGATCTTGGCATCTTCCATGCGCGCCAGTGCGCTGACGGCCATTTCATCGGGGCCGACGGTCTTCGGGCCGGGGGTCATGACATCGGCGGCGCGCAGAGTGAAGAGGTCGACGCGGCGTTCGATCTGACGACGCAGGTCCCCATCGGTGAAGATTCCCAGCAACCGTCCCTGACTGTCGAGGATGGCGGCGCAGCCGAGACGTTTGCGGGTCATCTCAACCAGCAATTCCTTAAAGGGAGCGTCTTCGGCCACGGAGGGGATCGCCTCGCCGGAGTGCATCAGGTCGCCGACGGTCAGCAGGAGGCGGCGACCGAGGGCGCCGCGCGGATGGAAACGGGCAAAATCGGCGGGGGTGATCCCGCGTTCGACCATCAGCACCACCGCCAGCGCATCGCCCAGGGCGAGCGCCGCAGTGGTCGAGCAGGTCGGCACGAGGTTGTTCGGCTCGGCTTCACCCGGCACGCTGGCATCGAGGACGATGTCGGCACGACGCGCCAGTTCGCCGGTGGGATTGCCGGAGATGAGGATGATCTTGATCCCAAGCCGCTTGAACGCCGGCAACAACTCGCCAATTTCCTCTGATTCGGCCGACTTGGAGATGGCCAGCACGACATCGGACTCTGTCACCACGCCCAGATCACCGTGGCCCGCCTCAACCGGATGCAGGAAGAATGACGGTGTGCCGGTCGAGGAGAGCGTGGCGGCGACCTTCTGGCCGATCAGCCCCGACTTCCCCATGCCGGTGACGATCACGCGCCCGGCGGCGGCGAGGATGAGGTCGATGGCCTGCTCGAAACGATCATCGAGGCGCGCGGCGAGTCCGGAGACGCTGTCGGCTTCACGTCGGAGCACATCGGCGGCCAGCGCCAGGCGCGTCGAGGCAACCGTTTTTGTCTTCATGGCTTGCTCGGCTCTCCAGTGGCCAATACCTGGCGCGATCCTTGCGGCGTCCAGTCGAAGCCGCGCGCCTCCAGCAGGGCATCGAGAGCGGCGCGCACAAATCCCTGCCCGCCGGCGCGTTTGATCACCCAATCGGCCAGCGCGAGAATCTCGGGGTGGCCATCATAGGGCGCCACGCGCAAACAGCGACGCCGGAAGATCGGCCGGTCGGGCAGATCGTCGCCGAGAAACATGATCTCATCATCGGAAAGCTGATACTGCCGTTTCAGCCGCTCATAGACCTCGGCCTTGTCGCGCACATCCTGATGCACTTCCGCAATGCGCAGGTACTCGGCGCGGTGGCGGGTGGAGGCGTCGTTGTTGCCGGTGATGATCGCAAAATTCAATCCCGCCTTGTGGCCCATGAAAATGCCGACGCCATCGGGCACCCAGAAACATTTGAGCCGTTCGCCGGAATCCGACACCCAGACCCGGTTGTCGGTGAGCACGCCGTCGAAATCGAACATTACCATCTTGATACGAGCCAGACGGGCGCGGCTGGGTTTGCGGGTGGACTTAGGCATGAGCGCTCGCGGCGGTGAGGGATTCGATCCCGGCGATCACATCGGCGGCGGCGAAGAGTTCGTCGATGCGTTCCAGCGGCCATTGGATTTCACGGTCGCTCTTGGCGCTGTCCGGATCGGGATGCACTTCGCAGAAGATGGCGTCGATGCCGACGGCGACAGCCGCGCGCAGAAGCGGCAGGAGGAACTCGCGCCGTCCACCCGAAGCGCCCCCCGCCGAACCGGGCGTTTGCACCGAGTGCGAGGCATCATAGCAGACCGGGAAGCCCGCCGCGCGCATGGTCGGCAACGAGCGGAAATCGACGATCAGGTCGCCGTAACCGTGCGTGCTGCCGCGTTCGGTCAGCATCACCTTGGGGTTGCCGGCCTGCACCGCCTTGTCGGCGATGTGGGCCATGTCCGCGGGAGCGAGAAACTGACCCTTCTTGATGTTGATCGGTCTGCCCGACATCGCAGCCGCCACGACCAAATCGGTCTGGCGGCAGAGGAAGGCGGGAATCTGGATTAAGTCGATCACGGGCGCGGCCAGGGCGGCGTCCGCCGAGGTGTGGACATCGGTGGTCACCGGGAGCCCGGTGCGCGCGCGCACTTTCTCGAGGATGCGCAACCCCTCCTCGATCCCGGGCCCCTGATAGGAGTCGCCGCGCAGGCGATTGGCCTTGGTGTAGGAGCTTTTGAAGACGATCTGACGGCTGTCGCGTTCGGCGATGACCGCCAGTTTGTCGGCCACAGTCAGCGCCAGCGTTTCGGACTCCAGCACACAGGGGCCGAGTATCCAGAGCATGGTCCCGCGGCCCACGGCCAGCGGGCCAATATCAAAGGCGTGAACAGTCTGCGCCGGTTGTGACATTTCGCGACCCTTCGTTGACGGCATGGAGGGGCAATATAAACGAAAACGGGCGATGGAGGTACCCTCCATCGCCCGTTTTACGCGGCGTCGTCAGGCGGAGCGTTGCTCGACAATCGACTCGGTCTGGCGCGACTGGCGGAAGCGAACCGCCGCGGCGACGAAGTCGCGGTAGAGCGGATGCGCATTGGTCGGGCGCGACTTCAGTTCGGGATGGAATTGGACGCCGACAAACCACGGGTGTTTGGGAATCTCGACGATTTCCACCAGCGTGCCATCGGGCGAGAGCCCGGCGGGGATCATCCCGGCGCCGAAGATTTGGTCGCGGTAGCCGTTGTTGAATTCATAGCGGTGGCGGTGACGTTCGGAAATCTGCGTGGCGCCATAGGCCTTGTGGGAATTGGTCCCCTCGGCCACGACGCAGGGATAGGCGCCCAGACGCATGGTGCCGCCCATATTGGTCACTTCGCGCTGTTCGGAAAGCAGCGTGATGACCGGATGCGGCGCCTCGCGGTTGAATTCGGAAGACTGCGCCCCTTCGAGGCCGCAGACGTTGCGGGCAAACTCGATCACCGCGCACTGCATGCCGAGACAGATGCCGAAAAACGGGATGCCATGCTGGCGGACAAAGCGAATCGACTCGATTTTCCCCTCGACGCCGCGCTCGCCGAACCCGCCGGGGATGAGCAGGCCATCGACGTTGTCGAGGTACTGCTCGGCGCCGTGCTTTTTGATGTTCTCCGAGGAGACCCAAACCAGCTCGACATGGGCGTCGTTGGCGACACCGGCATGCACAAATGACTCGATGATCGATTTGTAGGCGTCCTTCAGGGACACGTATTTGCCGCAGATCGCGATGCGCACATGATGCTTCGGGTTGGTGATGGTCTGGACGATCTTGCGCCAGTCGTCCAATTGCGGCGGCGGCGGCGTCAGATTGAGGAAGCGGCAGACAAGGTCGTCAACACCCTGCTCATGGAACAGGAGCGGAATCTTGTAGACCGAATCGACATCGACCGCGGAAAAGACCGCGCCGGCCGGCATGTTGCAGAACAGGCCGATCTTGGCGCGGATTTCCTCGGAGAGTTCCTGCTGGGTGCGGCAAAGCAGGATGTGCGGCTGGATACCGATCTCGCGCAGGGCCTTGACCGAATGCTGCGTGGGCTTGGTCTTCGGTTCGCCGGCGGTGTCGATGTAGGGCACCAGCGTCAGGTGGATATAGAGCGTGTGGCCGAGCGGACTTTCCAGCCCCATCTGACGGATTGCTTCGAGGAAGGGCTGGGATTCGATGTCACCGACGGTCCCGCCGATTTCGGTGATCACCACATCGAGGGCGCCATCACGCTTCTCGATCCGGCGAATTCGCGATTTGATCTCGTTGGTGACATGCGGGATCACCTGGACGGTCGCGCCGAGGTAGTCGCCGCGCCGTTCGCGCGAGATGATGGTCTCGTAGACCTGCCCGGTGGTGACATTGCTCTGGCGGGTGAGGTTCTCATCGAGGAACCGCTCGTAATGGCCCAGATCGAGGTCGGTCTCGGCGCCGTCATCGAGGACAAACACCTCGCCGTGCTGGAAGGGGTTCATCGTACCGGGATCGACGTTGAGGTAGGGGTCGAACTTTTGCATGCCGACGCGCAGCCCGCGCCGCTTGAGCAAAAGCCCCAGCGAGGCGGCGGCGATGCCCTTGCCCAGGGAGGAGACCACGCCCCCGGTGACGAAAATATGCCGAGTTTGACTGACCACTGCGTCCATTGCTCCACCCCTCCTCTATCGTATTCTCATCGGCCGCGTCCGATCCATCTCTCCAGCGCGATGGCGTCCTCCGGCGTGTCCACCCCGTGGGTGCGGGTCCGGCAGAGGCCAACCGCGATCGGGACATCGTGTTCGAGCAGTCGCAACTGCTCGAGCCGCTCGCGTTTTTCCAGCGGCGTCCGGGGCCAGCCGGCAAATCGCAACAGCATCGGCCGCTCAAAGGCGTAAGCGCCCAGATGCAGCCAGAAGGGCTCGGTCCCGTTTGTTGCGTGGGGGATCGGTGCCCGCGAAAAGTACAACGCCCGTCCGGAACGTGAAAGCACAACTTTGACGCGGTTGGGATTTTCTGCGTGCGCGGGGTCGAGCGTGCGCGCCAGTGTCGCCACCGGACAATCGGCGTGGCGTTCGAGGGCCTCGACCAGCAGGTCGATCGGGCGGCCGTCGGGGATCCACTCGTCGCCCTGCCAATTGATGATCCAGCGTGTCCGCAGGCGGCGTGAAACATAGGCGGCGCGATCGGAGCCGGAGGCCAGCGACTTGGGGGTGATAACCGCTTCGATTCCCGCCGCTTCGGCACAGCGGGCGATGCGCCGGTCGTCGGTGGCCACCAGCCAGCGTTTCACGCGCCGGGAACGGCGGCAGCCGACAATCACCCGCTCCAGCAACGGCACGCCGGCGATGGGCGTCAAAACCTTGCCGGGAAAGCGGGTCGAGCCCCAGCGCGCCGGGATGATGCCGACGCAATCCCCTGTGGCGATGCGGCGCTTTTGGGTCATGACAAATGACTCCGTCGGAGGATGGCTTGACCGGTCGGAATCGGAGCGTTCTATCCGATGACTTTGGGGAACCGGAAGAACCCGTCCTCAGGCTCGGGGGCGCCGGAGAGCGCGGATTCCCTTGGCAGACTGGGACGGATCACATCGTCACGGAGCGCCTCGGCGTCGGGCACAAGCGGCAGGACGGCGCGGACCTCGGCGGCGGCATCGCGCACTTCGGCGAGCTGGTCCATGTAGGCGGAGATGCGGGCCAGATCGCGTCCGAAGCGCTCCAATTCCGCGTCGGTCAACTCCAACCGCGCCAACTTCGCCGTATAGGCCACTTCCTCACGGGTGATTGCCATACCGTCGCCTCTGCCCTTCCGTCCTGATCCTCCGGGAATCCATAGAAGCGATGCGGGGCTGCGGTTGTCAATTCGGAAAAGGGCGGCGGCCCGCAGATTGGGTGTTGTTTGCCCGCGCGCGCGGCATTTACTTCCACAAATGGCAACCACGATGGCAAGACCGACGTTGCGCGACCGTCTGCGTCGCGTTTTATCCACATCCGAACACGGCGTGCGTTTGGCGGAAGCCGGAGACGCCGCGGCGATCAGCCGCCTGTTGCAGACGCTGGCGGCGCAAGAATGGGATGTCACACCCGAAGATTTGGCCGAATCGGTCGAGGGCGCGCTGGCGCGTCCGGGCGATGTCATGTTCGTGCTGCGCGACGATACCGACGGCACGGCGGAGGGCATGGCGGTGATCCATGTGCTGCCGGCGCTGGCCGAAGGCGGGCGGCAGATCTTCATTGACGATCTGGTCGTGACGCCCGAAGCGCAGGGGCAGGGGCTCGGTGGACGGCTGATGCGGGCGATTGTCGGCATCGGCGAGGCAATTGACGCGTCGTTGATCTTCCTGCACGCGCGCCCATCGAACGCGGAGGCGAAGCGGCTCTACGAAAGCGCCGGCTTCAAGGCCGTCGACGATGTTGTCTATCAACTCGAAGATTAGCGCATGCCCGCCATACTCACCGATCAACTGGCCGCGATCCAGCAGGCCTTGCGTGACGAGGGGCTGGACGGCTGGCTGCTTTATGACGCCCACGGGCTCAACCCGATTGCGCGGCAGATCGCCGGCATTGTCGGGGTGGTGACCCGCCGCTGGTTTGTGCTGATCCCGGCGCAGGGTCCGGTGCGGGTGCTCTACCATCGCATCGAGAGTCTCTCGTTCGAGGGGATGGCGGCGGAGAAGCGCGTGTACCGCACCTGGCAGGAACTGGACGCGGGAATCGACTGGGCGACGCAGGGGTGCCATCGGGTGGCGATGGAGTATTCCCCCGATAACGCGATCCCGTACGTGGCGCGGGTCGACGCGGCGACGGTGGAAAAGATTCGCGCGCGCCGCATCGAGGTAGTTTCCTCGGCCGATCTGGTGGCGCGGTTTCTCGCCGCCTGGACGCCGTCGCAGTTTGAAAGCCATCGGCGGGCCGTGACGGCGGTGCTGGAAATCAAGGACCTGGCTTTCGATCTGGTGCGTCGCAAGGTGCGCGAGCGCGCGTCCCTGACCGAGCATGAGGTCGCCGAGTTCATCCGCGGCGAATTCGCGCGGCGCGGCATGGTCAACGATGGCGAGGGGCCGATCTGCGCGGTGGATGCCAACGCCGGCAATCCGCACTATGAGCCGACCGCGGGCAAATCAGCGAAGGTCGGGCCGAATCAGTTGGTGCTTTTGGACATCTGGGCGAAGTTCGACACGTCCGATGCGGTCTATGCCGACATCACCTGGACCGGCTACACCGGCGCCCAGGTTCCCGATGAAATCGCCAAGGTGTTCGGTATCGTAGCGCGGGGACGCGACCGCGCGGTCGAGTTCGCCAACGAGAAACTGGCGCGCGGCGAGACGGTCCACGGGTACGAAGTCGACCGGGCGGTGCGCACGGTGATTGATCAGGCCGGTTACGGTGAGCAGTTCATTCATCGCACCGGCCACTCACTGGGGCGCGCGGTGCATGATGTCGGCCCCAACATCGACGATCTGGAAACGCAGGACCGTCGGCGATTGCAGGAGAACGTCGCCTTCACCGTCGAGCCGGGCATATACCTCCCGCATTTTGGCATCCGCTCCGAGATCAACGTGGTCATGCAAAACCGTCGCGCGGTGGTGACCACGCTGCCCTTGCAGACCGAAGTCCTGCCGCTGGTATGAACCGAGTTCCGCGTAAGAAACCCGCCGACCTGACGCAAAACTGGACGGCCGCGCGTCGACGGATGCTGACGTCGCGATTCCGTACGGTCCCCTTCCCCAACTGGATGGGCATGAAAATCGTTCGTCTGGCGGCCGGCGCGGCGACGCTGTCGTTGACGGCGGTGCGTCATCACCAACAGTATCAGGGGATCGTGCACGGCGGGGCGCTGGCCTCGTTGGCCGACACCGCCGCGACCTTTGCGGCGCTGACGGTGATTCCGGAGGGGAACGATCTGGTGACGATCGAGTTCAAGATGAATTACCTGGCGGCGCTGCCCGGCGGGACGGCGTGGGCGGCGGGACGGACCGTGCGGGTGGGATCGCGGGTGGCGGTCGCCGCGGTCGATGTGTACGGTCCGACGAAGGATCGCCTGATCGCGACGGGCACATTCACGATGCTGGTCTTTCCGCAATCCGGGAGCAAAGGGGCGGCGTGAGTTATATCGACAGCGCAACGATCGCCGGCTGGGAGGCGCGCTACGGCCGACCGGTCGAGTGGCACCACCATCAGCCGGTCTCCAGCCACGACTTCGATGGCATCAAGGCCAGCCAGAAGAACGGCCGTGACCATGACATCACCTTCTATATCGAAAACCGCGGGCGTGTGGCCGTAATCGCCAAACCGATCTATCCGCGCGGGCTTTTCCGCGCGCCTTCGGGCGGTCTGCATGTGGGCGAGACACTGGAGGAAGGCGCGACGCGCGAAGCCTACGAGGAAACCGGGCTGGTGATGACGCTGGACCGGTATTTGTTGCGCGCCAGGGTGGTCTTTGAGGACTGCGGCCGTGAGATCCTCTGGTGGACGCATGTCTTCAGCGCGCGCACCGATGATGAGGTGATCGCGCCGGTCGATACGCAGGAAATCCGTGAAGCGCGTTGGGCGCTCCCGGAGGAGTTTGCGGGCTTTACGGCCCAGATGGCGACCGCCGACCGTGGCGGTTTGCGATACCGTGCCGCGCTTCACCGGCAAATCGCCATGATCCACCCCCTATTCAATTCCTGATCAGGAAAGGTCGCTGGCGCGCCACAACCTGTGGGATGCCAACCACTCCCGCCTGCTGTAGGATATCCGCACAGGGGCAGATCATCTAATATCTGGCTTTCACTGATCCACATATAGCATTATCTCGCAACCGCTTCCGCCTCAGCATCCTACGCGGTTATTCACGCGGCAAATCCGGCATCGGGATTGCGATTTGGCTGTCCGGACACGCTGTGCCCATGAGGGCGACGGGAGCGACGATGATGAGGGTCCGTTACATCCTGACCATGGAAGACCTGGTGGTGCATGGCGAGCACATCGACAGTCTGACGCTGGACTGGCAGGATGAGGCGACGCGCGAACAGGTGATGGGCTTCTCGCAGAAATGGATCACGTCGCGAAACTTCCTCACTTCGCGGATGAACGGGCTTTCGGAAGTCGGCGAGTCGTCGTTGACGATCGAGCCGGTGGGAACTGAAGTCGTGTAGCACAGGGAGCAACGATGAGCGGGGCGGGCGGACTGGTGATGACGATCTTCGCGTCGATGACGGAGTTCGTCGAGCGGCTCGCCGATCGCTGGAGCGATCTGAACGCGTTCATCGTGTCCCACCTGGGCGAGATCGGGCAGTATGCCTTCTGGGCGTTCAGCGCGCTGGTCGTCCTGATCATCGTGACCTACGCCACCAAACTCGTCTACAACCTAGCCAAATGGGTGCTGGTCCCGTCGGCGCTGCTGTCGATTGCCGGCCTGACGCTGGCGCCTTCGATCTCCCCAATGCAGACCTTTCCGGTGTTCATCGGCGTGACCACGCTGGTGATGCTGGTGAAAGCGCGGTGACACCATGTGGTTTAAGCGACGCGCCTCCAATGGTAAACGTCTGCGGACCTGCCCCCGCTGTCAGGAGAAACTGCAGGCGCGCGAGCATGTGTGGGTTTGCACACGTTGCATGCTCATCTGGCACGGCGACACATTCGAGCCGCTGACGAAAGATGATTTCGGCTCGCAGTACGACGATTATTTCTTCCGCACGTAGCCGCACGATCCCTGACAAAACGACGACAGGAGGACAGGCATTCTTGCCTGTCCATCGCCTCGTGAGGCTGGCCCGCTTTTGGGACCCGCCGAATGAGGCGACACGCGCGGCAGGGCTGTACGCCAATAAAACATTCCATGGCCGTGTCTCAACCCCGTAGGGGCGAACCTCGTGTTCGCCCTCCCACGGTAGGGCTGCCCTCCCGCGAAATGCCATCGCCGATCGCGGGTCGAAAAAGCCGCCTCCAATCGGCGATGGCAGGTCAGACAGGAATGTCCGACCTCCTGATTTGGAGTGAGCGAAGCGAATGGATTTAAAGCAGCCAGAAGAGCGAACTGCCGGCCAGGTCCAAGAAGGGTTGTGGGTACAGGCCGGGGATCATGGTGACCAGTGTGGCCAACCAGAGGGCGGGGCGCAGCGAGGCGGGCGGATCGATGGCGGCCGACTCTTCGGTCGGGGGCCACATCCACATCGCCACCACCACGCGCAGGTAGTAGTAGACCGACAACGCCGAGAACAGGACCGCCCAAATGACCAGGCCGACCAGATCGGCGCGCACCGCCTCGGAGAAGACAACGAACTTGCCGGCAAAGCCAACGGTCGGCGGAATGCCCGCGAGCGCGAACATGAAGATCGAAAGAACCGCCGCCAGCGCCGGGTGGCGTTTGCCGAGACCGGCGACATTCTCCAGCGTGGCGCTCACGCCGCCATGGCTGATGGCGCAGAGCACGGCGAAGCCGCCCACCGACATTCCGGCATATCCGAGCAGGTAGAAACTCACGGCCCCGACCGCGCTGGACCCTCCAGCAGCGAGGCCGACCAAGGCATAGCCCATGTGGGCAATGCCGGAATAGGCGAGCAGACGTTTCAGATCATGCTGGCGCAAGGCCAGGAGGTTGCCGATCAACATCGACAGCCAGGCGATCCCCCAGAGGAATGACTCCATCGGAATGTCGGCGAACACGGAGAGCGTGAGACGCAAAAGCAAACCGACCGCCGCCGCCTTGGGCGCGGCGGAATAGAAGGCGACGGTGGGTGTGGGCGCGCCGGCATAGACATCGGGCGCCCAGGCATGGAACGGCGCCGCGGCAATCTTGAAGAGGAAACCGATCGCAATCAGGATCCCGCCGATCCAAACCAGCAGGCCATGGGCGTCGCCCTGCGCGATCGCCCTGCCGATCTGCTCGAGATTGAAACTGCCGGTGGCGCCATAAACCAGCGCGATGCCAAAAAGCAGGATGCCGGAGGCGAATGCGCCATTGAGGAAGTACTTCGCGCCCGCCTCGACATGCTCATTATGTTTGCCATGCCCCGCGGCCATGGCATAGAGCGGCAGCGAGAGGATCTCGAGGGCGATGAACAGGACCGCCATGTGCGCGCCGGTGACCAGCAGGTCCATGCCGATCACCGACAAGAGCAGCAGGGCGAAATAGTCGACGCCGAAGATCGTGTTGGTGCCTTTGGCCTTCCAGGAGCCGGCGGCGGTGAGCGTGGCCAGCAGCGCCCCGGTGTAGATCACCAGACGGATCATGTGGGCAAAACGGTCGGCGAGGACCATGCCAGAGAAGCCGACTTCGATGTTCTCGAACTGCAGCGCGACGCTGACGGCCGCGGCGAAAATGACGAAGGCCGCAAGCCAGCCGGCGTTGAACTTCCCTTTCGAGGTGACATCGAGCAGCATCACCACGAACACGCCCAGGCAGAGGATGATTTCGGGGGCGATCGCGGCCCAATTCATCGCGTCACCTCCGCGGCCGGCAGGGTGAATGTCCCGGACGGGTCGGCCGGAGCGCCGTATTGCGGCGGCTTCACCTGTTCGACCCAGGTCTTCAGATCGGGTTCAATGCGCGCCAGGAAGGGCTTCGGGTAGACACCGATCCAGATGATCAGCGCCAGAAGCGGAATGACCACCGCCAGTTCGCGGCGGTCGAGGTCGAGAATCTTCTCATTCTCCGGACGGGTGAGCGGACCAAAGAAGACCCGTCGCACCAGCCATAGCATGTAGCCGGCGGCAAGAATCACGGCGGAAGTCGAGATAATGGCGGCGACCGGACTGGTCTGGAAGGCGCCCAGGAGAATCAGGAACTCGCCGACGAAGCCGTTGGTGCCCGGCAGGCCGATCGAGGACAAGGTCACGATCAGGAAGATGATGGTAAAGACCGGCACGGTGGCGAAGATGCCGCCATAGTCGGCGATCTGACGGGTATGACGGCGCTCATAGATCATCCCAATGAGCAAAAAGAGGGCGCCGGTCGAGATGCCATGGTTGATCTGCTGCAACAGCGCGCCGGAGGCGCCGATCAGATTGAGCGAGGCCAATCCGAGCATGACAAAGCCGAGGTGCGAGACCGAAGAGTAGGCCACCAGGCTCTTCACATCGGACTGGATCAAAGTCATCGCCGCGCCATAGACGATGCCGATCACCGCCAGCACGAGGATGGTGTCGGCCAATGCCGCATACCCCTCGGGGAACAGCGGCATGGCGAAACGCATGAAACCATAGGTGCCCAGCTTCAGCAGCACACCGGCCAACATGACCGATCCGGCGGCGGGCGCCTGCACATGCGCATCCGGCAGCCAGGTGTGGAACGGAAACATCGGCACCTTGATGGCAAACGCGAGCGCGAAGGCAGCGAAGAGCCAGACCTGAATGCCGGCAGGAATGTTGAGTTGGTACCAGGCAAACAGGTCGAAGGTGCCATTGCCGCCGGCGTTGCTGAACTGGTAGGTCCAGAGAATGGCCACCAACATCAGCAGCGATCCGACCATGGTGTAGAGCACGAACTTGACTGTGGCGTAGATGCGACGTTCCCCGCCCCAGATGCCGATCAGGAAATACATCGGGATCAGCATCGCCTCCCAGAAGATATAAAAGAGAAAAACATCGGTGGCGCAGAAGGCGCCGATCACGCCGGTCTCGAGGAACAGAAGCGAGGCGTAGTAGCCGCGTCTGCCCTGCTTGATGCCGGTAAACGACGAGACCACCGCGATGATGGTCAGAAGCGTGGTGAGCAGGACTAATAGCAGCGAGATGCCATCGAGCCCGAGGGCGTAATTGATGCCGAAGCGGGGAATCCAAGCCGCCTTTTCGACATACTGGAATCCGCCGCCGGGGACGAAGCCGAACCAGAGCCAAAGCGACGCGACCAGTTCGACAGCCGAGACGACCGCGGCGACAATCCCCAGTTCCTTCCCCTGATCGCGCGGCCAGAGCAGCAGGGCGATGCCGGCGACGGCGGGCCAGAAGATGAGGAACGAGAGCAGACCCATTATGCGCCCACCATTCCCTGCAGGAAGGCCCACAGCGCCCAGCCGACCGCGACCACACAACCCAGGATGAAGGTCAGAATCCCCCAGCGGAACCATCCGGTGGAGAACTTCACCCCGCCGGCGGCGGCGTTCTGCGCGCTGGCCGCCAGCCCATTGGCCGCGCCATCGACCACGCCGAGGTCAAAGTAGCGGTAGACCGCGGTGGAGATCTTTACCAACGGGTTGACCACCACGGCGTCATAGAGTTCATCGATCCAGTACTTGTTCAACAGCAGATTGTAAAGTCCGGGGAACTTCTGACGCAGCGCCTCGGCTTTGTCCGGCGATTTCACATACCACGCATACGCCCAGCCGATGCCGGCCAGGGCGATCAGCACCGAGAAGGCCATCAGGCCATACTCGACCGCGTGGGAGGCATGGGCCTCCAGATGCAGGGTCTCCTCGGCGTGCGTGAACACCGGCGCGAGGAAATGCTCAAACCAGGCGCCGCCGCCCAACACCGCCGGCCAGCCGATCCAGCCGCCGATGATCGAGAGCACGCCAAGGATCGACAGCGGCAGCGTCATCGCGCGCGGCGACTCGTGGGGATGGACCTCATGCCCGAAACGCGGCTGGCCATGGAAGGCCATGAAGACCAGACGGAACATGTAAAACGCGGTCAGAAGCGCGGTGAGCGAACCGACCGCCCACAGCAGCCAGTGGCCGATGGGTGAAGCGAACGACTTCCAGAGGATTTCATCCTTCGAAACAAAGCCGGCCAGCGGGGGCACCCCGGCGATCGCCAGCGCCGCCACCACGAAGGTCCAGTAGGTGGTCGGCATGTGCCTTTTCAGCCCGCCCATCTTGCGCAGGTCCTGCTCGTCGGACATCGCATGGATGACGCTGCCGGCGCCGAGGAACAGCAGCGCCTTGAAGAAGGCATGGGTCATCAGATGAAAGATCCCGGCGGCGAAAGCGCCGACGCCGAGAGCGAGGAACATGTAGCCCAACTGCGAGATGGTAGAATAGGCCAGGACCTTTTTGATGTCATTTTGCACCAACGCCATCGTCGCGGCAAAAAGCGCGGTGGCGGCGCCAATGACGGCGACCACGACCAACGTGACCGGGGCCAGCGCGAACAGAGTCGAACAACGCGCGACCATGTAGACGCCGGCGGTGACCATGGTGGCGGCATGGATCAACGCCGAGACCGGCGTCGGGCCTTCCATCGCATCCGGGAGCCAGACATAAAGCGGGATCTGCGCCGATTTGCCGGTGGCGCCGAGGAAGAGCAACAGCCCGATCGCGGTCAGCGTGCCGCCGAGCGCCGCGGCCATCGCCGGGGCCTTCTCAAAGACTTCGAGATAATTGACGGTGCCGAACGAGCGGAAGATCAGAAAGATGGCGATCGCAAAACCGAAATCGCCGATGCGGTTGACGACAAACGCCTTCATCCCCGCCTTGGCCGCCGAGGGACGTTTGTACCAGAAACCGATCAGCAGATACGAGCAGAGCCCCACCCCTTCCCAGCCGACGTAGAGCAGCAGGAAGTTTCCCGCCAAGACCAGCACAAGCATGAAGAAGACAAAGAGGTTGAGGAAGGCGAAGTAGCGCGGCTGGTCAGGGTCATGCGCCATGTACCCGACCGAATAGACATGGATGAGGAAGCCGACGCCGCTGACCACCAGCGCCATTACCGCGGAGAGCGGATCAAACAGGAATCCGAACGCCGCCGAGAAACCATCGACGCCGATCCATTCGAAGGGCATGACCTGGAACTGGCGCCCGGGGTAACCGAGGAGGGCGAAAAACGATCCCAGCGCGATGACAAAGGAGGCAAGCACGCCGGCGCAGGCCACCACGCCCGCGGGGCCCTTCCCCCACTTACGGCCGAAGAAGCCGTTGAGGAGAAACCCGGCCAGCGGCCAGAGCGGTATGGTCCAGACAAGCGATAGCATGAGGTTTAGGGGTGTCTCTCGCGGTTCCGGCGAGTCCCCTCACCCGTTTTGCCTGCGGCAAAACGACCTCCCCCTGAGGGGGAGCTGAACAGACTTGCGACCCGGCTGTCGCGCAATACAGTGAACTCGGCTCGTCGATCCTGTGTCATGACATCGTTCAAATCGTTCTGCCGCACCGATGACTTCCAGTCTCTAACTTGTCGGAAATCCTGATTCCCATCTCTCCTGATCGCTTCACTCGCAATCTTCTGAACTGCCGAACCCCTGATCACCGAAGTAGCCAGACACTTCGTTGCTTGTTCACCTCTCCCTTTGGGAGAGGTTGCCTCGCCCGGCGGGCCAGGCGGGTGAGGGGACCCGCGAGCGTCACCCTTTCAGCATGTTCAATCCATCCACATCGACCGACCGTTTGCGCCGGTAGACCGCAACCAGGATTGCCAGGCCGACCGCGGCTTCGGCGGCCGCCACGGTCAGCACAAAAAAGACCATCGCTTGCCCGCCGATGTCATGGTGGACACGGGCGAAGACGACCAGCAGCAAGTTGGCGGCGTTGAGCATCAACTCGACGCTCATCAGGGTCACGATGGCGTTGCGGCGAACCATCACGCCGACCACGCCGAGGATGAAGAGTATCCCGGCGACGACGAGGTAATGCTCCAGCGGCACGGGCAGCATCGGTTATCCCTCGACCTCGCCGGCGCGGCGCGGACGCGCCACCACCACGACGGCCAGCGCGGCGGCAAGAAGCAGAATCGATGTCAGTTCGAACGCAAACAGGTATTCGCCGAAGAGCACCTTGCCCATGGCGGTTACGCTGCCGAAGCCTTCCGGCGCCGGATCGACTACCGCATCGACGCCGCCGAAGAGGATGAAGATCTCGGCGAGGAAGGTGGCGCCGAGTATCCCGCCAAAGACGCGGATGCCGCGCAGCGGATTGGGCCCGAACTCATCGCGTTTCAGGTTGAGCATCATCACGATGAAGAGGAACAGCACCATGATCGCGCCGGCGTAGATGATGATCTGGAGAATGGCGACAAACTCCGCCGACAATTGCAGAAAGAGGACGGCCAGCGCGACGAGGGTGACGATCAGATGGAGGACGCAGGTGATCGGGTTGCGCACGGTGATGACGCGCACGGCGGCGGCGATGGCCACAAGGGCGGCAACCCAGAAAACAATCAGACTCAGCATCGGTGGTCAGCCCGTCGGATTCCCTAAGGGAATCTTTTCACAAAACCCGCCAAACAAAAACGCCCGGCGGGCGTTGCGGCAGGCCTCAAGTATCAAGCGGGCAAGGGGTTCAGTCAACCCCGTTTTGGTAGGATTTGACAGCAGTTTCGGCGCAATCGGAGGCGGAGCGAAATCAGCAGCCAACTCGTTCGATGTCACCGCAGCAGGACGAGTTTCCGGACCGTCGATCCCCTGAATGAGGATAGACGGGCGAAGTAGATGCCGGACGGACAAGCGTGATTCTGAATATCACGGCCGTCCCAGACAACCTCCGGGCGCTCTCCGGTCGGCAGTTCAATGACGGCCTGTCCCAACACGTTGTAGATCACCACGGACACGGCCTCGGTCTCCGGAGTCCAAAAGAGCGTGACCGATGAATTGAAGGGGTTGGGTCGTGCGGCGATCTCAAGACGCGCAATGGTCCCTGCTTCCGGCGAGGGGTCATCGAAAACCCCGGTGGGGGTTTCGGATCGATAATAAACCAAGTACGAACCGCGGAAGTAGAAGAGTGTCGCCTCTCCCGGCGCGAACAAAGGTCCGGCAAACAGGTCCACTTCCGGCATGCCATATAACCGTTCCGACTCGGCTCCGGTGGAAAGGTCGCGCACCTCCCAGACCGAACTGTCACGCACCGGGAGGTAGCAATGGCTGATCCCGTCACCATCGGGATCGGCGACAGCGAATCGCAGGTAGCGGCTCTCCACAATCGTATTGGCCCAAGCCGTCTGCCAGTACGCCGGCGCAGTGTCCGTCGAAAAGGCCGTCAACTGCGGCTTAAGTCCGGAGGACCAGCTTCCCGAATCGACCTCGATAATCATGAGTGGTGAAGCGCCCTCATCCCTCTTCCCCGTGGCCAGATTCCGGAGAACTCGCCGCGCCGAATTCGGGGAGCAGATGTAGCACCCAATCGCGCTGGACATCCATCGACGATGGACCGTCCACTGAGGCGTGAGCGACTGCACCGAATCAAGCGATGACTCGTCCGTCCAGAAGTATGAGCTCCAGGTGCGCCAACGACAATCAATCAGCAGGGAGACGGCACTCGGGGATGAGGGGTCATAGATCGTCGTCCAGATGTCCGGTCCGGCGGGCACCGAATCGACGAACGCCCCATCGGCGAGGCGAAATCGGTGCAAGTGCCAACGCTCGTATCCATGCCCAATGACGCCCGGAGCCTGCTGGGCCTCCACCGTGTCGAAATACTGATGCTGGAGAAGCGCGACGATGGGCGCCCCCTGAGGTGTAGTGCCATAGAAGACGGCACGCTGGGCGGCGAAGGGAGTCCTCCACAACCCCACATCAGGAGGCGGCATCGGGATCAAACTGCCGGATGGAGTCTCCTGACAGGTATGCGTACTCGATCGTCGGATCCGCGTCGTAGTTCCCCGCGATCCAATTCGCAGCATCGACGCCCAGTTCCAATGGGCCGCCGCGCCACTGACCATGAAGCGGGTCGTACACGCCGACGATGGTCGGCATGCTGTTGAGGGCCACTCCGAGTTCCCAGACTCCGTCGCTGTCGCCGTCCACCGGCAACCACGCGAGGATCGAATCACTCAATGCTATGGAGTCGAGAACGCAGCCAGAAAGACACGTTTGGGGAGAATCTGGGGCAGAGTGAGCAGCGCCTCCGATTGCGAGAGCTGTCGCAATCCCGACCAACACAACGACGCCGGCGGGCGTCCAAGCGCCTCTTCCCATACCTGCCTCCAACAATCGGATACGTCGCGGCGGCGGGGCTTCCCAGAGTCAATTTCGCTCATTCAGATAAAGTGTCAATCTCTATTCCGGTCGCCGGTCAGTTCGGCACTGCGTCGATTTGCCGGCTCGTGGCGCTCAATCAATCCCACCCTCTTCCCCATCAAGCTGCGCCACCGGTTCGTTGACGCGCGGGCGTGTTTCCAGTGTCGCCGATTTGGCGGCAAATTCCAGCAGGTCGGCCGCGCCTTTTTTGCCGATGCGTCCGATTTCCATTTCCGGACCGACACAGGCGGGGCAGCCGCTCTGGCAGGAGCATTCGCGGATCAGCCGGGCGGTCTCGGCGAAGAGGTCGGAGGCCATCTCGAAGATCTTCTGCGAGAAGCCCACGCCGCCGGGGACGTTGTCGTAGAGGTAAATCGTCGGCAACCCGGAATGCGGGGCGCGCACCTGCGAGAGCGCGCCGAGATCGCGCGGGTCGGACATCACCCACAGGGGGGCCATCTGCCCCAGCGCGTTGGCGGCGGCGCGCAGGATCTCCCCCACGTTGCCGATCGGATAGCCCAGTTTCGCGGCGATGTCGGCGGGGAAATCGGTCCAGAAGGCGGTGGTGTGCATCTCCAGTTCGGGGAGACTGATCTTGCCGGAGCCGACGTTTTCGTGGGTGTGGAAACGGATCTTCTTGAACAGCACGGCGACGGTGGTCAGCGACACTTCGCCATGTCCCAGCCGCATGTCGGGAGCGATGCGGTCGTTTTCGACCGTGAGAATCTTCAGGTCGGTCTTGGTTTCGGCGTCGGTGAAGTAGTCGACGTTGACTTCCTCGACATAGGCGCGGCGTCCCTCCCAGTCGAGGTCCTTAACCTGGTACTGCCCGGCGCCGTGGAGGTAGATGGCGTCGGGATGCAGAAAGACCGGCGCCGAGAACAGGTCGGTTTCGCCGATGATGCGGTTTTTGTCGGAGCGGTTGTGGATGGTGAAGTTTTCCGGCGAGGCGGCGCGCAGGGAGACCTCGCCGGCCGGATAGATGTCGGAGGCCCAGAAGTAGCGTCCGCCCGACTGGGTCAGCACCCGGTTTTCGCGCAGGTATTCCAGCATCGGCTGGGTCATGTCGACGCCGAACTTCGCATCGGCGCCGAAGGGCAGCTCGAAGGCGGCGCACTTCAGGTGCGACATCAGCACGACCAGGTTGTTGGGATCGACGATGCCCGATTCGACGGCGCGTTCGAAGACATATTCAGGATGGCGGACGAGAAACTGGTCGACCGGCGAGGAGTTGGCGACCATGATCGCCGCCGAAATCCCCTGGCGCCGTCCGGCGCGTCCGATCTGCTGACGCATCGAGGCCAGGGTTCCGGGGTAGCCGCAGAGGATGGCGACATCCAGCGAGCCGACGTCGATGCCCAGTTCGAGAGCGTTGGTGGAGACCACGCCGCGGATTGTGCCGCGACGCAGCCCCTCTTCGATGCCGCGCCGTTCGTTGGGCAGGTAGCCGCCGCGGTAGCCCACCACCAGCTGCGGGTTGCGTTTGATCATCGCCAAATGCTCGCGCAGGTAGGTGAGGATGACCTCGACCGACCGGCGCATGCGCGCGAAGACGATGGTTGTGATGTTGTGGGTGAGGAACTCGGCGGCCAACTTGTTGGCCACCGACAGCGAGGAGCGACGGATGCCGAGGGCCTCGTTGACCAGCGGCGGATTGTAAAGGATGACATGCTTTTCGGCGGTCGGGGCGCCGTTGCGGTCGACCACGACGAACTTCCTGCCCACGATCCGTTCGGCCAGTTCATCGGGATTGTGGATGGTGGCCGAGCAGGCGATGAAC
Source organism: uncultured Ignavibacteria bacterium (assembly GCA_964593585.1). Classification (GTDB taxonomy): domain Bacteria; phylum Zixibacteria; class MSB-5A5; order WJJR01; family WJJR01; genus JACQFV01. The sequence goes on from CAZQIZ010000002.1 coordinate 112,859, forward strand.
TGCGGGTTGGCGTTGTAGAAGGCGGCGATGCGCAGCAAGCGGCGGATCACATTGCCCAGGTGCGAGCCGAAGACCCCGCGGTAGTGATGCAGCTCGTCGATCACCACAATGCGCAGGTTCTCAAACAGCTTCACCCACTTGGTGTGATGCGGCAGGATGCCCGAGTGGAGCATGTCGGGGTTGGTGATGACAATCTGTCCGGCAATACGCACGGCGCGACGGGCGGTCGAGGGTGTGTCGCCGTCGAAAGTGTGGGTCTTGATATCGATGCCGGCGCCTTCGGTCAGCTCGATCAATTCGGCGCGTTGGTCCTGGGAGAGCGCCTTGGTCGGAAACAGGTACAAAGCGCGGGCATACGGGTCGCGGAGGATGGCGTTGAGCACCGGCAGGTTGTAGCAGAGGGTCTTGCCGGAGGCGGTCGGGGTCACGACCACCACATTGTCGCCGCGCTCGACCGCGTCGATCGCCTCAGCCTGATGGCGGTAGAGCTTGGCCACGCCACGCCGACGGTACGCATCGGCCAGCCGCGGGTCGATCGATGCGGGATAGTCGCGGTAGTCGCCGCTGCGGGCGGAGATGGTGTGCCAGTGCTCGACGTGGCTGTCCTTGCGCAGTTTTTCGAGAACCTGTTCGAGGGTCATTGAAAGGCTCCAGACATGATGTGGGAAAGCGACGCTCCGGCGGAGCCGCGAGCCCTGGCTTGCACGAACGAACGCAACGTAGTCCTGGGAGGCGCCCCGCGAGGACGAAACGGCATGCGTCCAACCACCTCTGCCGCGCGGCGGTCCGCCAGGGCGGATCGCGTCCCACGGATGCTTAGACAGCGGCGGGCGCGCTGTCCATCACTTTTTCGGTGGCGGAACGGGAGAAAATCGCCGGGCCAGGAACCAGCCGGCATAGAAGACGGCCACCGCCAGCAGTGTGGCATAGATCATCGGTCCCTCGCTGGGCTCGGCGCCGTAGACCAAAAGCCCCTCCAACCCCAGCCCGAGGCCAAGAATCTGCAGGAGCCGTCCGATCCGGTATCCCCAAATCCGGCCGGTGGAGGGAGCGGGAGCGGTCATACGGGTGGGACTCAGACGCCGTGGCGGACCAAGCGGCGCTGGCAGTTGTCACAGAACTTTTCGGCCTTGGCGTCGGTGTCGCTCATTGAGGCCGAACGGTACATCACGCAGCGGGGGTTGCTGCACGCCGCAAGGTGGAACAGTTGCCCGACCAGGTGGATGCCCTCTTTGACGGCGCGCGAGAAGATCTGCTTTTCATCCTCGGCTATGCCGTAGAACTCGAGCCGCATGCGGTAGAATGACATCACGGCGCAGCCGGAGACCGGATCGGCCTCGCCATAGACAAACGGCACGGTCGGGATGTAGAGATCCTCCTCGGTCAGGCCGAGGATGCGCTCGTTGTCGTTTTGGCGCATCAGTTCCAGTTTGGTCAGGATCACGGTGGCGTAGAACTGACCACGTTCCTGATTCTCGGCCTCGTCGGGCACCTCGACTCCCTGCAGGATGTCGACGCCGGCGGAAAAGGCGATGGAGAGATTGGCGGCGAGCTTGTTGACCTGGTAAAAGTCGAGATCGCCGAGCGGGACGATGATGATCTTGCCGCGCGATTTCATGGCCGGTCACAAAACAGGCGCCGTCTGGATCACACCCGGCGCCTCAGACCAGACATAATACGTCGACCGGGTCCGAATCAACCGCTTTTGCCGAGCGCGCAGGCCCCCAGGGCCGCCGCGCCGATGAAGCCGGCGTCGTTGCCCAGCGCCGCTTTGCCGATGCGCAGGTTTTTCCCCTCGACGGAGAAGGCATGTGCGCGGATGCGATCGCCGACCTGGCCCAGCCAGAAACCGTCGCTGTCGGCGTCGGCCATTCCCCCGCCGATGATCACCGCCTCCGGATCGAAGAGATTAACCGCGCTCAAAATCCCCATCGCCAGTTGATGCGCCGATTCGACCAGAATCTGCCGGGCGGTCGCATCCCCCCGTGCGAACGCGTCGAAGAGGATTGCCAGCGTCATGCCGTCGGCCGACGCGTCGCGCAGCGAGGCCAGCGCCGACTCGGTCTGTGTGTCGGCGGCGGCCGCCGCCTTGCGGATGACCGCGTTGGCGGAGGCATACAATTCGAGACAGCCATGATTGCCGCAGGGGCAGCGCGGGCCGCGATAGTCGAGGGTGATGTGCCCCATCTCCCCGCCCGAGCCATTGGGTCCGGAGAAGATGTTCCCATCGACAATGAATCCGCTGCCGATGCCGGAGCCGACGGTGACGCAGATCAGGTTGTCGATGCCGCGTCCGGCGCCGTAGCAGCATTCGGCCCACGCGGCGCAGTTGGCATCGTTGTCGATGGCGGTCGGAAGGCCGGTGTCGCGTTCGACCAACGCGGCGAGATTGATGCCGATGATCGTGGTCAGGTTCGGAGTCGGGGGCTGGACCTTGTGGGTGTCGGGGTTGATGGTGCCGGGTGAGCCGATACCGACGGAAACAGGCGTGTGTCCGGCCCGTTGGGCCCAGTCGCAGAGTGCGCAGGCGCATCCGACGATGCCATCGAGTGTCGCCTGCTGCCCTTCGGCGCCGCGGGTGCGGGCACGATCAGCGAAGAGGATATGCCCCTCGGCGTCGATGGCGCCGTACTTGATCCAGGTGCCGCCGATGTCGATGCCAAGATGGATGTTCATGGCGTGATGAGGATGATGACGGCCCCATGACGGCGGGCGGAGCCCGCCCTACCTGGGATAGGCCTGCAGTCCGGCCGCCAGGGCCGCCATGGCCTGCTCGAGCGCCGGTTTTTCCAGCACATAGGCGATGCGCACTTCCTTGGCGCCGCGTCCCGGGGTGGCATAGAACCCCGGCCCGGGGGCGAGCATCACGGTCTCGCCACGGTGATTGAAGTCGGTGAGCATCCACTGGCAGAACCGATCGGCATCATCGATGGGCAGGGTGGCCATCAGGTAGAAGGCCCCGGCGGGTGTCTCGCAACGCACACCCGGCATGGCCCCGAGCCGCCCGATCACCAGATCGCGACGCGACTGGTACTCGCGGGCGATGCCGGCGTAGTAGGCGTCATCGAGGTCCATCAGGTGCACCGCCGCCAGTTGCTCGACCGTGGCGGTGCACAGCCGCGCCTGTCCCAATCGCAGCGCCCCATCCATGATCGCCTCGTTGCGCGAGACCAGCGCGCCGACACGCGCGCCGCAGGCGGAGAAGCGTTTCGAGATCGAATCGAGCATGATCGCGCGGTGGGCCGCCTGCGGGTACTGCCAGATCGACACATGGGTCTGGCCGTAGCAGAACTCGCGGTAGACCTCATCGGAGAGAATGAAGAGGTTGTGCTCCTCGGCGATCTGCACCACGGTGGCGATCTCATCGCGCGAGAGCACGGTGCCGGTCGGATTATTCGGCGAACAGATGAGGATGGCCCGGGTGCGTTCGTTGATGGCTTTTTCGATCACTGCGCGCGCTGGCAGACAGTAGCCGAGCGCGGGCTCGGAGGCAAACGGCCGCAACTCCACCCCCGCGGCGCGTGCCAGCGAGAAGTAGTTAGTGTAGAACGGTTCGGAGGTCACGATGTTGTCGCCCGGATCGCAGGTCAAAGTCAACGCAAAGAGAATCGCCTCCGACCCGCCGGTGGTGATCTGGATCTGTTCGGGGGCGATGTCCAGGCCGCGCCGCAGATAGTAGTTCGACCAGGCCTTCAGCAAACTGGCATGCCCCTTGGAATGGCCGTAGGCGAGCACCTTCTCATTGAAGTTGCGCAACACTTCGAAAAACTGCGGCGGTGTGGGGATGTCGGGCTGGCCGATGTTCAGGTTGTAGACTTTCACGCCGCGGGATTTGGCCTGATCGGCAAAGCCGACCAGTTTGCGGATCGGCGAAGGGGGCACCCCATGCGCGCGCAGCGAGATGGCCGGGCGGGAGGAAACGGGCAAACTGGTGGTCGAGACGCTCATCGCTGACTCCCTGATTGGGTTCCCCACGGGACGAGAGGCCAATGTAGCGCGCGCCGGAATCAGAGTCAACGCGGCGGGGCGTGCATACGCCCGGTCCGCATGCCCCACCAATGCACGGCATCCAGCACGGATGCAGCAATGTGGTCGGGGGGGGCGGCGTGACCCCAGTCGCGTTGCTCCTGTGCGCCGTACCCGGTGAGCACGAGGATGCCGGGAACGCCGATCCCCTGCCCCAGTTGCACATCGCAGGCGCGATCGCCGATCACCACCGAATGTGCCAGATCGATGTCAAAATCGGCGGCGGCCTGATCGATCATGCCGCGTGCCGGCTTGCGGCAGACACAGAATGGCTGGCCGGGCAACGGATAATGCGGACAGTAGTAGATCGCATCGATAGCGGCGCCGCCTTCGGCGAAAAGGTCGATCACACGGCGGTTGACCGCGCGCACGGTGTCCTCGCCGAAGTAGCCGCGCGCCACGCCCGACTGGTTGGTCACGCCAACTACCCGCACACCCCAGCGGTTGAGCCAACGCACCGCCTCGATGGCGCCGGGCAGCGGCGCGACGCCGTCGGGATCGCTGAGGAACCCATGCTCCACGATTAAGGTGCCATCGCGATCCAGAAAAGCGGCGGGAGTCGGAGAGTGTGTCATCGGGTGCGGTCCACGGTGGCAACTGGGCGGCGCAATGCGGCTGAGAGGACGGCGGCGACTTCGGTCGGATCGAGTTCATTGAAACAGTAACGGCGATCGCGGAAACAGGGGGCGCGTCCGTGGCGGTCGCATGGCGAACACCAGACACCCGAATGAAAAGCGCGCGACCTCTCCCCCGCCGGCGCAAAACCCAGCGCCGGATGAGTCGGGCCAAACAGACCGAATGTGGGAACGCCCAGGGCATCGGCCAGGTGCATCAGGCCGGAATCGCCGGAGACAAACGCAGTGCAACCCGACAGACGCACCATCAGTTCGCGCAGCGGCAAGTCGAGATGGGTCTCCAGTGTGAGGCCGCCGATCCCGTGCAAATCCTCGCGGACATACCGCGCGATGGCCGCCTCATCGGCGGAGAGACCGAACAGCGCGATGTGAATGGGCGTGACCGGCGCCAACGCGACAAACAGCCGTGTCCACAGTTCTGTCGGGACCGCCTTGGTGGGATGACGCGCCCCCCAACCGAGGCCGAGAATCGGAGTCGATGGACAGAGAACGCGTGTCTGCTCCGAGTCGGTCAACGCCAATGTGGGGCGGTATTCGCCAGAGAGGCCGGCGGCTTCGAGATACGAGCGCACCACCGAGTGAGGGCGGTCCAATCCCTTCTTGCTCCAGACCATACGCCAGCGACGCAGTGTCGCCTTGTCAATTCGGCGCAATTTCCCGGCGTTGAGGCGCGCGGTCAGGGCACGCGAACGCAGCGAGGCGTGCAAATCGACGATCAAGTCAAAATGGGATTCTCCCAGCGCGCGGGCAAAATCGGCAAGAGATTGCCCGGGCTGCAACGGCATGATCCGCAGCGGGGCGGGAAAGCCGGAGAAGAGCGGGGCATATTGCGCCCGGGTGGCGAGCGTGATTTCGGCGTCAGGATGGCGCTCGGCCAGGGCGCGCAATGGCGCGGCGGCGAGCACGACATCGCCCAGAGACGAAAAACGGATGACCAGAATGCGCATGGCCCTGGTGGCCGCGCTACCTGAGCAGAAGGGTTGCCAGCGCGCCCACTAGCAGGCAATAAACACCAAAGAGGGCGAAGCGGCCACCGCGCAGGAACGCGAAGACCAGCCGCAGGGCGGCATAGCCGGTCAGCGCCGCCGCCACTCCACCGACCAGATGCGTCAGACCCAGATGGCCGCTGCCCCAGGCATCGGGGATGGTGAGCAGGATCGCGCCGCCCACGGCGGGAATGGACAGCAGGAAGGAGAACTCGGCGGCCAGCGCCGGACGCACCCCCTGCCAGAGCCCGGCGGAGATGGTCGAGCCGGACCGCGAGATGCCCGGCAGGATGGCCACCGCCTGTGCGCAGCCGATCCACCAGGCACGCCAGAACGTCAGCGGCCGACCGCCACCGCGGCGGAGGCCTGTCGACAGGAGAATCGCTCCGGTGACCATCAAGAAGGATGCGGCCAGATGCGAGTCGGCAAAGACCGTCTCGATCTGATCTTTGAAAAGCACACCGATGACACCGGCGGGAATGGTGCCAATGGCCAGATAGAGGATTTCGCGGCGCGCGGCGGCAATCGCATTGGGCGATTCGCCCCGTCCGGCCACCGATTCGGCCAGTTCCCAGAGACGACGGCGGAAGTACCAGAGCACCGAAAGCAACGTGCCGGCGTGAACGGCCACCTCGAAAACCAGATCGGCCGAAGTGATTCCCAACCAGTGCTCAACCAGCACGAGATGGCCGGAACTGGAAATGGGGAGGAATTCTGCCAGCCCCTGCACGACACCAAGCACGATGGCCTCGCCGAGGGTCACGGGTGCGTGCCCTCAGACGAGGCCATGGTATGGTTTCCCTGCCGGTCCAGTCGGAAATGTCAGAGTTTGAAGTTCATGCCGAGCGTGAAACCGATATCGCGATCGAAAACCACTTCGCCCAGGATATCCAGCAGCTCGCTGATGTTCCAGCGCGCGCCGGCGATGCCGGAGACCTCGAGATCGGAGCCATCCTCGGTGTACTGCTGCGTGGCCGCCGACAAGCTGAGCGCATCGGCCGGATCGTCATCGAAATTCACATTCTCCAGGCGCATATTGAAGGCGGCATAGGGGGCGAGACTGCCCTGGGCCAGCGCATATTCGCGCGAAATCACCACCGAGCCGCCGATCGACGTCAGTGAAAGCAGATCCATGTCCAGATAGGCGAAGCGCGGCCCAAGCGCCAGGTCGAACGGGACTTCGGCGCCGGTCTGGAAGAGCATGAACTTGGCATCGCCGCCGAGCGCCAGACCCATGTCGCCGGTTTCCGGATCGACAAAGCCCGCCTGAACGCCGAAATCGCCGATGCTCATGAAGCCGCGGCGGAACTGGCCGAAGACCAGAGTTGAACTTTCGAAGACACTGACGAATCCGCCGACGTCGGTCGTGCCCGGCCGCAGTGTGTAGGCGGTGGAGACCTGCCCGAAGACGGTAGCGTGCGCGGCCGGCGCGCCGGCCAGAGCGGTCAGAATGCCGAGCGCGGTGATGATTGTCCGTATGGTATGCGGTCTCACAAACCCTCCCTGGTCAGAATGTCCTGCCCCAGTGTGTGTCCCGCTTCTACGTGGAAACGGCGGACAGGTTCCCGGCGGCGGACAAGGCGGTCAATGCCCGGCGGTCAGGTGCGCGATGTAGTAAATGCCGGCGCCGGCCAACACCGCCAGCGGCGCCCAAACGGTCCTCTTCTTGTTCACTTCGGGCAACAGGTCGGTCGCCGCGACATAGATGATCGATCCCGATGAGAGCGCCAGCGCCGGTCCCAGCCAGCCCTCCGATTGCAGCGCGACATAGACGATGCCGCCGACCAGCGACGCCAATCCGAGACTGGTCGCGGCGAAGAATGCGGCGCGCCGTGTGCCCCCGGTCGCCGAGACAATCGACGCCAGCGTGAAACCGCCGGGGATCTTGTGCCAAACCATCGCGGCGAAGACCAGGATGCCAAGGTGTGCGCTGGTCTGCACGGCCACGACGATCGCGACGCCGTCGATGATCGAGTGCACGGCCAGCCCGAAGGTCGCCGCCCAGCCGACATGCGACCCCAGCCCGGTGTGGGTCTCATGGCCATAGTGGAAATGAGGTGTCAGGACATGCTCGGCCACATGGATAAGCAGAAACCCGGCGATGGCCCAGACGCCGGCTTCGGGCAGGTGCGCGAACGATTCGGGGAGCATCTCGACCAGGGCAACGGCCAGCATGAACCCGGCGCCGGTGGCCACCAGCACGCGCAGGGCCTCATGCTCCCAACGGCGGCGCATCAGAAAGAGCATGGCGCCGACCACATCCGCCAGCGCGGCGATCAGGAGAAACAGGAGAATCTGCGCGGTCATCGTCGGCTGCCGGTCGTGCGTTGCTGCGATCGGGCCCGTGCAGGATAGGCAGAAGCCGTCCGGAGTGCAACGTCTGATCCGGCGCCGCGACGATTGAGCGGGCGCGCAAGTGACCGGCGGCGCGCAAACGAAAACGCGCCCCAAAACGGGGCGCTTCGGCGTGCGCGGCAGGCGCGATTACTTGTTGACTGAAAGCAAGACGATCTTGACGATGTCCAGCAGCCGTTCGCAGGAAAACGGTTTCTTGACGAAGAGGTTGCCGCCGGACTTGAAACTGCGTCCCTGATCGTCGCGCGCATCCTTGCCGGTCAGGAACACCACCGGAATGTCGGCGGTGCGCGAATCCTTCTTCAACGCCGCGCAGACATCGTAACCGTCCATGACCGGCATCATGATATCGAGCAGAATAATGTCGGGAACCCACTCCTTGGAACGTTTCAACGCGCCTTCGGATGTGTTCTCGACGGCGACTTCATAGCCGGCGGTGGTGAGAAACGCGTCCACGATCTCGGTAATTCCCGGCTCGTCATCGACGACCAGAATCTTCGCGTTCGTGTCCCTGAACATTACACCTCCTCGTCTGCGGGGCAGACGGCTCATTAGTTATGTCGGCCCGTCTTTGCAAGCCCTTGAATGCCATGCAAAAAAGGCGGCGGCTGCCAGGAACCACCATCGTCGACATCGGCGTATCCGCCTAAACTACAATCAATTAGAATTACGATCTTACGAGAAGGAATTGACAGGCGAGGGGTATTCCCCACCTGTGGCGGTCTATTGGCGCGATCCCGTCGGATTGTCGTATCCTTGGCGGAATGATTCCAGCAACCAATCAGACCGAAGCGACGGCAGGCCGGGGACGACAGCCTCTGCTGGGGCTGACACGATCGCAGTTGATCGCGGAGATGACGGCGTTGGGCCAGCCGCGGCACCGCGGCGATCAATTGGCGCGCTGGATCTATCAGCGCCGTGTCGATGACATCGATCGCATGACCAATCTGCCCGGTCAGTTGCGGCGTGAGTTGGCCGCGCGTTACACGCTCCGGTTTGATCCGCCGGTCGCGCATCAGGAATCGCCGGACGGCACCGAGAAGTTGTTGTTCCGCGATGCCGGCGGCGACCGTGGCGCGGTCTGGGAGGCGGTGTTGATGCGTGACCGCGACCGTCGCACGGTCTGTGTGTCAACGCAGGCGGGGTGCGCGCTGGGGTGTTCCTTCTGCGCCACGGCGAAACTGGGGCTTTTGCGCAATCTCACACCCGGCGAGATCATCGCCCAGGTGATCGCGGCGCGGCGGCTTCTGACATCGTCGGAAACGCTCACCAACGTCGTCTTCATGGGCATGGGCGAGCCGTTGCACAACTTCGAGAGTGTGAAGGCGGCGCTGGAGATCATCGGCGCCGATTGGGGGCTTGAGATTTCGCACAACCGCACGACCGTCTCGACGGTGGGATTGGTGCCGCAGATTCACCAGTGGGCCGAGGAGAAGATCAAGGCGAAGCTGGCCATTTCGCTGACGGCGGCCAATGACGCGTTGCGGTCGGAACTGATGCCGATCAACCGGCGCTATCCGCTGGCGGAATTGAAGCAGGCGGCGATCCATGTGGCGAAGGCGACGCGGCGGCGGGTGACCTTCGAGTATATCCTGCTGGATGGGATCAATGACTCCCTGGCGCACGCGCGCCAGTTGGTGTCGTTCATCCACGGCGTCCCTTGCAAGATCAATCTGATCCGTTTCCATCCCAACGACGGGTCGCCATACCGGCGGACGACCGAGGAACGGGTCGCGGCCTTCCGCGATTATCTCTATCCGCGCTGTCCGGCGGTCAACATCCGCAAATCATTCGGCGTCGACATCGACGCGGCCTGCGGGCAACTGGCGGGGCGGTCACAGGGCGGGTGAGTGGATTGCCGCGCGGGCTACTTCTCGAAAAACATCTGGATGGCAACGGCCAGCAGGAAGACGGCGAAGCCACGTCGCAATAGCGTGTCGTTGATTTGATTGGCGAAGACCGCGCCGAGCCAGGCGCCGCCGAAGAAGCCCAGCGCCACCAGCGCCGCGATGCGCAGGTCGACCTGCCCGGACTGATAATAGCGCCAGACCGCCAACAGGCCGATGGGCAGCAGCAAAACGGCCAGCGAGGTCCCCTGTGCCTTCTGTTGCGACATCCCGAACATGTAGACAAAGGCGGGGATCAGGACCATGCCGCCGCCGATGCCCAGTAGACCGGAGAGCACGCCGGCGCCGATCCCCAGTCCCAACACCAGCACGATCATCAGCGGGGACATCCTGCCTCCTTAGTGGGCGGCGTTGGCCGCGACCACATCGACCTGGCCGTGGCCGAGGTAGGCCTCAATGAACATGTCAATGTCGCCGTCCATGACCGCCTGCACATTCGAGGTCTCGGCGTCGGTGCGGTGGTCCTTGACCATTTGATAGGGCTGGAAGACATACGAGCGGATCTGCGAGCCCCACTCGATCTTCTTCTTGTTCTTGGCGAACTCGGCCAGGCGCGCCTCTTCCTTCTCGCGTTCCAGTTGGTACAGCCGGGCGCGGAGGACCTTCATCGCCGAGTCGCGGTTTTTGTGCTGGGAGCGTTCGCTTTGGCATTGCACGACGATGCCGGTCGGGATGTGGGTGATGCGGATGGCCGAGGAGGTCTTGTTGACATGCTGGCCACCAGCGCCGGAGGCGCGGAAGGTATCCACACGGATGTCCTCGTCCTTGATTTCGATCTGCACATCGGCTTCGGCCTCCGGGATCACGAAGACCGAGGCAAACGAGGTGTGGCGGCGCTTGTTGGCGTCAAACGGCGAAATGCGCACCAGCCGGTGGACGCCGACTTCGGCCTTGAGAAACCCATAGGCGAACTCGCCCTTCACTTCCAGTGTCGCCGATTTGATCCCCGCGGTTTCCCCCGGGCTGTAGTCGAGCTCTTCGTACGCGAAGCCCCGGCGTTCCATCCAGCGGGTGTACATGCGCAACAGCATCTCGGCCCAGTCGCAGGACTCGGTGCCGCCGGCCCCGGAGTGGATGGTGAGGATGCAATCGTTGTGATCGTCGACGCCGGTCAGGAGAGACTTGAACTCAAAAGCGGCCAGATCGTCAGAGAGTTTGGCGCCCTCCGCTTCGCACTCGGCCAGGATGGCGGCATCGTTTTCTTCCTCGGCCATCTGGTAGAGTGCGGCGAGGTCATCGCGGCGTCGGGCCAAATCCTGATAGCCGGTCACCCATGATTTGGCGAGCGCGATTTCCTTGAGGATACGGCGGGCGTTTTCGTTGTCGTTCCAGAACCCATCGGCGGCGGTCTTGGCTTCGAGGGCGGCAATGCGGGCGTTGAGACCGTCTATGTCAAAGAAACCTCCGCAACCGGGTCAGCTTTTCATTCATGGTATCGAGGACTTCCATGGCGATTCTGCCTCCTGCCTGATCGGGGGACTCCCATTAGACGTACCAGCCCAAGTTGTGTTCCCCGAAAGGCTTGACGAAGATAGTCGAGGTGTAGTGGTCGACCAAGGGGTTTTTCGCGTTCCGGCATCCCCTTCCCCTGCTTTTCCCCTTGATCGACTTGGAGTTAGAGGGCAGGTTAGGCAGTCCGATCAACCGCGCTGGGCCGAACTGTCTGCTGGCGCGTACAATTCGGCGCAGGGATCTGATTCATGGCCTGGGAGAAGCCCGAAGATCAAACGCAGTTTCGCGACCAGCCGCCTTCCGGCCCATCGGCCGGCCAGGTGGTCCGTCGCGCTATGCGCTCGATGGCGTTGTATATCGTGCTGCCGCTATTGGTGATCGGTATCGGCTGGACGGCGACGACGTTGTGGAAATACGCTCAGGAACTGCCGTCGATCGAAGAAGTCTACAACATCAAGCCGCGCCTCTCCACACGGTTGTTCGACAAGAACGATCAGCCCTTCTACGAGTTTTTCACTGAGCGGCGGGTGCTGACGCCGCTGGATTCGCTGCCGCCGCATCTGGTCCGGGCGCTTTTGGCCACCGAGGACCGCGAGTTTTACAACCACTGGGGTGTGCGTTGGACGGCGATCGTGCGCGCGTTGATCGTCAATCTCCAGACCGGTCGTCGCGCTCAGGGCGGATCAACCATTACCCAGCAATTGGCGCGCAAGTTGTTCCTCACGCCGGAGCGGACGCTCGAACGGAAGATCAAAGAGTGGTTGATGTCGATCAAGCTCGAGCGGAGTTACTCGAAGAATGAAATCCTCGAGATGTATCTCAACATCAACTACTACGGCGCCGGGGCCTATGGGATCGGCGCCGCCGCGCAGACCTACTTCGGCAAGGAGCCGCGCGATCTGGATTTGATGGAGTCGGCCGCGCTGGTGGGCGTGCTGCCGGCGCCGACCGCCTACTCGCCGACTCGCAATCCGGAGCTGGCGATGCAGCGCCGCAATACGGTGCTGCGCTCGCTGGTGGCGGTCGGCGAACTCGACCGGACAGCTTACGACACACTTTCGAGCCAGCCCATCGCCTTGCATCAGCCGGCGCAGGGGTCGTTCGGCGACTTCGGCGATTACTTCGCCGAGGAAGTGCGACGGTACGTGATCAAGCAGTACGGCGACGAGGCGCTCTACACCGAAGGGCTGAACATCTACACCACTCTCGACGCCGACCTGCAACGGTTCGCCGAGGAGGTAGTGCGGTACCGTCTCGACTCGCTGCGCCAAGTGGCCGAAAAGCGGCACAGCATCAACGATCCGGTCTACACCTATCCGGTCTACGATTCCGCCAGCGGTCGGATGGTGCGCGCCCGCAAGAAGATGCAGGCGGCCATGATGCTGATGGACAACCGCAGCGGCGGTGTGCTGGCGATGGTTGGCGGCTACGACTACAAGGAAAGCGAATTCAACCGAGTGACCCAGGCGCTGCGTCAGCCGGGATCGGCTTTCAAGCCGTTTGTGCTGACCGGCGCGCTCGAAGCGGGATTCACCCCGGCCGACACGATCCTCGATGCGCCGGTGCTGATTTCGATTCCCGGCGCGCCCGACTACTCGCCCGGTAACTTCGACGGCAAGTTCGAGGGTCCGGTCTCGATCCGCTATGGCATCCGTGAATCACGCAATCTGGTGTCGGTGCGGCTGCTGCAAAAACTGAACATCCACCGGGTGATTGATCTGGCCGAGCGGATGGGGATTTCGACGAAACTTCTGCCCTATCCCTCATTGGCGGTCGGCAGTTCGGAAGTGACCGTTTTCGACATGACCACCGCCTACTCCTGCTTCCCCAACGGCGGGATTCGCACCACGCCGACTTTGATCCGCCGTATCACCGACCGCAACGGCAAGGTGATTGAGGACAATTCGATCCCGCGCCGCGAAGAGGTCATGCCGGCCAATTTGGCGTATGCGGTGACGCATGTGCTGACCGCGGTGGTTGACTCGGGGACGGCCGCCAGCACGCGCCGTCGCGGATTCACTCGTCCCGCCGCCGGCAAGACCGGAACCTCCAACGAATACATGGACAACTGGTTTGTCGGGTTCACACCGCAGTTCACCTGCGGTGTCTGGGTTGGCTATGACCTGAAGACGCCGATTGGCGGCTACCACACCGGGACCGGCGCGGCGACGGCGTTGCCGATTTGGACGGCGGTGATGCAGGAGGCAAGCAAAGGGCTGCCGGTGGAGAATTTCGAGAAGCCCTATGATGTCTACCTCATCTCCGTCTGTCAGGATTCCAACAAACGCGCCGGCGCGCATTGCAGCGCCACGCGTGAGGAAGTCTTCCTGCGCGCGGCCGACACGCTCGATGTCTGCCCCATCCACAACCGCGACCCGCGTTATCTTCTGCCCCGGCGGGTTCGTCGCTGACGACACTCGATTTTCAGTGCTTCTTTGATTCCCAGAGAATGGCGATGGCGTTCGAGGTGCCGATGCGGTCGGCGCCGGCTTGCAGCATGGCCTGGGCCTGGGCGGCGGTGCGAATGCCGCCGGCGGCCTTGATCTTCACGTTGGGCGGCAGGACGCGGCGGAGCAGAGCAACATCTTCCAGCCGCGCCTGCGCGTAGACGCCGGTGGATGTCTTGAGATAATCGGCGCCAGCTTCGGCCGCCAGGGTGGCGGCGCGCACGATCTGTTCTTCCGACAGCAGCGGCGCCTCGATGATGACTTTAAGAATGATCCCCGGTCCGGCCTGCTTGCGGCAGGCGGCGATATCGTCCAGGTACTCGGCGCTGCGTCCCTGCCGCAGCCAGCCGTGATTGGCAACCAGATCGATTTCCTGCGCGCCCTGCTCGACGCAAATCCGTGTCTCGGCGGCCTTCAGCGCGGTGGCATGCGCGCCGGTCGGGAACCCGACCACGGCGGCAACACGCACCGGTCCCTGATCGAGCGCCTGGACCGCGGTTGCGGTCCACACCGGGTTGACACAGACCGCCGCCAGGCCATACTCAAGCGCCTCCGCACACAGACTGCGGATGTCAGCTTCGGTCGCGCCCGGATGCAGAAGCGTGTGGTCGATGCACGCGGCCAGGTCGACAGGGACGCTCGCGATGGCCGCCGCGTTGTCTGCGGGAGCAGCAGATTCGATCATCACCCGAATGCCGCGGCGGTCGAGCAGATCGCGCGCGGCCGGGGTGATCAGAGTGCCCGGCGGCACCGTGATGCTGTCGCGCGCGCCATGCAGATCGGCGGTGGACAGAACATGGGGACGGTCGGCGGGCATCGGCTATCTCTGTGCGGGCAGATTGATACGGTCGACAATGCCAATGATCGTCTCATCGGCGGCGGTCTCCGCGGTCGTGGGGGTCAGACGCGCCGACGATCCGGCCACGGTGATGACCCATTCGCCTTCACCGGCGCCGACGGCATCGATGCAGACGGCATAGTCGTCCACCGGCTCCAAGGCGCGATTGACGCGGCGCACGATCAGGAGTTTGCGGCCATCGAGATCGGTGTGCTGGCGCCCGTTCCAAACCGTTCCGGCGACGAATCCGAGTTTCATCCGACATCCCCCTCTCCATCGCGCGAGAACGGCGTGGTCGGCAACTCGTCCAGATCGGCGACGTGCAGGCGGCCATCGACCGTGGCGAGAATCAGCCGGGGATTAGCGGCGAACTCGCGAATCACGCTGCAACAGAGTTCGCAGGGGGGCCAGAAGCGGCCATCGGGGGCGATTACGACAATGGCGCTGAAATCGCGCTGGCCGCCGGCAATCGCGCCGGCGATGGCGTTGCGCTCGGCGCAGACGCGCAGGGAGGAATCGGGATTCTCGACGTTGCAGGCGGCGAAGATCTGGCCGGCGGCGGTGATCACCGCCGCGCCCACCTGCTTGCCGGAGTAGGGTGCATGGGCGCGGGCGCGCGCCAACCGCGCCGCGTCCAGCGCCAACTTCTCATGTGCGGTCAGGGCCATCAGATGATCTCGTGATAGAAGCTGGATGCCCCCGGCGGGCAGATCGCGTCGTCGCCCAGTTGGAAAATGTCCGACAGCGTCGCCGCCAGATCAGCATATGTGGCGCGCCGTCCCAAGTTTGCTCCCCGCTTTAACGACGGCCCATAGGCCAGAAGCGGAATCAGCTCTCGGGAATGATCGGTCGAGGGCGTGGTGGGATCAATACCATGATCGGCCACCAGGAAAAGCGCATCCGCCGGTCCCAGCATGGGCAACAGCTCCCCCAATCGCCGGTCAAAGGCCGCCAATCCGGCGGCAAACCCGACCGGATCATTGCGGTGTCCCCAAACCATGTCGAATTCGACCAGATTGGTGAAGATCAGCCCGCGCGGATTGCGCGCGACCGCCGCCAATGTCTTGTCCATGCCGTCCTCGTTGCTCTCCGTGTGAATCTTTTCTGAGAGGCCGCGGCCGGCGAAGAGATCATCGATTTTGCCGATGCCAATAGTCGGAATCCCATGCTGCATGAGGCGGTCGAGCACAGTCGCGCCTGTCGGCTCCAGCGAGAAATCGCGCCGCCGGTGTGTGCGCCGGAAGTCGCCCGGTGTCCCGACATACGGCCGCGCGATGACCCGTCCCACGGCATCGGGACCAACGAGGATGGACCGGGCCACGCGGCAGGCGTTGTAGAGTTCTTCGACGGGGATGGTGTCCTCGTGCGCGGCAATCTGGAAAACCGAGTCGGCCGAGGTGTAAATGATCCAGTGGCCGGTGCGCAGTTGCTCGGGGCCGAGTTCATCAATGATGGCGGTGCCCGAGGCGGGCTTGTTGCCCAGCACCCCGCGACCGGTGCGTTCGATGAAGGGATTGAGAATGTGCGGGCCGAAGCCGGTGGGATAGACCGGGAAGGGTTGATCGAGGACGACCCCCATCAATTCCCAGTGACCGGAGGTGGAATCCTTCCCCGCCGAGCGCTCCTGCATGGTCCCGTAGCATCCCAGCGGCTCCAAAATGGGAGGCACTCCGACAATTTCATCAAGACTGCCAAGGCCCAGCGCGCCCAGGTTCGGGCAATCAAGCCCGCCGACGGCTCGGGCGGTGTTGACGATCGTGTTGGAGCCGGCATCGCCATAAGCGTGCGAGTCGGGCGCCTCGCCGATTCCGCAACCATCGAGGACGATGACGATCGCGCGTTGAAGAGTCACAGTCGGCATCAGAGTGGATCGCTCGGTGTCAGGCCAAGGAAAGGAGCCAGCTGACGGATGTCATCGAGATCCCAGTCGCCGTCGCGCCGCCAGAGGGCATACGCCTGGTAGAAGGCGCGCGCCGAGTCGACGGACAGCTCGCCCTGCAGAAGTTGCCGGGCAAAGGCGTCGCGGCGCAGCGTGAAGTCCGAGCCGATCCCGGCCGCCATCGCCAGACTGTCGGGGATGACGGAGAGACTGTTTGCCGCGTCGATGATCGCCGGCGATAACTGCCGGTCCTGGTTATTCAGCCGGACGACGCCGATCGAGCCCAGCACGATAACCGCAGAGGCGGCCACCGCCAATCCGAGCACCGTCCATTTGGTTTCCGCAAAACCCATCTACCGAAAGAAAAAGGGCAATCCGGAACGGATTGCCCAGTGGAAATAATCGTCTGCGGACTACTCGGCGGCCGCGGCGGCCTTCTTCGACTTCTTGCCTTTGGCCTCGGCCGCGGCGGCGTCCTCTTTGCCTTTGGCTTTGCCCTTGGCGGCCTTCTTCTCGGTCTCGTCGGTCCGGACGACGGCCTTGGGAATCAGCAGTTCGACGCGGGCCAGATCGGCGCCATCGCCCTTGCGCTGGCCGATCTTGATGATGCGGGTGTAGCCGCCGTTGCGGGCCGAGAACTGCGGCGCGATCTCATCAAAGAGCTTCTTGAGGATGACGCGGTCGCGCACGCGGCGGGACGCGATGCGGCGGGCATGGATGTCGCCCTTTTTGCCGAGGGTGATCAGGCGTTCGGCGACCGAACGCAGAACACGGGCGCGTGCGCGCGTGGTGGTGATGGCGTGCGACCGGAACAGCGACATGGCCATGTTGGCCAACATCGCGTTGCGGTGCGCGGCGGTCCGGCCCAGTTTCTTGACGGTGCGGTTGTGGCGCATACGAAAGCCCTATTCCGACAGAGGTCTTAGCCCAGGGTCTCCACCGACGACTCCCGCGCCGGCTCCCGATACTTTTCAACGTCCATGCCGAAGTGCAGCCCGAGTTCGGAGAGGATCCCGTTGAGCTCGGTCAGCGACTTGCGGCCGAAATTCCGGTACTTGAGCATTTCCGACTCGGTGCGGCGGACCAACTCCTCGAGCGTGACGATGTTGGCGGCGCGCAGGCAGTTGGAGGAACGGACCGACAACTCCAGCTCGTCAACGCGCATCTGCAGCAACTGCCGGATCCGCATCGTCTCCTCGTCGATCTCGGAGCGCGACTCCTCGACAAACTCCTCGTCGACGGTGACAAACAACTGGAAGTGGTCGCGCATGATCTTGGCGGCGTAGGAAACCGCATCGACCGGCAGGATGGTGCCGTCGGTCCAGACATCAAGGATCAGCCGGTCGTAGTCGGTGCGCTGGCCGACACGGGTGTTCTCGACGGCGTAGTTGACCTTGGTCACCGGCGAGAAAAGCGCATCGACGGGGATGGTGCCGACGGGCTGGTCGGGGCGCTTGTTCTGCTCGGCGACGACGTAGCCGCGGCCGGCGGCGACATCCATCTCGATGCGCACGCGGGCGTCCTTGGTCAGTTCGACGATGTGCAGGTCGGGATTCTGGATCTTGACGTTGGCGTTTTCGCCAATCTTGCCGGCGTTGTAGCGGCCGACCTGATCGACGTCCAGCACGACCGTCTCCGGTCCGTCGGAGAGCAACTGCGGACGGACCTGCTTGATGTTGAGCACGATGTCGGTGACATCCTCGAAGACGCCGGGGATGGTCGAGAACTCGTGGACGACGCCCTCGATGCGCACCGCGACCACGGCCGCGCCCTGGATCGAGGAGATCAGCGTGCGGCGCAGGGCGTTGCCGATCGTGCTGCCAAAGCCCCGCTCCAACGGCTCAATGAAAAACCGCGCGTAGGTCGGCGTCTTCGACTGCTCGTCGACGACGATCTCCTTGGGCATTGTGAGTGCTTTCCACTTCATACCAGTCTGCCTCCGCCACGGTTAACGTGAGTACAACTCGACGATCAACTGCTCCTGCGCCGGCGTCGGGATTTCGGCGCGCTGCGGCAAGGCGAGCATTTCGCCTTCCAGGTGCGCCTTGTCGAGCCGGAACCACGGCAGATCGGCCGAACGTCCGGCGTCGCGCAGCGCCATATGGATGATCTCCAGCCGCTTGGATTTCTCGCGGACCTTGATCACATCGCCCGGCGACACCAGGTACGAGGGGATATCGACGATCTTCTCGTTGACAGTGAAGTGACGATGGCGCACCAGTTGCCGGGCCGACTTGCGCGACGGGGCAAAGCCGAGGCGGTAGACCACGTTGTCCAGCCGGCGTTCCAGCAGGATCAGCAGGTTTTCACCGGTGATGCCGCGGGTGGTGGCGGCCTCCTCGTAGTAGTGGCGGAACTGCTTTTCGAGCACGCCGTAGAGGCGGCGAACTTTCTGCTTTTCGCGCAGCTGCACGCCATACTCGGACAACTTGCGCCGCGTGTTCGCGCCGTGCTGACCCGGAGCGTTGGCGCCCTTTTCAATCGGGCACTTCTCCGAAAAGCAACGCGAACCCTTCAGGAACAGTTTTTCGCCTTCGCGGCGGCACAGACGGCAATTGGGATCTCGGTAACGCGCCATGCGATTTTTCGACTCCGCTTCTTTCTATCGGCCCACGCACCGGCGGGCCCGTTGGGCACACAAACTCCTGGTTAGACCCGGCGACGTTTCGGCGGCCGGCAGCCGTTGTGCGGGATGGGGGTGACATCCTTGATGGCCACCACTTCCAGTCCGGCGGCGGACAGCGAGCGGATGGCCGCTTCGCGTCCCGATCCGGGCCCCTTGACGCTGATTTCGACTTTGCGCAGGCCGAGTTCCATGGCCTCGCGCGCGGCGGTGGCGGCGGCCTGCTGGGCGGCAAACGGGGTGCTCTTTTTCGAGCCCTTGAATCCCTGCCGTCCGGCCGACGACCACGAGAGGACTTCGCCGTTGATGTCGGTCAAGGTGACGATAGTGTTGTTGAACGTGGCCTGGATGAAGGCCCGTCCCATCGGTTCAACGCGGCCGCGTTTGCGGCGGCCCTTTTTCTTCTTGGGTGTTGCTTCAGCCACGGTTTAACCCCTGTTCCACACGATAATGACGTTCCTACTTGCGACCGATGCCCTTGCGCGGGCCCTTGCGGGTGCGCGCGTTGGTGCGGGTGCGCTGGCCGCGGGTGGGCAGATTGCGGCGGTGACGCAGCCCGCGGTAGCAGCCGATGTCGATCAGCCGCTTGATGTTCATCTGCACTTCGCCGCGCAGCGCGCCTTCGACGCGATAGTTCGATTCGATCTCCTCGCGCAGCCGCGCGACTTCGTCGTCGGTCAGCGCGTGGACGCGCGTGGCGGGGTTGACCCGGGTGGTGGCGACGATCTTGTCGGCAGCCGTCGGGCCAATGCCGTAGATGTAGCGCAGGGCGATCCCCACGCGCTTGTCCTTGGGCAGGTCAATTCCGGCAATACGAGCCATAGTCTATCTCCGCGCGCGCCGCGGTTGCCGGCGCGCCTGTCGTTCTATCCCTGGCGCTGCTTGTGACGCGGGTTGGTGCAAATGATGCGCATCACGCCCTTACGGCGGATGATCTTGCACTTCTCGCAACGCGGTTTGATTGACGAACGCACCTTCATAATATCCATCCCAACGGTTGACGATCTCTCACTTGTAACGGTACACGATCCGCCCGCGGCTCAAATCGTACGGCGACAATTCCAGGGTCACGCGGTCGCCGGGGAGAATCTTGATAAAATGCATCCTCATCTTGCCTGACACATGAGCGAGCACCCGGTGGCCGTTTTCCAGTTCGACTTCGAACATGGCGTTCGGCAGCGGTTCAATCACCTTTCCTTCGACGGTGATCGCCTGCTCTTTGGCCATTCAGTTTGCTCCTCCGGTGGCGGTCAGGATGTCCGGACCGTTGTCGGTGATGGCCACGGTGTGCTCAAAGTGCGCCGACAGCGAGCCGTCGACGGTGCGCACGGTCCATTTGTCCGCGTCCCATTTCACTTCACAGCGTCCGACATTGAGCATCGGTTCGATAGCCAGAACCATGCCGGCGCGCAGTTCGGGGCCGGAATGGGCGCGGCCGAAATTCGGCACCTGCGGATCCTCATGCATCCGCTGGCCGATCCCGTGCCCGGTCAGTTCCCGCACTACCGAATACCCATGTTCCTCGGCATATGTTTGCACCGCCGCGGAAATATCTCCGAGCCGGTTGCCGGGGCGGGCCTGGGCGATGCCCCGCCGCAGGGCCTCCTGGGTGGCGTCCAACAGCCGCTGGGCCTCGGGCGAAATCGGGCCAATGCGCAGGGTCCGGGCGGCGTCGCCGTACCAGCCCTCGAAGACAACCCCGACGTCGATCGAGACGATCTGGCCGTCGGCCAGTTCCCGGTCGCCGGGGATGCCATGCACCACCTCGTCGTTGATCGACACGCACAGCGTCGCCGGGTAGCCCTGGTAGCCCTTGAACGCCGGACGGGCCCCTTGGGACAGGATGAACTCCTCGGCGGCGGCGTCCAGATCGATGGTCCGGATGCCCGGGCGCGCCAAACGCTCCATCAGGTCGAGAGTCTGGGCCACCAGACGTCCCGCCTGACGCATCTTGTCGATTTGAGCGTGTGTCTTGACCACGATATTCATCCGAACCCGCAGGCCGCCTTACGCGGCGGCCAGTTGCTCCAGTTCCACAAAAACCTCGTCGATCGAGCGCTCACCGTTGATCCGTGTGAGCAGTCCGCGACGCTCGTAGTACTCGATCAGCGGCGCCGTCTGGCGGCGGTATACCTCCAGCCGGTGCGCGATCACCTCGGCGCTGTCGTCGGATCGTCCCTCAATGCGGGCGCGTCCGACCAGACGCTTCTGGATTTCTGTATCCGACACCTCGACCAAGACCACGCGGTCGAGGGACATTCCCAGTTCATCGAGCATTGGCGCAAGCGCATCGGCCTGCGCCGTGTTGCGCGGGAATCCATCGAGGATATACCCGCTTTCGCGTCCGATGGCCCGCAGGCGGTGCCGGATCATCTCCAGGATCAACTGGTCCGGAACCAGGTTGCCGGCGTCCATGTATTCCCGGGCTTTGCGCCCCAGTTCGCTGCCGGCGGTCACCTCGGCTCGCAGGATGTCGCCGGTCGACAGGTGCGCGGCGCCGAAGCGTTGCGCCAGTCGACTGGCCTGCGTGCCCTTGCCCGATCCGGGCGGTCCGAGGAGAATCCAGTGCATCTGCCGGTCCCACATCCGCGTCGGAAAACCGCTTACATGGAGCGGCCGCGAATCCTCCCACGTTTCATGAACCCTTCATAGTGCCGCATGATCAAATGTGACTCGATCTGCTGCAATGTATCGAGGGCCACACCGACCACGATCAATAGGCCGGTGCCGCCGAAGTAGTACTGCACGTTGACCTGCTGGATCATAATGTATGGCAGAATCGCCACGATCGCGAAGAAGATCGCGCCCGGCAGGGTGATCCGGGTCAGCACCCGATCGATGTAGTCGGAGGTGCGCTTGCCCGGCCGAATGCCCGGAATGTAGCCTCCGTACTTCTTCATGTTCTCCGCCAAGTCCACCGGATTGAAGACGATCGCGGTGTAGAAGAAGGCGAAGAAGACAATGATGATGCCATAGACAATCGAATAGACCCACGCACCCGGATTGAAATAGGAGCCGATCTCCTGCAGCCATTGAACGTTCGGGAAGAACGACACCAAGGTCTGCGGCGCGAACATGATCGACTGCGCAAAGATGATCGGGATGACGCCGGCGGTGTTCACCGACAGTGGGATGTGGGTCGTCTGGCCGCCGTAAACCTTGCGTCCGACCACGCGTTTGGGATACTGCACCGGGATGCGACGCTGGGCGCGGGTGACCAGCACAACCGCGGCGACCACGCCGATCATCAGCGCGACGATGAACAACTCCAGGAACAACCCGCGGCGTCCGGCCATCAGTTCACGGACTTCGTCAAAAATCGCCTGCGGGAAGGTGGCAATGATACCGGTAAAGATGATCAGCGAAATCCCGTTGCCGATGCCGCGCTCGGTGATCTGCTCGCCCAGCCACATGATGAAGATGGTTCCCGAGGTGAAGGTCACCATCGTCAGGAACTTGAAGCCCCAGCCCGGATTGGGCACGACCGGGGCGCCCTGTCCGGCGCTGATCGACTCGAGGAAAACCGCGGTGCCCAGCGCCTGGAGGGCGGCCAGGAGGACCGTCCCATACCGGGTGTACTGGGTGATTTTGCGGCGCCCTTCCTCCCCTTCCTTCTGCAGACGCTGGAAGAAGGGGACAACCGTCCCGAGCAACTGGATGATGATCGAGGCGGAGATGTAGGGCATGATGCCGAGGGCGAAAATGGTCGCCTTGTAGAAGGCGCCGCCCACGAACATGTCGTAGAGGCCGAAGAGCGTGCTGCCGGCGCCGGCAAAGAACGCACCGAGGGCCCGCGTGTCGATGCCCGGAGTCGGGATATGGCCGCCGACGCGATAAACAACCAGAAGCCCCAGCGTGAACAGGACCCGCCGCCGGAGCTCCTCGATCTTGAATATGTTCTGAAACGCGTTTAGCACAGTGGACTCGTCGTCTTCTCCCTACTTAGGCCTTGGGGGCCGGTTCGGATTTGAGAGGCACGATTTCGCAACGGCCGCCGGCGGCGGCGATCTTCTCTTTGGCGCTTTCCGAGAACGCGTTGGCATGGATGGTCACCGCGCGCGACAGGGCGCCGTGGCCGAGCACTTTGACGGGCCGTCCGACGTGACGGACCAAGCCCTGCTTCTTGAGGGTGACCAGATCGAACGTGTCGCCGGTGGCCTTGTCGAGGGCGGTAAGATTGACCACCTGGTACTGGACACGGAACGGGTTCCAGAACCCGACTTTGGGCAGGCGGCGGATGAGCGGCATCTGGCCACCCTCTTTGCCGGGGCGGCGACGGGCGCCCGAACGCGAGAAGTAACCCTTGTGGCCGCGGGTGGAGGTCTTGCCGTGACCCGACCCGATGCCGCGTCCCACGCGCTTGCGATTCTTGGTCGCCCCGGTGGGCGGTGTGAGCGTTGAGAGATCCATTCTGTTGTCGTCCAACCTTCCGATCAACCGACCTTTTCGACTTTGACCAGGTGCGCGACGGCACGAATCATGCCGCGAATCATCGGCGTGTCATCGTGCTCGACGGTCTGGTACAGCTTCCGGAATCCCAGCGCCCGGACATTGCGGCGGTGCTTTTCAATGCCGCGAATGACCGAACGGACATATGTAATGCGCAGACGTCCTGCCATGATTCACCCGTTAGTTTCCGTTGGTCTCGGCCGCGGGCGCGGAGGCGGCGGCCGCCTCGGCGGCCTTGTCGGCCATCTTGTGGCGGAACTCCGCCAACACGCTGGCATGCCGCAACTGGCGCAGGCCATCCATCGTCGCCTTCACGACATTCTGTGGATTCGAAGAGCCAAGCGACTTGGAGAGCACATCCTGCACGCCGGCCGACTCGAGCACGGCGCGCACCGCGCCGCCGGCGATCACGCCGGTTCCAGGGGAGGCCGGGCGCATGATCACACGCGCCGCCCCCGCGCGTCCGATCACCGGATGCGGCAGGGTGCCGTTGCGCAGGGTCACCGGCTCCATGCTCTTTTTGGCCGACTCCAGCCCCTTGCGGATCGCCTCGGAGACTTCACCGGCCTTGCCGAGCCCGATGCCAACACGTCCCTTGCGGTCACCGGTGGCCACCAGCGCAGTGAAGGAGAAACGCCGTCCGCCCTTCACCACTTTGGCCACGCGATTGATGAAGACCACCTTTTCCAAAAACTCGCCGGCATCCGGCGCGTTGCGGTGGTCGCGGTCTCTACCCGATCGTCCTGGTTGGTTCGCCAAATTGCGCCTTCGACTTTCCGACTAAATGGTCAATCCCGCTTCGCGCGCGCCGTCGGCGACGGCCTTGATGCGCCCGTGATAGCGGAAACGGTTACGATCAAACACGGCGGCGGTAACGCCCTTGGCCTTGGCGAGTTCGGCGATCTTCTTGCCGACTTCCTTGGCCACGGCGGTCTTGCTGCCCTTGAGCGCGTCTTTCGCGTTGAGCGTCGACCAATAGGCCACCGTCTGGCCGCTGGCGTCATCGATCAACTGCGCGGTGACGTTGCGCAGGGACTTCGAGACGGTCAGGCGGGGGCGCTCCGGCGTGCCCACCACACGGTGGCGGACATGCAGGCGGCGGCGTTCACCGCGAATGCGTTTGAGTGCGAATTGTGATGGCATAGTCTCTCAGTCTCCACTAAGCCGCGGTCTTGCCGGCCTTGCGGCGGACATACTCACCTTCGTACCGAATGCCCTTGCCCTTGTATGGCTCCGGCGGACGCAGGCGGCGCAGACGCGCGGCCATTTCGCCCACCAGCTCCTTGTTGATCCCTTCAACCGCAAACTTGGTCGGGTTCTCGACGACAAACGTGATGCCCTGGGGCGGCGTGATCAGGATCGGATGCGAATACCCGACCGACAGATTCAGGCGCTTGCCCATCAACTCCGCCTTGTAGCCGACCCCGACCATCTCGAGGGCGCGGCGGAATCCCGTCGAGGCGCCGGTGACCATGTTGGCGATCAGCGCCCGGGTCAGCCCATGCAGGGCGCGCACACGGCCGAGGTCGCTGGCGCGCGTGACCACCACGGCGCCGCCGTCCAGCGCGATCCCGATCTGCGGGTCGAAGCTGCGACTCAGCTCGCCCTTGGGGCCCTTCACCGTGACGGTCGAGCCCTCGATTTTGACGGTGACCCCCTTGGGGACCGGCACCGGATTTTTTCCCACTCGCGACATAATCTTGACTCAGTTCCCGATTACCAGACGTGACACAGCAATTCGCCGCCGATGCCCTGCTCGAGCGCCTGCTTGGCGGTCATGATGCCGCGGGACGTGGATACGACGGTCACGCCCAATTGACGATTGATGATTTTCAACTGGTCCTTGTCGGCGTAACGGCGCAGCCCCGGCTTGGAAAGCCGCTGGAGGCCGGTAATGACCGGCTCCTGATCGGGGGTGTAGCGCAGACGGATCACCAGCTGGTTCTGGCGGGGGTCGGCCTGCTCGGTGAACCCCTTGATATAATGGTGCTCCTGGAGGATGCGCGTAATTTCGCGCTTCATCCGGGACGCCGGGACGGTCAGCCGCTTGTGCCCCGCGCCGGAGGCGTTGCGGATGCGCGTCAACAGATCAGAGATCGGGTCGGTCATCGACATTCGGAATCTTCCTGCCTTATGAAACTACCAGCTCGCCTTCACCACGCCGGGGATGTCGCCCTGCAACGCGAGGTTGCGGAAGCACAGCCGGCAGATGCCGAACTTGCGGAGATAGGCGCGCGGACGTCCGCACAGCCGGCAACGGTTATATCCCCGGACCGCGAACTTCGGGGTTCTCTTCTGCTTCACTACGAGACATTTCTTGGCCATAGTATCCTGATCCGTCGAGCCGCCGTCAGGCGCCGCGCTTGCGGAACGGCATTCCCATCAGGCGCAACAGCTCGAGCCCTTCCTCGTCGGTGCGCGCGCTTGTGCAAATCGTGATATTCATCCCGCGGATCTTGTCGACCTTATCGTAATCGATCTCCGGGAAAATGATCTGTTCCTTGATGCCCAGCGTGTAGTTGCCCTGGCCGTCGAACGACTTGGTCGGCACGCCGCGGAAGTCACGGACGCGCGGCAACGCGATGTTGGTCAGCCGGTCGAAGAACTCGTACATCCGCGCCCCGCGCAACGTGACCGAGCAGCCAATCGGCACGCCCTGGCGGAGCTTGAAGTTCGAGATCGACTTGCGGGCGCGGCGGATAACGGCCTTCTGGCCGGTGATCATGCCCAGCTCGGTGGCCGCCAGTTCGACGACCTTGGGATTGGCAATGGCTTCGCCCAGCCCCTGGTTGATCACGATCTTTTCCATACGGGGCGCGCGCATCGGGCTTTGGAACCCGAACTGTTCCATCAGCTTCGGCACGACGTCCTTGTGGTAGCGCTCTTTGAGACGCGCCGGCGCCGCCGCTTCGGCCGGAGCTTTGTCGCCCTTGTCGGCCTTGCCCTTTTTCTCTTTGGTCTTCTCGTCTTTAGCCACGACTCAATCCAACCCTGGGTCTACTCCACCTGCCGCTTCACATTCGAGATGTGAATCGGCGCTTCCTTTTCGACGATGCCGCCCTTCGGATTCCGCTGGGTCGGCCGCGAGTGGCGCTTGATCATGTTGACGCCCTCGACGACGACGCGATTCTTGCCGGGATCAACGCGCAGAACGCGTCCGGTCTTGCCCTTGTCGGCGCCGGCCAGCACCAGCACGGTATCGCCTTTTTTCACATGCGCCATAGTCTCAGTCCTCACCGGATCGCTCAGAGCACCTCGGGCGCCAGCGAGACGATCTTCATAAAGTTCTTTTCGCGCAGTTCGCGCGCCACCGGCCCAAAGATGCGGGTGCCGCGCGGCTCGCCGGCGTCGTTGATGATCACCGCCGCGTTGTCGGAGAAGCGGATGTAGGAGCCATCGCGCCGCCGCACCGGGCGGGTG
The DNA here is from genome assembly GCA_964593585.1 of uncultured Ignavibacteria bacterium. GTDB lineage: Bacteria > Zixibacteria > MSB-5A5 > WJJR01 > WJJR01 > JACQFV01. The sequence goes on from CAZQIZ010000002.1 coordinate 139,876, forward strand.
GTGCGCACCACGACCGCCTTGCATTTCTCTTTCTTCTTCACCGTGCCGCCCGGGACCGCCTCTTTGACCGAGCAGATCACCAGGTCGCCGACGCGGGCGTAGCGGCGCTTGGTGCCGCCGAGCACGCGGAAGCACATGATCACCTTGGCGCCCGAATTGTCGGCCACGTTGAGCCGGCTGTATTCCTGTATCATGGTCGCACTCTTCCCGGCGTCTCTGCCTTACTTCGCCCGCTCCAGCACTTCCACCAGTCGCCACCGCTTGTTCTTCGACAGCGGCCGGGTCTCCATCACCTTGACACGGTCGCCGATGTGCGCCTCGCCCTTTTCGTCGTGGGCCATGAGTTTGGCCGAGACGCGGACGACGCGGCCATACGACGGATGCGCCATGGTGCGGTCGATCTTCACCGTGATCGTCTTGTTCATCTTGTCCGAGACCACGATGCCGACACGTGTCTTGCGGGCGGGGCGTTTGACGGATGGCATATTCTTCTTCGAACCTCTCCTCAAGCCTGGGCCTGCCGCTGGCTCATGACCGTTTTGACGCGCGCGATCTGGCGGCGCAGGTGGCGCAGCAGCAGCGGGTTGGCCGGCGGTTGCAGCGAGCGGCGCACCCGGATATTGAACAGTTCTTCCTGCAAATCCCGCAGGTGCCGGTTGAGTTCTTCCGGCGCCATTTCACGCAGACGATCGTTTCCCAATTTCTCCATGACCGATTCCTAGGCGGCTCCGACCGCGTGCGACTTCACAAACTTGGTTTTCAGCGGCAGCTTGCCGGCGGCCAGCATCAGCGCCCGCTCCGCCAACTTCTCCTCAATGCCGTCGATCTCGAACATGACGCGTCCGGCCTTCACCACCGCCACCCAGTATTCCGGATTGCCTTTCCCCTTGCCCATGCGGGTCTCGGCCGGCTTGACCGTCACCGGCTTGTCGGGGAAGATGCGAATCCACACCTTGCCGCCTCGCTTGATGTGACGGGTGAGCGCGACGCGCGCCGCCTCGATCTGCTTGTTGGTGATCCAGGCCGGTTCCATCGCCTTGAGGCCATACTGGCCGAAGGCAATAGTGCTGCCCAGATACGCCTTGCCGGTGCGGCGGCCGCGTTGCTGCTTGCGATGCTTGACTCGTTTTGGTGACAGCACGGACTATCAATCCTTCGTCTGGGTTATTCTTCCCCGGCGTCGCCGCCGTCCCCTTCGCGTTCTTCCGGACGTTTCCGGCGCGAGCGCGCGCCCGGCTTTTTCGACCGCGGCCCGCGTCCCCGCTCCCGTTCGCGTCCAAAGGTCGGCGCCTCTTCCTCTTTCTCCACCTGATCGGCCGGACCAAGGACCTCGCCTTTGAAGATCCACACCTTCACGCCGATGGTGCCGAAGGCGGTGTGGGCGGTGGAGCGGGCGAAGTCGATGTCGGCGCGCAGGGTGTGAAGCGGCACGCGTCCTTCCATGTATTTTTCCGAGCGGGCGATTTCGGCGCCGCCAAGCCGTCCGCTGCACTGAATGCGCATTCCCAACGCGCCCATCTTCATCGTGGCCGCCAGCGCCTTCTTCATCGCGCGGCGGAAGGAGATGCGGCCCTCCAGCTGGCGCGCGATCGAGTCGGCCACCAGCTGCGCCCGCAGTTCGGGGCGTTTGACCTCGATGATATTGAGGGTGATGTCCTTTTTGGTCAGAAGCTGGAGCTCTTCGCGCAGCTTGTCGACTTCGGCGCCCTTGCGGCCGATGACGATGCCCGGACGCGAGGTGTGGATGTCGACGGTGATGCGCTTCGGCTGGCGCACGATCTCGATCTTGGCGATCCCGGCGTTCTCGAGGCGGCGGCCGATGTAGCGCTTGATCGTCAGATCCTCAATCAAGAGGTCCGAGAAATTGCGCTGGGCGAACCACCGCGACGACCAGCCGCGAATGACGCCGACGCGGAAACCAACCGGATGTGTTTTCTGACCCAAGCGATCCTCCAACAACGCGAAAATTGAGACTACTTCTTCTCCGCGGCCTTTTCGGCGGCGGCGGCGCGGGCGCGGGCGGCCTTGGCCGCCTGACGGGCGCGCTCTTCCTGCGCCGGTTCATCACTGACCACCACGCGGACATGGCAGTAACGCTTGCGGATCCGATAGGCGCGTCCCATGCCGGTGGCGCGGAAGCGGCGCGCGATCGGGCCGCCGTCGACCACCACCTGCGCGACCACGAAATCCGCGGCCTTGTGGTGGGCGGTGCCCTCCACGGCCAGCGCGTTGGCGGTCGCCGAAGCGATCACTTTGGCCAGCGGCGTGGCGGCCGCCTTGGGCAGGGCCTTGAGAATGGCCGCGGCGCGATCCACCGGGACCCCTTTGACCAACTCGGCGACGCGGCGCATCTTGCGCGCCGACCCGCGGCAGAACCGTGACTGTGCTTTACCTTCCATAATCAATCGCCTGCGCCCTTACTTCTTGTGGGTGGGACCGGTCGCCTTTTCGGTCTTCTTTTCGCCATGGCCGCGGAATGTGCGCGTCGGGGCAAACTCGCCCAATTTGTGTCCGACCATGTTTTCGGTCACATAGACCGGGATGAACTTGTTGCCGTTGTGAATGGCGATCGTGTGCCCGACAAACTCCGGCGGAATGGTCGACCGGCGCGCCCAGGTTTTGACGACCCGCTTTTCCCCTTCCTCATTGAGCTTCTCGATGACGTTCATCAAGCTCTCGCTGACGTAGGGACCTTTTTTCAACGAACGCGGCACGTTCTATCTCCTCACCGATGGCTGCAACTGGTCCACTTGCTAACGATCCCGCCGCTTGACGATGTACTTCGACGACGGGTTTTTCTTCTTGCGCGTCTTCAGACCCTTGGACTTCAGCCCCCAGGGCGAACAGGGGTGGCGTCCGCCGGAGGAACGTCCCTCGCCGCCGCCCATGGGGTGGTCGACGGGGTTGGTGGCGACGCCGCGCACGCTGGGACGGCGTCCGCGCCAGCGGCTGGCGCCCGCCTTCCCCAAGCTGATGTTTTCATGGTCGAGATTGCCGACCTGTCCCACGGTGGCGAAGCACTGCTCGCGCACCAGGCGCACCTCGCCGGAGGGGAGCTTCAGATGGGCCATGCCGTTTTCCTTGGCGGCCAGGATCACCTGCGCGCCGGCGGCCCGGGCTATCTGCCCGCCCTTGCCCGACTTCAACTCGACGTTGTGGACCGAGACGCCCAGCGGAATGTTGGCCAGAGGCAGCGAATTGCCCACCTTGACTTCCACTTCCGGACCGGAGAGAATCGTCTCGCCCACGCGCAGCCCTTCCGGCGCGAGGATATATCGCTTCTCGCCGTCGGCGTAGAACAAAAGGGCGATGCGGGCCGAGCGGTTGGGATCGTATTCGATTGCGGCCACCTTCGCCGGGATGCCGTGCTTGTCGCGCCGGAAATCGATGATGCGATAGAAGCGCTTGTGCCCGCCGCCGCGGCAGAAGGCGGTCACGCGGCCCTTATTGTTGCGGCCGCCTGACTTACGCAACGCCTCGACCAGCGACTTCTCCGGCTTGGTCTTGGTGATCTCATCGAACGTCGGAACGGTCCGATGACGGATCCCCGCGGACGTCGGCTTGAATGATTTGACTCCCATATGCTATCCCGGCGAGAAGATCAGACCTTCTCGAACAGTTCAATGTGTCCCTCGGGCGCGATAGTGATATACGCCTTCTTCCAGGCCGGCCGCTTGCCCGCGTAGCGTCCGAGGCGCTTGAGCTTGCCGCGCACATTGATGGTGCGCACACCGGTCACCTTGACCTTGAACAATTCCTCGATGGCGCGGCTGATCTCGAGCCGGTTGGCGTCGGCGGCGACTTCGAAGGCGAAGCAGTGCCGGCTCTCACGGAGGATGACGCTTTTTTCCGTGGTCAGGGCGCGTTTGACGATGGCGCGGGCGTCGGTCTTCATGCGGCAAACAACTCCTTCATCCGGGCCAGCGCTTCGGGCGAGACGATGACTTCCTGCGCCTTCATAATCTGGTAGGCGTTGGCCAGCTCGGCACGCGTATGATCCAGCCAGGCGATATTGCGGCAAGACTTGGTGAAATTGGGCAGCAGCCCCTCATCCAAAAGCAGAGTCTTGCGGCCACCGACACCGATTTTGCCGAGCGCCTCGGCCACGGCCTTGGTCTTGGGCGCATCGAGTTCGCGACGTTCCCAGACCTTGACAGCGCCGTTTTGCGCCTTCAGCGACAATGCCGACACGAAGGCCAGCCGACGCACCTTGCGCGGCACATCTTCATGATGATGCCGCGGGCGCGGACCGAAGGCGCGGCCGCCGCCCACCCAAACTGGCGAGGTGATCGAACCGGCGCGGGCCCGTCCGGTACCCTTCTGCCGCCAAGGCTTGATGCCGCCACCGGAGACTTCGCGGCGGGTCTTGGTCTTGGCGGTCCCCTGACGCTGGTTGGTCAGGTACATCTTGACGTAGGCATGCAGCGCCGGAGCATGCGGATCGCGCCCGAACAATTCGTCCGGGAGATCGACCGAGCCGATCACCGCGCCTGAAGCGTCATATTTGGAGGCCTTCACCGACATCGTCTCAAATCCCGTCGTTACGAACTGCGCTGCTTCCGTGACTGGCGAATCATCACCAGCGAATTCTTCTTCCCGGGGACCGCGCCGCGCACGAAGATAAGATTCTCTTCGGGACGGACCGCCGCCACCTGCAGGTTGGTCTCCGTCACGCGCACGTTGCCCATCCGTCCGGCCATCCGCTGTCCGCGGAAGGTGCGCGAGGGGTAAGACGAGGCGCCGACCGATCCCGGCGCACGGGTGCGATCCGACTGGCCGTGGGTGACCGGGCCGCCGCCGAACTTGTGCCGGCGCACCGCGCCTTGGAACCCGAGGCCACGCGAGATACCCACGATATCGACCCGCTCGCCGGCCTTGAACTGGTCGACCGTGATCAGATCGCCGACCTTCAATTCGGCGGCGTTGGCCAGGCGCAGTTCGCGCAGGTAGCGTGTCGGAGCCAGCGCGCCGAACTGGCCGGCGCGGGGCTTGTTGACCAGATTCTTGCGGATCGTGCCGATGCCGACCTGCACCGCTTCGTAGCCGTCCTTGTCCCGGGTCTTGACCTGCACGACCGGGCACGGACCGGCCTCGATGACGGTGACACCGACGGTGTCGCCGTTGTCGAGGAACAGCGTGGTCATGCCGCGTTTGATGCCGAGTATTTGACGCATGGCGTTATCCCGATCGCGACGGCGATCAGACCTTGATCTCCACATCCACACCGGCCGGCAGCTCGAGCTTCATCAGGGCATCCACGGTCTGCGGGCTGGACTCGATGATATCGATCAGCCGCTTATGGATGCGCGTCTCGAACTGTTCGCGCGACTTCTTGTCCACGTGGGGCGAGCGCAGCACGGTGTACACGCTGCGCTTCGTCGGCAGTGGAATCGGCCCGACGATGCGGGCCCCGGTCCGCATGGCAGTGCGCGCGATCTCCTGCGTCGACTTATCGAGCGCGCGGTGATCGTACGCCTTCAGGCGGATGCGAATTTTCGGACCAATGCTCAAGTTCAGACCCCACTTAACTCAGCAAACCATTACAGTTTGTGCTTTCGTGCCGCGAAAGCGAAAAGAACGCCTAAAATACGGTTTTATCCCTGCGCCGCAAGGGCTTTTTTCCCTCTCGTCCATCCGGCCGACATTTGGTCAACCCGCCCAAACCCTACCGGATCGGTCATGCTCTTCCCTTGCCGGCCCCCACCATGATCGTCTCCGCCATCTTGGCAGGGACCTCTTCATAGTGGCTGAATTCCATCGTGTACACCGCCCGCCCCTGTGACAGGGAGCGCAGACGGGTGGCATAGCCGAACATCTCGGTCAGCGGCACGGTGGCGGAGACCAGCTTGGCCCCGCCGCGGGTGCCGATACCGTGGATTTTACCCCGTCGGGAGCTGAGGTCGCCGATCACATCGCCCATGTACTCTTCCGGCGAGACCACCTCGACGTTCATCATCGGCTCCAGGAGGACCGGTTTGGCCTTCTTGGCCGCTTCCTGCAGCGCCATGGAGCCGGCGATCCGGAAGGCCATATCCGACGAGTCGACCTCGTGGTAGGAGCCATCGAGCAGGGTGGCCTTGATGTCGACCAAGGTGTACCCCGCCAACACGCCACGCTCCAGACCATCGCGGACGCCCTTTTCGACGGCCGGGATGTACTCGCGCGGGATGTTGCCGCCGATGACGGCGTTCTCGAAGACAAAGCCCTTATTCCCGGAGGGTTCAAACTTCATGATCACGTGTGCATACTGGCCGCGGCCTCCGGTCTGGCGAACAAACCGCATGTTCACATCGGCCGCCTGGGTGATGGTCTCCTTGTAGGCGACCTGCGGACGTCCGACGTTGGCCTGCACATTGAACTCGCGCTTCATCCGGTCGATGAGAATTTCCAAGTGCAATTCGCCCATGCCGGAGATGATGGTCTGGGCGGTTTCTTCATCGACGCGGATTCGGAAGGTCGGGTCTTCTTCCGCCAGCTTGGACAGGGCCGAGGTCAGGCGGTCCTGATCGGCCTTGGATTTGGGCTCGATCGCCACCGAAATCACCGGCTCGGGGAAGACCATGCGTTCGAGTTCGACCGGATGCTTCTGATCGCAGAGGGTCTGGCCGGTGGAGGTGTCCTTGAGTCCGACGGCGGCGACAATCATGCCCGCCGAGGCCTCCTGGATTTCCTCGCGCTTGTTGGCGTGCATCACCATCAGCCGACCGATGCGTTCGCGCTTGCCGGTGGTGGAGTTAAGCACGCTCTCGCCGACGGAAACTTTGCCGGAGTAGACGCGGAAGTACGTCAGACGACCGACGTAGGCGTCGGTCATGATTTTGAAGGCCAGCGCGGCGAAGGGCTCGGTCACGGACGCCTTGCGCTCCAGCGTCGCCTCCGTGCTGCCCGGGACATACCCTTTCACCGGCGGCAGGTCGCTGGGGGCCGGGAGAAACTCAACCACGGCATCCAGCAGTTTCTGCACGCCCTTGTTCTTGAACGATGAGCCGCAGAGCACCGGCATGATCTTGGTGTCGATCGTGGCGCGGCGCAGGGCGCGCACCACTTCCTCGTGCTCGATCGGCTGATCGTGGAGGAACTTATCCAACAGGTGGTCGTCGTAGTCGGCGACCGCCTCGAGCATCTTTTCGCGGTGTTCCTTCGCGTACGCCAGGAGGGAGTCGGGGATTGCGATGTCCTCGAAGGTCGACCCGCTGGTTTCCTCGTGGTGAATACGCATCGTCATATCGATCAGGTCGATGATGCCGGTGAACAGTTCCCCCTCGCCGGCAGGCAGTTGCACAGGGATCGCGTTGGCGCCGAGGCGCTCGCGCATCATCCGCACCGCGCCGAGGAAATCGGCGCCGACCCGGTCCATCTTGTTGACGTAGGCGATGCGGGGAACATGGTAACGGTCGGCCTGGCGCCAGACGGTCTCCGATTGCGGCTCGACGCCGCCGACGCTGCAGAAGAGCGCGACGACGCCGTCGAGCACGCGCAGCGAGCGTTCGACCTCGACGGTGAAGTCGACGTGGCCCGGCGTGTCGATGATGTTGATCTCATAATCGCGCCAGGCGCAGGAGGTGGCGGCCGAGGTGATGGTGATGCCGCGCTCCTTCTCCTGCTCCATCCAGTCCATGGTGGCGGCGCCGTCGTGGACCTCCCCCAGCCGGTGCGTCTTCCCCGTGTAGTAGAGGATGCGTTCGGTGGTGGTGGTCTTGCCGGCGTCGATATGGGCGGCGATGCCGATGTTACGGATCTTTTTGATGTCGGATGTTGCCACAAAAACTCCCCGTCGACCGTGGGCGCCGAGCGGGGACTCACATGGTTCGGTGGGGTGCCACCGGCCAGGTCATCCTGGAGCTAAGGCGCGCGTTTCCGTCGGTACGGCATGCGTCGGATTCAAGGCGACGGCCTCCACTGCCGAGGCCGTCATCGTCATACGTGTTTGTTGTGCCGTCTTTCCCCCCGCGGCACGCCGGGATCTACAGGATTGCCGAAATCCACTCGGGAATTATGGTCGTCGTCCTCTCGGGTTCTCGGTTACCAGCGGAAGTGGGCAAAGGCCTTGTTGGCTTCCGCCATACGGTGCGTGTCATCGCGCTTCTTGATCGCCGAGCCTTCCTTCTTGGAGGCGGCGATCAATTCGCCGGCGAGCTTCTCGGCCATCGAGTGTTCCTTGCGCTCGCGGGCAAAACCGATGAGCCAGCGGATGGCCAGGGCGGTGCGGCGCGCGGGACGAACTTCGACCGGCACCTGATAGTTGGCGCCGCCCACGCGGCGCGATTTCACTTCCAGGATCGGCTTGACGTTGTCCATCGCCTTCTTGAACACTTCCAAGGCGGGCTGCTGGGTTTCCTTCTCGATGATGGCGAAGGAATCATAGAGGATGTTCTCGGCCAGCGACTTCTTACCCCGCTGCATGAGCCCGTTGACGAACTGGGTCACGGTGACATCCCCGAACTTGGGATCGGGCAACACTTCCCGCTTGGCGACTGACTTACGGCGCGGCATGGCGTCTCCTGGATCTTACTTCTTGGGTCTCTTGGTTCCGTACTTGGAACGGCTGCGCTTCCGATCGTTGACTCCGGCCGAATCGAGCGTTCCGCGGATGATGTGGTAGCGGACACCCGGGAGATCCTTGACGCGCCCCCCGCGGATGAGCACGATCGAGTGCTCCTGCAGGTTGTGGCCTTCGCCCGGGATGTAGGCGGTCACGTCGATGCGGTTGGTGAGGCGCACACGCGCCACCTTGCGCAGGGCCGAGTTCGGCTTCTTCGGGGTGGAGGTGTACACGCGGGTGCACACGCCGCGTTTCTGCGGGCTGCCCTTCAGCGCCGGGGTCTTCGGCTGCTCTTCGAGGCGCTTGCGCCCTTTGCGAATCAACTGGCTGATCGTCGGCAAAACAGACTCCGTGGTTGTCAAAAAGCCGTCATACCGTATGGCGGCAAATGGCCATTATACCAAATCCATTCCTAAAGTCAATGCCCAATGGGGCCTTAAGCGTTCTCCTCGAAGAGGCCCACTTCCGACTCGGACGGCTCCGCCTCATCGAAAGGCATTTCTTCCGGTGGAATTTCCACCGACCGGTAGGTCTCCAGGCCGGTGCCGGCCGGAATCAAGTGCCCGATGATCACGTTTTCCTTCAGGCCCTTGAGGTGGTCGGTCTTGCCGGAGACCGCCGCTTCGGTCAGCACCTTGGTGGTCTCCTGGAACGACGCCGCCGAGATGAACGACTCGGTCGACAGCGAGGCCTTGGTGATGCCCAGAAGCAGGGGTTCGAAGGTGGCCGGCTCGCCGCCCTCCATCATGACCGACTGGTTTTCGTCCTGGAAAGCGTGTTTGTCGACCACTTCGCCCTCGAGGAAGCTGGTGTCGCCGGGCGAATCGATGCGGACCTTTTGCAGCATCTGGCGGACGATCACCTCGATGTGCTTGTCGTTGATCTTCACGCCCTGAAGACGGTAGACCTCCTGGATCTCGTTGACCAGGTATTCCTGCACCTCGTTGACGCCCTTGATCCGCAGAATATCGTGCGGGTCGATGGAGCCCTCGCAGAGGCGGTCACCGGCGTGGACACGGTCGTTGCTGTGCACGTGCATGTGCTTGCCGTGCGGGATCAGGTACTCGTGGACTTCCTCGTGTTCGCCGTGAACGAGAACCTGCTGCTGGCCGCGCACGATCTTGCCGAACTCGACGATGCCGTCGATTTCGGTGACCACGGCGGGGTCGCGAGGACGGCGCGCTTCGAACAGCTCGGCCACGCGCGGCAGACCGCCGGTGATGTCGCGTGTCTTGGCGATCTCGCGCGGGATTTTGGCCAGCACCGAACCGGCCGGGACATGGTCGCCGTCGTGCACGACCAGGTGCGCCCCGGTCGGAATCGAGATGGCGGTGATCACTTCGGTGGGGTTGCGCGGGTTGAGCACCACGATCTTCGGCAGCGGAATGCGGTCGCCGCGCTCGCGCGGCTCGATGATGACGCGCTGGGACAAGCCGGTAGTCTCATCGAATTCCTCGCGCACGGTCAGGCCGTCGACGATATCCTCAAATCGCAGCACGCCGCCGCGTTCGGCCAGAATGGTCGACGTGTACGGATCCCACTCAAAGAGGATCTGTTCCTTCTCCACCGTCGAGCCGTCGGCCACATTGAGCACCGAGGCGTAGGGCACGTTGTAGCGCGACCGGGTGCGACCCTGAGCGTCGAGAACCAACAGCTCGGTGTCGCGGTTGAGGACGACCGGCTTGCCGTCCGGCCCATTGACGAACCGCAAATTGTTGAAGCGGATGGTGCCCGCCGTTTTGGCGGAGACCCGCGACTGTTCGGCGATGCGGGCCGCCGTGCCGCCGATATGGAAAGTGCGCAGCGTCAGCTGGGTGCCCGGCTCGCCGATGGATTGGGCGGCAATAACGCCGACCGCCTCGCCCAGATCGACCATCTGTCCGGTGGCCAGGTTGCGCCCGTAGCACTTGGCGCAGACGCCCTGCCGCGACTCGCAGGTGAGCACGGAGCGGATACGCACCGACTCGACGCCGGCGTCTTCGATCGCCTCGGCCTGCGCCTCGCGGATTTCCTCGCCGGCGCGCGCGAGCATCGCGCCGCTGATTGGATCGACGATGTCATCGAGCGCGACACGTCCGAGGATGCGATCCTGCAGCGACTCGATGATTTCCTCGCCTTCCTTCAGCGCCGTCACCTGCAGACCAAGGATGGTGCCGCAGTCGATCTCGTTGATGATGACATCCTGAGCGACGTCGACCAGGCGGCGGGTCAGGTAACCGGCGTCGGCGGTCTTGAGCGCCGTGTCGGCCAGACCCTTGCGGGCGCCGTGGGTGGAGATGAAGTACTCCATCACCGTCAGCCCCTCGCGGAAGTTGGAGAGAATCGGCGACTCGATGATTTCACCGACCTGGCCGGTGATCTTCTTCTGCGGCTTGGCCATCAGGCCGCGCAGGCCCGCCAGCTGGCGAATCTGCTCCTTCGAACCGCGCGCGCCGGAGTCGGCCATCATGTAGACCGGATTGAATCCGTCACGGTCATCGCGCAGCCCCTCGAAGAGCACCTCGGAAATCTCGTTGGTCGTGTGCGTCCACAAATCGATGATCTTGTTATAGCGCTCGCCGTTGGTGATGACGCCGCGCTCGTACTGCTTTTGGACCTTGTTGACCTCCTTCTGGGTCTCGGCGATGAGGTCGTGCTTCTCCTTGGGGATGATCATGTCGGCGATCGCGACGGTGACCCCCGCCTTGGTGGCATAGGAGAAGCCCAGGTTCTTCAGGTCGTCGAGGAACTCCGAGCAGCGGTGCGGGCCCGACGTGCGGAACACGCGCAGGACCAGCGATTCAAGTTTGGACTTGGTGGCGACTTCGTTGAAGTAGCCGATTTCCTTGGGCAGGATCTCGTTGAAGATGACGCGCCCGCAGGTGGTCTTGATGCGCTGGCCCTCGAGACGGATCTCGATATGGGCGTGCAGGTCGATCTCGCCGAAGGTCTCGGCCATGATCGCCTCTTCGCGTGAGGCGAACTTCATCCCCTCGCCCTTGACGCCCGGCCGGTCCTTGGTCAGGTAGTAGCAACCCAGCACGATGTCCTGCGAGGGCGTGGCGATCGGACGTCCTGACGCCGGCGACAGCAGGTTGTTGGTCGAGAACATCAGCATCCGGGCTTCGAGCTGCGCCTCGAAGGACAGCGGGATGTGCACGGCCATCTGGTCGCCGTCGAAGTCGGCGTTGAACGCGGCGCAGACCAGCGGATGCAGACGGATCGCCTTGCCCTCGACCAGCACCGGATAGAACGCCTGCACGCCGAGGCGGTGCAGGGTCGGGGCGCGGTTGAGCAGCACGGGATGCTCGTCGATGATCTCCTCGAGGATGTCCCAGACTTCGGGGCGCTCACGTTCGACCAGACGTTTGGCCGACTTGACGGTCTGCACATACCCCTTCTCTTCCAGTTTCATGATGATGAAAGGCTTGAATAGTTCGAGGGCCATGTTCTTCGGCAGGCCGCACTGGTGCAGCTTCAATTCGGGCCCGACGACGATCACCGATCGTCCGGAGTAGTCGACGCGCTTGCCGAGCAGGTTCTGGCGGAACCGTCCCTGCTTGCCCTTGAGCAAGTCGGAGAGGGACTTGAGCGGACGGCGCGAATCGCCGCGGACCGACTGCGTGCGGCGACCGTTGTCCAGCAGGGCGTCGACGGCCTCCTGCAGCATGCGCTTTTCGTTGCGGAGAATGACATCCGGCGCCTTGATCTCGATCAGCTTCTTCAACCGGTTGTTGCGGTTGATAACGCGGCGGTAGAGATCGTTGAGGTCGGAGGTGGCGAAGCGGCCGCCTTCGAGCGGCACCAGCGGGCGCAGATCGGGCGGAATGACCGGCAGCGTCTTGAGAATCATCCACTCCGGCCGGTTGTTCGACTGGCGGAAGGCCTCGATGACGCGCAGGCGCTTGAGCGTGTCCTTTTTGCGCTGGGCGGAGGTCTCGACCTTCACCTGGGCGCGCAGCGACAGCGACAGTTCCTCGATGTCGATGCGGCGCAGGACCGCCTCGATGGCGGGAGCGCCCATGCCGGCTTCGAACTTGTGCCCGGCGGCGACCAGCTCCTGATGCTTTTCCTCATCGAGCAACTCGCCTTCGTGCATCGGCGTGTCGCCGGGGTCGACCATCAGGTAGTTCTCATAGTAGATGACCCGCTCCAGGTCGCGGATCGACAGGTCGAGTAGGTAACCGATGCGCGACGGCGTGGACTTGACATACCAGATGTGCGTGACCGGCACGGCCAGATCGATGTGGCCCATCCGTTCGCGGCGCACCTTGGACTGCGTCACTTCGACGCCGCAGCGGTCGCAGACGATGCCGCGGAAACGGATGCGCTTGTACTTGCCGCAGTTGCACTCCCAGTCCTTGACCGGCCCGAAGATGCGTTCGCAGAACAGACCATCGCGCTCCGGTTTGAACGACCGGTAATTGATCGTCTCCGGTTTGGTGACTTCGCCGTACGACCACGAGCGGATCGTTTCAGGCGACGCCAGCTGAATGCGGATGGCCGCGAAATCGGACGGCCGTTTTTGCGCTCTCGCCGGGAAAGCCACGTTTCCTCCCTGGTTCCCGCATCAAAGCCGCGCCATTGCGGGGCGCGACAGCCATGGGTCCATCGTCGACCCGAGGACGGTCAAACACGGCGGGCGTGTGTGCCCGCCGGCCTCGCCATCAGGTTTTTTCCACCAACTCGATATCCAGGCCGAGGGCCTGAAGTTCCTTGACCAGCACGTTGAACGATTCCGGGATGCCGGGCTCGGGCGGGTTCTCCCCCTTGACGATCGCCTCGTAAATGCGCGACCGGCCGGCGACATCGTCGGATTTGACCGTCAGCATCTCCTGGAGCGTGTAGGCGGCGCCATAGGCCTCCAACGCCCACACTTCCATTTCCCCGAACCGCTGTCCGCCGAACTGCGCCTTGCCTCCCAGCGGCTGCTGGGTGACCAGCGAGTACGGCCCGATCGAACGGGCGTGGATCTTGTCGTCGACCAGGTGCGACAGCTTCATCATGTAGATGATGCCGACGGTGATGTCTTCGGCGAACCGTTCGCCGGTGACGCCGTCGATCAGCCTCGTCTTGCCGCTGACCGGCAAGCCGGACTTGTCCAGCAACTTGGTGATGTCCTCGGGACGGGCGCCATCGAACACCGGACAGGCGACCTTCATGCCGAGTTTCCAGGCGGCCCAGCCCAGATGGGTTTCGAGGATCTGCCCCACGTTCATGCGCGAGGGCACGCCCAGCGGGTTGAGGATGATGTCGATCGGGGTGCCATCTTCGAGGTACGGCATGTCCTCAACGGGCACGATGCGCGCGACCACACCCTTGTTGCCGTGGCGTCCGGCCATCTTGTCGCCGACGGCCAGTTTGCGTTTGACCGCGACGGCGACCTTGACCAGTTGCTTGACGCCCGGCGGCAATTCGGCGCCGCGGATGACCTTCTCGATTTCGATGTTCAATTGCTCGTTGAGGCGGTTGATCAACTCGCCGGCCTCCAACAGCAGCTTGTCAACGCGGCGGTTGAGGCGGACATCCTCGGTCCAGCCTTCCGGCGCGATGCACTGCGAGAAGTCGGTCGCCGTGAATGTCTCCGCCTTGTACTTCACGCCCGCCTTGATGACGACGGAGTCGTCCTCGGCCGAGCGGATGGTCAGCGCGGTCTGGCCTTCGAGCAATTCGGCGAGACGCTGATCGCGCAACTTCTTGATCGCGTCGATTTCCTTGCCGAAGCGGCGCTTGAGACCGGTGATCTCCTGCTTTTCGCGCTTCTTCGCCTGCTCGGTGCGTTCCTTGCGCGAGAAGACGCGGGTGTTGATGACCACGCCCTTCATGCCGGGCGGGGCCTTGAGGGAGGCGTCCTTGACGTCGCCGGCCTTCTCGCCGAAGATCGCGCGCAACAGGCGCTCCTCGGGGGAGAGCTCGGTTTCGCCCTTGGGCGTCACCTTGCCGACGAGAATGTCGCCCGCTTCGACTTCGGCGCCGATGCGGACTACGCCCTGCTCGTCGAGGTTCATCAGAACCTCTTCGGAGACGTTGGGGATTTCCCGCGTGATTTCTTCCGAGCCGCGCTTGGTGTCGCGGACCTGCAATTCGAACTGCTCGATATGAATCGAGGTGAAGATGTCGGCCTGGATCAGACGCTCCGAAACGATGATCGCGTCCTCGTAATTGAAGCCGCGCCAGGGCATGAAGGCGACGAGCACATTGGCGCCCAGCGCCAGTTCGCCGTCTTCGACCGCGGGTCCGTCGGCGATTACCTCGCCGGCTTCCACCTTCTGGCCGAGCACGACGCGCGGCTTGTAGTGGATGCAGGTGTCCTGGTTGGAGCGCACGTACTTGGCCAACACGTAGACATCCGGCCCTTCGAACCCGAGCTCGCCGGCGCTGGACTTGCGCGCGGGGCGAATCACGATCTGCTCGGCGTCGACGTCCTCGACCGTTCCGGCGTGGAGCGCCAGGATGGCGACACCCGCGTCGCGGGCGATGCGCCCCTCGATGCCCGTTCCGACCACGGGCGCCTCGGCCTTCAGCAGCGGGACCGCCTGGCGCTGCATGTTCGAACCCATCAGCGCGCGGTTGGCGTCATCGTGCTCGAGGAAAGGAATGAGCGAGGCGGCCACCGAGACCAGCTGCTCCGGCGCGACGTCCATGTAGTCGACTTCCTGCGGCTTGACCATCGGGAAGTCGCTGCGCTGGCGGGCGCGCACGTACTCATTGAGGAAGCGTCCCTTCTCGTCAATGGGCTCGTTGGCCTGCGCGATCTGGTACTTGTCCTCCTCGTCGGCGGTCAGGTAGACAATCTCGTTGGTAACGACGCCGTTGACGACCTTGCGGTACGGGGTCTCGAGGAAACCGTAGCGGTTGATGCGCGCGAAGGTTGCCAGCGAGGCGATGAGGCCGATGTTCGGTCCTTCCGGCGTCTCAATCGGGCACATGCGGCCGTAGTGGGTGTGATGCACGTCGCGCACTTCGAAGGCGGCGCGTTCGCGCGTCAGACCGCCGGGACCGAGGGCCGAGAGGCGCCGCTTGTGCGTCAGCTCCGCCAGCGGATTGGTCTGGTCCATGAACTGCGACAACTGCGACGAGCCGAAAAAGGTGTCGATCACCGCCGAGACGGTGCGAGCGTTGACCAGATCGTGCGGCGTGATCGCCTCGGTGTCCTTGAGACTGAGCCGCTCGCGGATGGTTCGCGCGATGCGCGACAACCCGACGGAAAACAGGTTCGAGAGCAACTCGCCGACCGAACGCGCGCGGCGGTTGCCGAGATGGTCGATGTCGTCGACGAATCCGTCGCCGTTGCGCAGCTTGATCAGATAGGCGACGATCGATTCGAAGTCCTTGGGGGTCAGGACGGTGTGGTTGAGCGGGACATCCAGCCCCAGCCGGGAATTCACCATGTACCGGCCGACTTCGCCCAGGTCGTAACGCTTGGTGTTGAAGAACAACCGCTCCAAAAGTCCTTCGGCCGCCTCGATCGAGGGCGGCTCGCCCGGGCGCAGGAGACTGTAAATCTTGGTCAGCGCCTCCTCGCGCGACTTGGTCGGGTCCTTGCGGAGCGTGTTCGGGACGATCAGCGCATCGTCCTGCGGATCGACGGCCAGGATCTTCAGGTCGCCGATGTCGTATTCTTTGAGCTTCTTGATTTGTTCATCGCCGATCGCGTCGCCGGCCTGCAGGAGCACCTCGCCGGTCGACTCATCAATGATGCTTTCGGCGGCGATGCGGCCCTGGACCTTGGCCCACTTGCGGCCGACGCCTTCGACGGTCTCCGTCGGATAGAAGCGCGCCAGCAGTTCCTCGTCGGTCGACAGTCCCAGCGCGCGCAACAGCGTAGTGACCGGAATCTTGCGGCGCGAGTCGATGTGCACGAAGAGCACGTCGTTGATGTCGAGATTGAACTCGACCCAGGAGCCGCGGAACGGGATGATCCGTCCCTGGAAGAGCCGCTTGCCGTTGGGATGGATCACCTCGTCGAAGAAGACGCCGGGCGAGCGGTGCAACTGGCTGACGATGACGCGTTCGGCGCCGTTGATGACAAAGGTGCCGCGCGGCGTGATCAGCGGCAATTCGCCGAGGAACACATCCTGCTCGAGCACATCCTTGACCTTCTTGTTGCCGGAGGCGTCGGTCTCCTTGGAGATCAGACGGAGCGTCGCCTTCAGCGGCGCCGCGTAGGTCATGTTGCGCTCTTTGCACTCCTGGAGGGAATAGCGCGGATGCCCGACCGAATACGAGCTGAATTCCAGCTCGAAATTCTCGTGGACATCGGTAATTGGGAAGACCTGGGTGAAGATCTCCTGCAGGCCTTCGTTCTTGCGCTTTTCCGGCGGCACGCTGGGCTGCAGGAACGCCTCGTACGACGCCAACTGCACGTCGAGGAGGTTGGGCATCTCGCCGCCGCGGCGGATGCGTCCGTAACTCACCCGGCCGTTGGATCCATCATTGATCACTGGACGCCTCCCTTAAATGGCACAACGCACACCCGCACGCCCGCGTCGCGCGGGAGCGGATATGCATGCGCCCGACCATTGTCGAGGTTGTGAACCGGCAATGGTCGCTACTTGATCTCGACAGTGGCGCCGACCTCAACCAGTTTGGCACGGATGGATTCGGCTTCTTCCTTGGGGACGTTTTCCTTCACCGGATTGGGCGCGTTGTCGACCAGGTCCTTGGCTTCCTTCAGACCGAGGCCGGTGATCTCGCGAATGACCTTGATCACGTTGATCTTCTTTTCGCCGGCGCTGGCGAGGACGACGGTGAACTCGGTCTTCTCCTCAGCCACGGCCGCCGCGGCACCGCCGCCCGCCGCCGCCATCGCCACCGGCGCGGCCGCGGTCACGCCAAACTTCTCCTGCAGCGTCTTCGACAGCTGCGACAGCTCCATCACCGACATGTTCTCGATGATGCCAACCACTTGATCGATGGTGCTGGACACGTTTCCGATCCTTTCCTGCCGATACCCTGAAACGTACCGGGCTTGCGATTAATTGATCAGTGCTGCGAATAGACTGACAATGGCCGCCGCGGGCTACTTCTTCTTGTCCGCGATCGCCTCCACGGTGCCCACCAGTTCGCGAATGATGGCATCCAGCGTGCCGATGAATCCGGCGATCGGGCTTTCGACGGCGCCGATCAACTGCGCGAGGATGACTTCGCGCGGCGGCAAACTGGCGATCGCCTTCAGATCGCCGGTGCCGTAGGCGCGCTTTTCAAAAACAAAGCGGCGCACGGTCGGCTTTTCGAGGCGCGCGTAGAACTCCTGGAAGATCTTCGCGGTCTGGACCGGATCGGCGGGCCCGAAGGCCACCGCGGTCGGCCCCTTGAAGCAGTCGCTCAACTCGCCCAGGCCGGCATCGCCGGCGGCGCGGCGCAGAAGCGTATTTTTCACCACATGGAGCGAGACCCCGGCCTGGCGCAGCTGCTTGCGCAGCTCGGTCACGTCGCCGACGCGGAGACCGGCGTAGTCGGCGACAAACACCGACCCGGCGTTGCGGAACTCACGGGTCATCTCCTCCACGATATGTATTTTCTCAGCAGTTGGCATTGTTCGCCTCTCGTACGGTCAATCGGAACGGCGGCGCCGGTCCGCGGAATGGATTAGCTCTGCGCTTCCGTCGTCACCTTGCTGTGATCCACGCGGATGCCGGGGCCCATGGTCGTCGAGAGCGCGATGCGCTTGACGTACTGCCCCTTGGCGGCCGCCGGACGCGCCTTCATCACCGCGTCGATGAGAACCTTGGCGTTCTCCACCAGCTTCGGCACCGCGAAGGAGGACTTGCCGACCACCGAGTGCACATTGCCGGCGCGGTCGACACGGTACTCGACTTTGCCCGCCTTCAGATCGCTGACGGCCTTGGCGATGTCCATGGTAACGCTGCCGGTCTTCGGCGAGGGCATCAGGCCGCGCGGGCCAAGCACCTTGCCGAGCCGTCCGACCAGACCCATCGTGTCCGGCGTGGCGACAATGGCGTCGAAGTCCAGCCAGCCGCCCTGAATCTTTTCAACCATATCCTCGGCCCCGACGAAGTCGGCGCCGGCGGCGCGGGCCTCGGCTTCCTTCTCGCCCTTGGCGATCGCCAACACGCGCACGGTCTTGCCGGTGCCGTGCGGGAGCACAACCGAGCCGCGGACCATCTGGTCGGCGTGCTTGGGATCGACGCCCAGCCGCATGGCGAGGTCGACGGTCTCGTCGAACTTGGCGTGCTTCAACTGCACCGCCAGCGCCACGGCCTCCTCGAGAGTGTAGGCCTTCTGGCTGTCGACTTTGCCTTTGGCGGCGCGGTGTTTCTTGCCCTGTTTCATCGTCTCATCACTTTCCAAAAAGGCGGCGTACAGCCGTCCCACTTATACCACGTCGATGCCCATGCTGCGGGCGGTTCCGGCGACCATGCTCGCCGCGGCGTCGAGACTGGCGGCGTTCAGGTCGGGCATCTTCAACTTGGCGATCTCACGCACCTGGTCCATCGTGACGCGCGCCACCTTGACACGGTTGGGCTCGCCCGAGGCCTTTTCAATCTTGGCGGCCTTCTTGAGCAGAATGGCCGCCGGCGGCGTCTTGGTGATAAAGGAGATCGACTTGTCCTTGAAGATCGTGATCTCCACCGGGATGATCATCCCGGCTTCCTTCTGCGTCCGGGCGTTGAACGCCTTGCAGAACTCCATGATGTTGACGCCGTGCTGACCCAGCGCGGGGCCGACCGGCGGGGCCGGCGTGGCCTGGCCCGCGGGGATCTGCAGTTTTACAAACCCGGTGACTTGCTTTTTGGGTGCCGCCATACTGTCCTCTCAACAACCGCCGCGCCTAACCGGGCACGACCTGCAGGAAATCCAACTCCACCGGCGTGGGCCGCCCGAAAATCGACACCATCACCTTGATCTTTTTGCGCTCCATGTTGACTTCGGAGACAAACCCCGAGAAATCCGCAAACGGTCCGTCGGTCACCTTGACCGCGTCGCCGACCTTGTACGGCACCTCGGTGATTTCCTTTTCCCGGCTGGTGTCCATCTGGCCGAGCACATGCTGGACCTCTTCGGCCCGCAGGGGCACCGGCTTGCCGGCGGCGCCGACAAAGTTGGTGATGCCCGGGGTGCTGGTCACCAGGTGCTGGGTCTCCTTGGTCAAATGCAGTTCGATGAGAATGTAGCCGGGCAAAAACTTCTTCATCGACGAAGAGCGTTTCCCCTGGCGCATCTCGACCACTTCCTGCGTCGGCACCACGACCCGTCCGAGATACTCCTCCATCCCCGCATTCGCAAACGCGCTCTGCAGGTATTTCATCGCCTTCTTCTCATGGCCCGAATAGGTGTGGGCCACATACCATTGCAGTTCCGGGCTCATCCGATTCCCAACAGCACCGAGACGCCCTGGGCCAGCAGGAGGTCGACGCCAAAGATAAAGAAGCCCACAACCGCGGAGACGAAGACGACCACGATGGTCGACCCGACCACTTCGTCGCGGCTGGGCCAGGTGACCTTGCCCAGCTCGGCAACGGTTTCGTTCCAGTAAGTTTTGATCTTCTCGATCATCGCGTCATTTCCTCATCTCACCAGCAGGCCTGGAGGGACTCGAACCCCCAACCCCCGGTTTTGGAGACCGGTGCTCTAGCCACTTGAGCTACAGGCCTGTCGTACCTTGCAGGCCTTGCGTTGCGCGAGCGACCTACTCCAGAATCTCGGCCACCACGCCCGACCCGACGGTGCGTCCGCCTTCGCGAATGGCGAAGCGCAGGCCCTTTTCCATGGCGATCGGGGCGATCAGCTCGCCCTCGATGGTCACGCGGTCGCCCGGCATCACCATTTCCGTGCCGGCCGGCAACTTGGCCACGCCGGTCACGTCGGTCGTGCGGAAATAGAACTGGGGACGATAGCCGTTGAAGAACGGCGTGTGACGGCCGCCTTCTTCCTTGGTCAGAATGTAGACTTCGCCCTTGAACTTCGTGTGCGGCGTGATCGAACCCGGCTTGGCCAGCACCATGCCACGCTCGAGCTCGTCTTTGTCGATGCCGCGCAGCAGCAGGCCGGCGTTGTCGCCCGCCTGCGCCTCGTCGAGGGTCTTGCGGAACATCTCGACACCGGTGACCACGCACTTGCGGGTCTCCTTCAGTCCGACGCGCTCAACTTCCTCGCCGACCTTCACGGTGCCGCGCTCGACGCGTCCGGTGCCCACCGTGCCGCGTCCCGTGATCGAAAAGACGTCTTCGATCGGCATCAGGAACGGCTTGTCGGTCTGGCGCTCGGGCACGGGGATGTAGCTGTCGACCGCCTTCATCAGGTCATAGATGCACTGGAAGGCGGGAGATTCCTTGGCGCCGCTGACGCCGGCTTCCATCGCCTTGAGGGCGGAGCCGCGCACGATCGGAATATCGTCGCCGGGGAATTCGTACTTCTTCAGCAGATCGCGGACCTCCAGCTCGACCAGGTCGAGCAGCTCCGGATCGTCGACCATGTCGACCTTGTTGAGGAAGACGACGATGTAGGGCACGCCCACCTGGCGGGCCAGGAGGATGTGCTCGCGGGTCTGCGGCATGGGACCGTCGGCCGCCGATACCACCAGAATGGCGCCGTCCATCTGCGCGGCGCCGGTGATCATGTTCTTGACGTAGTCGGCGTGGCCCGGGCAGTCGACGTGGGCGTAGTGGCGGTTTTCGGTTTCGTATTCGACGTGCGCCGTGGCGATCGTGATGCCGCGCTCCTTTTCCTCGGGCGCGTTGTCGATCGAGTCAAAGGTGCGCACCTGCGCCATGCCGCGCAACGCCATCACCATGGTGATGGCTGCGGTCAGCGTGGTCTTGCCGTGGTCGATGTGACCAATCGTGCCCACGTTCACGTGGGGCTTTTTGCGTTCAAACTTCGCCTTCCCCATTGCCGAAGGTCTCCCTCCTCAAACAAAGATGTCGTGTGCCCGATCCGACATCGCATCCCGGCGTGCGACGCGACGCCTTCGGACACGGGCTCTGATTAACTTCAGACTCCGACGGTGCTCGCAGGGAACACCGAGTTAACAGCCCACGACCGGGATTGAACCGGTGACCTCGTCCTTACCAAGGACGTGCTCTACCAACTGAGCTACATGGGCGCTCAATCCACGCAAAGCGCAAACTCGGACGTCATACCCAAAAACCCACAAACGGCTTTTGGGCACAAACGCCCAAGCAATAAGCCAGCCATTATAGGAAAAGTGATACGGGAGTCAAGGAAAAATCTTTGCCGGTGACAGCCATCCGTTTTCCAGCCGGGCAGTTAGCGAGTTGATTTCTGCCAACCGCCCCCGCCGGTAGGCCCGCCAGACCCCCGCCCGCCATGCCGAACGTCGGCATAGCCCGGGGTCATAGATCACTTCCCCGATCCAGATTCCAACCAGGCAGGAATCGCCATCGACCTCCCAGGCGGAACCAGGCGCAAAGGTCCAGACGTCGACCGGATGTCGTAGCGATAAGCGTATGTGATACAACAAGTTATTATTATCGAACTCGACGCGTGGCGTGGCAGTCTGTATCGGAAAATCCAAGAATCGATGTCTTTGCAATTCATTGACTTGCGGGAAAGCCAGCTCAGCGGACCGGACCTTTGCCGTCTGCATGTCGAGCTCGACCATGACTGGACATCCGGAGGCATCAAGGTCGATCCGCAACGGCCCCGCATCTATAAATGAGGCATACCGGTCATGCGGGACAACATGATACTCGAGAGTGTGGTCGTTGGGATCAAAGAACGCCTGACCGCATCGCAACCCGTTGTGCCACAGCGGCCTGATACGCAGTCGCGATCGAGAAGTCAACCAGACGCCCGGATGGGCAGGTGGGGTATGGATCAGTTGATCGAGCATGCCTATCTCATCTGGTCCAGGCGGTTACGCGCTGGCTTGGCCTCCAGCGACTTGGGGAATTCCTCGACCACTCGCTCGTACATACGCCGTGACTGGCGCATCTCGCCCAGCTCTTCGTAACAACGTCCCAGCTTGTACAGCGCGGTGGGCAGCCGCTCGGAGCTCTGGTAGTTCTCGACCAGGACGGTGAATTCGACCACTGCCGAATCGTAATAGTGGCGGACATCGTCGCCGCCACCGGTGCCGGCCAGCGAGTAGAAGCACTCCCCGATCCAATAGTGCGCATCGGGAGCGTATTCGGATTCCCCGTAATAACTCAACAGGTCGCGCAGTTGCCCGATGGCCAATTCGTAGTTGCCCTTGCGCACATCGAGGAAAGCGTTCTCGTACATCTGCCGCGGGTCGGCGTCGGGCGTGCCCGCTGTGGCGCCGGGGCCGCCGGTTGTCCCGGCGGGGGGCGCCTGGTAGACCACCTGCGGCGGGCGGCGATCGACGGAGCGGCGTAGTTCATCGATGGTCTCGCGCATGGTCTGGACTTCGACGCGGAAGTCCTCCAGCGAGGTGGTGACATCGGCGCGCGCCAGCCGTGAGTTTTCGCTCGACTCGATGGTGAGCGAGTCGATGCGCATCAGGTCGCGTTCCATCCGCTTGTTGGACGCCTCGATGTAGTCGATCTGCTCCTGCATGCGCTGCATCGCCGCGCGCGAGACGCAGCCGCTGCCCAGCAGAGCGGCCAATCCGAGCATGGCGAGAGAACGGAATCGAATCGTGTTCGTCATAGGCCCAAGCCCCCTTCGGCTATTCCCAATTGGAATGATTATACGCCGAACGGCGGTTGCGCCACCATTAAAGCGGGCGGGGCGGGAGATAACTCCCGCCCCGCCCGTGGGTTGCTGTGGCGCGCGGAGCGTATCAGCGCGGAACAAATTCGCCGCGGCGGTTGAGCGCCCACGACTCCTCGTCGTGACCGGGCGCCACCGGGCGCTCCTCGCCATACGAGATGATGTTGATGCGCGAGGCGTCGATCCCGAGACGGATCAAGTACTCGCGCGCCGCCTGCGCGCGCCGTTCACCGAGCGCGAGATTGTACTCGTCGGTGCCGCGCTCGTCGCAATGCCCCTCGATCATGATGTTCATCTCGGGGTTGTTACGCAGGATCTCGGCGTTGGCATCGAGCGCCCGACGCGCGTCATCGCGCAGGTTGTACTTGTCAAAATCGAAGTAGATCGTCTTTAGTCCGCGGGCATCACCGGATGTGACATCCCCGCGGTCACCAGCGCCGCCGGCTCCACCCTGCTCACCCCCCGCGGTGCCAGTGCCTTCGCGACCCGATCCCGGGCCGCCGGTCGTCGGCTGTTTCGGGCACCCCAATCCGACAGCCATCGCCAGCACAAGGACCGCCATAAGCGAGAGTCTCTTCATGTCCCCTCCTATCCTAAAGGTATCAATTCCATGCTCTTACGAGCAACTCTCCCTGCCATATACACCCCGGCGGACAAAACGTCAATAGCAATCGGCACGAAAATCCGCATTCTAACGCGGAATCCGTAAATCCGCGTCGGCCACCGATTATGGCGACCAGGACGGGTTGGAATTCCCGCCGGTCTGGGTGACTCGACGTACCCCGGAGCCGTCGTAGCTCATGGTGTAAATCTCATACCGCCCGGTCCGGTTGGAGGCAAAGACAATGTGCAGCCCATCCGGCGACCAGTGGGGATTCTCGTTGGAGCCGACCTCGGTCAGGCGGCGAAAGCCGCTGCCGTCGGGGTTGATCGTGCAGACCTGAAAGACCCCCTCCTCGCGCGAGACGAAGCAGATCATATCCAGAGTCGGCGACCAGTCGGGGGAGTCATTGTACTTGCCCTCGAAGGTGAGCCGTTCGACGTTGGCGCCGTCCGCATCCATGATGTACAACTGAGGTGTGCTGCTGCGATCGGAGGTGAATACCACCTTCTTGCCGTCGGGTGACAGGCAGGGGGAGGTGTCGATGCTGCGGTGGAAGGTCAGCCGCTGGGGCGCGCCGCCGCCGCGGGTGCCGATGTAGATTTCCGGGTCACCTTCCATCGACAGCGACAGCACATAGCGTTTGCCGTCGCGCGACCACGAGCAGCCGGTGTTCAGCCCCTTCATCGACGAAAACTTCGTCGCCCGGTCGCTGACCAGGTCATAGATCCAGACATCGGGGTTGCCGTCGCGAAACGACGTGTAGCTGACCGCGTCCTTGCCGGCCCAGCGCGGGGAAAGCACCACGGCGCGGTCAGCGGTGAGCCGGTAGTCGTTGGCGCCGTCGTAGTCGCAGATGTGCACTTCCTTCTGACCGTCGCCTTCATGCAAGTAGACCAGCTGGGTGCGGAAGATGCCGTCGGCGCGCGCCAGTTCGCGGTAGACCTCATCCGCGAGGGTGTGGGCCAAAAGCCGGGCGGAAGAACGGGCCGCCTTGAGTTCGCGGCTATAATACTCGTTGCCGGTCTGCACATCGGTCAGGGAGTAGGTCACCACCAGTTCATCGCCGTTCACCTCAAGCTCGGCGGAGATGATGTCGTTGGCGCCGAGGTGATGCCAGCCGCGCCGGTCGACCGCCGACAGGCCCATGATGCGCAGGTAGAGGGTGTCGGGACGGACCGCCTCAAACAGGTAGGAGAAGTCGAGGTCGGCATAGACGACCTCCTCGATCATCTCCAGGGCGGCCCAGTCTTCGGAAGTGGCGCGGTCGGCGGATTTCATGCGGAAATCTTCGACACCGACCCGGAAGGGCTCGAATTCGCCGCCGGACTTGAAGACGCGGCCATAAATCTCCGGAACGGGACGTGCGGTCGCCGTCGTCGCGCCCAGCAATAGCAGGGCCGCCAGGATCCCGGTCACAACCCGGAGGCGGTTAGGGACGGTATTCAAACTCGAGGTGAATGAGCTGCTCATCTTCCTCCCAGTGATTCGGGAACGCCGGCCAGGAGCCGGTCACTTGCACCGCGCGCAAGGCGGCGCGATCGAACAGGTCGGAGCCGGATTTCTGCTCCAACTCGATATCGGTGATTTCGCCCGAGCGCCGGACGATGAACTTAACCACGCAGACGCGCCGTTCACGACCGAAGCTGGGATTGCGCCAGTTGCTGCGAATGGCGGCAAATCCCTGGCGGTGGTAGGGGTTGACGTTGGCGCCGGTTTCGACACCCCAGATGTCCCCGCCCCCGCCGCCTTCGGTCAACGAGCCGGCAACGCCGCCGGTGTCGTTCACGGCGAGCGCCGGGCCGCCGGTGCGAATGGTGTCCTTCTTGGATGGCTTGTCGGCGGTCTTCGGTTTTTCAGTCTTCTTGTTTTTGTCGTCGTCCTTCTTGGGCTTTTCCGGCGCTTTTACTTCCGCCAGCTCTTCCTTGACCGCCGGGTTTTTCGGAATCAACTCATCGTTGGCCGGCTCCGGCGCCACTGGTTTGGCCGCCGGGCCGCCCTTGACACGTCCCGGTTCGGCAAAGTCGACCAGCCCCACGGTCACCGCCTGTATCGAGTGCGACGGTCCGGACAAACCGCGCAACGGCGCAATCACGGCTCCGATGAACAGGAAGACCGCGTGGAAGGCCAACGACCAGAGGAGGTAGCGTCGCACAGCGCCCCCTATCCCCACTTCACCGGCGGGGGCATCTCCTTCAGGGACGGCTGGGTGACCAGACCGACGTCATTGAGTCCCAATTTCTTCATGATGCCGAGGATTTCAACCACCAGGCCGTAATTGACCTCGGCATCGGCGCGGATGTACGCCTTCGATCCGGGTTTGTTGCGGACCAGACGGCTGAGTTCATCCTCCCATTGCTGGGCGGTGCGGTAGACATCATTGACGAAGACGCCGCCCTCTTTGGTGATAGTGACAACGATCCCCTCCGACGGCTCATCGGCGGCGGTGGCGGTCTGCGGCAGACGGACATCGATGCCGCTTTGCAGAAGCGGCGCGGTCACCATGAAGATGATCAGCAGCACCAGGACCACGTCGACCAGGTTGGTGACGTTGATCTCAGAGAGAGCGTGATAGCTCTGACGTTTCACGGACATTCTCCCGCGTCAATTCGGTCAGGAATTCCAGCGACAGATTCGAGAGGTCATCGGAAAAGACCCGCAGCCGGCGGACGCACCAGTTGTAGGCGATGACCGCGGGAATGGCGGCGGCCAACCCAACGACCGTGGCGATCAGCGCCTCGGCGATGCCGGGTGCGACGACGACCAGCGAGGCCGACCCGGTGGCGCCGATGCCCATGAAGGAGTTCATGATGCCCCAGCAGGTGCCCAGAAGTCCGAGAAACGGAGACGCGTTGGCGGTGGTTGCCAGAAAGATCGTCCATTCTTCCAGACGGCCGATCTCCTCCTGCGCCACGCGCTCGAGCGTGTCGGAGACCGCCTTCTTCTGTTCAGGTGTCAGATCGAAGCCGGCGGCGTCACCGGAGCGCACGCCGCGGTTCTGCTCGGTGAAGG
Organism: uncultured Ignavibacteria bacterium; assembly: GCA_964593585.1. GTDB lineage: Bacteria > Zixibacteria > MSB-5A5 > WJJR01 > WJJR01 > JACQFV01. The sequence goes on from CAZQIZ010000002.1 coordinate 166,671, forward strand.
CGACCGCTTCGGCATAACCAGCATCGATCACGCGCCAGTGCGGCATGTGTTGCAGGGCCGCCAGCGCGGTCATGCGGTCGCTGAGACGGCGTCCCTTGCGAAACATCAGCCGGAAACGGGCGCTGTCGGCGGTCACGCGTTTGAAGCTGCGCCATTTGAGGAAGATGACCGCCCACGAGACGATCGAGAGCACCAGCAACACGGAAAGAATCAGGAGTGAAAACCCGCTGGATCCGGCCAGAATGTCCCAGATGCTGCCCCCGATGATGGCCGGGTTCGGGATCCCCAGAATTGACGATAGGCCCAACAAGCGCGCCCTCCCTGTAGGTTGTTCGCCGCCCCGTGGTGGATGTCCACCGGGACGCACCCAATCAGGTGTATATCCCCCGGGACGCCAAATCAGTCAAGGGTAAACGAACCGGACCGGCTGATAAGCCGGTCAGTAAATGATGCCCTGGCCAAAGGTCGCGGCTTGACGGTTCTGGCCCCCACCACGTTTTTACTTGGGCGCCAGGAAATCGTTCACCGGAATTATCGCAGCCCCAAGGCGATAGGCAGACCATGACGACATCCAACAGACCCAAATCCAGCGGCATTCCCCCGGCGATCCAGCGGGAGATCGACGATCTGCGGCGGCAACTGCGCCACCATGCCCATGCCTACTACGTCCTGGATCGCCCGGAGATATCGGACGCCGAATACGACCGGCTGTTTGATCGCTTAAGCGCGCTGGAGGCCGAGTACCCGCAGGCGGTCACGCCCGATTCGCCGACTCAAAAGGTCGGCGGCGAGCCCTCGGCGGCCTTCCGAACGGTGCGTCACCATGTCCCGATGCTCTCCCTGCAGAAGGTGACCAGCGAGGCGGAATTCCGCGAATTCGACACCCGTGTCCGCAAGCTCCTGGGCGGCGAGTCGCCCGCCTATGTCATCGAGCCGAAACTGGACGGTCTGGCGGTCGAACTGACTTACGAAGACGGGCAATTGCGGATCGGCTCGACCCGCGGCGACGGGGAAACCGGCGAGGATGTGACCGCCAACCTGCGCACGGTGCGTTCGGTGCCGCTGGCGCTTCTGGGCGATGCGCCGCGTCTGCTCGATGTCCGCGGCGAGGTCATCCTGCGACGCGGCGACTTCGAGCGTCTCAATCGCGAGCGGCTGGCCGCCGGCGAGGAGCCGATGGCCAACCCGCGCAACGGGGCGGCCGGATCGCTCCGGCAACTGGACCCCAAAGTCACGGCCGCAAGACCGTTGGTCTTCTATGCCTACGGGATCGGGCGGTGCGAAGGACGGACCCCCGGCAGCCAATGGGAGATCCTGGCGCTTCTGCGCGAGGCGGGATTCAAGGTGCATCACCTGATCACCCGCTGCGAAACGGTCGAAGCGGTGGTCGCCGCTCATGAACAGATCGGCACTGAACGCGACCGTCTGGAGATGGACACCGACGGGACGGTGATCAAGGTTGACGATCTGGCGATGCAACGGATCCTCGGGGCGGTGTCGCATCACCCGCGCTGGGCGGTGGCGTGGAAGTTTCCGGCGCAGGAGGAGACCACGGTTGTCGAGGACATCCTTCTGCAGGTGGGCCGTACCGGCATCATCAGCCCGGTGGCGGCGCTCAGACCCGTCCGGGTGGGAGGCGTCGAGGTGCGCCGCGCCACGCTGCACAACGAGGACGAGATACGGCGCAAGGATGTGCGCGTCGGCGACAAGGTGATCGTGCGGCGGGCCGGCGATGTCATCCCGGAGGTTGTGAAGGTCGTGCCGGGTGGGAAGACGCCGCGCTCCAAGCCGTTTGTCTTCCCAACCAAATGCCCGGCTTGCGGCGCTCAAATTGTCCGTGAGGAGGATTCGGCATACTACCGCTGCATGAACCTTGGGTGTCCGGCGCAGATCAAGGAGCGGCTGGCGCACTTTGTCTCGAAATCCGGCGTGGATGTCGAAGGCATGGGGTATCGCTATATCGAGCAGTTGGCGGACCGCAAGATCATCCACGATGTGGCCGACATCTACTTCCTCGATGCGGAGAAACTGCACCAGATGGACCGGATGGGCCCGAAACTGGCCGAGAACCTGCTGGCGGCGATCGACCGGGCGCGTCACCCCGACCTGCCGCACCTGCTGGCGGCATTGGGCATCGATGGTGTCGGCGAGCACATCGCGCGGGTGCTGGCCCGGGCCTTCGGCTCGATCGACGCGATCGCCAAAGCCAGTGTCGAGGAGCTGCAACAGGTGCGTGAGATCGGGCCGATTGTCGCCGAATCGATCCACCAGTTCTTCGCGATGCCCCAGACCGCGAAGCTCTTGGACAAGCTCCGGCGAGGCGGGGTGATCTTTCCGACGATGACGACACAGAAATCGGGACCATTGCCGTTTACCGGACTGACCTTTGTGCTGACCGGAACTCTGGAGGCGATGCGTCGCGAGGAGGCGCAGGCGCGGATCGAGGCGCTGGGTGGGCGGGTTGCCGGGTCGGTGTCGAAGAAGACCAGTTACGTCGTCGCCGGCGCCGAAGCCGGCTCGAAATTGGACAAGGCGCGGGAATTGGGCGTAACGGTCTGGGACGAGGATGAGTTCCTGCGCCAATTGAAGAAGGCCGGCCGCGGATAGCATGAGTGCGTCGCTGCCCACGTTTCTCACCCGGGAGGTGATGTATGTCATCCTCCTGTTCGCGCTGTTTGTCCTGCCTCGCATTCTGGTGCGGCTGCGGATCCCCACGGCGAGCACCAGTTTCGGGCTTGGGGCGCTGGCCGGGATGGGGTTTGGGCTCTTCCCCCATGATCACACGATCGAGCTTCTCTCGACCTTCGGGATTGTCGCGCTGTTTCTCTTTGCCGGGTTGGACGTTGACTTCGATGAGTTGCGCCATGGGGCCGCGGTGGTGGCACAGCACGTCGTCATTCGGGTGGGGTTGGTGGCCGCGGCGGTGGCGGCACTCAGTCCACTGTTGGATCTGGGCTGGAGGGCCGCGGCGCTGGTCGCGCTGGCGCTCCTGACGCCGTCGGGCGGATTCATCCTCGATTCCCTGAAGGGTTTTGGCGCCAGCGACCGCGAGCGGTTCTGGATCAAATCGAAGGTGATCGCCACCGAGATGGTGGCGCTGGTGTTGCTGTTTGTCATCCTGCAGACCGAATCACTCAGCCGACTGGCGACATCATCGCTGATCCTGATCGGGATGATCATCCTCGTGCCAATGGCGTTTCGCTTCTTCGCGGCCGTGATTGTGCCCTATGCGCCCAGGTCGGAGTTCGCCTTCTTGGTGATGGTGGCGGTGGTTTGCGCCATGATCACGCTGAAGCTGGGTGTCTATTACCTTCTCGGCGCCTTTGTAGTGGGTGTGGCGGCACAGCGGTTCCGCGAGCGTCTGCCGGCGGTGGGCTCGGAGCAGATGTTGCACGCGGTCGAGTCCTTCGCGTCGTTGTTTGTGCCATTCTACTTCTTTCATGCCGGACTCCTGCTGCAGCGAAGCGACTTCGGGATCGGCGCGTTGGCCATCGGTGGCGCGTTCCTCGCCCTCGGAATCCCGCTGCGGCTGCTATTTGTCGCGCTGCATCGGCGGGTGGCCCTCGGCGAGAGCTTTCGCACCGGGATGCGGATCAGTCTGATGATGATCCCCACCCTGGTGTTCACACTGGTCATCGCCGGCATCCTGCGTGACCGCTTCAATGCCGCACCGGCGCTGGTCGGCGGCTTGATTATCTACACCATCGTGAACACGCTCCTGCCGGGGCTTTTCCTTAAACTTCCGCCGCCGAGCTTCGATGCGCCGCACTCTCTGGTGCCCGGCGACGCCTACGCAGACTACCCGCCCCGTCCGGCGGAAAACAAAAACCCCGCCTGAGGGCGGGGTTGAACAATCCGGACGACGCAGCGGGCCTACAGAACGAGGCCGCGCTTGTCGAGCGTCTTGAGCGCCTTGGTGGACAGACGCACGCGCACCCAGCGCTTCTTTTCCGGATCCCAGATCTTCTTGGTCACGAGATTGGGATTGAAGCGGCGGTTCGCCTTCTTGTTGGCGTGGGAGACGGTATGTCCGGCGCGCGGACGCTTTCCGGTTATGGCACAGACTTTCGACATAGGAGTTTCCCTTCCAGCCCCTCCGGGCAGACGGTGAATATAACCAATTTCGTCGCTGGCACAAGCAAAACCGGGGCTTCCCCCTTGCCCCGCGCAATTTACCCCGCGCGGTTCCGTCTTGACATCTGTAGGCGGGACAACGAGTTTCCCGTTGATGAAGACGCTCAGACTCCTGCTCTCCGGCTTGCTGATCTGCGGAATGGCTTCCTCCATTGGCTGTGGCAAGAAAGAATCGGTGACCGAAGATGGCCGTAAGATCATCCGGTTCTGGCAGTTCTGGACCGAGCCGCGGGTCAAGGCGGTGATCACCAAGGCGATCGAGGAATTCGAGGCGCAGAACCCGCTCTACAAAGTCGAAGTCACCGACCTGACCTGGGACAACGGCTATCAAAAGATCGTGGCGGCCTTCGCCACCGACAATGTGCCCGACCTGATCGAACTGGGGTCCGACTGGATCGCCGAGTTTGCCGACCGGGGCGCCCTGTTGCAGATGACCGACGAGTGCATGCGTGTCCGGGAGTCGATGGCCGGGTGGCCGTCGGCGATTTACCAGGACAATTGCTATGCCCTGCCTTGGTATCTGTCGACACGGGTCTTCTACCAAAACGACGAGGCGGCATCGCTCGTTTACGGGCATGCGCGTCCGCAACCATTTGTCTGGAGCCAACTGCTGCAAAACATCAAAGACGCCACGCTGGAAAAGCCGAAGATGTGGGGATTCGGGGTCAATGCCGCCGAGCCGCACCGACTGTATAAGCGCTTTCTCCCCTTCCTGTGGGCGGCGGGCGGCGATGTGCTGACCGAGGACATGTCGGTCTGCGCGCTGGAGACCGAAGCGGGACGTGAGGCGCTGCAGTTTGTGGTGAATATGAGCCAGAATCAGTATGTCGACAAGCAGTCGGCCCTCGACGACATGTTCATGGACGGCAAGCTCATGTACCACTTTTCCGGAGACTGGTTGTACGAGCGGATTAAGCGCGCGGGAATCTCGCTGAAGTTTTCCACCTTTATCATGCCCTTCCCCGGGCCGAACAAGGGGTCGCAGGCGGGGTTCGCCGGCGGCGAGTATCTGGCGGTGCCGCGCAAGGCGGCCGAACCGGTGGCGGCGCTGAATCTGGCGCGCCACCTGCTGCAACCCAAGCACATTTTCAATCTTTGCATCGCCACCGGTTGCGCGACCCCGGTCCATGCCGAGGTGGCGCAGAACCCCTACTTTATCGAGGACTCTGTTCGCAGTGTCTTCATCCAGCAGTTGGCGTACTCCAAATCGCCGCCGGCGCATCCGCGCTGGGTTGAGATCGAAGCGGCCATCGAACGGGGTGTGGAGAAGGCGCTCTTCCAGAAAGTCGCCGTCGATCAAGCGCTCGCGGAGATGTGCGGGGAGATCAACGCGATCATTCAGGAGTACGAGAAACAGAAAACGCAGTGAGCCGCACGCGTTCCGGTGAACTCTCCCGTCAGGGCTGGCTTTTGGCCTCGCCCTGGGCGGTCATCCTCCTCGGCTTCTGGGTCTATCCGTTCGGCTACGCGCTGGTGCTCGCGTTCGCCGATTACGACATCTTCCGTGGCGACTGGCGCTGGGTGGGGCTGGCGAATTTCGCGGCGGTGCTGGGCAGCGGCGAGTTCTGGTCGTCGATCTGGCACACGGTGATTTTCACCGCGGGGACGGTCCCGGTGACCACCGCGCTGGCGATCCTGCTGGCGCTGGCGCTCAACCGCCGGCTGTGGGGCCGAAGTCTGTTTCGCGCGGGCTTCTTCGCGCCGACCCTGACCGCCACGGTGGTGATCGCGCTGGTCTTCATGCACCTGTACTCCCAGGGCGGCTACCTGTACCGGCTGGCCGACTCCATCGGACTGCCGGTCCCCGATCGCGGGTTTCTGTTCGCCGAGTCGACGGCGCTGGCGTCGGTCATGGTGATGGATGTGTGGGTATCAGTCGGATACTATGCGCTCCTCTTCCTGGCCGGATTGCAGTCGATTCCCGCCGATTTGGTGGAGGATGCGCGGATGCACGGGGCATCCGCCTGGCAACGGTTCTGGGCGATCACCTGGCCGTATCTGCGTCCGACCTTGCTTTACGCCGTGGTGATCAACCTGATCAAGAGTTTCCAGGTGTTCACGGAAATCTTTGTGATGACGCAGGGGGGGCCGCTGGGGTCGACATCGACGGCGGTCTACCATGTGTACATGATGGGCTTTGAGCGCTTCAAACTCGGACACGCCTCAGCCGCGGCCTTTCTCGTCTTCGCCTTGATTGCCGTCTTTGCCTTCATCCAGTTTCGACTGTTGTCCTTTGGACGGGGGGCGGAGGACTGACGATGCCCACGACACCGCCATCGGGCCACCGTTTGCGCGGCGACTGGATTCTGACCGGCGCGCTCCTGCTCTTGTTGGCGGGGATGCTCTTCCCGCTGGCCTGGATGGTGGTTGGGTCGGTGTCGCCGCACTTTGATGCCCGTTGGGCCAACCCGTTTGGCGAGGGCGCCCGCTGGTCGAATTACGCGGACCTGTTCCGTTCGATGCCGTTCGGGACCTACCTGTGGAACTCGGCACTGGTCGCCGTGATCGTCACGGTCGGCAACGTATTGCTCTGCTTTCCGGTTGGCTATGCGCTGGCGCGGCGCCGCTTCTGGGGACGGGGCGCGCTCGATTGGGCGGCGGTGGTGGTGTTGATGGTGCCGCCGTATGTGCTGATTGTCCCGATGTACGCGCTCATCCATCAACTCGGTTGGTATGACACGCTCTGGGCGATCACCGTGCCGGCGTTGGTGCATCCATTGGGAGTGCTGCTGGTCAAAAGCGCCGTGTCAGGCGTGCCGATCGAACTGGAAGAGGCTGCGCGTCTGGACGGCGCCGGACCGTGGCGGATTGTCTATCGGATTGTGATGCCGCTGTGCCGTCCGACGCTGGCGGTGCTGGCGGTGCAGATTTTCTGGCTGACCTGGAATTCCTTCCTCTTCCCCTTCATCCTCACGGGCGACAAGGCGCGCACATTGCCGGTGGCGCTGGCGATGTTCCGCGGCTACCAGGGAGTGGACCGTCCACATCTGTTCGCGGCGGCGACGCTGGCGACCATTCCGGTGATTCTCGTGTTTCTCTTTTTCCAGCGGCAAATCATCGCCGGGTTGACCGCTGGGGCGGTCAAGCGGTAGGGCTAATCGGTCCGGCGCGCAGGGTAGCGCTCGCGCACAAACTCGAGGATGCCGTCGGCGATGCCATGCGCGGTGCGCGTGGTGAAGGCGTCGTTGTCGAGCATTTCCTCCTGCTCGGGGAGGATGATGAAGGCGCACTCGACCAAGACGGACGGATACTGCGGCGGACGGATGACCGCGAAGTTGGCCTGCGTGAGCCCATAGTCGGCCAACCCGGTGGCCGCACGTGTCCGGCGGTGGACGGCCGTCGCCAAAGCACGGCTGTGCGGATGGTGATAGTAGACGCTGGTGCCGTTGCGACGGCGCGGGTCGACGCCATCGGGGACGGCATTGTTGTGCACGGAGACATAGATGTCGGCGCCGCCGTTGAAGGCGATCCCGGGTCGTTGCGCCAGCGGGACATCCTCGCTGCCGGTGCGAGTCATAATCACGCGCGCACCCATGGCCTCCAATTGCGCCACCAGCGCGCGCGAAATCCGCAGGTTGGCATCCTTTTCAACCAGCCCGGTGGGGCCGACCGAACCGGGATCGGCCGAGTGGCCCGGATCGACACAGATGGTCAGGCCATCGAGCGTCGAGTCGCGCAAGGGCGAGCGATACACCTCGAAGACAAAGCGGCTGTCCTCGTAGCGGGTGTCATAACCCCAGAGCGGCTCGGTGAATTCGACATCGATGCGGTAGATTTTCGGCTCCGGCTGGGCCCAAGCGACATCGGCGAAGAGATCATCGACTGAATCGCGCTCGATCCAGTCGGTGTTCGAGATCGCGCCATAGAGTGTGATCGATGCGCTCAGGAGGTCATCGTCGACAGCAACCTTGAACGGGAGGCGTTCCGACATCCCGACCTCGAGGCGCATCGAGGAGTCGGTCGCGACGGTATTCAGGCGGGGAATGACGGCCTCGGGGATGGGGCTTCCTTCCGGCAGGAGACGCGTTTTCTCGGTCTCAATCCAGGCCTCCAGCCCCGGGGCGGGCTGGATGATCGTCCAGGGGCCGTTTGTGCCCCACCAGCGGGCGCGGACGCCATAGGGTTGATTGATGGCGAAGTAGCCCATGCGCGGACCGGTGCGGAGAATCTGGATGGAGTCGGTCAGTTCGACCACGCGCGGCGGGAGATGATGCACCGGGATGAGCAACCCGGTGGCGGTGGCGCGTGCTGATCCCGCTTTCGGCGAGGCGACCAGCAGTTCGAACATCACCGCAAGCGTGTCGTTATCCAGCTTTTCCGGCGCCGTCCAAATGCCATGGTATCGACCCCGTGATGGTGTCGGGCCGCCGGTCAGAAGCGGGCTTTGGTTGGCGATCTCGTCGCGCCGATAGGCCTCGAAGCTTGACAGCGACCGGGCGCGCAGTTCGGTCATCGGGAATGGGCCGGAGGTGTCGCGTTTGGCGACGATCCAGAACCGGGCGGTGCCGCCCATGGTGCCGTCGAAACCGACCGGGACTTCATCGCCGGGACGAATAGTGCGGTTCCAGATCGGGCGCGCCGAGCCATCGCGGATGCGCGCGCCTTCCTCGGGCGGGATGGGTCGGTTGTCGGTGATCCGGACCGGCAGATCAAGCGAATCGGTGCCGAACTTGTTGCGGGCCCGCAGACGAAAGACGAAGTCGCCCGGCTCCACTTTCACCCAAGCCAGGAAACCGCCGGTGCGGTAGACGTCGATCGGCTGGCCATTGATCGTGAGCTTGGCGCCGGGCGTCACCGAGCCGATGACAAAGGTCGAGTCGACCGGGGCGATCGCCTGATCGCGCGGCGGGTAGATGACGTTGATGACCGGGGCGGAATCCTGCGGGGGACGGGCGCGCGTCGGCCCCTGCGCGAACGCCGCCGCAGCCGCTCCGAGCAGCAGCGTAACGGTGGCGAATCTGGTCAGCAACGTCGGTCGCATCACGGTTCTACGATCCCACGATTCGGGCGATTGCACAACAAGAAAACGCCGGTCCCGGACGGATCCGGGACCGGCGCTTGTGGCCAGCAGGACAGGTCAGAATCCGACCTGGAAGGTGAAGTACTGGTTGTCATCGAAGAACTCGCTGGCCGACCAGGCGTAGTCGAACTGCCAGCGCGAATCGCCAACGTTGAACTTCAGCCCGGCGCCGAACGATGCGCCGTAGAGGTAGTCGTCCTGGTTGGAGGCGGTGTAGCCGCCGCGCAGGAAGAACTTGCCGTCCCAGGCGTACTCGCCACCGAAGCGCCACTCGTCTTCGGAGAAGTTGTTCGACTGGAAGGCGCCGGAGACATTGACCACGTTCTTCTGCTGCTCGAAGAGCTTGTAGGCCGCGCCCAATTGCACGTAGGACGGGATTTCAAACGCCGCCGAGCGGGAGCGCGTGGTGTGCGGCAGACTGTTGGGATCGTCGCCGGTCTCGGTGTCCCAGTCGAAGCCGGGGCCGTCGTAGCGCATCTTCGGGCCGAGGTTCTTGATCACGGCGCCGAAGGTGACGTTCTGCCAGCCCGGGTTGTAGTGGAAGCCGATGTCAAAGCCCAGCCCCATCGCCGTCTGTTCGGCGATCTTCTCATAGATCACGTTGCTGTTGATGCCCAGCGAGACGCGGTCGGTGAGGGTGCGGGCGTAGGTGGCGCCGATGACGGCGAACGACGAGGAGAAGGTGGCGCCGGTGCCTTCGGGGAAGTCGATGGTGCGCACGATCTCGTCGTCCATCGAGGTGATCTTGGCGTTGAAGCCGATCACGCCGAAGTCGCCGACGCGGCGGGCGCCGGCAAAGTAGTTGATGTCGATATCGGCGATGTACTGCCGGTTGGACCACATGACTTCAGTGCCTTCGATGGACGACGCGCCGGCCGGATTCCAGTACAGCGCATCGAGGCCATAGGAGTTGGCGACGGTGGAGCCGCCCATCGCAGTGCCGCGGGAGCCGACCGGGATGCGCAACTGCTGCCCCCCGGCGGAGCCGATTTTCAGGTCGTCACCCGCATAGGCGGCCGAGGCGATCAGAAGCATCACCAACGCCGCTGCGAGAATTGTTCCAGTTTTCATTTGTCCTGCCTCCATGGAAAGGCCCATTCCGTGGGCCGTCGCATGATCAATAGGTGTTGAGCTGCTCCACCTCGGTGAACACCGCCAATTTGCCGATCTTGGTGCCGATCCCTTCGGCCTCGACATGGTAGATATACATGCCAGAGGCAACGGGCAGGCCGGTCTCGGTCAAGACATCCCAGACCAATTCGGCGGAACCGGGATTGTCCTTCGTCAGCACCCGCACACAGTCACCCGCGAGGTTGAAGATGCGGATGGTGGTGAGCGCCGGCGGCAGATTGACGAACTTGATCTGGCGGCGGAACTGATCCAGTTCCAGAGAGGTCAGGTTGTAGTACGGATTCGGCACCGGGTACACGTTGGAGACGGCGTTTTCGACCGCCTGCCCGTCGGCCTCGGCCGGCGGCACGGTGGTGAACTCGAAGACGTCGTTGGGGCCGAAAACGTGATTGGCCATGATGAGGAATTCATCCTCGCCGGTTCCGCCCGGAGAGAACGGAACGTTGCCGCGGCGCGCCGCGGTGCTCATGTACATGATCGGCGGCTGGGCGACCAGCACCGGCACCTGATGGGCCGGGTTCGCGGTCTCGCTGTATTCCTCGAGGAAGACAAACAGCCACTCGCGCGGCCCGCCGACGTCGTAGTTGTTGCCGACGTTGAAGTCCGGGGGCCAGTACTTGCCGTCCACCATTCCGCCGGCCACGTTATTTTCGAGATGGCCGACCGCCAGTCGCACCGGAGGATCGGCGTCAACGTTCCACGCCGACAGCGGCACCGACTTGGCAAACTCCTGGAAGGCATAGCTGCCCGCCGGGTTCTTGATGAAGGGCGCGAATTCCGGCTTGGCCGGCGCGGCGTTGGCGCCGCGCATGTAACGGTAGGCGTACGACACGTTTTCGTCATTGGGATCGAAGTTGCCGTTTTCGTCCACCGTGGCCAAGCGAAGCACCACGTTGACGATCTGGTCGGCGCGCACCGCGGGCTGGTCGCAGTTGCCGAAGAAGTAGCAGGGATCGCTCCAGCCCATGGCGCCTTCGAATCCTTCGAGGTGGGCGCCGTCGGCGCCGCCGGCGAAGGTGAAGCGGCGCGTGCCGCTCGGGATATCCCAATCCTTCATGCCGGGCGGCGGGTTGACCAGACGAACCACGAATCCTTCGGTGGTCGTCGGGCTGATGTCGGACGACATGCTCGACAGCAGCACCGAGTTCTTCGTCTGATTCTTCAGCGTCCACTCCAGCGACGGATTAAAGGTGATCTGATAATCATCCCCGGTGATGTCATTGGGGTCGATGTAATCGATCAGGATCATGCCGTCGGCCTTGCCGGCCACGTGGGTGGTGTTGTCGTTGAGACTGTCCACGAGCAGCCCGGTCTGCGACAGCGGGGTGACACCCTCGTCCGGCGCCTTGGGCAGCGTCTCGAACGACTCGGAGATGATGCCGAAGACGTTGCCAAGGTCGTCGGCGAACTCGACCTTGTTGAGGTCATCGTAATTGTAAGCCGTGACCGCAAAGTAGTACGGCCGGTTGTTGATGATGTTCGTGCCGCGGATGCGGTCCTGCGTGATGCGCAACTCGTGCACCAGTCCGGAGTTTGTTCCGCGCTGAACCACAACCCGTTCCTTGCCATTCGGGTTATCGAGGTCATTGTAGATGCGCGTGACGTCGTTGTTCTCATCGAAGGTGGCAATCTTGGTCCAGGGACCCGAGCTTGACTGCCCCTGATAGATGTTGAACCCCTCGAAGAGAAACCGCTGCAAGAGGACCGGCTCCCCGCCCGGCTCAGCGGGCGGACCATAGGCCTCCTGCACATTGCCGTCGGCCTGCGGACCCCACAGCAGGAGCACTTCGCCGTCATTGGGAATCTGCCAGACTGCGGGTTGCGGCGGCGGGCCCGGAATGTTGAAGTTGGCGTCGAACACCGCCTGGGCAATCCGGTCGTTGTCGCGCAAACGCTCGATCGACGAGATGCGGTTGGCGCCCTGCCCCACGATCACGGCGGCCACCACCACCTGGGTGTCGCCGGGGTTCATCGTGAACGGGCCGGCGGTCATCATGTAGCGGCGGTCGGCGGCGTTGTTGTCCAATTCGCCGGTTCCGGCGACGGGATCGCCGCTCATAAAAAACTTGGTCGGCACGCCGTTGTACAGATGCGGCGTTCCGTCGCGCTCCAACCCCTTCATGTAGTTGAAGGTCTCGATGTTGTTGGAGGGGTCGGTGCCGTTGATGTACTTGTTGAACGAAGTCATCGGCAGTTCACGGTAGCCGACGACTTCCGTTTGCCGGCCATCGATCAAGATGGTGTCGGTATTGCCGGGATCGGGAACGATCGGCCCCTGGAAGAAGTCAAAGCCGACCGCCGGTGCGGCTTCGCCGTACACCGCGTCGTCGCGTGAGTTGTAACAGAATCCGATGCCGAGGGTGCTGTCGCAACCGACGAGGTCATCGCTGGCGTCGCCCAGGTCGGGGTCGGCCCACAGCGAGACGTGGGTGCTGTCGATGGTGTTGCCGCCCTTGTTGATCAATTTGTACTGCATGAAGATCGTGTTGCCGAGCGCACCGGCGCGGGCGTAGCCGAACACATAATTCTGCACTTCGATGCCCAGCGGTCCGGCGGAACCGCTGCCCGGGTCGGACACGCGCCCGGCCATGCTGGCATCGTTGTAGACGCACCAAAGCGCCTGATCGCCCAGCAGGAGCGGAATGCGATTGCCTTCGGCATCCAGCGAGTCGGAACCATCGGCGGCCTTCAGCGCGGGGGCGCCGTCGTCAAACGGCCAATTGGCGTAATCCTCGCTGGTCTCGCGCGTGTCGCCCTTGTTGATCTTGTAAACGCGGAAGCTGCCGCGGTCGGTCTGGAAAGTGCCGTTGGCCATCGGCCCGGGCACGTAGTCGTTCGAGTACTCCGCGGCGGCGGTGCGGACGCCGCCATTTACTTTGCCGCCCATCCAGAACCCGGCGGCGAAGATCACGGTCTTGTTGGTGCCCTTCGGGAAATAGAGTCCGTCGCTTTTGCCCAACAACACGGTCTTGTCATAGGCGAACGACCCGGTGTTGGTGACGAACATCATCAGGTTGTTGGCATCGAAGAGCGTCGTATTGTCGATCAATTGTGGCGAGGCGGGAGCGGGCGCCTGCCGCGGCCCGGCGGCGATGACAAGCACCGCGGCCAACGGCATCACCAGTCCCGATGCCACCCAAGTCCAGCGTTTCATCCATGTCCTCCTTCACATCGCCCCGGCCGTTTGCGGCGGACCGTCGGGCGTCCACGTCCTGTGATAACGCTCTAGAAGGTCCACCGCGCGCCGACACGAATCTGCCGCGGCGTGTCGTAGTTGCGCGGGTCGGACTGCTTGATCCGGTACTTTTCTTCGCCGCTCAAAAACGAACTGTCATGGGGCTCCGCATTATTGGCGATGAACGCCTGACCTTCGCCGGTGACCAACCATCCGGTCTCGTTCGGCAGGCCCGAACCCTCGTACACGTCGGTCACATTGTCCCGGTCGAAGAGATTGATAACCCACACATAGAGGTCCAGCGTCATGCCGCCGGCCAACGGGATCTCGCGGTTGGCTTTCATGTCGACACGATACTGCCAGGGCTGACGGCGGGAGTTCACCGGACCGGTCGGGATCGGCGAAATCGCGCCGAGCGTGACCTCGTTGTAGACTTCCATCGGCGAATACGGGAAGCCGGAACCGGCGCCGAGGACGAAGTTCACGCCGGTGTTTTCCAGCGGATAGAACTCGCCGAGCTTGGGGCCTTCGTTGTCTCCGGCGCGGATATCCAGGACGCCGGTGATCTTGTGGCGCTGGTCAAACTCGAGCGCCGAGGTCTGCTTCGGCGGCTGCGCCACGGTCCAGGCGATGTTCGACTGCGTGTTGGCAAACGAGCCGGTGCCGTCGGCGTAGGCCAGCGCGTAGCTGAACTGCGCCGAGATGTTCCGGTTGCGGCGCATATCCAGCGAGAATTCCAGCCCCTTGACGGTGCCGTAGTCGACGTTGCGGTAGGTCGAGAACGAGTTCGGGATCGCCGGCTGCGTCACCACTTCGGTCAGGTTCTTGATGTCCTTGTAGAAGGCGGTGATATCCAGCGAGGCGTAGTCGCTCAGACGCCGCTGCCATCCGGCCTCGTAGGCGGTGGTTTCTTCCGGCTCGAGGTTTGGATTGCCGAAGGCGAAGTAGTAGCCGCCGGTGCGGATCTTGTACTCCAGATAGTCGTAGTTCACATACAGGTTCTGCAGGTCGGGACGCTGGAAGAACTTCCCATACGAGAAGTGGAACACCGAGCCGTCGGAGATCGGGAAAGCGACACCGAGGCGCGGCGAGAGGCGCGACACTGCCTCGGACTCTTCCAGTTCGTCCTCAGACAACTCCTGCGTGCTCTGCCGGTAGGCGTCGCGCTCTTCCTGCGTCAATCCCGAGGCCGTATCGGCAAAGGTGGCCCAATCGTACGGATCGAGGGGCTGCAGCGGATCGACGAGGCGCTTGGTCTTGTAGTCGAAGTAGTCGAAGCGCACGCCCGCGTTCACCACCAGGCCTTCCCACTCGAATTTGTCCTGCAGATAGGCGGCCATGTTGATCGGGTTCTTGACGGCGTTGAGTTCCTCGTCATCCGATTCCTCGGCCAGCGAGTTGTAGCCGAAATGGTCGATGTCGTCGAAGCCGCCCTCGATCCCCTGGTAGATGTCCACCGGGAACAGGTGCTGATAACGACGCAGGGCATGGCGCTGGAATTCGAGGCCCGCCTTCACCTCATGATTCGGGTGCACCTGGCTGACCAGATCCCAATCCACGCCGACATAACTCGATTTGCGAATCAGCAGATCGTCCCAGACCGACGACTCGTCGCCGGCGCTGATGAACTCCCGCTCGACGGTGGTCCCGTCCTCGAGCTGGACTTCCCGCGTCTCATACTCGACATCGGTGTACAGCGGGTAGTAGACGTCGTGCTCGAGACTGTCGGGATCCAACTGGCTGTCGTCCCAGAGCCAGAAGAGCTGGGTGGCGTCAAATCGTGGGTTACCGCCGAGCCGTCCGTAGGCCCACAGATCGTCAAAATGCACGCCGTCGCCGCGAATGCGCTTGGTCGAGAACCAGTTGGCCTTCAGCGTGTGGAAGGTCTTCGGGTTGATCGTGTGGGTCAGCTCACCGAAGACGCTGTAATTGCGGTCATCATACTTCGGCGTGTGCTCGATGTTGAAGCGGTAGTCGTGGCGGTACTCCTGCCACTTTTCCACCGATCCGTTGGAGCCGACGAGGGCCGAGACGTTCCCCGAGGGGCGCCAGTTCAACTTGCCCTGCCAGTTCCAGAGGCCGGACTCGTTGTTGGGCAGCATGCCGTCGGCGGTGGCGTGCGGCTCGCGGTCGCCCGCCCAGCGGCGTTCCCCGGCGGCGTAGAAGGTCAGCTTGTCCGAACCCGGAGTGATCGGGCCGGAGAGCACGCCGGAGTAGACGTTAAAGTCATAATTCTCGCCGTGGAAGTTGTCGGTCACCGCCTCGAACGTGCCATGGAACTTGTCGGTGCCGGCGCGGGTGATGACGTTGACGGCGCCCGACATGATCAGGCCGTACTCGGCGTTGAATCCACCGGTGACGATCGAGACTTCCTGGATCGAATTGTTGTTGATCTGCGTCGTCGACAACCCCGTGAGCGGGTCCTGTTGCGAGAATCCGTCGACGTAGTAGGCGACTTCCGAGGAGCGGCCGCCGCGCACGTTGAGCGTGCCGGTGGTGCTGTTCTCACGGCCGCCGCGCTGGCGGACGCCGACGTTGTCCGAGAAGCGGATCGCGCCCGCCTGCAGTCCGACGACATCCTGGTAGCCGCGGGTCGGCAGGTTTTGGACATCTTCGGCGCCGACAATGCGCAGCGAGGATGTGCGGTCCTGCTTGACCAGCGGCCGCTCAGCGGTCACCGAGACGGTACCCAGTTCCACCGCCTCCGACGAGAGCGCGAAGTCCTGGATGGTGGTGAGGTCCACGTTGACCCCCACATTGGTGACCTCCATCGGCGTGAAGCCGACGATCGTCGCCTTGAGGGCATAGGTGCCAACGGGGATGTTGAGGATGACGAAGCGGCCTTCTTCGTCGGTCAGGGCTCCCCATGTCGTTCCGACGATGGAGATGGCCGCGCCGGGGATCGGCTGGCCGTTGGTCTTGTCTGTCACCACGCCGGCAATTTTGCCCGTGGTGCCGGCCCAGGCACCCACGGCCAGCAACAAGGCCGCGAAGCTGAGCACCCAGAGAGTGTTCACGAATTTGCGCAAGGGTCCCTCCTTGTGTGCGCACATAACTCGTTGTGATTATCGTCAGAACCGGTGTTTCCCTCAGCGCTGTGCAGAAACTGCACACCCCGCTCTCAACGCATCCCTATGCGTCCGAGGCGGTTAGGGAATCCGCCTTCCCGGTTTTTTTGATCTTGGTCGATCGGTTGCACGCCACCCCCTTGGGGGCGTCGGTCCACGACAATGCCGGCGCCGGTTGCTGTCAAAACAAACGATCAGGCCCGCGAAAATCGGCGGACACGACGATTCGTACTGACGCGACTGGGGGCGCTGCCTACGGCAACGAGAGTGAGGATCGGGTCGCCTGCCATGGAACCCGCCCATCTGAACCTGTAGCCCCCCGATGGGCGGTCCCACACTGCGGACCTCCATCGTACGTAACTCAAGGTCGGACAATCCGGTTCCCTGTCAAGAAAAAAATGCCCCCGTCCTTATCCGGATGGGAGCATTCTCTCAGAGGTGAAAGACGACTTAGCGAGTATGGCTTTTGACCCACTCTTCGATGCGGCGCAACCCTTCGCGGAGGTTGTCCTGCGAGTTGGCGTATGAGAGTCGGAGGTACCCTTCGCCGCCCGACCCGAAGGATGTGCCCGCCAATGCGGCGACACCGGCCTCTTCCAGCAACCCCTTCTCCACTTCCTTCGCCTTCATCCCCAGACGGGAGATGTTCGGGAAGACATAGAAGGCGCCCGCGGGTTTCAGGCAGGAGATACCGGGAATCCGGTTGAGGCCGTCGACCACCAAGTCACGCCGCGCCCTGAACTCACGACACATCGCGACCACTTCATCGCGGCGGCCAAACAGAGCCGGGCCGATCACCTTCTGTGAGAAGGAGGCGGTGCAGGAATTGCTGTTGGTTTGGAGGCGCGAGACCGCGGCGGCGATTGTCGGCGGCATGACACCCCAGCCCAGCCGCCAGCCGGTCATGGCGAAGGTTTTGGACATGCCATCCAGCAGGATGACATTCTCACGCGCTTCGGGGGCCACATGCAGGATGCTGGTGAACTTGCCGTCGTAGACGATTTCGGAATAGATCTCATCGGCGAGAATGTAGATGCCGCGTTCCAGCGCAATCTGGGCCACGGTCGCCAGGTCCTCGGGTGTCAGCATGCCGCCGGTCGGGTTTTGCGGCGAATTGATGATGATCAGCTTGGTCTTGTCGGTGACCAGGGAGGCCAGCTCGTCGATGTCGACGCGGAAACCATTCTCCTCGCGCAGGACGATCGGGACCGGCTTGGCGCCGACAAAGCGGATCACCGATTCGTAGATCGGGAATCCGGGATTGGGATAGATGACCTCATCGCCGGGGTCGACGAGGGCGAAGATCGTAAAGAACATGATGGGCTTGGCGCCGGGAGTGATGACGACCCAGTCGGGGGTGACATCGACCCCGCGGGACTCGTGGACATAGCGGGCGATCGCCTCGCGCGCTTCGGGCAGTCCGGCCGAGGGGCCATAGTGAGTGACGCCGTCGCGGAGTGCGTTGACGGCTTCGTCCACGATATGCTTGGGCGTGTCGAAATCGGGCTCGCCGATCTCGAGGTGAATGACGCTCCGACCGGTCCGTTCGATCTCACGGGCGCGGGCCAAAACCTCAAAGGCGCTCTCGGTGCCAAGATTCCTCAGCCGCTCCGCCATGGGTTTGGGCCGGACAAGGGTCGATACGACTGTCGCCATGATCACACTTCCTTCGTTGGCAAGCGGCAAGTCAGAAAACACGGGCCGTCTTGCGTTTCAAGACCTTCTCGCCGGCCGCGATGATGTCGCGCGACTTCAGACCGAAGGCCGTCATCAACTCATCCGGCGTCCCCGACTGGCCGAAGCGGTCATCGACGGCCACAAACTCCATGGGGACGGGGTTGCCACGGACCACCACCTCGGCGATCGCGCCGCCCAGCCCGCCGTTGATCTGGTGTTCCTCGGCGGTGACGATGGCGCCGCAATCGACAGCCGCCTGCAGGATGATCTCGCGGTCGATCGGCTTGATCGTGTGCAGGTTGATCACCCGCGCCTCGATGCCGCGTTTGGCAAGGGCGTCGGCGGCCTCCAGAGCTTCGTAGACCATCACCCCGCAGGCGATGATGGCAAGATCGCCGCCGTCACGCAGCGGCAGCCCTTTGCCAAGGACAAACGGCGTCTCGGGCGTGGTCACCACCGGCACGTTTTCGCGGCCAAAGCGGATGTAAACCGGTCCCCAGACCTCGGCGGCGGCGTGGGTGGCTTTGCGCGTCTCCTCGAAGTCGCAGGGAACAATGACTTTCATGCGCGGCAGGGCGCGCAACATCGAGATTTCCTCCATCGCCTGATGGGTGGCGCCGTCGGGACCGACCGAGATCCCGCCGTGGGCGCCGCCGATCTTGACGTTCAGATCGGAGTAGCAGACGGTGACGCGAATCTGGTCCATGCAACGGCAGGTGGCGAAGGCGCCGTAGGTCGACAGAAACGGGATCTTGCCGACCAGCGAGAGCCCGGCCGCGGTGTTCATGATGTTCTGCTCGGCCACACCCATCTGGATGAATCGTTCGGGGAATTCCTTGGCGAAGAAACTGACCATCGTCGATTCCGACAAGTCGCCGACCAGCACGACCACGTCGGGGTTGGCCTTGCCAAGTTCAACGAGGGCCCGTCCGAATCCTTCGCGTGTTTTCTTCATTTCCGGCATGTGCGGGAGTCTCCGTTGGCGTCAGTTGTTCAACAGGCGCGCGGACCATTCGGCCAACGAGGTTCCCAGTTCGGCCAGGGCCTTCTCACCTTGTTCGGGGGTCGGCGGTTTGCCGTGCCACTCGTAGTTGTCGTTCATGAAACTCACGGGCCGTCCCATGACGGTGCGCGCCAGGATGACGGTGGGCTTGCCCTTGGTCGCGCGCGCCTCATCAAGGGCGGCGAGAATTTGACGGAAATCGTGGCCGTCGATTTCGATCACATGCCAGCGGAAGGCGCGGTACTTGTCGGCCAGGGGCGCCAGACCCATGATATCCTCGACGCAGCCGTCGATCTGGATGTTGTTGTAGTCGATAATGCCGCAAAGGTTGTCGAGCTGGTAATGACCGGCCGACATCACCGCCTCCCAGATCGATCCTTCCTGCTGCTCGCCGTCGGACATGAGCGCATAGACCCGACGCGGGTGCCCATCCATGCGCGAGCCATAGGCGGCGCCGAAGGCGATCGAGAGCCCCTGCCCCAGGGAGCCGGAGGACACCTCGATGCCAGGCGAGTCCAGGTTGGAGGGATGCCCTTGCAGGTGGCCATCGAACTTGCGAAACTTCATCAAGTCCTTCAGCGGGAAGAACCCGGCTTCGGCCAACGCGCTGTAGTGGATCGGCGTCACATGCCCGAACGAGTAAAACCACATGTCACGATCGGGCCACTTCGGGTTCTTCGGATCGAACACCAATTCGTGGAAGAACAGTGCGGTGGCCACATCGGCAAACCCCAGCGGCCCGCCGGTGTGTCCCGACTTGGCTTCTACCAGCATCGTGATGATGTCGCGTCGAATCTCCAGCGCTTTGTCGGCCAATCGTTCGACGCTAAAACGGTAGGGATTTTGTCTGGTCATCGGCTCCTTCTCCGGAGATCGGGTGGAGCAAATCTCCGAAAATGTTGTCGGACTTTATGATAACATTTTTTTCCAGCAAAGTCTCGCCTCGCGGCGCAGATTCGCCCAGGAAGAACCGTTTTTGACAATGAAATCGCAATACGCACGCTTGCGATTCCATGCCATTTGTGCCCGGGAGAAACGGCGGATTTGCGCCAGCGACATCCCTCGTTTGCGCAACCGACGGAGCCGCAATTCATAGGGGGCGTTGACGCCAACGAGGAAATCCCAGTGAATCCGGCCAATGCCCCACTCGACCAAGAGGGCGGCATCGATGACGACGGCGCGCGCACCGCGTCGGCGACGCAGACGGGCGACCTCGCGATTCAGCTCAGCTACCAACGCGGGATGGACGATGCGGTTCAACGTGGCGGTCTGACGCGGCCCGGCGAGGGCGCGTCGGGCCAGAAGGCGGCGATCGATCTGCCCTCCCGCGAGGATGTCGTGGCCGAAGGCGCGCGCCAATCGCTTGCGAAGCTGCGGGGAACGGTCCACGACACGATGTCCGATCTCATCGCCGGAGACAATGACGCCGCCCCAGGCGGCAAAGCAGGCGGACACGGCGCTTTTGCCCGAGCCGATCGGCCCGGTGACACCGATCACCGGAATGGCGCGTTTGGGAAAGCGACTCGACACACTGCGAAGGAAACGCCACGGATGCCGTGAGGGAAGCGCAAAGCGGCGTGTTTGTCCTACGGCACGGTGGCGCCGGGCCACACCGGATGACGCGAGCGGTGCCGACCTTCGGTCAGTTCCGCAATGAAGCGCTGCATGGAGCAGACTTCGCCGGTCGGCGGCTGGACCATCAGACTCGCCAACGGCATCTGACGCGCGATGCGTCCGATCTCCTGCCCCACCCCCAGATCATCCAGCGCCGAGCAAAAGGCGCCAAGCCCGATGCGCACCGGACGTCCGCGCGCGACAAACCCCGAGACCAACACCACGGTGGGACGGGCGCCGGACGGCAGCGAGAGCGGGACCGTGGTCCAAACCCCCAGATTGAACTGGAATCTTCCCTCGCCGGCAAAGACCCACTCCTGATCGGGAATCTGCTTGTCCCCCAGGCGCACCGACAGTTGGAAGGACGGCAGTCCCGCCAGATCGAGAATGGCGGACATGGCGGCGGCCTGCGAATACGAGGACCCGGCGCGGGTCAGCGCGATGTCGTCGATGGTCGTGATGATGAGGTCATAGGACCAGAGACAGCCCCAGGCCTCCCTCGCCGAGTTGGCCGTGTCCTGCGGCGAAACCGGTCGCCCGGCCTGCTGCAGGTATTCGGTCTGAACGGCCGGCAGAGACGCGGCCAACGAGTCGGCGCCGGCGGTTACAGCCAGTTTCGCCGCCCAAGGACTCAGACGATTGGCCCAGTAAAGCGACTCTAACAACGTCAGCGTGGCGCAGGACGGCACCGTATCGCCGGCCGCGCCGATTGCCGCCCAGGCGGAATCGACCTGCGGCTGGCCGCGGTCGACCAGCCCGGCGGCATGCAGTCTGGCGGCGCGGGCCAGCATCGGATCCGTGAGCGCGCCCACACGCTTGAGCCGCTCGATCCGCGCCGCGTCGGCCTCGTCGAACGACATCTTGCGCGGCGTTCCCAGCCGCGCCATGACACGTGCCAATGCCGAATCGGCGGAGCGATCATCCCGGTCGACCAGGGCGGAGAAGACCGCGTGACGGTTGAAGACCAGTACGGGCGCGACAGATTCCGGCTTTTTGACGGGACGGTCGGAGAATCCGGCCTCCCACAGAATCGTGTCGGAGGCCAGATAGCCACGGCCATCCTTGTCGACGACGACGAATAATTCATCGCCGAAGCGTCCGGTCCGGGTCAACTGGTTGTAGCGCAGGAGCGCGGACTCAAAGGTGGAGAGCCGCTCGGTGGCCGATTTGAGCAGCACCGCGGCCGATGGAGCGCGCAAATCCAGCCACTGCCGCGGTTCATCGATTCGCCGGGCGTCGTAAACACTGTCGGGAGTGACCGTCATCATCCCCCAACCGAACGCGCCGCCTTTCATCTCGCGGCGGGCAATGCGCAGATACATCTCGATGTCACGCGCATCGCGAGAGCGGTAGGCCAGGCGGCTGCCGGGGAGGTTTTCGAGGATGTCGGAAATCAGCTCGTCGGCCTGCAAGTAGACTTCCGGATGCGGCACCGCCACGGTGCGGTGGACATAGAACGCCAGACGCGCGGCCGGGAGGATCGCGGCGCTGTCGAGACACTGGTCCCAGGCGCGCCAATGCAAATCATCGGCCGGTGAGGCCGGCGAAGCTGTCGGGTGCAGGCAGGAGAACAGGACCAGAACGAATAGGACCGCGCCCGTGCGCCGGCAGAGGGAGGTAATGGTCTTCATGGCCAGGGTCTACTTGGCGGCGAGCCAGTTATCGCCCATGCCGACATCCACCAGCAGGGGCACCGACAACCGCACCACATTTTCCATTTCGTCTTTGACCATCGCGGCGACCGCCTCGGCCTCGTCGCGGTGGGCATCAAAGACCAGTTCATCGTGCACTTGCAGCGTCATGACGGTCCGTTTCATTTCCTGATACAATCGGCGGTCGATGGCGATCATCGCCTTTTTGATGATATCGGCCGCGGTGCCCTGCATCGGCGTGTTGACGGCGTTGCGTTCGGCAAATTCCCGGCGCTGGCGATTGGAGGAATTGATGTCGGGCAGGAAGCGACGCCGTCCGAAAAGCGTGCGCACCATGCCGTCCTGGCGCGCTTGGGCGATGGTCGACTCGATGAAACGTTTGACCCCCGGATAGCGCTTGAAGTAGGTGTCGATGAAGGTCTTCGCCTCCCCCACCGACATGTCCGATTGCTGCGACAGCCCATAGGCCGAGACACCGTAGATGATGCCGAAGTTGGCGGTCTTGGCCAGGCGCCGCTGGTCGGGCGTGACCGACGCTTCGGGAATCCCGAAGATCTCGGCGGCGGTGCGGGCATGGACATCGGCGGCATCGCGAAAGGCGGCCACCAACGCGGCATCGCCGGAGAAATGCGCCATCAGCCGCAGCTCGATCTGCGAATAGTCGGCCCCGATCAGAATGTGATCGGCGTCGCGGGGGATAAAGGCCTTGCGGATCTGACGGCCCTCCTCGGTACGGATCGGGATGTTCTGCAGATTCGGATCGGTGGAGGAGAGACGCCCGGTCGCCGCCACGGTCTGCTGGAATGAGGTGTGCACCCGGCCGGTGCGGGGATGCGCCAATTCGAGGAGAGCGTCGACATAGGTCGACTTCAGTTTGGCCAGCTGGCGGTAGTCGAGCATCAGACGCGGCAACGGGTGCGCGTCGGCCAGTTTTTCCAGGACAGCCACATCGGTGGCGCGCTGGGCGGTCTTGGCGGTCTTGCGCTGCGGGGCCAGTTTGAGGATGTCGAAGAGAATGTGCGCCAGTTGCGCCGGGGAATTGAGATTGAACTCCTCGCCGGCGGCGTCGTAGATGCGCACCACCAGCGCCTGGATGCGTGTCTCCATCTCCCCCGACAGACGGCGCAGATAGTCGCGGTCGATGTTTACGCCGGCGCGTTCCATCCGTCCGAGGACCGGCGCCAGCGGCAATTCGATCTCCGCGAACAGGCGGTCCACACCCGCGGGTTCGAGTTTCGGCGCGAGAATCTCAAAGAGGCGAAAAGTGTAGTCGGCGTCTTCGGCGGAGTAGTGGGTGGCGGCGTCGGCGTCAACCAGACTGAAACTCTGCTGCCGCGCGCCGGAGCCGATCAGTTCGGAAATCGGCTGCATCGTATGGCCGCAATACTGCTCGGCGAGCGCGTCGAGGCCATGGGCGCGCGCACCCGGGTCGAGGCAGTACGAGGCCAGCATCGGGTCGAAACCGATTCCGCCCAGCGTGACGCCATGCCGCGCAAAGACCATCGCGTCATACTTGACATTCTGGGCGATGAGCCGCGGACTCTCCCCTTCGAGAATCGGACGGAGGATCGACAGGGTCTCGTTCAACGGCAGGTTGACCGCAGGGTCGGCGTGTCCCACCGGGACGTAGTAGGCGATGCCGCGTTCGAAGGACAGCGAGATGCCAACCAACTCGGCATCGACAATCGACAGCGAGGTGGTCTCGGTGTCGACCGCCAGCCAGTCGGCGCGGGCCATGCGCTGCGCCAGCTCGCGCAGTTCCGCCACGGTGCGAATGCGATGGTACTGGCCGGGCGTGTCGGGAGCGGACGCCGCCGGCGATTCGCCTTCGGCGGCGGCGGGAGCCGCGGGGGCGGTCGGGTCGGGCGCGAGCCATTTGACCAGCGACTTGAACCCCAACTCGGCAAGCAGCCGGGCGGCGGCCTTCTCGTCGAGTCTGTCGGCGCGCCACTGCTCCGGGGTCCACGCGACATCGCAGTTCTCGTGCAACGTCACCAGTTTCATCGACAGACGTGCCTGGTCGGCGTATTTTTCAAGTTTTTCCTTCAGCGCCGCGCGCGGGATCTTCGACGCGGCGGCCAGCGTCGATTCGAGATCGCCAAACTGGGAAATCAGCTCGACGGCGGTCTTGGGACCGATGCCGGGAATGCCGGGGACGTTGTCCGAGGTGTCCCCCATCAGCGCGAGGACATCGCGGACTTGGGCGGGCGGCACGCCAAATTTCTCTTTGACGCCGGCGGGATCGAGCCATTCGATCTCCGCCCCGGCCTTGCGCGGGTTGTAAATCGCTATGCGGTCGTTGACCAACTGCATCAGGTCCTTGTCGCCGGAGACAATGACAACGTCCAAGTCCTCGTTCACGGCGCGCCGTGCGAGCGTGGCGATCAGGTCGTCGGCTTCGTAGCCCGGTTTCTCGATCAGCGCGCAGCCGAGGGCTTGGGCGACATCCTTCACCTGCGGCAGTTGGTCAACCAGTTCATCGGGCGTCGGGGGACGGGTGGCCTTGTAGGCGGCGAAGAGCTCATCGCGGAAGGTCGGCTCGGGACGGTCGAAGACGAAGAGCCAGTAGTCGGGCTTCTCCTCGCGGCGGATCTTCAAGAGCGAATTGGCGACGCCGTAGATGGCCGACGTGTTCTTGCCTGATTTGTCGCGCAGAGGATTGCGGATGAAGGCGAAATAGCCCCGGTAGGCCAGCGCCGTGCCGTCGATGAGGAAGATCCGTGGTCGCGCGCGTTCCGGCATGGGCAATCCGGACAGCCCCGAGGGCCCTCCGCTACTGGTGGCACAGGGATTCTAACTGACCGTGCGCATACGCGCCAGCATCTCTTTGGCGTCAACGAAGCCGAAGATGATGTCCTGGACACGTCCGCCGGAGTCCATCAGGATGATGGTGGGCAGCGAATACTGCTTCAGGGCGAAGCGTTGCAGGAAGTCCCGTGTCTGCGGGGCATCATTGGTTTCCAACTGCAGTTTGACCGGCACAAATCGCGCCGCCTCGGCGGCCACCGCGTCATCGGACCAGGTGTGCTGGTCCAGTTTGCGGCAGTTGGCGCACCAAGTGGCCCAGGTATCGATCACCACCGGCTTGCCCTCGCTTTGGGCCAGCGTGAGGGCGCCGTTCAGATCGGTCTTCCACGGGATCTTCTCGACATGGGCGGCGCCGGCGCCCATCGGCCCGCCGGCCAGTTGGACCGGCGGCCAGATCAGGCCGGTGGAGATGAAATAGCCAAGCAGGAGGTAGATGCCGACCACGGTGCAGAGGACCCCGAAGGCCTTCTTCAGTCGGGGGAAGAAGCCCGATTCGGCGGTCAGACGGTCGAAGCCGCCGCCGAACACCCCGGCGCCGATAAACAATAGTCCGGTCAGTAGTGCGAGAAGTTCGGTCGATACCAGGGTCCGCAGGAAATACAACGCCATCAAAAGTAGGACGAATCCGAAAAAGCGTTTGACCGATTCCATCCAAACCCCCGCCCTGGGCAGGGCTTGGATCGCCGAGGAAAAGGTCCCAATCAGAACAAACAGGGTGCCGAGCCCGAGCGCGAAAGTGAACAGGATCGCGAAACCCATGAAGGCCGAGCCGCTGGTGGCGACATAAAGCATGATGCCGGCGACAAACGGCCCCACACAGGGAGAGACCACCAGCGCGGCGATCGCGCCGAGCACAATCACCCCGCCGATCCCCAGTCCCCCACCCTTGGCCGCCAGTTTGTTACGCATCCCCTCGGGGACCTGCAACTCATAGAGGCCGAACATCGATAATGCGAAGATGACGAAGATCGCCACGATGACGGCCACCACCACCGGGTGCGCCAGCCAGGCGCCGAAGACGCCGCCGACGGTGGCCACGATCACGCCCATGATCCCATAGATCAGGGCCATGGTCAGGACATAGATGACCGAGAGGAAGAAGCCGCGTCCCGGCCCACGCGCCTGTCCGGCGAAGATCGATACAGTGATCGGGATCATCGGATAAGTGCAGGGGGAAAAGGACAAGAGGAATCCGGTGCCAAAGGCCAGGCCGAAGGCGAGAATGTATCCCCAGAAACCATGCTTCTCGACCAGGACCTCGAGTTCAGACTTTTCTCGGACTGAGGACAGATCCGGTGCGACGCTTGAAATCGGCGTGGCGTCGGTGGCGGTTGCCACGCTGGCGAACAGATCGGAATGCTTGAACTCGCTGGTGGTTGTGCCGACGCTGACCCGCCAAGACAAGGACGCCTTGTCGGAGGCAATACAGGAGTTGTCGTCGCAGCCCTGATAGTGCAGAACGCCGGTGATCGTCGCAGGACCCAATCCGGCATCGGCGCGCACGGGGACAAGAATGACGTCGCCGGATTCATAGACCGACATCGTGTCGCCGATCAGCAGGACATCATGTCCGTCGGGATAGATGATCGACCCACCCAGGGCGAAGCCGGATGGAAAAGTCATCTCCAGCCGGGTGGGGATAAGGAAATCCTGACGGGGGCGGGCGGAATTGACATGCCAGCCCGGGGCCAGATCGAGACGGACCGCGAGCCAGACTGTCCCCCCGGTGGCCACGGTGTCGTTCGACACATATGTGGCGGTAGTCAGGATCGATCCGGACTCGGCGCCGAAGGGGTCATTCTCGGGCAGGCCGAGGCCGGCCACCGCCGGCGTGACAATCCCGAGGAGCAGCAGGGCGCCGAGCAGTCCGGTGCGTTGAACGATCGTCAGAGGTTGGCGCATGGCGATGGACTTCCCGTTTCCGGTATGTGTCACATACCCCGCAATCCGGCGGGAAGTTCCTGCCAATCAAGAACCTCCGCCGACGGGGGACAGCGGTAGAGTGCAGCGATGGCGACGGTGATGCAACTCTTTTATCGGGGGGATTACTGGCGCGGCTCGGTCGACAGACGGCGCGAGGCGCGCTCGAGGGTCGCGCGCTCCTCGTCGGACAGTCCCTCGTAGCCCACTTGATTGATGCGATCGAGGATGCGGTCGACCTCTTCCATCAGTTCGCGGTGTTCATCCCAGCGCTGACGGAGGGCGCGTCCCTTCTGGCGCGCGCGCCACTGGCCGACCCAGGCCAAGGGAGCGGGAAGGCGCAGGCGCTGGCCGACGAACTTCAGGTAGAAGAAACCGATCACCAGACCGCCAAGATGGGTCAGATGCGCAACCCCATCGCCGGGGCTGGAGAGCGAGGCCAGAAGTTCGATCGCCCCGAAGAGGATCACGAAATACTTGGCCTTGATCGGCACCAGAAACCAGAGGAAGATGTAGCGGTTGGGGAAGGTCATCCCGAAGGCCAACAGGATGCCGTAGATCGCGCCGGAGGCGCCGATGGTGAAGGTGTGTTTGCCCCACAGCGCCAGTAACGTCACCAACCCAGCGCCGATGCCGCAAATGAAGTAGTAGCGGAGAAAGCCGTGCGCGCCCCAGAGATTCTCGAGGTCGCGTCCGAACATCCACAGCGCCAGCATATTGAAAAGCAGGTGCAGGAGATTGCCATGGAGGAACATGTAGGTGACCAACTGCCAGACCGCCCCGTTGGCCACCATGGCCGGCGACAGCCCGCCGTAGCCGACCAGGTTGAAACCGGCGGCCACCTGCAGCAGGACCTGGGCGACATAGAACACACCATTCGCGATCAGGAGGACTTTGATCGTCGGCGGCAGCGCGCTCTGCGGTGCGGCGCCTTCCTCATCCCACTGTGGCGGTGTGTATGGTCGCATGGGCCGTCTTGCCTGTTATCGGCTCAAAACGCCGCGGCTTGCGGCGCCATGAATGGTACGCGACTTTCGGCGATCTGTTCGGTCATCTTCTCGCGTCCCGATTGGGGCAACAGCAACGGCGGCCGGAAAGGTTCCGGCCGCCGCGGGTTGTCGGTGTCGGATGCGCGAAACGATCAACTGAGAATCGTCTCGATTTTGTTCACCAGACTCTGCTTGGGCACCGCGCCGATCACCTGATCGACCTGTTTACCGCCCTTAAAAAACAGCAAGCTGGGAATGCTCATGATCCGGTACTGGGCGGCGATGTCGCTGTTTTTGTCCACATCGACCTTGGCGACTTTCAGCCGGCCCTCATAATCGGCGGCCAACTCGGCCACGACCGGAGCGATCATTTTGCACGGGCCGCACCACTCGGCCCAGAAATCGACCAGAACAGGAACCTTGGAATCGAGCACTTCGGACTTGAATGTCGCGTCGGTGACTTCCACCGGGTGTGTCGTCTGCATCATGTCTCCTTCTTCGTTCTACGCACCGGGCGAGATTACAGGCGGCGTCACGCCCAGTCAACCATTCTTTGACGTCGCACGGACTCCTAACAAGAAGATCGCCCAAACGTTCCCCGACCCGGAGTCAAATGCGCCGGAACTTGTCAAAATGGCGCGCCCCGATCCTGAGATGCCGCAAGGAGTTGCCGACGCGTGACCGGCGTGGATTCCGTGGCCCGTCCCGCGGGCTTCGCCACCAGGCGCGAGGGAATCACCGCGCCGACCAGATAGTGTGACCCGGTAACCAGAACGGCGCCGGACGCGCCGGCCAGCGATCGTGCGCAACGCATGGCATCGGACGGCGACGGTCGCCACTCGGCGGGCCGTTCTGATCCGGCGGCGCGTGACAGCAATTCTTCCCGCGCGATATAGGGCGAATCCGGCATGGGAGTGAAAACCCAGCGCCCGACGATCGGCGCCAGCGCCTCCAACATCTCGGCGTGATTTTTGTCGGGACGGGTGTTGAACACACAGACACAGCGGCGTCGGCCGAACACTCGCCGCCAGGTCTCCGCGACGGTGCGGAGGCCGTCGGGATTGTGCGCGGCATCATAGACGACGGTCGGCCGACCGCGGTCAATCTGAAACCGCGCCGGCCAGGCGACCTGTTCGATGCCGGCACGGATCGCACGGGCGGGGATGTCCAGCCCATGGGTCCGCAATACTGCGACAGAGGCCAGTGCCGTGGACAGATTCGTGTACTGGTGGGTCCCATGCAGAGGAACGCGCCAGGATTCCCGTGCTGACGGCAGGCAATCGGACGCTTTTCGATCGGCGAGGATTTCCGCCGCCGTCCAGAGGGGCGCGGCGCGTTCTTCGGCGATCTCTCGGATGCGGGTGTCCGCGGCCTCCACCAGCGGGCCGATGACGACCGGGACACCCTCCTTGATGATGCCGGCCTTCTCGAAGGCGATTGCCTCGGGCGTGTGGCCGAGGACATGTTCATGATCGCGGGCGATGCGGGTGATGACGGCAAGCGCCGGGTCGATGACGTTGGTCGCATCGAAACGTCCGCCGAGGCCCACTTCAATCACGCCGAGATCCATTCCCGCCCGTGCAAACGCCCAGAATCCCAGGGCGGTGGACACCTCGAAGTAGGAGTAACGTTTCTCGACGATCAGCGCCCAGTGCTCGGCGACAAACTCGGCCACCCATGAAGCCGGCACGGGGCGGCCACCGATATGGATGCGCTCGCGAAAATCACGCAGATGCGGCGACGTGTAGCGCCCGACCCGATACCCGGCGGCTCGCAGAATGGCGTCGAGAAAGGCGCTGGTGGACCCTTTGCCGTTGGTGCCGGCGA
Source organism: uncultured Ignavibacteria bacterium (assembly GCA_964593585.1). GTDB lineage: Bacteria > Zixibacteria > MSB-5A5 > WJJR01 > WJJR01 > JACQFV01. The sequence goes on from CAZQIZ010000002.1 coordinate 196,689, forward strand.
TGTGGAGGGAGACAAACCGGGCCTGCGGGTTGCCAAGTGTGGCGCAGAACTCGCGGATATTGTCCAGTCCGAGCTTGATGCCCCAGTGTTCGAGGGAATAGAGTCGGCGCCAGGCCTCGGAATAGGAGAGCGCGGGGCGGGGCATGGCACGTCGTCGGTTCAGCGCGGCGGAGCGTTATCGCCCGTCGACTCGGCTGGCGGTTGCGGGATGGTCACGCCGGTCTTGTCGGCAACGCCGGAGCCCGGACCGCTGAAGAAGGTCAACAGCGAATCCACGGTGGATCGCAGGTCGCGGCGCTTGACGATCTTGTCGAGGAATCCATGCTCAAGGAAAAACTCGGAGCTCTGGAATCCTTCGGGCAACTCCTGGCGGATCGTGTCGCGGATCACCCGCGGCCCGGCGAATCCCAGTTGCGCGCGCGGCTCGGCGATGATCACATCGCCCAGCGAAGCATACGAGGCCATCACGCCGGCGGTGGTCGGGTTGGTGAGGATCGTGATATAAGGAATCTTGGCCTCGTGCAATTCGGCCAGCAGGAAACTGGTCTTGGCCATCTGGAACAGCGAGAGAATGCCCTCCTGCATGCGGGCGCCGCCGGAGCAACAGACCAGCACGAGCGGGATGCGCCGCACCAGCGCGCGTTCGATGGCGCGCGCGGTCTTCTCCCCGACCACCGATCCCATGCTGCCGCCGATGAAGGCGAATTCCATCACCCCGAACGAAACGGTGCGTCCGCCGATCTTGCCAATGCCGCAGACCATGGCGTCGGCCAGGCCGGTCTTCTTCTGCGAGTCGGCGATCCGGTCGGGATAGCGCTTCTTGTCGCGGAATTTCAGGGGATCGCGCGAGACCAGTCCGCGGTCATACTCCTCCAGCACGCCGTCGTCGAGCAGAAGACGGATGTAGTCGGAATGCCGGATGCGGAAGTGGTAATCGCAGGAGGGACAGACCCAGTAGAGGCGCTCCAGTTCGCGGGCGTAGATAATCTCGCCGCATCCGCCGCACTTGGTCCAGAGGCCATCGGGGATTTCGCGTTTGTCTTTGGCTGTCAGACCGGCTTTGGTCTTACGGAACCACTCCATGATCCGGCTCCTCCCCCGCCGGGAGATTGTCGTCCCGGTCCAGGCGGCGGAACAACACCAGCGCGTCATCGACGGGACGTCGATAGTAGTTCTTCCGCCGTCCAATCATACGATACCCGAAGCGTTGATACAAGCCCAACGCCGGGGCGTTTTGCGAGCGCACATCCAACACCGCGCAGAGCGCGCCGCGTTCCTTCGCCCGTTGTTCGACCGCATGCAAAAGCAGCGCGCCCCACCCGCGCCGTCGCGCCGCGGGCTCCACGGCGATGTTCTGCACCTGCAGTTCATCGAGCACCACCTGGCCGAGCACATATCCGCCCATGTGCCCCTCTGGCGTGATCAGAACCAGATTGATGCGGTTGGCAACGCTCAGGATTTCGAGGAAGGCGCTGCGCGGCCATGGATCGCTGAAGATCTCACGTTCGAGCGCGGTGACCGCTTCGATGTGGTCGGCGGTCATGTCGCGGATTGTGCCGATGTCGCTCACGGCTGGTGCAGTTTCCGGAAATCCGGCGGCAGGCCGTATTCCAACGGCGACTGCGCCAGCGAGAGGCGATGCCCCGCCCGGAGATCCGCCTCGCCCCAGAGCGCGAGGATGTCGCCGCCGACGAAGGCGTCGGCATCGGCGGCGATGACGGTCCGCGGCCCGCAGTAGGCCTGCCAGTGGTCGCGATGGCCGATCACCCCGGGGCCGGTCAACACGCGCGGCGGATGCGCGGCGACGGAGCCATCGGAAAGGTCCACTGGACGCGGCGGGTGAATCGGATCATCCAGGTGGTAGAGGAGAAAGACGTTGCCGCGATAATGCACCGCGCACCAGCAATGGTGCGTGTCGGGGGCGGCGCGGCGCGCTTGCGCTTGCGCCACCGTCCAACCGGTCACGGGAATTTGTTGCGCCTGCGCCCAGCCGGCGGCGGTGGCCCAGGCGATCCGGATGGCGGTGAGCGAACCGGGACCGGTGACCAGCGCGAGCCCCTCGACATCGCCGCGCTGCCAACCGCATTGTGACAGCGCCGCCTCGATTTCGCGCTCCAGCAGATTGCCCCGGCCGCGGGTCGCGGGGCAGTCATGCCGCAGCAAGGCGCGGCCATCGGCGGCAATGCCGACGGTGAGCACCGGACCGGAGGTATCGAAGGCGAGCACGCGCATGGGAATCAGCCGAACGGCACGATCGCGATCTCGCGGCGATCGCCTCCGCCCATGTCGATGCAAATCTGCCAGCCCGTCGAGGGCCAGACTTCGCGCGCCCGCTCGCCCCACTCAACCAGACAGATGCCGTCGGACTCGAAATAGGCGCGCAACCCGGCGAACTCGAGTTCATCGATGGAGCCGAGCCGGTAGAGGTCCATGTGATAGATGGGCAGGCGTCCCTGGTGCACCGCCATCAATGTGTAGGTCGGCGATGGCATCGGAGCATTGACGCCGAAGACGCGTCCGATGGCCCGCGCCATCACCGATTTGCCGGCGCCCAGCGACCCGCTGAGGGCCACGAAATCGCCGGGGCCCAGATGCGCCGCGAAGGTGGCGGCGACGCGCTCGGTCTCCTCGACGCTGTCGCAGACCACATAGCGCTCGTAGCGGACATCGGCGGAGGGCATCACGCGACTCACTTCGGATGCAGGGTGACGATCGGCAGGACGGTCTCGGCCAGCGAGATGCCGCCGTGCTGGAAGGTGTTGGCGAACTTGCGCTGGAACTCGTTGAAGTTGGTCGGATAGACGAAGAAGAAATCCTCCTTGGCCAGCAGATAGCTGGTGCTCATGGTGAAGCGCGGCAGCCGCCAGGTCTTTGGATCGGGGACAACCACCGCCTCGCGCGGGTCGGCATTCAGATTGTCGCCGAATTTGTAGCGCAGCGACGGCGAGGTATCGCGGCGGCCATGCGCGACCGCGCCGCGCATCCCGAGAATGCTGCCGTGGTCGGTGGTGATGACGCAGACGGCGTTCGGGTCGCGCGCGATCTTGCGCAGGACCTTCGACCAGGAAGAATTGACAAACCAGGTCTTCATCAGTCCGCGGAAGGCGGCCTCGTCGACCGAGAGTTCATGCAGGATCTCGTCCTCGGAGCGGCCGTGGGAGACATGGTCGATGAAATTGTAGACCACAGACAAAAGCGGCGTGGTCTTGTAGCTGGAGAACTTGCGCGCCAGGTTGTCGCCCTCGGCGAAATCGAGGACCTTGATGTACTTGGCCTCGCTGGGCAGGCGGATGCCGAGCCGGGCCAGTTGCTGGTCGAGCAATTGGCGCTCGAGCCGGTTGCGCGAGAACTCATCCTTGTCGCCGATCTGCCAGAGTTCGGGATAGAGCCGCTGGATCTCATCGGCAAACAGCCCGGAGAAGATCGCGTTGCGGGAAAAGGGCGTCGCCGACGGCAGGATGGAGAAGTAGTGCTCGCGCTCAATCTGGAATGACTCCGCCAGTTCGGGCTCAATGTTGATCCAGTGGTCCAGCCGCATGCAATCGATGACGAAGAAGTAGACCTTCTTGCCTTTGCGCAGGTGCGGCGCCAGCCAGCGGGGCACGATGTCGATGGACAGCGGCGGACGGTCGCGGGATTCCAGATCGGCCAGCCAGCGCGGGTATTCGCGTTCCATCCACTTGCCGAAATCGGCGTTTAACTCACGCTTGTGCTCGCGGTGGGTTTCCTCCAACCCCAATGCCGGGAAACGGTCGAGCTCGATGTCCCAGCGCGACATGACATGGTGCGCGTCGAGCCACTGCGACCAATGCGATGAGCGCGAGATCTCTTCCTGCAGACGGCGGAAGTCGTCGACGTACTGCTTGGCCAGGTGCTCCGACTGAATTTTGCGCCGCTCGAGATGTTTTTTCACCACCAGAAGCACCTGCGAGGGATTGACCGGCTTGGTGAGGTAATCGTCGATCTTCTTGCCGATCGCCTCGTCCATGATCCGGTCCTCCTCGCTTTTGGTGACCATGACCACCGGGAGGTTGGGATCCAGCGCCTTGAGTTCGACCAGGGTGCTCAGGCCGTCGCGTCCGGGCATCTGCTCATCGAGCAGCACCAAGTCGAAACGGCGGTCGCGGACCTGATCGAGCGCGTCGTCGCCCGAGTGGACGCCGGTGACCTCGTAGCCGCGTTCCTGCAAGAGCAGGAAGTGGGGTTTGAGCAACTCGATCTCGTCGTCGACCCAGAGAATCTGTTTGGCGGCAGTCGGCATCGGTCTCCCTGTGGCAACAGTACGTGGGCGCCGCCCTATTCCTTTGCGCCTGGCAGGTGCACAACAAACCGGGTCACAAGGTTGGGGACGGAGGTCTCCAGAAAGAGGTCGCCGTCGTGGTATTCCATGACAATACGGCGGGCGAGCGTCAAACCGAGTCCCCAGCCGCGCTTTTTTGTGGTGAAGCCGGCGTTGAAAATCTTGCGCGCCTGCGCCGGAGTGATCCCGTGCCCGTTGTCGCTGACGGCGATTTTGACTCCGCCTTCGGGGTGCGGGGCCACGGCGATGTCCACCCGACCGGTGCGGGGATCGACCGAGTCGAGGGCGTTCTTTATCAGATTCTCCAGCACCCAGGCGATCAATTCGGCATTGATCGGGACTTCCGGCACGGGCTGATACTCTTCGACCAGTGAAACGCCGCGTCCGCTGTGTGGGAGACGGGTGCGGAAATAAGACACGACCTCGCGCACCACCGCTTCCGCCGGCTGCACCTTGCGATCGGGTTCCGAGCCGATCTGGCTGAAGCGCTGGGCGACGCGGTTGAGACGGACGATGTCGTTGCGCATGTATTGCAACGTCTCGCCCACCTTGGCCCGGTCAACGGGAGCGGACTGATCGGGCGCATAGAAGCCGTCGAGCCGCTCCAACCAGCCCATTAGCGACATGAGCGGGGTGCCGAGTTGGTGCGCGGTTTCTTTGGCCATGCCCACCCAGATGTAACGCTGCTCGGCGCGCTTGATGTTCCGGAAGCCGATATAGGCGATGAGCAGAAACAAGACCATCACGGCCACGCCGATGTAGGGCAACCGCTCGACCTGCTCGACCAGATCGATGTTGCCGTAGTGGAGATTGTAAAGCAGACGACCCTCGTAGCGGATCGGCACCGGCGGGTACTCGTCGGACATCCGCCGCATCAGCCGGATGACACGGTCACGCGCGGCACGCGAGGTGTCGTTGTCGGCGACATCGGGCAGACTGCGCCAATAGAGCGGCTGGCTATCCGGGGTGGCGACGACGATCGGGAAATCGCCGCGGCTGATGATCTGGTCGAACAGGTAAGCAATTTCGGCCGGGTCGGAGGTCTCGGCGGCGCGTTTCCAATGCCCGGCGTATGCGTTGGCCAGCCGCGCCTCGGAGGCCTTCAGCTTGCCGACCATGGTCTGGGTGCTGTAGATCAGGATGGCCGCGATCGCCGCCAGTCCCAGGATCATCAGACCCTTGAACGCCAGCGGGAGGCCGGAATAGCCGGCCCGGTCATGGATCAGTCGCCACAGACGGCGTTTCATGCAAGCCGGTGCCTCCGAGCCGGACGGTCATCCGATCTCGGTTCTGCCCCCCATGTACGGAACCAGCGCCTCGGGAATGCGGATCGTGCCCTTCTCGGTCTGCCGGTTTTCGAGTATGGCGATCATCGTGCGCGGCAGTGCCAGCGCCGAACCGTTGAGCGTGTGCGGGAAGTACGGTTTGCCGCCGGAAGCGGGACGTGCGCGCAAGTCCATGCGCCTGGCTTGAAAGTCCTCGAAGTTCGAGCAGGAGGAGACCTCGAGCCAGGTGTTGATCCCGGCGCTGTAGGCCTCCAGGTCATAGCACTTGGCGGCGGCGAAGGAGATATCGCCGGAGGCCAGGAGTTTCACCCGGTAGGGAATCTCCAGCGCCTGCAGGATGGCCTCGGCGTCGGCGGTCAGCGACTCCAGTTCGTCGTAGGAGGCCTCCGGCTCGACCACCTTGACCAGCTCGACTTTGTCGAACTGGTGCACGCGGATCATGCCGCGGGTGTCTTTGCCGGCTGCGCCGGCCTCGCGGCGGAAGCAGGGGGTGTAGGCGCACCAGCGCCGCGGCAGCGTGCCGGGCGGCAGGATGGCGCCTGCCTCCAGATTGGTGAGCGGCACCTCGGCGGTCGGAATCAGCCAGAGATCTTCGGACTCGATGCGGTACATATCGTCGGCCAGCTTCGGCAGCTGGCCGGTCCCCTGCATGGTCTTCGAGCTCACCAAATACGGCAGGCGGTGCTCGATGTAGCCGAGCGCAGCGTGGCGGTCGAGCATGAAGTTGATCAGGGCGCGCTGGAGACGCGCGCCATCGCCACGCAGGACAAAGAAGCCGGATCCGGAGACGGATGCGCCGGCTTCGCCGTCGTAGATGCCCAGCTTCTGGCCGATTTCCCAATGCGGCAGGGGTTTGAAACCGAAGGAGGGCGGCTGGCCCCAGGAGCGCACCACCTGGTTTTTCGACTCATCGCCGATGGGGGTGGTGGCATGCGGGATGTTCGGGATGCGCAGTTGGATCTGGCGCTGTTTTTCCTCGACGTCGCGCAGTTCGGCATCGAGCGCCTGCGCCTTGTCAGAGATGGCCTTGCCCTGGGCCATCGCCGCGGCGGCGTCCTGCCCCGCCTTCTTGGCGGCGGCGATCTGCTGCGAAATCACATTGCGTTCGTGCTTGAGCGCTTCGACCTCGGCGATGATGGCGCGCCGGCGGGCGTCATGAGCGAGAAGCTCGTCGACCAGCGCGGCCGGCGTGTTCTTGGCGAGCACCGCCTCGCGGACACGGTCGGGATTGTCACGGATATATTTGAGATCCAGCATGCCTCTCCACCGTCCTGGGTGTCCTACGGTCTTGGGAATGTAAGCGGGAAAACCGACCGGTCAAGCCGAGTCCGCGCCCGCGGGAATCAGGACAACGGACCGTAACTTTCGATCGCCGGGGCTTCCTGACGCACCAAGGGGCGGTAGACGGACACCGGCTGGTACCCCGGCACGATCTGCAACAGCATCTGCAGTGTCTTTTCGCGGTCACCGCCACGGGCGATGGTCAGAAGTTCGGTCACCAGGGATTCGAAGTCCGGGGCGGCATCGTCGATCGCGTCGATAAGCCAGATCTTGTTGTGTCCGGAAGGTTTCGGGACCACGCCGGGATCGTAGAGGTCCTCGGAGAGTTTTTCTCCCGGCCGCAATCCGACGATTTTAATAGCGATGTCGATTTCGGGACGCAGTCCGGACAAAAGGATCAGGTCACGGGCCAAGTCGTAAATGCGCACCGGATCGCCCATGTCCAGCGCCAGCAGTTGGCCGTTTTCGCCGATGGTGGCGGCATGCAAAACCAGCGATGCCGCCTCGCCGGCGGTCATGAAATAGCGAATGACGTTGGGATCGGTGACGGTCACCGGTCCGCCTGAGCGAATCTGGCGCTCGAACAACGGCACCACCGAACCATCGGAGCCGAGCACATTGCCGAACCGCACGGAGACAAACCGGGTCAGCCCCTCGGAGGCGCGGCGCAGCGCCAGCAATTCGGCCACGCGTTTGGTGGCACCCATCACGCTGCACGGGCGCACCGCCTTGTCGGTCGAGATGTTGACGAAGGTCTCCACACCACGCTCAAGCGCCCAATCCATCAGGAAGCGCGAGCCGCCGACGTTGTTGAGCACGGCGGCGTCGGGGTACTCCTCGGCCAGCGGCACCTGCTTGTAGGCGGCGGCGTGGAAGATGACGTCGGGGGGACGATGCCCGAAGAGGCGGTGGAAGCGCGGTCGGTCGGTGATGTCGACCAGGGCGCCTTCCACGCGGGCGCGTTTCGGCAGACGCGAGACTTCATCGAGCAGATCGTGGAGGGCGTTTTCGGCCCGATCGACGAGGATCACTTCGCGCGGCGCGAAGCGGAGGATGCGTCGCACCAGCTCGGAGCCGATCGACCCGGCGCCGCCGGTGACCATCACCGAACGGCCCTGCAGCCACTCGGCCACCTGCACCGGGGCGGTGTCGATCGGGGCGCGGCGCAGGATGTCCTCCACCTTGACCGCGCGCATTTGACGGACGCTGGCGTGGCCCTCGATCATCTCGCGCAAGGAGGGCGCGGTGCGGAAGGGCACGCCGGTCTGACTGCAGGCGGCGACAATCCGGCGCATCTGGTCGCCGGTTGCCGAGGGAATGGCAATCAGGACCTCGGCGACATTGTACTTCTTGATGGCGGCATCGAGCTGGTCGAGATCGCCGAGTACGGGCAGGCCATGCAGACGCGAGCCATGCTTGCGGGAATCGCTGTCGAGGAAGGCGACGGGCACCATCGGCCCGCTGGGGTCCTTGCCAAACTCACGCACCAGCATTTCGCCCGCGTCACCGGCGCCGATGATCAGGATGCGCCGGCCGCGGCGGAGGAAGCGGGGCGTGGCTTCACGCAGCGCGCGCAGGGCAAAACGTGAGCCGCCGAGAAAGCAGACCATCAGGAACCAATCGATGATCAGAACCGATCGCGGATAGCCAGGCACGCCGAAGAAGAAAAATGGCAGCACCAGAAGCGTGGTGCCCACCGACACGGCCTTGAGAATGGAGACCAGGTCATTGATCGACGCGTAACGCCAGACGCCGGAATACAGACGAAAATAGGTGAACGACGAGAGCCGCACCAACAAGACCAGCGGCAGCGTGTTCCAGAACGCAGCGACGGCATCCTCGGGAATCGAGCCGTCGAACCGCAGCCAGAACGCCAGGTAGTACGACATCGCCACGGCGAGCGCATCGGCGGCGAAGATCGCCATGCGGCGACGATTGATCCCCCCCACCTCCACGGCGCCATTGGACGTCGCGGTCAGAGCCGGCAGCAGCCGGAACCCGCCGACAAAGAGCATCAACGCCGCCCAGTATCCCACAAGCGAGGTGCGATCGGTCAGCGGACGCGCGGGATCGAAGGTGACGATGGCGAGGATCAGAGTGCCAAAGGTGACCGCAAAAGTGACACGGCTCAGTTCGGCGGTGCGGGTGGGAAAGCCGCCCTCTCGGTACATGCCGAACGCGATGAAGATCGCCAGCCAGCCGGCGGTGATCCACCAGGCCGGCCCCAGATACTCAGTCGGAGTGATCAGCGAGTCGGCGCCGGAGGAATCCAGACGGAACCGCAGCCAAAACACCACGGTAAACGCCGCCTGCAGGGCGATGAAATCCCAGACAATCCACCGCCAGCGGGAAACGTATCGTGCCATGAATTGAGCTGCCTGCCGCGCCAAGTTCCGCCCCCAGGATGATGATAGTCAATTGGATAGATCTAAGCCACTGCAAATCGGGCCGATCGAGTCCCATCACACACCGGATCAGGGGAAAATCCCGGCACGGTCGCAGCCCGACACGCAGCGGGTGACCAAGCAGAAAGAGGTCCCCACGAGGAATATCGGGAGGTTGGTCTGACTACTGAAATGAGTTGTCGGTTCTACGCATACGGCAAGGCTACGGCTCCCGGAGGGCGTCGCGCAGAATCTGTGTCAGCTTGGCTTGGCGTTGGGCGGTTGAGAAGCGCTCGACAATATGACGGCGCACATCCTCACGCAGACTCTCGGGCGCCTGGAGCGCCGCGGCAACCGCCTGCACTCCCGTTTCGAGCTCCGGGGGATTGACGATGATCGCGTGCGGTCCACCCACTTCGGGAAGGGCAGCCGCATTGGAGATCACCGGAATGCACCCACAGGCCATTGCTTCGGCCAGGGCGAGTGAAAAGCTCTCATAGCGGGAAAGTTGACAATAGACAGCAGCGCTCTGGTAGGCGCGGACCAATTCGTCGCCGCGCAACGCGTCTCTCCAGATCAGGTTGGGTGGAAGATTCTGTACAAAGTCTCTGGCGGTCGCATCCAATGCGGGGCCGATGAGGGTGAACCGGGTCTGCGGCATGCGGGCGGCAATCGCCGCGTAGAGATCGAGTCGTTTCACTTTGATTGTGGTCGCAGAAATCATCGCGACACACAAGACACCTTCGCGACCGCAACCGGCATCAGGCTCAAATGTGCTGGCATCGACGGCGTTGTGGACCAGTCTGATTCGGTCGGCCAAATCCGGCACACGCGCGAGCGTATCGGCGCGGCTGTGGCTGGAAACCGTCACAATGGTACGGCAGCGGTGAAGCATCCAGCGCAGGACTCGCTCCTTCAACGATCCCGGACGGATCCCATGCCCGGTGTCGGCGTCCCAGGCGACTTCGAAGCCGCCGATGATACCGACGATCGGTCGGTCGAGGAAGCCGGCGACGAGGACCGCGGGGAGCGCATGACGTCCCATAAACCAGATCAAAACAACATCGGCTCGTGAAACCGCGCTGCGAAGATGCCTCAATGACCCAAACCCGCTCGCCCGGGCGAATTCGACCTCAAACTCGTCGCTAAGGAGCAACCGATCCTGCGCGATGAAAGTTACGGAGTCGTCGGGCGCCACCAGCGCGACACGGGGGCGACGAGGGGATGATCGGTCCGCGACGGCCATCAGTCGGCATCCTCCCACAGTCGCCGCAGCGGCGGCATGACCCTGTCAGTGACGATACGATCCCATGTGTGCCGTTGCGCCCATTGCTGAGCGCGGCGACGGAATTCCGGTGTGCGACGCGACAGAGCCAATTCAATGGCGGCGGCGAACGATGACCGTTCATTCTCGCCGATTGCCACGAGGTCGGGTAGCGCGGTCAATTCCGGCAATGGCGTCGCGGCCACCGGAAGCCCGGCCGACAGGTATTCGGCCAGCTTGAGCGGCCGCATACCTTCAGTGAACGCCGTCACGCGGTGCGGGATCAGCCCGACATCGAGTTTGCGCAAAATCGCCGGAAGCGCATCGAAGGGACGCGCGCCGAGCGTGTGCGCGTTGGGCAACTGCCGGAGACGCGCATCGTCGGCGCCGCTTATGACCGGGCCAATCATGACCAAGTGCCATTCCGGGTGGTTGCGGAAGACCTCGCACAAGAGTTCCGCATCGATCGGACGCCGAAACACGCCCACGTAGCCGATGCGCGGATGCGGGATTCGGTCAACGGGGTCGGGCACGTCCGCCGGCTCCTTTAGACCCTCTAACATAATGACGATTGCAATGTACGATGACAGATCAGGATGCAG
>CAZQIZ010000003.1:0-193806 GCA_964593585.1 uncultured Ignavibacteria bacterium
GCATCCTGATCTGTCATCGTACATTGCAATCGTCATTATGTTAGAGGGTCTTAGTCATCCTGCGTTCGGCTTCGCCCCGGCCTCGCTGGGCAAGAGCAACTGGTCAAGCGATTGCAGGACGGGCTCGATGCCGCGCCCGGTCATGGCGGAGATGGCGAAGTCGGCGAATGGGTAATTGGCCAGATCAACCAATTCTCCCGGCAACAGGTCGATCTTATTGAGTACGACCCGACGTGGCTTCTCCAGCAGGAGCGGGTCAAACGCCTGCAATTCTGAAAGCAGGTGCGCCAGATCGTCGCCCGGCGAGTCGGCTGTGATATCCAGGACGAACAGCAAAACGCGTGTGCGTTGAATGTGACGGAGGAAGCGGAAGCCGAGCCCCTTTCCCTCATGCGCGCCATCGATCAGTCCGGGTAGATCGGCCACCGTGTAGGTCTGGAAGTTGTGGCGTTCGACCACACCCAACTGCGGCTGGAGGGTGGTGAAGGGGTAGGCGGCGATCTTCGGCTCGGCGGCCGAGACCGCCTTGAGGAAGGTTGACTTCCCGGCGTTGGGATATCCGACGAGGCCGACATCGGCGATCAGACGGAGTTCGATCTTGATCATCCGCGACTCGCCGGGCATGCCCGACTGGGCGCGGCGCGGCGCCTGCCGCGTGGCGGTCTTGAAGTGGGCGTTGCCCTTGCCGCCGGCCCCGCCCTGCGCGATGATCGCCCGCTCGCCCGGATGAATCAGTTCGGCCAGCAAACGACCCTCTTCCTCATCGAAGATCAGCGTGCCGGGGGGAACGCGGACGATGGCGTCGGCGCCCATGGCGCCGGCGCGCAGGGCGCCGGAACCGTGCGCGCCGTGCCTGGCGCGAATGTGTTTCTTGTATCGCAAATCCAGCAAAGTGGCCAGGTTGGGATCGACTTCGGCGACCACATCCCCGCCCTTGCCGCCGTCGCCGCCGTCGGGCCCGCCTTTCGGCACGAACTTCTCGCGACGAAACGACACACAGCCGGCACCGCCGCGACCGGCGCTGATGCGCACAATGACTTCATCGACGAATTGCATCGCGCCTCGAGGGAACGTGATTTGTGCGCCTACGACGACATCAGCGCGGAAACGTTCTCGCTCAACTTATCCAACGGGATGTTGCGGTACAGGCGTCCGCCGTGCGCCAGCGAGATCTGGCGGGTCTCCTCCGAAACGACGATGGCGATCGCATCGGAGACTTCGGTGATTCCCACCGCGGCCTTGTGGCGCATACCGAACAGGTCGGCGTAATCCTCATTGAGCGTCAACGGCAGCGTGCAGGCGGCCGCGTTGATGTTCTCGCCACGGATGATGACCGCGCCATCGTGCAGCGGCGAATGCGGCGTAAAGACGGTGACCAGCAGTTCGGCCGAGACCTTGGAATTGACGAACTTGCCGGTCTCGGCGATGTTGCGCAACCCGACATCGCGCTCGATCACAATCAGTCCGCCCCATCCCAGTTCGGTCAGCCGCTCCACACCGCGGATGACCTCGTCCATCGAGGTGCTGTCCTGAATGCGCAACAGCGACCGGAAGAGGCGCGACTGGCCGATCTGCGCCAGCGCGCCGCGCAATTCCGGCTGGAACACCACGACCAACACGATGAAGCCCACGGTTGCCAGATTGGTGAACAGCCAACTGACGCCGCGCAGCTGAAACCAGAGCGCCAGAAAGGCAAGCACACCGACGAGCATGAGCCCCGCCACGATGTGCGCCGAACGTGTCCCCTTGACCAGCAGGAACATGCGGTAGAAGATGTACGACACCACCAGCACATCGATGAGGTCGATGAGACGGAACTGAAGAAATCCGATGTGGAACAGTTCCACCGTCCCTCCGCGGCCAAGTGGGCAACGTGCACCGCATAATACGCATGCCGCGCGTTGCGGTCAATCAGACCCGCCCGCCCCGATCAGCGTGGCCGGAGGGCCGCGTGCACCGTCAATGCCTGACGGGTAGCGGCCACATCATGAACGCGCACAATCGCCGCACCGGCATCCACGGCGGCCAGCGCGGCCGCCAGCGAGCCGGGCAGGCGGTTGCCCACCGCAGCACCGGTCAGATGGCCGATGAACGACTTGCGCGAGGCCCCGATCAGCACCGGATAACCCAAAAAAGTCAGACGTGGAAGGTGTCGCAAAAGGGCCAGGTTGTGTTCGAGCGTCTTGCCGAAACCGATGCCCGGATCCAGGATGATCCTGTCGCGCGCGATTCCGTTCGCTTCGGCCGCGCGCGCCCGCTCGGCGAGGAAGCTGCAGACCTCTTCGACCACGTCATCATAGCGGGGGGCACTCTGCATGTCGCGCGGTGTGCCGAGCATGTGCATGAGCACAATCGGGCAGCCGCGGCGCGCGGCGAGGACGGCCGTCGCCGGATCATCACGCAACGCCGAGATGTCGTTGATCCAATTTGCGCCGGCGTCGAGCGCCGCTTCCGCGGCCTGCGCACGGGTGGTATCGATGGAGATCGGTCCGTCCCAGAAACGACGAATCGCCCGGATCACGGGCACAACACGTTCGATTTGCGCCTCCGTGGGCACCGGGTGCGCGCCGGGGCGGGTCGATTCCCCACCGATATCGATGATGTCGGCGCCCTCCTCGGTCATCCGCCGCGCCTGTTCAATCGCATGGACGGGGTCGATATACTGGCCACCATCGGAGAACGAGTCGGGGGTGACATTCAAAATCCCCATGATCCACGGGGACGGACCGGCGGGCCAGTGGGAGTCGGGCATGGGCGCCTCAACGAAAAGGGGCGCGGTGTTCCGCGCCCCTCAAGGAATGACATTCCGAACGGAGAATCAATTACGCCGGACTGGCGCCTGGGGCGACATCACCGAGCGGTCCGACCGGCCGCGGCGTGGTCGGCGCCGGCGTGATGACCGGCGCAGTCTCGGTCTTGGCGGCGGCGGTTTCGGTTACGGGCGGCAGGGCCTCGCCGCGCAACAGGATGTCGATCTGCTCGCCGTCGAGAATCTCGCGCTCTAAAAGCGCCTTGGCGATGGCGTGCAGCTTATCCATGTTTTCAGACAGCAACTTCAGCGCCTTCTCTTCCGATTCGGCGAGGATGCGTTTGACCTCGTCATCGATCATCTGCGCGGTGCGTTCCGAGTAGTCGCGGTGCTGCGCGATTTCCCGGCCCAGGAAGATTTCTTCCTGCTTCTTGCCGAAGGTCATCGGGCCGAGTTTCTCCGACATGCCCCATTCGCAGACCATCTTCCGCGCCAGCGCGGTGGCGCGTTCGAGGTCATTGCCGGCGCCGGTGGTGAGTTGATTGAATACCAGCCGTTCGGCGGTGCGCCCGCCCATGATCCAGATCAGCCGGGTCTCGAGATAGTCCTTAGAATGAGTGTGCTTCTCATCGACCGGCAGAAAGTGCGTCACACCCAGCGCCATGCCGCGCGGGATGATCGTGACCTTGTGCACCGGATCGGCGTTGGGGATAAGTTTACCGAGCAGGGCGTGGCCGGCCTCATGATAGGCCGTGGTCTTCTTTTCGTCGGCGGAGATGACCAGCGAACGCCGCTCGGTGCCCATCATCACCTTGTCTTTGGCGTTTTCGAAGTCTTCCATGGTGACCTTGTCGCGGCTGCGCCGTGCGGCTAACAACGCCGCCTCATTGACCATGTTGGCCAAGTCGGCGCCGGAGAGGCCGGGGGTGCCGCGCGCCAGCACCTTCAAATCAACATCGGACGCCACCGGGATACGGCGGGTGTGGACCTTGAGGATGCCCTCGCGGCCGCGCACGTCGGGCGCATCGACCACCACCTGACGGTCGAATCGTCCCGGACGCAGCAGCGCCGGGTCGAGCACATCGGGGCGATTGGTCGCCGCCAGCAGAATGACGCCTTCGTTGGATTCGAAGCCGTCCATCTCAACGAGCAGCTGATTCAGTGTCTGCTCGCGTTCATCATGTCCGCCGCCCAATCCGGCGCCACGGTGACGTCCCACCGCGTCGATCTCGTCAATGAAGATGATGCAGGGCGCGGAGCGTTTGCCCTGCTCGAACAGGTCGCGGACACGCGAGGCGCCGACGCCGACGAACATCTCAACGAAATCGGAGCCGGACATCGAGAAGAAGGGCACCGCCGCTTCGCCAGCCACGGCACGCGCAAGCAGGGTCTTGCCGGTTCCGGGCGGGCCGAGCAGCAGAACGCCTTTGGGAATCTTGCCGCCCAGACGCTGGAAGCGTCCGGGATCACGCAGAAAGTCGATGACCTCCTGCAGTTCCTGTTTGGCCTCATCGGCGCCGGCCACATCGGCGAAGGTGACCTTGGGGCGGTCTTCCGCCAACAGACGCGCGCGGCTCTTGCCGAAGGAGAAGATGCCCTTCGGGCCGGACTGCATTTGGCGGAACATGAACAGCCAGAAGAACACCAGGATCAGAAGCCACGGGGCAAACCCAAGGAGCAGACTGACCCAGTTGACCCCCTGCTCCTTGGCCTTGATTTCGACTTTGCGCGCCTCCAAACGGGCGAGCAGATCGCCCGGCTCGCTGGTGGGCAGAAGCAGACGGAATTCCTTCACCGGGCGGGCGCGGTTGTTGACGGTCTTGAGCACATCGACCTTGAAGGCGCCTTCGACGGTGCGTTCAATGAAGGTCACCGAGGCGACGTTGTCGCTGTCGAGTTGCTCCAGGAACTCGCTGTAGGTCAGTTCGGCGGCGACGTCGCGGCTGAAACTGTAGTAGTTGACCAACAGCGCGGAAATGGTGATGAGCGCAATCCAGAACACCAGCGTGCGCGAGGACCGTTTCCACGAAAACGGCGACTTGCCGTCCGGCTCGGTCGAGTTGCGGGGAATGCGTCCCTTGGGGAGTCCGCCGGGACGTTGTGGCGATGAATCAGGCACGCGAATCAGTCTCCTCTGTTTGGGTCGGGTTCAATCGCCCGATGTACGGCAGGTGGCGGTACCGTTCCGCCAAGTCCAGCCCGTAGCCGACCACGAACCCACCATCGATCTTAAACCCCACATACTCTATCGGCAGTTCCGGGTCCTCGGCCGCCCGTTTGTCCAACAGGGCCACGCAGGCCAAGCGCCGGGGCTGCCGGGTCATCAGGAGCCGGCGAATATGGGACAATGTGGCTCCGGTGTCCACAATGTCTTCTACAATGATGACGCTCCGTCCGGTGATGTTCACCGTCAAATCTTTCAACAACTTGGGGGCACCGGAGGCGGCCGTCCCCGCCCCGTAGGCGGCCACCGCCATAAAGTCAATGTGGTGCGGAATATGCATCGCCCGGCACAGATCGGCCACGAAGATGAAACTGCCCTTGAGCATCCCGATCAGAATCGGGGTCTCATCGACGAAATCGCGGTCGATCTCGCGCGCCAATTCCCCGACCCGCCGATGGATCTGATCGGCGGACAGCAAAACTTCCATCGCAGGCACCGTCCGTTCAGGCTCTATCGTCAAGACTTCTTCTTCCATGATCCCTCCACCACACGGGCCTCCAAGACCCGTCGTGTCCGGCTGGTCAGGCGCACCCGCTCGGCGATCGGAAGCCCGACCGGCCAGACGATGCCCTGATCGTCCACCACCACTGGAACGAAAGGACGTTCAAATGACGGCACCTTACGGTCCGCCAACAATTCCGAGAGCGCTTTGGTTCCGGTCAAACCGAGGGGACGGTAACGGTCCCCGGGGCGGGGCCAGCGGATCGTGATGGCGCCGGCCAGACGGTCGAGGTCGAAGCGGGCCAGACGACGGTCATCGGCGCGACGTTGCGCGGGCGGCTCCACCACCCGGGTCCGCAACGACGGCACAGGCGGCCGTAGGCGGGCCGAACGGCGCGCGACATGCAGCGCCCCCTGCGACCACGTCATGATCAATTGACCCTGTTCGAGACTCACGGTCCCCGCCTGCTTGTGCCGTCGCCGGAGTTCGGCGAACCGCGTCACGGTCGCCGTCGTGGGCACAAGGGCCAATCCCATCCGTTTGATCAAATCGCGCAGAACATACGGGTCGAACGCCTCATCATACCGCGCCAGCTTCCCGGCATCAAGCGCCAACATCCCAGTCCGGGAAGGGCGCAGAGACCGCTCGACGATCCGTGCCGCGCGCGTCTCGAGGTAGACACGCTGGCGCCAGAGCTGTTCGCCCAACCGCGCCAGTCCTTCGACAATGGCGGGGTTTTCCGCCGCCAGCACAGGCAGGATCCGCGCGCGGATCCGGTTGCGCTGGTACTTGGCCGCAGCATTCGAGGAATCCTCCCGGTAGGACAAACCGGCAGCGGCAAGGTAGGCGAGGATGGCTTGACGTGAGACATCATACAAAGGCCGGATGATCCGTCCTCTCACCGGTGGAATGCCCGAGAGCGCAAATGTGCCGCCGCCATCCGCAATCGCCGCAGCGACCGTCTCGGCGCGGTCGTCACGTTGATGCGCGACCGCGATATGGCCATAGCCAAAGCGCGTCGCCAGCGAATCGAAAAACCGGTAACGCGCCTCGCGGGCCCACATCTGAACATTTGCGCCTTTGGGGCACGCAGAGGGACGAAGGCGGCGAAGGTGGAATTTCAATCCCCAGCGCCGCGCCAACGCGCGGACAAACACCTCATCCGCCTGCGATTCCCGGCCGCGCAGTCCGTGATTGACATGCGCCACCGCGACATGCCAGCGATAAGCGGGCGCCAGGTCAAGCAGCGCCCGCAGCATCGCCACCGAGTCGGGCCCGCCGGAGACCGCGGCCAGAATCCGACCGCCGCGCCGCGGACAACCGAAGCGCGCAAAATACGCGGTCACCGCGGCAAGGACATCATCCGCCGCGGGTCCGGCCGCGCCTGTCGGCGCGGTGTCTGGCAGGGATCGCTGGCGCATTGGCTGCGGCCGTCTATTGAACACGCACGGCGAGCATGGTGATGTCGTCGCGCGACTGCTCCGGATCGGCAAAGTCGTCGACCGCCTGACGGACCGTGGCGACAATCTCCTCCGCGGAACGTCCGTGGTTGGCCCGCACGACGTCGATCAGACGGTTCATTTCAAACATGGTGCCGTCGAATCCCACGACATCGGTCACGCCGTCGGTGTACAGGAAAATCAAATCGCCCGGCAATAGGCCGATGGCGCGCTCCTCAAAGACCGAATCCTCGAACAGCCCCAGCGCCGTGCCCCCCTCCTTAAGCATGAGGATCGAGCCGTCGGCGCGGCAGAGGATGCCGGGGTTGTGACCGGCGTTGGAGAAGGTGAAGATGCGATTGCGCACATCCAGGACGCCGTAAATCGCGGTGACAAAGCGCGAACGCTCGTTGCGCTCGCACAAAAGCCGGTTCACCTTTTGCATGATGCTGCGCAGCGCGTAGTTGTTGCGGATTTCGGCGATGAGCGAGGCGCGGAAGGTGGCCATGATCAGCGCCGCCGGCACACCCTTGCCGGCCACATCGGCAATGGCGATCCCGATCTGCCCGTCAATGATGTCGATGAAATCGTAGTAGTCGCCCCCCACTTCCGCCGATGGAATGTTCAGTCCGGCGATGTCGAAGCCCGGGATGCGGGGGTTGTCGTCGGGCAGGAAGGTCTGCTGGATGTTCTTGGCGACTTCCAGTTCGCCCTTGATGCGGCGCTGCTCGACAACGCTGGCGTGGTCGCGGGCCCGTCCGATCGCCATCCCGGCGTGCTGAGCGAAGACCGTGACCAGATCGAGATCGGCCTCGTAGAAACCATTGGGGATGTCACGTTCGAGATTGAAGACACCCACCAATCGATCGCCGGCGAAGATCGGAACGACCATCTCCGAGCGCGTCTGCTCGCGGGCCTTCTGGTAGCGCTCGTCCTGGGTGACATCGCGCACAATGAGCGGCTGGCCATTGACCGCAACCCAGCCCACCAGTCCCTGGCGCGCCTTGCTTTCCAGCGGCGACGATTCCGGTTTGGCAGGCGCTTCGACCCCATAGCCGCGGGCAACGATCTGCTCGACCTTACCGTCGGCGCCCACCAGGAAAATACCGCCGGCGTCATATGGAAGCACACGGTTGAGCGAATCCATGATCGTCTCGAGGACCTCATCCAGATCCAGCGAGCTGGACAGGATCCGGCTGGCCTCCAGCAGACTCTTGTTTTCCAGCGACTGACGTTCGGCCCGGCGATAGAGCAGAGCGTTCTCCAATGCCACCGCGGCCTGCTCGGCCAGCGGCTGCATGAGCGCGTCAATCTTGGCGCCAGAGTTGGTCTCGTTGACCAGCACGGCAATCGCGCCAAGGACATGATCGCGGTGAATGAGCGGGACCCAGCGCTCAACGCGGACTTGCTCACCGGCCGCCGCCTTGATCGCCGCGTCGATGTCGGCCAACGGCGTGGCGAAGGGCTGCGGATCGGTGCCGCGCGCCTCCAGCCAGCCGATCAGTTCGCCGCCGACGCCGACCGGCAGATCGTGCGGACCATCGGTGGTCCGCGTCCAAATCTTGAAGATGACGGGATGGTGGGTGCGGGGCCGATGCAACAGGAGCACCGCTCCCTCCGAGCCGGTCAGTGTCGCCAGCAGTTCGGTGACGATCGAATACAGTTCATCCAAACGCAGGGTGCCATGCATCATGCGCGCCGCCACAATCAGCGCTTCGGCCTCCGACTTGGGGACAAAGCCGTGGCGACGGCCTGATTTTGGCGCAGTTTTACCCTTTGGGCGCGTTGAGGCATCCATCCTGCATCATCCCTGGAGGAGACCAGGTCCAGATTGTACCCGTCTCACAGCCAAACATACGAGTTTGCCCGCATTTTGTGCAGAAAAACTCCATCAGCGAACTCATTGATCCAGCGGGGTTTGCTCGGCACTCAGCGGGCCGGTCGGTTGTTTGCTGGCGGCGGTATGGCGAGTGTGCCAGTGCAATTGCATGACCGCGTAGATGAGAATCAGCCCGGCCGGCGCCGTCACATACCAAGGCAGGAACTCCGGCGGTTTCTCCCAATCCTCGGGACGTTGCAGTGAGAAGATCACCAGCGCGGTCGCATTATTGGCGACATGCGCCGCGATCGACGGGTACACTGATCCGGTCCGTTCGCGCAGGTAACCCAGCAGCGCGCCGAAGGTCCACAGGCCGACGAAATTCCATGGGTTCAGATGCAGCAGCGCAAACAGCGCGCCACCCCAGAGGATTGCAGCGTTCTGACCGAACGATCGGCGCAGACCGGTCTGAATCAATCCGCGGAATGCCACTTCCTCGCAGATCCCCGGCACCACCGCCGCAGTCAGCAGAAGCATCACCAGTTCTATGGGCGAGCCGGCGGCGAGATTCTGACGGTAGAAATCGAAATGCTCCTGCGGAATCGGCCAGATCCGATCGAGCAGGACCGGAACATTGCTTTGCACGACGGCAAATGATCCCACGGCGATCATGCACCACAGCCAGAATCCCGCCCCCACATCAGGCGCCCTCGTCCAAGTGCGCCAGCCGGTGTCAAACAGCGGCCGCAGCACCAGCGGGATCAGCACAAAGGCGGCCACTTCGGAAACGATGATCGACGTGTAAAACCCACCCGTGCCCGCCAGTGCCGGCGCCGCCACAAAGGAGATGAGCGCGGCGGCGACAAAGTAGATGAGCGCCATCCCCCCATCCCAACGGCGCTGCGGCGAAGGTGGGAGTGTGGGTGACGGTTCGGGCGTCGTCGGCGGCGGAAGCTGGGTGTCCATGGTCAGGTGTCAGTCCGCGGAGAATGTAAGCAGCCACGCCAGATTGCGCCTCCTCCGACTGCAAAAGGAGGGAGCCCCGGGCTGAGGGCGGCAACCCGGGGCGGAGAGGAATTGCATGGGTCTGGGGGTTCGTAGGGACGTTCTAACTCGGGTCTCCTCTTGGTTCCGGCCTCCTTTGGCTGCGGACGGGGCGGGTCTCCACTACCGATTGATTGCCGCGTCCGTGTGACTGGCCAAATCGCAAATGCGTCGCCCACGGACAGATTTTCTTGCGGTGTGCACACAAGAGGTTGACGGATCAGTGGATACCGAGGTGCTCGAATTTCGCACAGGCGATTACTTCTCGCACACAGCGGCGTGGAACCGACAAAAACAGTGGGGAAAAAACAACAGACTGTGGCGGGGATCGCCACAGTCTGATGAACTCGCAAAACGGTCTTAAAGCAGTTTGCGTTCGCGCGCCTGCCGCGTCAGTTCGTCGCGGAATTGCGGATCGGCGATGCCGATCAGCGCCTTGGCGCGTTCGCGGAGGTTCTTCCCGAACAGGTGCGCGACACCGTGTTCGGTCACGACATAATGCACGTCGGCCCGGGTGGTCACCACGCCGGCGCCATGCTTGAGCATCGGCACGATGCGCGACTCCCGGCCGCTGCGCGCCGTGGACGGCAGCGCGATGATCGGCATGCCGCCCCGCGAGCGCGCCGCGCCGCGGATGAAGTCCACTTGGCCGCCAAAACCCGAATAAATCTTCGGTCCGATGGAGTCGGCGCAGACCTGCCCCGAGAGATCGACCTCGATCGCCGAGTTGATGCCGATGATGTTGTCGTTCTGGCCGATGACAAACGGATCATTGACATGGTCAACCGGGTGCGCTTCGACCATCGGGTTATTGTCCAGGAAGTTGTAGAGGTCCCGGGTGCCCAGGGCGAACGTGATGACCACTTTGCCGGGGTGCAGGGTCTTGCGGTAGCCGGTCACAATGCCACGCTCAATCGCGTGCATCGCGCCGTCGGAGAGCATCTCCGTGTGAATGCCCAGGTCCTTGAGCCCGTCCATCATGCTCCAGACCGCGTCGGGAATGCCGCCGATCCCCATCTGGATGGTGGCGCCGTCGGTCAGCATGCCACGAATGTGCTCACCGATGCGGCGCTCCACGTCGCTGATCGGCCGCGGCTTGAGCTCGGGCAGCGGCTGGTTGTGCTCGACAATATGGGCCACACGGCTGACGTGGATGAAGGAATCGCCGAGCACGCGCGGCATCTGCTCGTTGACCTGCACGATGACCTTCTTGGCCATGGTACAGGCAGCGTTGGCGTTCATCACCTCCACGCCGTAACTCATGAATCCATGGTCGTCCGGCGGCGAGACCATTACCATCGCCACGTCCAGCGGCACGATCCTCTCGTAGAAAAGCCGTGGAATCTGATGCAGGAAGACCGGAATGTAATCGGCGCGTCCGGCATTGACCGCCTCGCGGTCGGCGGGGCCGACAAACAGCGAGTTGTGCCGGAAGTGTGGAGCCATTTCGGGACGGCTGAGCGGGTCTTCACCCATCAGCAGCACGTGGTACAGTTGCACACCGGTCAGCTCCGACGCGCGCGCGGCCAACGCGTCGATCAGGCCGTTCGGCGTGGCCGCGTTGCCGCCATAGTACACGTTGTCGCCGCTATTAATAATGCGGACCGCCTGCTCCGCGGTGCAGAGCTTGCGGCGATAATCCTCGACCCATTGCATTGTTCATCTCCTGGTGCCAGCGCGGGGCACCGAAGCGGAATGTCCACGGCGCGTGCGCAGCCCACGCCGATTCCGCGTCGCTCAGCGCTCGGACGGCGTCGCCAACTGCTCCGCCATGGCCTTGATCACTGGGTGGACAGCCTGCCCCTCGCGCAGATAGACCCCTTCGGCAAAACGCGGCTGATCGGCCAGCACGGCGGGCAACCCGCCCTCGGCGAACCAGCGGATGTACGGAAACAGCGTGTTGGCCAGCGCAAACGACGAGGTGCGCGCCACGGCCGACGGCATGTTCGGTATGCAGCAGTGAATCACGTTGTCGACGACAAACTTCGGGTCCGACAGCGTCGTCGGACGCCCGGTCTCGCAGATGCCGCCCTGGTCGATGGAGCAATCGACGATCACCGAGCCCGGCTTCATCTGACGGACCATCTCGCGCGTGATGACAATCGGCGGCTTGGCGCCGTGCACGCGCACCGCGCCGATCACGACATCCGCGTTCTTCAGCACGCGTTCGAGCGTGTACCGATAGGAGAGAAACGTGATGACCCGCCGGTCGAAGAGACGGTCGGCATCGCGGAGTTTCTCCGGATCCTTGTCAAAGAGGATGACCTGGGCGCCCTTGCCCAGCGCGGCGCGGACGGCCGCCATGCCCACCGATCCGCCGCCGATGACGACCACCTGCGCCGGCGGCACGCCGGGCAACCCGGAGAGCAGAATGCCACGTCCGCCACGCTGCGTTTCCAGCAGGGTCGCGGCCAACGTCAACGCGATCGGCCCGGCGACTTCACCCATGATCTCCACGATCGGACGTTGCCCGCGGTCGTTTTCGATCCACTCGTAGGCGACGGCCGTCAGCTTCTTGTCGATCATGACGCGCAGGCTCTGCGCCGTTAGCGTCCCGAGGTGTCCGAAACTGAGCACGGTCTGCCCGGGGACGAACAGATCGACATCCTCCTGCAGGAAATGCGCGACGCCCAGCACGAGATCGGCGCGACCGACCGCCTCGGCGCGCGAGTAAACGATCTGCGCGCCGGCCTCGAGATAGTCCTTGTCGGTAAACCCCGCGGCGGCGCCGGCGTCGTGCTCGATGTGTACGGTGTGCCCTTTCTTGGTGAGCAAATGCGCGCCCGCCGGGACGACGGGCACACGGTGCTCATCATCCCGGGTCTGCCTGATGACTCCGATATTCATGATCAACTCACAGTGGCCTTGACCGACGGCTGGTGTGATGTCTCGGCGAAATGCCGGGCCTCGGCCAGTCCCGCCGCCAGGGCCTTCAGATTGGCGTCGAGAAGCTCCTTGCGGAGCGATCCAAGAAGCGATTTGAACGAGTCTTCGCCGGTGATGCCGGTCAGGCCGATGATTGTGCCCGCCGCCACGACATTGGCGACCTTGGCATTGCCCAGATCGTTGGCAATCTCGGAAAACGGCACCGGCACCGCCTTCACGTGGGCGGGCAGTTTCACATCTTTCACAAAGGAACTGTCGTAGATCACCAATCCGCCGGGCTCCACGATGTCCGCGAACTTCTCCAGCGACGGTTGGTTCATTGCCACCAACAGGGTCGGGTTGGTTACAAACGGCGAGCCGATGCGCTCGCGCGAGACGACCACGTGGCAGTTGGCCGTGCCGCCGCGCATTTCGGGACCATAGGAGGGCAGCCACGACACAAACTTTCCTTCCCGCATCGAGGATTTGGCCAGCAGTTGGCCGAGCAGGAGGATGCCCTGTCCGCCGAATCCGGCCATCACCAGTTTGTGCGTCGGGAAGTCGGCCGGCAGATTCGCCACATGGGCCGCGTCCGATTCCTTGATGCCGATGATCTTGAGGACTTCGTCACCATCGTACACCGGCGTCGGCGGCGCCGGACGCGACGGCGCATCGGCACGGTCCTTGTAGACCGCGGGCGGAAAGACGCTGAGCATGTTCTCGGTGATCCACTCGCGCGAATCGATCGGGTCCAGTTTCCAGCCGGTCGGGCAGGGACTGAGGACCTCGATCAACGAGAAGCCCTTGTTGGCGATCTGCAACTCCAGCGCCTTGCGGATCGCCTTGCGCGTCTTCATGATCGATTTGGAATCTTCCAGGGTGCAGCGCTCGATGTAGACCGGCGCCTGCAGCGTCGCCAACAACTCCGAGACGCGCAGCGGGTAACCCTCGTTTTCGGCGTGACGGCCATACGGCGTGGTGGTGGTCTTCATGTCGATCAGGGTGGTTGGGGCCATCTGACCGCCGGTCATGCCGTAGATCGCGTTATTGACGAAGATGACTGTCATCGATTCGCCGCGGTTGGCCGCCTGCAGAATCTCGTTGGCGCCGATCGCCGCCAGATCGCCGTCGCCCTGGTAGGAAATGACGATCGAATGCGGCAGCGCGCGCTTGATCCCGGTGGCCACCGCCGGCGCGCGGCCATGCGCCGACTGTACGTTGCCTACACGGAAATAGTAGTAACCAAACACCGAACAACCCACCGGGCTGACGAACACCGTCCGCTCGGCGATCCCCAGATCGTCGATCGCTTCGGCAATGAGCTTGTGCAGGTTCCCATGCCCGCAACCGGGGCAGTAATGCGTTGCCTCTTTGTCCACACCCGCCGAACGGGTGAAGAACTCGTAGAATGAGTCGGGCTTTTTGAAGACGTCTTTCACGGCACTCTCCTTGGTCATGACCCGACGGTGTTGGTCAGTTTCACGATGCCGTCGTACAGCTCCTGCGCGCTGGGGATGTTCCCGCCGTTGCGTCCATAGAACTGCACCGGGACGCGGCACTCAACGGCCAGCTTGACATCATCGACCATCATGCCGGTCGAGCACTCGGAAACGAGGATCCCTTTGACGTGCCCGGCCAACTCCTTGAGGCGCGGCGCCGGGAAGGGCCAGAGGGTGATCGGGCGCAGCATGCCGACCTTGATGCCCGCGGCCCGCGCCTGATCGACCGCGCTCATCAAGACGCGCGAGACAATGCCATAGGCAACGGTGACGTAGTCGGCGTCTTCGAGACGGTACTCCTCGAAGCGGACTTCGTTCTTCTCGATCTCGGCATACTTGGCGTACATGTGCTTGATGTGATCTTCCAGTTCGTTGTGATCGAGATGGATCGAACTGATGAGGTTGTCACGCGTCGTTTCGGTCCCCTGCACCGCCCAGGGTTTGTTGGGGAAGGCTCGCACCGGATCGGGCACATTGACCGGCTCCATCATCTGGCCGATGAACCCATCGGCGACCAGCGCCGCGGGGTTGCGATACTTGTCGGCCAGTTCGAAGGCCAGCATGGTGAGATCGCACATTTCCTGCGCGCCGTTGGGGGCCAGAACCGGCATGCGGTAGTTGCCGTGTCCGCCGCCCTTCACCATTTGGAAGTAGTCGGACTGTTCCGGACCGATGTTGCCCAGCCCCGGGCCGCCGCGCATGATGTTGACCACAACACAGGGCAGTTCCGCCCCGGCGCAGTAGGAGATGCCCTCCATCTTCAGCGACATACCCGGCGACGAGGAGGCCGTCATCGTGCGCTGGCCGGTCGAGGCCGCGCCATAGACCATGTTGATCGCCGCCACTTCCGACTCGGCCTGCAGAAAGGTCCCGCCCATGCGCGGGAACATCGCGGCCGCGGTCTCGGCGATCTCCGAGGCGGGCGTGATTGGGTAGCCGAAGTACGACCGGCAGCCGGCCAACAGCGCGCCGAGGATAATCGCCTCGTTGCCTTTCATCAATTCCTGACGCATGCTATCACCTCATCCTTCGCGCGGGCGCCTTACGGCGTGCCCGTCCGTCCAATCACCGCATCCACGGCGCTGCGCAGTCGGTCCACCACGCGTTCGTTGTGAGCCAGCCGTATGTCGATCGGGAAGAACCGCTCGCGCGGAAAATTGTGCGCCGCCAGAAGCG
This sequence comes from uncultured Ignavibacteria bacterium, assembly GCA_964593585.1. Classification (GTDB taxonomy): domain Bacteria; phylum Zixibacteria; class MSB-5A5; order WJJR01; family WJJR01; genus JACQFV01. Next base: position 15,258 of record CAZQIZ010000003.1, read on the forward strand.
ATTCGAATTCTTTCTCCTGCTGTTTGGGATCGCAGGCGCCGCAGATAACGTAGGTCTCCCCGTCGGCGGTCTTGAGAATGTCGGCGAGCGCGTCGCGGCCCCCGCTGCCGCACAGTTCGGGGTGCACCACCGTATAGTCGATGTCGAGTTCGTTTTCGAGAGCGTAGGGCAGCGTGTTCATGTCGCTGTCGAACGTCGTTGCCATCCCGCGGCAATTGCAGAGCACGACTTTGATCTTCATCGCTGTGTCCTCCCGCATAGGGACATCGGTGACGCCGGCGGCCGACGGGGCCGGCCGGTCAACTCAGGACTTTCTTTTCCTTTTTGTCCGCCGGCTTGCGCCAGACGATGATCGCGCCCGGTTCCGGGCAGTTGTAGAAACAGATCCCGCATCCGGTGCAGCCATCGCCGAGATAGAAGGAATAGCGGTAACCGCGCTCGTTGATGTCGGTGGAAAACCCCAGCACCTCCGGCGGGCAGGCCTTGACGCAAAAGTCGCAGCCTTTGCACAGCCGGCTGTTGACGTGGACCCACGGCAACGAGGGGGGGACGGGCATGGTGGAACGTTCGCTCATATTGGGCACCTCCGCGGGATGTGTCTGTCGGTCCGCATGCCATGTAGTCTACTAAAAGCGCGGACCCCTGTTTGGCAAATGCGGGGGCGTTTTGTCATAATTGACAACGACTTGGCCGCCTGCGGCGGATCGTCCGCCGGGAGCGCGCTGCGCCCGCATCACAGCCGGATCATCATAGGGGCAACCGAGGGGAAGTCAAAGGCGCGGGGCGGGATTTATGTCAAAATTTGGACGGGAAATCTCGCGACGCTTCACCACGCAAATCGTGCGACGCACCGCCACTCTGACGCGTACTGTGCTTCCGAAGCTGTCTGTCAATAATGGCGAATTTGACAACGCGGCGGGCAGTCCTGTCAGCACGATCGAAGATGCCGGCGCGTCGAGGTTGGACGCTGACACATTGCCGTGGTGAATCGCACAGGACCGACACCGTCACCCTGAGCGGAGCGAAGGGTCTGCTTTTTTCCTCTGCTTGATCGCACCGGAGCAGTCGCCCTCGTGCGGAAGCCGGGAATCGCAAACCGCGCGACTTATGGATCAGCTAAAATACTCGCCCAGCGGGGCAATCAGTCGGCCCAGCCACGGCTGCGCCTCGAGCACGCGCCGCCAGACATCGAAGGCGACGACGCGGTACGCCTCATGTCCCTTGGAACCGCCGCGCAGTCTCACAAAGTGGCAAACCTGGCGCAGGTTCCACTCGAACAGGGTGCGTTTGCGGAAAGCCAGCATGAGCGCATAGACCGCCTCGTGGGGGAATTCGGGCTTGAGCGCGTCGTAGACCGACGCGGACTTCTCGATCAGCCGTTCAAAGTCGGACTTTAATCCGAGATCCTTGATCAGCGCCGGCGTGGTCCAACCCAGGTCGGGCGTGAGGTCCTGCGCGGTCTGGGTGCCGATACGATGGCGCTGGATGTCGCGCCACGCGCCGTAATCAACGGTGATCTCAAACGTGTAGTTGAGATGTTCGAAGGCGCGCGGCATCGGATCGAACGGCCCCAGACTCTCGACGCTGCGGCGGATCAACTCCAGGCACTGCGCTTCTGTCCAACCCGCCATCGCCTGCTCCATCCGTATCCAGTCGGCCGGCTGATGCGCGTAGGCGACCGCCGCCGCCAGGCGACGGAGACCATCGTCATCATGCTTGAGCAGACGCACTTCCGCCGGCGTTTCGGCCGCAACACGGCGCGGTGGCTCGACCGTTTCGGCGAGCAGTTCGGCCACACGCCCGGCCCCCTCCACCCGCGCGGTGTCGGGATCGGCGTATTTCAACAACGTCGGGACCTTCTCCAACGCGGCGCGTTTGACCTCGGCGCCGATCTCCTGCAATTCCTCAAGCGGCGAGCCGGTCAACTTGCGGATCGCATGCGCCAGCGCCCGCGCGTTGATCGTCCAGCCCAAGTTGGTGAGCGTGGCGGTCGGCAACAAATAGCGGATGGCGTCGCAGGCCTTGGCGCGCAGACGCGTTTCCCAGACCTTTGGCAATTTGTCCGGCGGGCAGGGGTCGACCTTCCGCAGATGTTCGACCGCCCGTTCCGACCAGGCGATGTAGGCGTTGGTCAGTTCGCGGATCAGATCCTCGTAGCGCTGGTTGAGTTCGGGATGGCCGCGGAAACGGGCCGGCCGGTAAACATGGTCGGGGTCATAGATCTGGTAGCGGGTCGATTTCTCGGTGTAGGAGGCCAGCCGGTTGTCTTCGATCGCCTTGGCGGCCAGAATCGAGATGTTCTCCACCGCCAGCGAGAGGATCGCATGCTCGGCGACCGACGCATGGCCGTAGCCGACCACCCACTTCTCATGGAACTGCGAGGACTTGGTCTCGTTGAGCTCCTGCGCGATCTGGTCAAACGGCTCCGGTGATCGCGAGGTTTTGGCGAAGGCCACCGCCACCACTTCGGGCGGGAGGTCCTTCATCAGATAGATGCGGCGGTGCGGTGTGGTCATGGGAGCTGGTGAGATCGTCTCGGGCGCCTGCACGGTGATCATGGTCTCCTCAAATTTGGACGGCTCGATCGGCCGTGCGATTGGTCGTCCGGCCGGCGCTGCCCCTCACCCCGGCCCTCTCCTCCTTCGGGAGAGAGGGGGAAAGCGATGGGCTGAGAGGTCGTGCGCAGGGTTGCGCGCGCATCCATTGATGGGATACAAAAATCGTCAACCGGATGCCATCATCTTTCGATGCGGATTTGTATATTCCCGCACCCGCCGCGCGAACGGCGGGCAACGCGCAGAAAGCGGGCATGCGCACCATGCCCGTGTGACAATAGACACTGAGCCACCATCGGAAATGAGGGTAACGATGAAAGACCCACGTCTTGTCAAACTCGCCGACACCCTGGTCAACTACTCGACCAAGGTCAAGCCCGGCGATAAGGTCCTGATCGAGGCCAAAGGCGACCACACCCACGACCTGGTCAAGGAGATCGTCTCGAAGGTCGCCGAGGCCGGCGGTCTGCCCTTCTACTACTATAATGAAGAAGAGGTGGAGCGCCGCTGGGTGCTGGGCGCCTCGGAGGCGCAACTGAAGGCCTACGGCCAGATGCACTTGCGCATGATGAAGGATATGGCCTGCTACATCGCCGTGCGCGGCTCCAACAACTCCTTCAGCATGGCCGACATCCCCCGCGCCAAGCGCGAGATGTACCAGAAGTACTACTACAAACCGGTCCATCTCGAGCAAAGAGTCAAGCGCACCCGCTGGGTAGTCCTGCGTTACCCGAATTACGCCATGGCGCAACTGGCCGAGACCTCGCGCGAGGCGTTCGAGGACTACTACTTCTCGGTCTGCAATGTCGACTACGCCAAGATGGACAAGGCCCAGGACGCGCTGGCGGCGCTCATGCGCAAGACCGACAAGGTCCACATCAAAGGGCCCGGCACCGATCTGACCTTTTCGATCAAGGGCATTCCGCCGAAAAAGTGCGCCGGCAACCGCAACATCCCCGACGGCGAAGTCTACACCGCGCCGGTCCGCACGTCGATCAACGGCGAGATCACCTACAACTGCCCGTCGCTCTATGAGTCGACCCTCTTTGATCGCGTGCACTTTGTGTTCAAGAACGGGAAGATCGTCCACGCCGACTGCGCCACCGATAACGCCAAGTTGAACAAGATCCTCGACACCGATCCCGGCGCGCGCTACATCGGCGAGTTTTCCTTCGGCCTCAACCCCAATATCACCCGGCCGATGAAGGACATTCTCTTCGACGAGAAGATCTTCGGCTCGATCCACCTGACCCCCGGCCAGTGCTACAAGGAAGCGCCCAACGGCAACAAGTCGGCGATTCACTGGGACCTGGTGCTGATTCAGACGAACGAATACGGCGGCGGCGAGATCTACCTGGACGGCACGCTCGTACGCAAAGACGGCATCTGGGTCCATCCGGCGCTGAAGGACAAACTGTCCGCCAAGGCGCTCCGGTAATCCATCCCGCCGCACAATACGATCTGTCTCGGCCAACAAGGGGCATACGCCCCTTGTTGGCCTTCGGGACAGCCCGCAACCCCCATTTTGGTCTGGTCAATCAGGGGCTCAAGCCCCTTGTTTGCCCATGGGAGCGGCCATTTCCGGGCCTCCCCTGTCATTTGCGCATGGGCAAACGCCGGACACACAGGGCACGCATCCTCGCCGTCATCCTGGGGGCCATTCTTGTGGCGGAGCTGGCCGGCCATCTGGTCGGTCCGCCACCCCTGCCGCCGACATCCGCCTTTATCGAAGCGCAGGAGTGGCGTTACCCCGATTGGGTCCAACAGGACCGTGATCTCTTCTGGCGCTACCGCCCCAGCCGCGTGATCGACGGGAAATTCATTCGACCGGGACGTTACACCATCAACACACACGGCTATCGCGGCACGGACTATCCCATCGACAAACCCGCCGGCGTGACGCGCGTGGTATGCCTGGGCGAATCCAACACCTTCGGGCTGGGGGTCTCCGACGAGGCGGTCTGGCCGCGCCATCTGGAGCGTCGGCTCAACGCGCTGGATCCGCAGAAGCGGCGCTGGGAGGTGCTCAATTTAGCGGTCACCAACTATTCGACCGTGCAGGGAGTGCGCCAGGCGCGGCAGGAATTGCCCCGTCTGAAGCCGGATATCGTGCTATTCTCCTACTCCTGGGCCGACCACCAGCCCGCGGCCAATGGGATCGCCGACGATCAATTGCAAGTGGGTTTCGGCTGGCAGGTGGCACTCAACAACTGGCTGCATCGCAGCGCCCTGGTGCGCTGGCTGAAGGCGGGATGGAGCGCCATGGCGCCGCCATCCCTCCCCGCCCAGGCGCCGCCGGGATTCAACCAGCGCCGTGTCGCCACGACGGAATACTCCGAGAACATCGAGCGGCTGACGCGCGAATCGCTGGCCGTGGGGGCGCGTCCGGTGCTGGTGACCTCGCCGATTGCCTGGCCGCCGGAGGGGATGACCGACACCTCCGGCATCTTCCATGTGCACCACCGCTACCGCCGTCTGGCGCGCTTCGGCGCGCTCGCCGCCGGCGGCGAGTTTGTCGAGCTGGCCAATGTCTTCGACGAGTTTCCGCGGTTCTACGACAAGGACGCCGGCCAATTCGAGTTGTTCAACGCGCAGGGGCATGAATTCACCGGCGAATTCCTCGCGCGCTACTTGCTGGGCGATTCGATCGTGGTCGCCCGTTACGGCAGCCGGATCTACACGCAGGGTCGGTAACGCCGGCCAAGTGAGATGACTATGGACGTGGTCGTTATCGGAATGGGGGAAGTCGGCAAGCACATCGCCTCCGTGCTGGTTGCCGAGAATCATAACGTCACCCTGATCGACCGGTCCGAGAGCGCGCTGGCCCACGCGCAGGAGTCGATGGATGTCATGACGCTCTGCGGCGATGGGGGCAGTCTCTCCACGCTGACGCAGGCGAAGGCCGACGCCGCCGATCTGGTCATCGCGGTGACCGACAACGACGAGATCAATCTGCTGGCCTGCCTGATGGCCAAGAAGCTCGGCGCCGGACGGGTGGTGGCACGCGTGTCCGACACCAATGACCCGCTGACCACCGACAGCACACTGGCCACCAGTCTGGGCATCGACATGGTGATCAGCCCCGAACGCGCCGCCGCGGTGGAATTGGCCCGCATCATCGAGGCGGCCGGGGTGCTCTGGGTCGAAACGTTCAGCGACGAGCGCATCGTGATGGTGCGCGTTCGGGTCACCGATGCCGCCACGCCCTCGGTGGGCAAGACATTGCACGAGCTGGTCACACCCGCCAACACGCTGATCGCGGCGATCGGGCGCGCGGGACGCTTCATCATTCCAGATGGCCGTGAGCGGATCGCTGTCGACGACGAGCTCTACCTCATCGGCCGCACCGATGTAATCGACGAGGCGCGCGAGGCGCTGGTCGGCCCGCGCCACCCCGCCAATAAAGTGGTGATCATCGGCGCCTCCGCCATCGGCCGGGCGTTGTCGAACGAACTGACCGAACTCGGAATCGACTCGTTCATCGTCGAACGCGACGGTCAGGTCGCCGAGCAGGCCGCCATGCAATTGGCCGGCGCCAATGTCATCCACGGCGACGGCACGCAGAGCGAATTTCTGCGGTCGGCCGATCTGGGCAACGCCGATGTCTTTGTGGTGGTGACCCGCTCCGACGAGGTCAACCTCATGGCCGGGCTGCTGGCCAAGAAGATGGGCATTCCCGCCGTCATCGCCCTGACGCATAAGCCTGACTACGCGCCCATCTACGAGGAGCTTGGCATTGACACGACCATCTCGCCGCGGCTTCTGGCCGCCAATCAGGTGTTGCGCTATGTGCGGAAGGGACGGGTGGTGGCGGTCAGCGTGCTGGCCAATGGCCAGGGCGAGGTGCTGGAATTGCAGACCATCCACGGCGCGCGTATCTGTGGACGGCCGCTCAAGGAGGTCGGTTTCCCCTCCGGCGCCCGTATCGGCGCGGTGGTGACCGAAGACGATGTCGTGATTCCCTCCGGCGACTACATCGTTCCGGAGCAGGCCCATGTCATTGTGTTCACGACGCCCGACCGCCGGGAGGAAGTGGAGCAGTTGTTCCGTAAGAAATCACTCTCGCTGTTCTGAGCGGACCCTCGATGAACCTGCGCCTGCTGGCCCGTGTCACGGGACTCATCCTCGCCATTGAAGCGCTGTTCATGGCGACGTCGATCGCCTGGGCGGTCGCCGACGCCGACTTCGACGCTGTGCAGAACTTCCTCGTCGCCGCAGGTCTGACCGGCGCGATCGGGCTCCTGGCCTGGCAATGGGGCCGCAAGAGCCCGATCGAATACATCCATGCCCGTGAGGCGGTGGCGACCGTGACCATCGTCTGGATTGCCGTGGGGCTGTTCGGCGCTCTTCCCTACCTTCTGGAACGTGCCTTTCCCGATTGGTCATCGGCGGTCTTCGAATCAATCTCGGGATTCACAACCACCGGCGCCAGCGCCTTCACGGATGTCGAGTCGCTCTCGCGCGCGCTGTTGTGGTGGCGGGCGCTCACGCATTGGCTGGGCGGGATGGGCATCATCGTGATGTTCATCGCCATCTTCCCGCGGCTGGGTCTGGGCGCGGTGCATTTGTTCCGTTCCGAGACCGCCGGACCGATCACCGAAAAACTGCGGCCGCGTCTCCGGCATACTTCGCTCATTCTCTGGTATATCTACATCGGTCTGACGTTCGCCGAGGTCGTGATGCTTTGGCTGTTCGGCCTGACGCCGTTTGAGGCGCTGACACACTCGTTTGCCACCATCGCCACGGGCGGATTCTCCACCCGCAACCTGAGCGTCGGCGGCTTCAACTTGCCGGCGGTGGAGATGACCGTGCTGGCATTCATGGTGCTGGCGGGGATCAACTTCGGCCTTTACTACCGTATCGCGCGCGGAGAATGGCGCGACGCCTGGCGCGACCCGGAACTGCGTGCGTACCTCGTCATCATGGCGGTGGCGGTCGTGGCGGTCACCGCCGTCATCTCGCCCGCGCAGGATTCGATGGTGACGGCTCTGCGGCGTGGGAGCTTCTCGGTCGTGACCGTCAACACCGAGACCGGGTTTGCCACCGACGACTTCGACAAGTACCCCGATTTCGCCCGCCTGCTCTTGATTGGTCTGATGATCATGGGCGGCTGCGCCGGTTCCACTTCCGGCGGGATCAAAGTGGCGCGCATTGTGGTTGCGGCCCGGGCGTTCTTGAACGATCTGGTCAAAACCTTTCGTCCGCACGCGGTGCTGGCGGTGCGGGTGGGCGGCACGGCGATTGATCCGCACACCGTGCGCGAGGTTGCGCTCTACATCGGCGCGTTCCTCGTCGTGTTTCTGCTGGGATCGCTGATGTTGACCCTTTTGGGCGTCGATATGACATCCTCGCTGACGGCCAGCATCTCCTGTCTCGGAGGCTGCGGTCCGGGGCTGGGCGCGGTCGGCCCGATGGGCAACTACGCGTTTGTGCCGGCCGCCGGCAAACTCCTGCTGGCGCTGCTCATGATCCTCGGACGGCTCGAGATCCTCACCGTCCTCGCGCTGGCCGTGCCCGCCTTCTGGCGCAAGTAGACCGCCCTCAACGAAAACGTCCCCCGGCGTGTGCCGGGGGACGCTCTCAAACCCTCCCGCGCTCGCGGTTCGCTTACTGCGGGCCGTCGGGCCGGACCAGACGTTCCGAGTGAAACTTGATGACTTCGCGCAAGCGCGTGAGCAGCAAATCGGAATGCCCGGGCCGTATGGAGCCGGAGCCCTCGTATTCGACATAAGTATGCGCCACCCCGGCCTGGGTCAGCGCTTGGTGAAAGTCTCGGTTCTGCTCGAGGTAACCGTACTCGTTTTCCAGCCCGACATCGATATAGATGTCCAGGTCGTTCCAGAACTGCGGATCCTGGGCGCGCTTGGCGACAAAGACGTTCTTAACGTCGGCCGAGTCGCGCCAGAGCGCCCACACCGGCTCGGAAATCGCGCCCGTGGAGTCGAAGATGACATCGACGCCCACGCCGAAGGTGTCAACCTGGCTGTCAAAGGCCAGCGTGTTGGCGCCGGCCGGACGCGGGCTGTAGAACTCCTGATTGTACAACGTGTCGAAGCGGCCGATGAACGGGAACTTCGGTACCAACTTCATGCCCAGCGAATCGAACACGCGCAACGGATGGGGCGAAAACGCCGAGGCCATCGCCAGGAAATTGCGGGTCTCGGCGTAGACCTCAAATCCGGCAGTCAACTTGGCATACAACTGCGGATCGCCCGGACCGGTGCCGTTCTCCTGGAACACCCGGTGTACGATGCCGTTGGTCGGATGCCAGACGCCGGTGCCGGCGTTCGGGTCGCCCAGCGACAACGGGCCCGACATGGAAGACACGGAGCTGAACAAGTCGGCATGGTCGAGCGTAAACCGCATCGCCCCGTATCCGCCCATTCCCTGACCCGAGAGGGCGCGCGCCGCGCGCCCGCCCCGCGTGTGAACCTTGTAGATGGACTCGACGTTGTCAATGAGCGCTTCGAGCATGTCCTCGTAGCCGCCGGTGGTCGCGGAATTGCGGTAATAGGACCCGCCGAAGTAGTTCGAGGCGTCCACCGTGACGATCAGCATCCGCCCGATCTCGCCGTTCTTGTACATCTCGTCGACCAGGGTCTGCAGTCCATAGCGCTCGAAATACCCGGCATCTCCCTGAAAGTCATGGAGAAGATAGAGCACCGGAAACGGCGCCTGCGGGATGGTCGGCGGCTCGTCGGAGGCATAAACCACCGTGACGCGCCGGGAATCGCGGTCCTCGGCCGAATTGCGGTCGAGTTGCGCGTCGAAGGAAAAGGTCGTGGTGACCGGCTGCTTGCTGGACAGGGTTGGCGGACCGAGCGGGCTTTCGTGCTCGGTGCAGCCGATCATCAGAAGGGCGGCGACGACCACCACCGCGCCAAGGCCAAACCATGTCGCCTGCTTACGCACGGATCATCCTCCCAGTTAGAACCGGTACGAGACCGACAGCAGCGTCTCGTAGCGCGTCAACGAATAGGTTCCGGGGAACACGCGGACGCCGTCGGGGGCGCCGCTCTGCGTGATCTCCCGTTCCGAGGCGAAGGCAATTTCCTGCGCCGCGGCCAATTCCCATTGCCCTGAAATCATGTACGAAAACCCGGCGGTCAGCCCGATACGGTCGCCGACATCCGGGAAGTTGGGTGTGAAGGTGGAGTCCACCGCCGCGCCGCCGTCGTAGTAGACGCCGCCGCGCACGGCCACGTTCTCCTTGGCGAGGTATTCGAAGCCGCCGGAAACGCGAATCTGATCGTCCCATCCAAACGGCACGGTGAGACTGGTCAGTTCGCCCACGCCGACCGCCATGCCCGAGTCGGCAAAATCAATCTGCCACTCCTCGACCGCCGACCAGAAGGTCATCTCCAGGTCCACGGCCAAAAGCAGACGGTCGCTGGCGGTGTAGCCGATCCCGGCGCCGATCGCGGCGGGCAGTTCGAGGTCGTATTCATACTCCTGGCGGAAATAACTCGGCGCGCTGCGGACCGGATCGCTGACGCCGAGGAAGTATGAGCGGGTCACATCGGGGAACAAATCGGCTTCGATGTCGCGGCGCTCGGCGTTGATCGGCCAAGCCATGTTCAGTTCCGCGGTGCCGTCCATCGGAATCGTCATCGGCGTCTTCGCGCTGAATCCGATGCTCAGTTTCTCGGAGGCGCGCCACAGCAAACCCATGTTGGCGCCGACGCCGAACCCGTTGCCTTCCATCCGATAGTCGCCGTAGAAGTTGTCGATCGGGTAATCGTCGAGCAGGTCATTCAGGTTGTTCTCGAACCCGATCACGCGGCGGTAGACCACATCGCCGCGGGCGATGGAGAGACCCACGCCAACGGCAATCTTGTCGCTGAACCGGCGCGCCAGCGTCGGGTGGATGTCCATCACATCAAGGTCGGTGTGGAAGTTGCGCTTGGTGTTGAACTCATAATCGGTATTGTAGCCCAACGGCGAGCGGAACAGATCCCACTGGTAGTTCACATCATAAGGCCACAGCACGCCGACACCGTACGCCCAGCTGGACCCTTCGCGCGGCGCCATCACCAATGCTAGCGACGGGATTGGCCAGGTGTCGTTGGTGGAATACAGCTCGCCGGAGGTGTCCGCCGCCAGGTATCCCTGATCGATGCCGTTGGCGCTGATGTTGGGATCGAACGCCAGACGCGGCGTGTAGGTGCCGAGCGTGGCGTTCAACTCATTCTTCTCTAAAAACGCCAGCCCGGCGGGGTTGTAACTCAGCGCGCTCCAGTCGCTGGCGACCCCGCGAAACGCTCCGCCCATCGACCGGGCGCGCAGCCCGACCCCGGCGGTCGAAAAACCCGCGGCTTCCCCATCGGCCGCGGCCAGCAAGAGAAGCCCCCCGGTCAACGCCGCTACCGTCACGACGGCGTGACGCCGAAATCCCGCGATACGACGCAATTGCCTCTCCCCGTTCAAGGTTGTCCTTAACCGTTGTGTGGCATTCAGAAAGCCACGCGAAACTGTGAATTTACCCACCCCCGCGAACCGCAGTCAAACGCTTTCTGGCCCGCGTATTACGGCTCTGACACAACCGTCCAAGCCGGCAGAACACCATCACATGCGTCCCGCCAGACCGCCGCAACGCCATCATTACAACTGGGCACGTCGCTTATTCCCGCCGATATCGGAAACTCCGGTAAGTGATTGCCTGTTATTGCCGAAACGGCTACCTTGCGGGCTTGGCGGCATTTACCGCCTTGTCGACAGCCACTTAAGTCGTTCGTGCCGTGTGGGCACGGAAGGTCCTGCCTCCTCATGTCTGGTTTCATTCAAATCAAAGGCGCGCGCGAACACAACCTGCGCAACCTCTCGCTGAAGATCCCCCGCGACAAACTGGTCGTCATTACCGGACTGTCCGGGTCCGGAAAGTCATCGCTGGCCTTTGACACAATCTACGCCGAGGGGCAAAGGCGGTATGTCGAGTCGTTGTCGGCGTATGCCCGCCAGTTCCTCGGCCTGATGGAGAAGCCGGATGTGGATTTCATCGACGGTCTCTCGCCGGCGATCTCGATCGAGCAGCGAACCTCGGCGCGCAATCCGCGTTCGACCGTGGGCACAGTCACCGAAATCTACGATTACCTGCGTCTGCTCTACGCGCGCGTCGGCATCCCCCACTGCCCGCGCTGCCGCCGCCCGATCGCACGGCAGACGGTCTCGCAGATGGTCGATCAGTTGATGGACCTGCCGGTGAAGACGCGCCTGGTCATCCTGGCGCCGCTGGCGGTCGGCCGCAAGGGAGAGCACAAGGACATCCTCGATCAGATCAAGAAGAAGGGGCTGGTGCGGGTGCGTATCGACGGCGAGATCTTCGAAATCGATGAGGCGCCCGCCCTCAATAAGAAGGTCAAGCACACCATCGAAGCGGTGGTCGACCGTCTGGTCGCCGCGCCAACCATCAAGTCACGGCTGGCCGATTCATTGGAGACGGCGCTGCGGCTCTCCTCCGGCGCCGCCCGGGTTGTGATCGGGTCGCATGACGAGGCGGTCTTCTCCGAAAACGCGGCCTGTCCCAACTGCGGACTGTCGTTCGAGGAACCCTCGCCGCGCCTGTTTTCGTTCAACTCCCCCTTCGGCGCCTGTTCCACCTGCGGCGGACTGGGCCACAAACTGGAGATCGATCCCGATCTTGTCCTGCCGGACCCGACCCGTTCGATCTTCGAGGGCGCCATCGTGCCCTGGGGCGAAGATCCGGCCAACTGGTATCGCTTCATGCTGCGCGGGGTCGCCAATCACTTCAACTTCAATTTTCGCACGCGGTTCTGTGACCTGCCCAAGGAGGCGCAGAAGGTGATTCTCTATGGATCGGGCTCCAAGGAGTTCCGGTTTGCCTATGAGCACTCCAATGGCCGCGGCAAGGGGGAATTCACCGGCAAGTTCGAGGGCGTCATCCCCAACCTCGAGCGGCGTTACCGTCAAACCGAGTCGTCGTCGGTGCGTCAGTGGATCGAACAGTACATGCGCATGACCCCCTGCCCGGACTGCAAGGGGGCGCGGCTGAAGCCTGAGGCGCTCTCGGTATTTGTCGGTGGCAAGTCGATCCACGATGTCGTCACCATGCCGATCAAACAGTCGTCGCGCTTTTTCGCCCACCTCGAACTCAACCCGCGCGAACTGAAGATCGCGCGGCAGATTCTCAAGGAGATCAACGAGCGGCTCGGATTCCTCGTCAATGTCGGCCTCGACTACATGACGCTGGACCGCTCGGCGCAGACGCTCTCCGGCGGCGAGGCGCAGCGCATCCGTCTGGCGACCCAGATCGGCTCGCGCCTGGTCGGCGTGCTCTATATCCTCGACGAACCCTCCATCGGACTGCACCAGCGCGACAACCGCCGCCTGCTGGACACCCTCACCGGACTGCGCGACCTCGGCAACACGGTGATCGTGGTGGAACATGACCGCGAGACCATTGAGGAGGCCGATTTCGTTGTCGACCTCGGGCCGGGCGCAGGCAAAAACGGCGGCGAGATCGTCGCCATCGGTCCGCCCGCCAAGATCAAGGCCACCAAGACCTCGCTCACCGGCCAGTACCTCAGCCACCGCCGCTCCATCCCGGTGCCGCGCCTGCGCCGCAAGGGAAGCGGCGACACGCTGCGGCTCGTCGGCGCCAGCGGCAACAACCTAAAGGACGTCACCGTCGAATTCCCGCTGGGCGTGCTCACCTGCGTAACCGGCGTCTCGGGATCGGGGAAGTCGACCTTGATCAATGAGACGCTCTACCGCATCTGCGCCCAGCATTTCTTCGATGCCAAGCATCCGCCGCTGGCCTATCGGAAGATCGACGGGCTCAAGTTGCTGGACAAGGTGATCGACATCGACCAGTCGCCGATCGGACGCACCCCGCGCTCGAACCCGGCGACTTACACCGGCGTCTTCACCTTCATCCGCGACCTGTTCGCGCAGTTGCCGGAGGCCCGGATGCGCGGCTATGAACCCGGGCGCTTTTCGTTCAACGTCAAGGGCGGGCGCTGCGAGGCCTGCGAGGGCGACGGCATCATTAAAATCGAGATGCATTTCCTGCCCGATGTCTATGTCCCCTGCGAGGTCTGCAAGGGCAAGCGCTACAACCGTGAAACGCTCGAGGTCATGTACAAGGGCAAGAGCATCGCCGATGTCCTCGACCTGACCGTCGATGAGGCGCTCGAGTTCTTCGCCAACATCCCGCGCATCCGGCAGAAGCTATTGACACTCTCGCAGGTCGGGCTGGGTTACATTCACCTCGGCCAACAGGCGACCACGCTCTCCGGCGGAGAGGCCCAGCGTGTCAAACTGTCGACCGAATTGTCAAAGACCGCGACCGGCCGGACGTTGTATATCCTGGATGAGCCGACGACGGGCTTGCATTTCGAGGACATCCGGATGCTCCTTGGCGTCCTCAACGAGTTGGTCGACCGGGGCAACACCGTGATCGTGATTGAACATAACCTCGACGTGATCAAGACCGCCGACTGGATCATCGACCTCGGCCCCGAAGGGGGCGAGGACGGCGGGATGATTGTCGCCGCCGGCGCCCCGGAAGCGGTGGCGCGCATCGAGCGCTCCCACACAGGGCGGTTCCTGAAAGCGGAACTGAAGAACGCGCGCAACGGTCGTGACGCCGCCCGTCGGGCGACGGCCGACATCGCCGCCTGACGCAACGCCATCGATCAAGCGAAGGAAGGATACCATGGGTCAGAATCTCGTTCAGAAAATCATCAACGCGCACCTGGTCGACGGCACGCCGGTGGCCGGGCAGCCGATCGCCATCCGGATCGACCAGACGCTGACGCAGGACGCCACCGGCACGATGGCCTACCTGCAATTCGAAGCGCTGGGCATCGACAAGGTCCGCACCGAGCGTTCGGTGTCGTACGTCGACCACAACATGCTCCAGGCGGGATTTGAAAACGCCGACGACCATCAGTACCTGCAGAGCGTCGCCGCCCGCTACGGCATCGATTTCTCCCGTCCGGGCAACGGCATCTGCCACCAGGTGCATCTGGAGCGCTACGGTGTTCCGGGCAAGACGCTCTTGGGCTCGGATTCGCACACGCCCACCAACGGCGGGTTGGGGATGCTGGCCATCGGCGCCGGCGGATTGGATGTGGCCGTGGCCATGGCCGGCGTCGCCTTCAACCTCACCATGCCCAAGGTAATCCGCATCAACCTCAAGGGCAAACTGCAGCCCTGGGTCGCCGCCAAGGACATCATCCTCGAAATTCTGCGCCAATTGACCGTCAAGGGCGGCGTCGGCAAGATTCTTGAGTATTCGGGCGACGGTGTCAAGAGTCTGACCGTGCCGGAGCGCGCCACGATCACCAACATGGGCGCCGAACTCGGCGCGACGACCTCTGTCTTCCCTTCGGATGAGAACACGCGCAAGTATCTGGCGATGCAGGGACGCGAGAAGGACTATGCGCCGCTGGCCGCCGATCCCGATGCGACCTATGACGGCGAGGTTGTCATCGACCTAAACACGCTCGAGCCGATGATCGCCCAGCCGCACTCGCCCGACAAGGTGGTCCCAGTGCGCACCGTGGCGGGAATGAAGGTCGATCAGGTCTGTGTGGGATCCTGCACGAATTCCTCCCTGTATGACCTGATGGTGACCGCCGCCATCCTCAAGGGCAAGCATGTGCATCCGAACGTGAGCATGACGGTGACACCCGGTTCGCGCCAGGTGTTCACCGCGATCGCGCAGGCGGGGGCGTTGGCCGACATCATCGCCGGCGGCGCGCGCATCCTCGAATCGGCCTGCGGGCCGTGCATCGGCATGGGCCAGGCGCCGCCATCGGGCGGCGTGTCGATCCGCAGTTTCAACCGCAACTTTGAGGGGCGCTCGGGCACCAGGGACGCCAATGTCTACCTCGCCTCGCCGCAAGTCTGCGCCGTCTGCGCCCTGACCGGCGAGATCTCCGACCCGCGCACGTGGGGTCCGGAACCGAAAATCGTGCTGCCAGATGAGATTCCGCTCGATGACGCGCTGATCGTCAAGCCGCCGCAGGACCGTCAGAAGGTCGAGATCAAGCGCGGACCGAATATCAAGCCCCTGCCCAAGCAGGTGCCGCTGCCCAGCGCCATCAACGGCGAAGTGCTGCTGAAGGTCGGCGACAACATCACCACCGATCACATCATGCCGGCAGGCGCCAAGGTTCTGCCGCTGCGGTCGAACATCCCGGCAATCTCGGAGTTTGTCTTTGTCCGTGTCGATCCCGACTTCCCGCGCCGCGCCAAGGAGAAAAAGGGCGGCATCATTGTCGGCGGCGACAACTACGGTCAGGGTTCCTCGCGCGAGCACGCGGCGCTGGCACCGATGTACCTGGGCGTCAAGGCGGTCATCGCCAAGACGTTTGCCCGCATTCATCACGCCAACCTCGTCAACTTCGGCATTCCGCCGCTGACCTTCGCCAACCCGGCCGACTATGATCGCATCGATCAGGGCGATGTCCTCGACATCCCCGGACTGGCCGACAAGATCAAAAGCGGCGCGCCGCTTACGGCCCGCAACGTCACCAAGGGGTACGATTTCCCGCTGACGTACGATCTGACGCCCTTCAACCGCGCGGTGTTGATGGAAGGCGGACTGCTCAACTACACCAGCCGTCACGCCGCGTAACGGCATTGCAGGAGGGGAGACATGGAAACCGCAACGGCGCCGTTGAAACTCACGCCCCTGACCGCGATCCACGAGCGGCTGGGCGCGCGGATGGTGCCCTTCGCCGGTTACCGCATGCCGGTGCAGTACTCCGGGATCATCCCGGAGCACCGCGCCGTGCGCCAGTCCGTCGGGATCTTCGATCTGACCCACATGGGCGAATTCGAGGTCCGCGGTCCCGGCGCGATCGAGTTCCTCGAACGCATGACCACAAACGATGTCAGCGCGCTGAAAGTGCACCAGTGCCAATACACCGTGATGATGAACGACACGGGCGGAATCGTCGATGATCTGCTCATCTACCGCCGTCCCGAAGGGGCAATGCTGGTGGTCAACGCCTCCAACATCGACAAGGATTTCGCCTGGCTCAAGCAGCACTGCCCGCCGGGTGTCCAGCTGACCAATCACTCCGACGAGACCGCGCTGGTGGCCATCCAGGGTCCGCGCGCGCAGAATGTTGTCGGCCGATTGATCCAGCACGACTTGGACGCGCTCCCCTTCTATTGGGCGGCCGACACGAAGTACGATGGTCGCCCGATCGTCTTCTCGCGCACAGGGTACACCGGCGAGGATGGATTTGAAATCTACCTGCCCAACGATTTGGCGGTGAAATTCTGGCAGCAGGCGATGGAGGCGGGGCAAACGTTCGGCATACTGCCAATCGGCCTCGGTGCGCGCGACACTCTGCGGTTGGAGATGAAGTACGCGCTCTATGGCAACGACATCGACATGACCACCAACCCGATTGAAGCGGGACTGGGCTGGGTGGTCAAGGAGAATAAGCCGTTCGAATTCATCGGGAAAAAACACATACTCGATGCCAAGAAATCCGGCCCCCGACGCAAGCTGGTCGCCTTCGTCATGGACGAAAAAGCGATTCCGCGTCACGGGTGCGAGATCCGCGCCGGTGCCGCCGCCATCGGCACCGTGACCTCGGGCACGCACTCACCGTCGCTGGACAAGGGGATCGGCATGGGATATGTGACCTCCGAGTACAGCAAAGTCGGATCCAAGCTTGAGATCGTCATCCGCGACAAGGGAGTCCCCGCCACTGTCGTCAAGCCGCCATTCGTCGCCAACACCAGCCATCGATAGGACCAACCCATCGGCGCGCCACCCTGACGGGTTGCGCGCCATTCCTCTATGTTCATCTCTGTCTCCCTTTCCCCCGGCAGCCGCGCGCAGGATCTGGCCCAAGTCCAGGACACGCTCGGCTGCTATGTCGTCATCGACGTGCTGCGGGCTTCAACGGTGATCTGTACCGCGCTGGCCAACGGCGCGCGTGAAGTGACGCCCTATGCGTCGGTGGAGGCGGCTCGTGCCGCCCGGCGGGGCGATGCCCTGCTGTGCGGGGAACGCGACGGGGTCAAATTGCCCGGCTTCGATTGCGGCAACTCGCCATCCGAGTACACAGCCGAAGCCATTGGCGGACGCACGCTGCTCTACGCCTCCACCAACGGGGCGGTGGCGCTGGCCAATGCGCCGGAGAAGGCCGAGACCCTGGTCGCCGGGTTTGTCAATCTCACTGCGGCGGCCGAGGCCATCGACAGAATTGGGCTGACCACATTGATCGTCTGCGCCGGCAAGGAAGGACGCTTCGCCCTCGAGGATGCGGTCTGCGCCGGCGCGTTGATCGCCAAATTGTGGGAGGTCTCCGAGCACGCTGAGCCGGCCACCGACAGCGCCTACGCCGCGCAGGCGCTCTGGGATCGGTACAAGGACGATCCCAACATGGCGCTCTGGCAGAGCGAGCACGGCCAGTTTCTGATGTCGCTGGGATTCGGCGCCGATCTGGCGGCATGCGCCGCGATCGACACGACGTCGGTCGTGCCGGTCACACGCAACGGCACGCTGGTGACGGCATGAGAACTGTCGCGGCCTCGCCTAATCGGTGATCCGCACCACGTGGTACTGCTTTTTCCCTTTGCGTAGCAGGAAGAGTTTGCCCTCGATGCTGTCGCTCATCGAGACGGCGTAATCGCGGTCGGTGATCTTGCGGCCGCCGAGAGAGATGCCGCCGCCCTCGATCGACCGCTTGCCGTCGCCCTTCGACGAGGCCACCCCCGCCAGATGCAGGAGCGTGGCCAGCTCCAGCCGGTTGCCGTCGATCTCGGCGCGGCGGATCTCGCTGGACGGTGCATCATCGAGGACATCCAACAACTCCGCGGCCGACAACTCCGCCAATGCGCCGCTAAAGAACAGCTTCGAAACCTGCTCGGCGCGCGCCAAAGCATCATCGCCATGAGTCAGACGGGTCACCTCGCGCGCCAACACCTTCTGCGCCTCGCGCGCCTCGGGGCAGCTTTGGGTCGCCTCGGCCAGTTCGCGGATGGTCTTCTGGTCCAACCAGGTGAAGAACTTCAGGTAGTCGACCACGTCCTTGTCGTCGGTGTTGAGCCAGAACTGGTAGTACTTGTAGGGCGAGGTGCGCGACGCATCCAGCCAGACGGTTCCCGCTTCGGTCTTGCCGAACTTGGTTCCGCTCGCGGTGGTCACCAGCGGCGAGACCAGCCCGAAGGCCTGCCCGCCGCGGATGCGCCGGATCAGATCGGCGCCCGAAACGATGTTGCCCCACTGGTCGCTGCCACCCATCTGCAGGGTGCAGCCGTGGCGCTCGTAGAGCATCAGAAAGTCGTACGCCTGCAGCAGCATGTAGGAGAACTCGGTAAAGGAGATCCCCTCCTGGCTTTCCAAGCGCCGGCGCACCGACTCGCGGCCGATCATGGCGTTGACCGAAAAGTGCTTGCCGATATCGCGCAGAAACGCGACGAAGTTGAGCGTATTGAGCCAGTCGCCGTTGTTGACGAAGATTGCGCGGCTGGCGCCATAGTCGAAGTCGAGGAACTTTTGCAATTGGCGGTGGATCGCCGCCGCGTTCTCCTCCACCTGCGCCACCGTCAGCAGCGGTCGCTCGTTGGCCTTGCCGCTGGGGTCGCCAATCATGCCGGTGCCGCCGCCGACCACGGCAATCGGGCGATGCCCGGCTCGCTGCAAGCGCGCCAGATTCATGATCTGCATCAGGGAGCCAACATGCAGACTGGCGGCGGTCGGGTCGAAGCCGATGTAACCGGTCACGGTCTGGGATTGGAAGTGCTCCTCCAGGCCGGGGGTCATGTCAACCACCAGCCCGCGCCATCTCATGTCGTCCAGGAAGTTCATGGTCCGCTCCTTGTGGCCAATTTACGCCGACCCGTGTGTCGATCCAAGGCCCCAAAACGCCGCGCGGCGCCGCATCCCGCCGGCGCCGCGCGTGTCCCGTATGGGCGTGTCTCCTAAAGCGGTTTGAGTGTCAACAGATAGTCGCGCAGCGCCCGGATCTGTTCATCGGCGTCATCGTAAAGACGCTCCCCCTCCGAGTAGAAGAACGACGGCATGTTGGTGCCGGGATCGATCTTCTGCGGGTCGGTCAGCCAGTCGATGATCCAGTCGGGACGCAGACGTTCGTGCGCCAGCGCCAGATTGGGCGCCAGACTGGAGGCGCCCCGCCGGGCCAGCGACTCCTCGGAGAGGACATGGCAGGACAGGCACTGCAAGTCGTCAAAGATCTCCTTGCCGCGCCGCACCGAGGCCGGATCAAGGTCTTCGACCTTCACATAGTGGAACGGCGCGATCACCCCGTTATACGCCATGAAATACTGATTGATGGCGGTGATCTCCGCCGCCGTCAGGCCGAAAGTCGGCATGCGCATCCGCAACCAGGGTCGGATCGGATACGGTTCCCGCAGGAATTTGAACAGCCAATCCGACTGCACCTTGGCGCCCTCGGGCGTGAGCACCGGCGGCTGATACCCCTTGTCGGGGATGTAGGCGCGGATGTCGCCGCCGCGCCCTTCGAGCACATGACAGCCGGTGCAGTTGTAATGATCGATGAGGGTGCGTCCCGCCTCCAACCGTTCGCGACGGTCGTCCAATTTCTCGCGATAATCCTCGTACACCTTGCGCCCGTCCCAGGAGCGCAACAGCATCGTGATCAGCTGCGCGTCCTCCTCGCTCATCGCGAAATCGGGCATGCGCTGGACCACCTGCTTGGTTTCGTAGCGGCGCGAGTCGGTCAACTTGCCCATGGTCCAGGCTTCCCAGGTCTCGGGCAAATCGGTCGCGTCGCCGAACGCCAGTTCGGTGGCATCCTTGGCGCCGAACGTGGTCAGTTCGACCGAGACCTTCCCTTCCTTCTCCATCCCCGGAATCTCATGGCAACCAAAGCAACCATAAGTGCGGATCCAGTACTCGCCTTGGCGCTTCAATTCATCCGCCGAATACGACAGCGACGGCGACGGCGTGGGTGTGTAGGCGGGATCGCGCAAGGTGAGCAGGTAGGCTGTGATGTCCTCGGCCTCGGCGTCGGTCAGGCGCAACGAGGGCATCCGTGTGTCGGGGTTGTAGGCGCGCGGGTTTTTCAGCCAGCCGTAGAGCCATGTCCCCGAGACTTTGTTGCCGATGCGCGAAAGGTTGGGACCGTGGTCGATTTTCGAGGCGCGTGAAACATCGCTGGCCCGTTGCGCCAGATCACCGATCTGGTGACAGCCGAGACATCCGACCGACTGGACCAGCTCCAGGCCGCGGCGCGCATCGCCGGTCGCGCGGTACGTCGGCCAATCCTCGCCCGGTGAATCCTTCGACACCGCGCGCAGATAATGCGTGACCGCCACCACCTCTGAATCGGGCATGCGGAAATTGGGCATGCGTGTGTCGGGACGGAAGTGCCGCGGATTCTTGATCCAGTCGAACATCCACTCGGCGCTGACCTTGGCGTTCACCTTGTCCAGACGCGGCGCGACCTTTGCCAGGTGGTTGTAACCTTCGATGTCGTGGCAACCGAAGCAGCCCCAGCGTCGCACCTTTTCCTGCGCCAACGTCAGTTTCTCGGCGTGATCGAGCCAGATGCGGTTCTGGTGGCACTTCTGACAGCCCGCCTCGCGCATGCGCGCGGCCAGCATCGGGTGGTCCCAGTACTTCTTGGGCGCATGCGCGTCCGCCTCGGTCAGCGCCGGTCCCTGGCCATCATGACAGGGTGTGCAGCCGAACTTCTCGACCGGGTGATTCTTGAAGTACTCATCCATGCGCGGATGGGCGGCAAACGGCTGCGGCGCGCCGGCAAACTCGGGCTTGTCAATGCCGACATGGCAGGTCATGCAGCGGTCGACACGGATGATCGGGTTCTCAAATTCGTTGGGTTCATAGTCGGGCAGGATGATCTGCTTGACCTTGATCGGCCGGCTCTCGATCGCCGCCAGTCGCTCGTTAAGTTTGCTGATCTCCTGCGTCTTCCCCTGAATCAATCCCGCCAGCGAATCAATCGGCCCTTCGAGGGCGTCGATGGCATGCTGGATCGAATCGCGACCCGCGGCCTTGACCCGGATGATCGGCAGAAGCGAGTCCATCACCCGCTTGAGCGACTCGGTCTCCCGCTCCAGATCGCTGTAATCGTGTCCGGCGTGTTTGGCCTCGGTGTAGAAGTAGAACTTCTCGTCGTAGGTGCTCTTGGTGAACTGGTACTCGCGGTTGACCTTGAACAGATCAAAATCGCGGTCTTTCAGTTCCGTCTGCAGCGCATGGTACTGGCTGTTGTCTGCCAGCGCCGCGCGCATCGCCTCCAACTGTTGCTGGAGACCGGCGCGGGTCTGCGACGGATCGGACGCCTGCTCGGCCTGCTCCAGCGCGGCCGCCAGCGAATCACGGCGCGCCGCGACCATGTTGTATTCGTATTCGTTGAAACGGCGCTGCCAGTCCTTCCAGGGCCGCCGGACGATCACCTCATCGGCCACCGCCCAGAGCGTGCCCAGCGCCAGCACCAGCGCGAAGACGAAGAAATACACGCCATAGGGGCGTTTTTCGACCGGTATTTCGGCGCGGCGCATAGAGGTCGTCTCTTCGCTCATGCGGTTGTCTCAGACATTAAACCAGGGCGTCACCCAGACGTACTTGATGTTCAAGGTCCAGCGCAAAAGCATCTTGATCGGCAGCCCCATCATCGACAAGAAGAGGAACGAGACGATGGCATAGCGCACCAGGCCCATCTTTTCCAAGACCGGCATCGACTTGCGCTTCCACAGCCAAAAGAGCGGACCCAGGGCGAAGTAGCCGCCCACAACAACGAACCCGAAGAGGAGAGCGATTGTCTTGTCGTGGATGCCGAAAAGCTCATGCAAATCGACATTGGTCAGCGCCACTACCTTGTGCGGGTCCCAGGTCTGCCAGGGCCAGAAGAAGTACCACCCCGGCCCGCGCAGGAAAGTGCCGACGAAGATCAGGATCACCCACAGTACGATAAACCCGAACATGTAGGTCCAAATGGCGAACTTGCGCTGCTTGTAGGAATAGTAGCCGTTGCCCTGCGGGTTGATGTCGATATAGGGTATCAGCATCAGCCCGACGATGATCAGACTGGGCAGCA
Source organism: uncultured Ignavibacteria bacterium (assembly GCA_964593585.1). Lineage (GTDB taxonomy): Bacteria > Zixibacteria > MSB-5A5 > WJJR01 > WJJR01 > JACQFV01. Next base: position 37,849 of record CAZQIZ010000003.1, read on the forward strand.
CCACGCCGGCAATCCACGGATCGAAGTAGACCAGCATCTCCTGCAGGCCGAGGAAGTACCAGGGGGCCTTCGACGGGTTCGGTGTGCGGGTCGGATTGGCCGCTTCTTCCAGCGGCGCGTTGATGAAAATCGACCACACCGTCAGCAGCGCCATGACCACAATCGCGGCGAGAAACTCGATCCGCACCAGGAAGGGCCAGACATGCACCTTGTCGGGCACCGGCAACGCGCCGGTCTTTTCGAGACTGGCGTCATTGCGCAACGCCTGCTTCATCCCCCACCAGACATAGAAGGCGACGAGGAAGAGCATGATGACAATCGGAATGTTGTCACCCTTGCTGACGATGTCCCAGAGTTGATGCATGCTCTCAACCTACCCTGTCAACGAAGCTCGATGGCTGAAACTGCTCTCCCATTCGCCGTGGCGGATCGTCTTTCCGACCCGCTCTCCTCGCTTGGGAGGGCGAGGTTCCTGCCGAACCGCGTTGTTCCCACACACCCAATCCATCCGATACCGCCCGCTACACCTTCCCCGTCGGCCCGGAAATCCCGCCGTCCTTGCGAATGCGCCAGAAGTGCACAATCATGAAGATCCCGATCGCCACCGGCAGGAACACGCAATGCAGGACATAGAATCGCAAGAGCGCCGGCGGCCCGACCTGGGTGCCGCCCAGAAGCAGGAAACGCACATCGTTGTCCGGTTTCATGCCGATCTGCGGACCCAGGGGTCCTTCATGCCCCAAAAGCGGCGTGGCCCGCGCCATGTTGGTGCCGACCGTGACCGCCCAAATCGCCAATTGATCCCACGGCAGCAGGTATCCGGTGAAGGACAAGAGCAGAGTGAGCACCAGCAGGATGACGCCGATCACCCAGTTGAATTCGCGCGGCGGTTTGTAGGAGCCGGTCATGAAGACGCGCAGCATGTGCAGCCAGACGGTGATGACCATCGCATGCGCCGCCCAGCGGTGCATGTTGCGGATGAACGCCCCGAACGGGACATCGTTCATCAGGTACTTCATGTCGTAGTAGGCGTACTGGTCGGTCGGCCGGTAGTAGAACATGAGGACCACGCCGGTCACCGTCAGCACCAGAAAGATGAAGAAGGAAATCCCCCCCATTCCCCAGGTGTAGCGCACCTCGACCGCGTGCCGTGAAATCTTGGTCGGATGCAGGTGCAACCAGATGTTGGAGAGAATCTGCAGGTAGCGGTTGCGCTCGGTGTCCTTGTAGTCGTGCCGGAAGACCGACTTCCAAACCGGCGACTTGGTGACCGACTTCTTGAGATCCGCAAGCGGCATGCGCGACCCGTCTTTCGTGCAGGGCTAAACGCTCAGATACGACTGGGGATTGTCCCAGCCGCCGTTTTCGTACAGGAACTTAATCGACTTGTCGATTAGGATCGTGCCATCCTCGGCACGGGAAATCTTGACCCGCTCCAGCGCCCGCGGCGCCGGGCCCTCGAAATTGACCCCGGTGCGGTAGAATCCGGAACCGTGGCAAGGGCACTTGAACTTGTCTTCCTTCTCCAGCCAGCGCGGAGTGCAGCCCAAATGGGTGCAGATCCCGGAGAGGGCGTAGATCCGGTTTCCTTCACGCACCACCCAGACACGGAAATCCTTCATCCATTTGGTGGAGACCGTGCCGGGCAGATACTCCTCCGGGAATCCGGCGCGGAAGATCGGCGAGGGTTCAAAAAGCACGCGCGGAAACATGTAGCGCAGCGTGCCGATCAACATCACACCGAGAAACGAGAAGATCGACAGCCATCCCAGCTTGGCGAAAAAGTCCCGGCGCGAATAGCGCCAGATGTTGGTGTCGGATTCCTCGGCGGCGGCGGTGCGCCGCAGACCATCGGCCTTCTTCTCCGGGCGCGGCGGCACCGGCACCGGCGCTGCCACCGCCCCACGTTCGGCGGGCGGAACACGGCGCACCTCCGGCCCCACCGGTTCTCCGGCGGGCGTGGGACGAGGCGCTTGGGAGTCGCCCCCGGTCAGCCCCTGGCCTTCCGTTCTCTCGTCGCTCATGTCATTGCGCCTGCGGCCTGCCCGGAAATTCGGGCGCCTGCATAAGCACGATGTTTTGGTTTGAAAGGTCGCAGACACAGTTCCGTGTGTCTGATTCACTACTGATTTAATCCGGTCTCTGCGACCGTGTCAAGATATTCTGGATCGTTTCAGTCGCGATTTTGCCATCCCGCCGATGGCGATTGTGACCCGCCGGCAGGCGCACGGGAGACTGGCAATTGGGTTGGCGAGGCCGTATTATGCGACGTTTGGTCGCACGGACGGTCCGCGAGGGCCACGACCGCGCGACATCCGCATACCGGAGAGGTGGCCGAGCTGGCTTAAGGCAGCTGCCTGCTAAGCAGTTAGTGGGCTAACACCCACTCCCGGGTTCGAATCCCGGCCTCTCCGCTGGCTTTGGGCAGGCATCGGCTTGTGCGGTGCAGGTTGTGGGGGCTGCCGATGGCGAAAATCCGCAAGCCTTGGTTTGTCTACCTGGTCCGTTGCGCAGACGGGTCGATCTATACCGGTATCAGCGATGATGTAGACGCACGCCTCGAGAAGCACAACAAAGGTCGCGGCGCGCGGTACACCGCCCAGCGGCGGCCGGTGTCGCTCCTGCACACCGAAAAACACCCGGACCAGGGAAGCGCCATGCGTCGGGAACGGCAGATTAAGACATGGTCAAAGTCTGAAAAGGAAGAGCTGGCCCGGGTAGACGCCGGGAAGCGCAGCTCGCCACGACGGCGCAAGACGGCCACGTAGTTCAACAGGCTTACCCCAAGGAATACTTCCAAATTCCCAGATAACTTCGGCTATTACGAAGCAGCGGGCGTGCCTATCCCCACGTCCCGTCCTTCGCCGTGGGCGAGCACCCAGAATTCGGGTTTGGGGTCGGGCTCCTGTGCCAGCGCCGCATGGAGGACTTCGACCGGCTCGGTCTCACCATCGTCACCCAGATGGAAGGTGCCAAAGTGGATCGGCACCGTCACGGCCGCGCGCACCACTTTGTGCGCCTTGACCGCCTCCTCCGGACTGATGTGCACCGGCGACATGAACCAACGCGGACGGAAGGCGCCGATCGGCAAAAGCGCGAGGCGAAATGGCCCGAGGCGCTGCCCGATTTCCTCCAGATGCGGCCCCCAGCCGGTGTCGGCCGCGAAGTAGACATTCCCCGCCGTCGACTCCAGCACAAACCCCGCCCACAATGTCGCGCTGCGATCGCAAAAGCCGCGTCCGGAGAAGTGCTGCGCGGGGACACAGTGCAGCCGCACCCCCGGACTCAGGTCAAAGGTCTGCCACCAATCCAACTCGGCGGTGATGGGAATCCCCTGCGGTTCCAGAAACGCACGGTTGCCGAGGGTGACAATGGTGCGCGGGCGATGCCGTGTCGCCAGAGTCTGCAGCGTAACCGGGTCCATGTGGTCATAGTGATTGTGGCTGAGCAGGACCACATCGATCGGCGGCAGGGCGTCGAGCGCGATCCCCGGCGCCTTGTGCCGCTTCGGCCCCATCCAGGTGAAGGGGCTGGCGCGCTCGGCCCAGATCGGGTCGGTGAGAATATTTAGGCCGTCGAGTTGCAGCAGGACCGTCGCATGATTGATGAAGGTCACGCGCAACTGCCCGGCGCCGACACGCTCCGGCGGCGGCGGTTGCGGCGCGATTTCGGTCCAATCATTCCAGTGGCCAGGCTCACGGTTGAAAATCCACTTGAGCATTGATCCGCCACCGGCCATCGGCTTCGGATCGGGATTGAGAAACCGTTTGCCATCAAAGTGATCGCTCACCGGACCTTGATAAGGCGGCGCGGAGAAGGCGCAACGGACCGTGAAGCCGGTCAGGCCCAGCACCCCCAGTGTGCCGCCGGTAATGGCTAAGAATTTACGTCGACGCAGTCCTGGCTCCCGGATTGGCGTCCGGCCCAATTGCCGGATCGTGTTGATACGCAACGACTCAGGCCGATCTTTGCCCTTTTGCTCCCCGGCCTGTGAAATGGGCTGGCAGATCGGGATTGTATCGGTTATACTTAATGTCTGCCCGGCTCGCGCCGGGTGAAACTCGAAGGCAGGTTGAGTCATGGCCAAGTCGAAACGCGAACAGATTAAGCTGGAAAGCACCGCCGGCACCGGCTACTTCTATGTCACCACGCGCAACAAGCGCAAGGGGGACACGAAGCTGGAGCTGATGAAGTATGATCCCAAGGTGCGCAAGCATGTGCTGTTCAAAGAGAAGAATCTGCGTTAGCGGAAACTGAATTCGGAAATCTCCGGGCGGCGTTCGGTGTGCGGACGCCGCCTTACGTGTTTTTGGCAAATCGCAGCAAGAACCACCAGGAGCCCTTCATGCGCAGCCGAAAGGAATGCCGCGTGGCCGTCACCGCCGCCCTGCTTGCGGCCGTGATCGCAATCGTCCCCATGAATCTGTCTCAGGCCCAGTCTGAACCCACGCCGCCGGTCGCCAAGATCATCCCCAAGGTCGACACCATCCACGGCGAGGTCCGTGTCGACAACTACTTCTGGCTGCGCGACAAGACCAACCCCGAGGTGATTTCCTACCTCGAGGCGGAAAACAAATACATGGAGGCGAAGACTGCACACACCAAGCCCCTGCAGGAAAAGCTCTATCAGGAGATGCTGGGGCGGATTGTCGAGACCGACCTCGATGTGCCGGAACGGCTGGATGACTACTTCTATTACACCCGCACCGAGGAAGGCAAGCAGTACCGGATCCATTGCCGCAAACACAGGTCCCTGGAGGCGCCGGAGGAAATCCTGCTGGATGTCAATAAGGAGGCTGAGGGTTTCGAGCATTTCGACGTCGGCGCCTTTGAGGTGAGTCCCGACCACCGACTGCTCGCCTACTCGGTCGATACCACCGGCGCGGAAGAGTACACCATCCACATCCGCGACCTGGCCACCGGGCAAAATCTGTCCGATGCCATCCCCAACACCTACAGCGTGGAGTGGGCCGCCGACAACAGGACACTGTTCTACACCACCCTCGACCCGACACATCGTCCCTATCGTCTCTGGAAGCACACGCTCGGCACACCCGCCCGCGATGACAAACTCGTCTACGAAGAGGCCGATGAGTCCTTCTACATGGACATCACCATGACCAAGAGCCGTCAGTACCTCCTGCTCGGCCTCGGCAGCATCAGTTCCAGCGAATACCGCTTCATCAAGAGTGACGCCCCCGACAGCGAGTGGAGGGTGATCGCGCCGCGCCGCAGGGATGTCGAGTACTCGGTCGACCACCGCGGCGACCGGTTCTACATCGTGACCAACGACGGCGCCCGGAACTTCAAGGTCGTCTTTGCGCCGGTCGACAACCCCGGCGTGGCCAACTGGTCCGAGTTTCTGCCCCACCGTGAGAACGTGAAGGTCGACGAGGTCGAGTGCTTTGCCGGCCACATGGTGGTTTATGAGCGTGAGAATGGCCTGCCGAAGATGCGCATCATCGACCTGGCCACCGGCAACTTTCATTACGTCGAGTTCCCCGAGCCGGTCTACACCTTCTTCGGCGCGGCCAATCCCGAATTCGACACCAACGTGGTGCGCTTCACCTACAATTCGCTGGTCACGCCGCGGTCGGTGTTCGATTACGACATGTCCACCCGGGCGCGCGAACTGAAGAAGGAGTATGAGGTGCGCGGCGGGTATGACCGCGCGCTATACCAGTCGGAGCGCATCTTTGCCACCGCCGCCGACGGTGTGAAGGTCCCGATCTCGCTGGTCTACAAGAAGGGGACGCCGCTGGATGGCTCCTCTCCCCTGTTGCTGTATGCCTATGGCGCCTACGGAGCCTCCAGCGACCCAACGTTTTCGTCCAATCGTCTGAGTCTGCTGGATCGCGGCGTGATCTACGCCATCGCCCATGTGCGCGGCGGCGGCGAGATGGGGCGCGCCTGGTACGACGACGGCAAGCTGCTCAAGAAGAAGAATACCTTCACCGACTACATCGCCTGCGCCGAGCACCTGATCGCCGCCAAGTACACCTCGGCCGACCGTCTGGCGGCCTTCGGCGGCAGCGCCGGCGGGCTGTTGATGGGCGCGATTGCCAACATGCGTCCCGACCTCTTCCGGGTGATCTTCGCCAGCGTGCCATTTGTCGACGTGATCAACACCATGCTGGACGAGTCGATTCCCTTGACGGTCATCGAGTTCGACGAGTGGGGCAATCCGAAGAACAAGGAGTTCTACGACTACATGCTGTCGTACTCGCCCTACGACAACGTCCGGGCGCAGGATTATCCCCACATGCTGATCGACGCCGGGCTGAACGATCCTCGTGTCGGGTATTGGGAGCCGGCGAAGTTTGTGGCCAAACTTCGCGCTTTGAAAACCGACCGGAACGACTTGGTTCTTAAGGTAGAGATGGGTGCCGGGCATATGGGCGCGACCGGACGGTACGACTACCTGAAAGACATCGCCTTCGAGTACGCCTTTATCCTGGACCATCTCGGCATCCCCGAGTAAGTCGAGGCTTGTGGGGATCGTTCGGGTGACCGGGCGCCGGCGGTTGACAGCCCGAACCGGAGTGGCGGATCAATCCCGTGTGCGTCCACATAAACGACAGATGATCTTGCGTTAAACCCCGACTCGATTCACCTGACCGCGCTGTCGCACTGGATCGCCGGCGAGCCGCCCGTTGACGCAAACTCGGTGTGCATGCTGGGTTTTGTCGATTGGTTTCCCTGCGGCATGGGCGATGCCTCAGGTGATGGATTCATGGGCTTGCAGGATGTGGTCCTCACCGTCAATGCGGCATTCCGCGGGGCCGATCCGCCCCTTTGCATTTACCAGCCGGCGCCTCTGACCGATGTCGATTGCACCGGCACGACCGATGTGGTCGATGTCGTGCGACTGGTCGAGGTGGCATTCCGCGGCGCGCAGCAGGCGTTCTGCGACGCCACCGACTGTTATCCCTACCCGACGAATTGCCCCCACCCCTGCAAGCGGTAGGCCGCGCCCACCGTGAAAGCGGTTGACCTTGGGCAGTCGATCCCGTTTTCTTGCACCGCGTTTTGTTGTCCGTTCTGCGCCCATAGCTCAGTTGGTAGAGCAGCTGACTCTTAATCAGCGGGTCCAAGGTTCGAGTCCTTGTGGGCGCACTTCGCCGCGAGGAGGGCCGGCATGACCACGCTCCCGATCTCCGACATCATCCGCGATTCGTTCGCCATCGCCTGGCGTTACAAGTACCTCTGGCTGTTCGGCCTGTTTGCCGGCGGCGCCGGCAGCGGACTGCAATTCCCCGGAGACAGCGGCGGCGGGTTGGATCGCATTGACGAGGTCAAAGCCTGGATCCTTGCCGCGCTGGCGATGATCCTGCTCGTGGGATTTGTGGTGGGCGTGATCATTATCACACTGCACACCATTTCCAAGTCCGCGCTCATCTACAACGCCTACCAGATCGAGACCGGCGGGGCGCATTCGATCTCCGGCGGTTGGGACTTCGGCCTCAAACGCTTTTGGCCGATGCTGGGTGTGACACTGACCCAGTGGTTGATCATGTTCTCCTTCGTTCTCATCCTGATCCTGTTCGAAGTCACCATCTTCGCCATCTCGGTGCCGCTGGGTGTTCTCTCGCTGCTTCCGGCTATTCCGCTCTTCTTCCTCGGAATCGCCGCGGTGGTGGTGGTCTGGGTCTACGCCGAACGGTATGTCGCCCTCGAAAACCGCGGGGTGATCGAGTCAATCGGCGAGGGCTGGTCGCTGGTGAAGCGCGAATGGCAACCGACGGTCACGGTGCTGCTCATCAAGTTGGCCATCGTCATCGCGCTGGGAATCGGCATGATGGGAATCCTGCTGGCCTTGTCGTTGCCGGCGGTCGGCATCTGGGCGGTGAGCAAGCCCTTGGCGATCGTCTACGGCATCCTGGTGCTGGCGCCATTTGTGATCCTGGTGGGTGCCTACTTCGGGACCTTTGACTCACTGGTCTGGACCAAGGTGTTTCTGCGCCTGCGCGCGGCCGCCTACGGCGCACCCGTCGCCGCCACGCCGGCCTCTCCCGTGCCGCCTTCGCCCGGCGATACCCCCAAGCCGCCGCTCTTCGAGTAGCCGTCGCGCCCCCGTTACGTCTTGACAGACGTTGCCGGGGGTGTGTATTTGTGTGCCAGCCCTCGCAAGGGCACAGGTCATGGACAGCGACCCTCCAGCGGCGCGCCCGTGGGGCCGTCAAATTCTCCGCACACTGCAACGTGTCTTCGTGTCCGGCGTGCTTGTCGTTGTTCCGGTCACGGTGACGGTTTATGTCCTGTATTTCCTCTTCCAGAAAGTCGATGGCCTGCTCTCCCCGATCCTGGCCCGGTATCTGCAGCATCAGATTCCGGGAATGGGGCTGTTGGCGACTCTGCTATTGATCTTTCTGGTGGGGGTGATTGCCCGGAATGTGCTGGGGTCGCGTCTCTTCGGACTGGGCGAACTGATCTTTGTCCGCACGCCGCTGGTGCGGGCGGTCTACACCGCCGCCAAACAGCTGCTCGAAGCGATCACGTCGACCGAGCGCAAGGCCTTCAGCCGCGCGGTCATGATTCAATACCCGCGGCCGGGGCTGTACACGGTCGGGTTTGTGTCGTCGCGGCCGCGGGTGCGCGCCGGCGCCGCCGAAGAGCAGATGGTGGCGGTCTTTGTGCCGTCAACACCCACACCGGTCACGGGGTTTGTCGTGCTGGTTCCCGAATCCGAGGTGTTTGATCTGGCGATGACAACCGAAGAGGCGGTCAAGTTTGTCGTCTCCGGAGGGTTCGCCGCGCCGACGGCCATCGAGCGGACCGCGCCGAAATTGGTGGAGGCATAGTTCCCATGCGTTTGGCAGCCATGTTGGATCCGGCGCTGGTCGCGCCCGACCTGCGCGCCGAGTCGAAGGCCGGAACCATCTCCGAGCTGATGGACCTGGTCGTCCGGAAACACCCGGAGATCGACCGCGGCGGCGTCCTCGCCTCCATCGCCGACCGTGAGGAGATTGAGAACACCTCCTTCGGACGCTGTTTCGCCTTCCCCCATGCCCGGACCGATTTGGTCAAGGAAATGCTGGTCGCCATCGGCATCTCCAGGAAGGGCATCAAGGCGCCCACTCCCGATGGCCGTCCGTTGCATGTGGTCTGCCTGCTCCTGACGCCGCGCAATATCGCGCAGCTCTACCTGCAAACCCTCTCCGGGCTGGCGCAACTGGCGCGCGACGAGCATATCCTCGGCAAGCTGATCGGCGCGCCGAACGCCGAGGCGCTGGTCCGCGTGATCTGGGAGACCGGACTGACCATCCGCAAGCAGCTGACGGTGCGCGATCTGATGCACCGCGACGTGGTCACCGTCTCGCCCGACGATTCGCTCAAGGACGTCGCCAACAAACTCTATCGCTACAAGGTCTCGGGGATGCCGGTGGTCGACGCCGAAGGCAAGCCGGTGGGCATGATCTCGGAACGACACCTGATCAAGGCCGCCCTCCCCAACTTCGAGTCGCTGATCCAGAATCTGTCCTTGTCGCCCGACACCGAACCCTTCGACGATCTCCTGCGCCGCGAGGATGAGATCAAAGTCAAAGACATCATGACCACACGCCTGTACACAACGACCGAGGATACACCGATCGTCGAGGTGGCGGCGCTCATGCTCTTCCGCAATATCCGCCGCATTCCGGTCATCCACGACGATGGCCGTCTGGCCGGCCTGATCCTGCGACGGGACATCGTCAGCAAGGTTATCCGGGGCTGAGACCGGAACCCCCTTACGGCCGTGCGGACCCCGCGGTCTTGCCTCGTTTCTTCGCAAATCTTGACGGCGAGACACAGGACGACAGAACAGCAAGCCGGATGTTGTGGCCAAATGTTCAGGCCGTCTTTCGCCCCGGCCGCCAGAGCGTCCAGGCGAGGAATCCGAACAAGGCCAGCGCCAGCCAGCCGGAGAAGGAACCGGCCCATTCTTCGCCGATCCCTTCCGGAAGGCCGACGAAATAGATCCACGCGGCCAGTCCCACGCGCACCAGTCCGACGCCGGCGATGAACCCCGATCCCAGCAGGATGCCACGGTCGCGATCGCCGCTGTCGCCGCTGGCCTTGCCGCGACGGTCGACCAGCCAGCGCACGAGTCCGCCGGCGAAGATCGGGGTCATGGTGGTCAGGGGCAGGTAGAGCCCGACGGCGAACGGCAGCGCGGGGATGCGCAAAAGCGCGGCCAGAAGCGCGAAGCCCGCCCCGATGAAAACCAGCGTCCATGGCAGCTGCGCGGAGAGCACACCCTCGATCACCGTCTTCATTAGCATCGCCTGGGGCGCCGGCAACGCGACCGTGCCGAAACCATAAGCGTGGTGCAAAACGTCGACCGCGTATGCCACCCCCCAGGCCGACGTGATCGCGCCGATGAATTCGCCCAACTGCTGCTTGTAGGGAGTCGCGCCGACCAGATAGCCGGTCTTCAGGTCCTGCGACATGTCGCCGGCAATCGATGACGCCACGCACACAACCGTACCAATCGACAGCGCCGTAATCTGCCCGAGCGTATCGGTCCAACCGAGCAGATAAAACACGAATGAGGTGCCCAGCAAGGTCACGATCGTCATACCCGACACCGGATTCGACGAGACGCCGATCAGGCCAACGATGCGCGAAGAGACCGTCACGAAGAAGAACGCGAAGATGCAGATCGCCAGCGCGACGACGATACGTCCGGCGATGGTCTCGAACCCGCCGACCAGATGCGGGATGAACACGATCGCCGCGGCGATCGCCAGCACCACGCCGAGGACGATCCGCATCGACAGATCGCGCTCGGGGCGCGGCCGGGATGTGTCGCCGGCCGCTCCGTGACGGAGCCCGCGCAATCCCAGTTTGAACGACTGCACCATGGTCGGAATCGCTTTGATGATGGTCATGATGCCGGCCATCGCCACCGCCCCGGCGCCGAGATAGCGGATGTACCGCCCCCAGATTTCCTGGGTGGTCATTTCCGGCAGCAACTTGGCGGTCTCGGGAAAGAGCGGCGCCGTCAGGGTGGCGCCGTACCAATGGAGGATCGGGATCAGCACGACCCAGGAAATCCCCGCGCCGGCGACCATGACCGCGGCGATTCGCGGGCCCAGGATGAAGCCGACCCCCAAAAGCGCCGGTGATGCTTCCAGGCCCACCTGCGCCTTCGGGAGACCGAATATCCCGGTGCGCGGCGATTCTTTCCACAAATGCAAGAAGCCGAGGCCGTATTCATAGATGCCCGCCAATGCCATCCCGAAAAACAGCGGGCGCGATTGCGCGCCATGCCCCTCGGCGCTCTCGAGCACCTCGGCACAGGCCGTACCCTCCGGATAAGGAAGACTCTTGTGCTCCTGCACGATCAGATACTGGCGCAACGGAACCATCATCGCCGTTCCAAGCATGCCGCCCAGCAACGCCAGCAGGGAAATGTGCAGGAAGGACGGGGCCACGCCCCAGAGATACAGCGCCGGGATGGTGAAGATTGTGCCGGAGGCGAGGGATGACGATGCCGAGCCGATCGTCTGCGAGAGATTGTGCTCGAGAATGGTCGATGTTCCGCCGGCCATTCGGAAAGCGCGGAACATCGCGATGGTCATGACCGCGATCGGAATCGAAGTCGAAACCGTCAGGCCCGCCTTCAACCCGAGGTATGTGTTGGCGGCGCCGAACAACACACCAAAGATGACACCGGCGACCGCTGCCTTGACGGTGAACTCGGCCAGCGACTCGGTCGCCGCGACAAACGGTCGGAAGTCGTTGCGGTCCGTCATCTGGCGTGTGAGGGATCGCGTTTGTGATCGAGGGCGCGGAGGCCCGATGAACCCGTCCGGACCGCCCACACGGTTCCCGCCAACAGGATCACGCCGCAGACCAGCGAGATCCAGACCGACATCGTGAAGACCTTGTTGTGGAATTCAAAGGTCACCCGGTGTGTGCCCGCTTTGGCCTCTACCGCCCGGAACGCATAATCGGCCCGGTAAATCGGCAGCGACTGCCCGTTCTCATCGACGGCGTGCCAGTGGGGATAGTAATTCTCCGATAGCCAGAGGATGCCGTCGCGGTCGGCGGTGTACTCGACCACGAAGCGGTCGACATCCCACTCAATCACCCGCGCGGGGGTAAACGGCGCCTCCGACGCGCTCGCTTCGCTGGGAGGCAATTGGCTCAACGCCTGGTCGAGGATGAGGCGGCTCCGGTACGGGAACGCCGGCTCGCGCAGACGCGCCAATGTGGCGTTGGAGTCCGGCTGCACCTCGTACTGGTAGAAGACCGCCGCGCGCGGCAGCGCGTCCTCGTTGCGGTACAGGTACAGCCCCTGTGTCTGCCCGACCAACGTCAGTCCCGCTTCGTTTCCCTGCTGCGGCGAGACGATGAACACGGTGTTGAGGAGGTTGCGCGTGGCGCGGTTGGTCATCAGCGCGGGCGAAGCATCATGCCGGCCGACGAAATTGTCGTGCAAGAGCAGATGGTTGCCATGCATGGCAGTGGCGGAGAGTTCCTCGATGCCATGCAGTGCCAGGTAGTTGTCCTCCACCGTGCGCGGCATATTCAGCACCCGGAACGGCTGCTTCGGGGCGTTGCCGCGAATCAGGCCGAGGATTGGACGCTCGCCGTAGAACTGGTTAACCTGCGCGGGAGTGATCGTTTCGACAAAGCGCGCGTCGAATTGCCACAGCGGCAGCACCGCCAGCGCCGCCAGTCCGGCGGTCAGCCCGGTTGTGCCCAATGATCCGCCGCGTCGCAACCGGAACAGCCCGACCAGTCCCCACACTACGACCAGGCCGATCAGGAAGCCGATGCGGACGTAATTCTCGTTGTTGGTGATCGCCATCGCCTTCTCGGTCGAGAGGGCTCCGCCGGTCAGCGACGACCAGCCGCTCATAAACGTTGAGCCGCCGATCAGCCCGATGACGGCGATCGCCGAATAGGCGAAGGCCACGATCATCATCGTGTTCATCGGGTCTTTCGCCTTTTTGCCCGGCGCGGACGGCTGGCCGCGGAACTGGCCGAGCACATCCAGCGCCCGAGCGGCCATGACAACCCACGAGAAGGCAAAGAGAAAACAGATCATCGAGGGCGCGCGGAATTTCTTCACCCCCGGCACAAACTCGAAGAATAATCGAAACACGGGCGTGGAATCGCCCAGCGCGTGGAGGAGCGCGACGATCGACAACCCGGCGAAAAACCACATCATCGGCGAGCGGGCAACGAAGATCGCAACGAGCGCGAGCATCACCGCCATGACGCCGACCGCCTCGGAATTCAGTTTGAACGGGTTGTCACCCCAGTACGTGGCCGGTTCGTTGGCCAGATTGGCGCCGGGCAACGCCGGGTTCAACTGCGAGAGCGCTTCCTCCGAATGCATCGCCCAAGAGGACGACCACTCATAACCGCCGCCCTCGCTGTGCTGGATGCGCTGGGAGTGTTTGTTCAGGTATTGGTAGGGCGCCATCCACTGCATCGACGCGGCGCCCACCGCCAGCACGACGGCGATCACGAAGGCGCCGACGGGCACGGCAATCTTCGCCGGTTGGAAACGGTACTGATCCCACAGCAGGAAAAGGAAGTACGCCCCCAGCCCCCAGGCGGCGTAGTAGGACATCTGCACATGTGCCGTCAGAATCATCAGCGCATACACCAGCCCGAAGCCGAGAAACCAGGGAATCCGTCGCGTGGTCACCCCGCGGTGAACCATCAGGAAGGCCAGGGGCGTGAGCGCGGTCACGTAAATCTTGCCATCGTGTCCCGGATAGAATAACGACACCAGACACGGGGTGAACATGTAGAGCAAACCGCCGATGAACGACGCCTGATCGCTGCGCCCCAGCGCGCGCAGAAAGAGGAACATGAACACGCCGGCCAGGAAGATGTGCAGGATGAGCTTGAATCCCAGCGCGTAAGTCACCGGCAGGATGATTTGGAGAATCGCGGCCGGATAGAAGATGTCACCGTGCATCGCGTCGACAAACGGCAGGCCCGCGTGGATGTAGGGATTCCACAGCGGCATGCGGAAGTGCTCCTGCCAGAACTCGGCGTAAAAGGTCCGGAAGAACACTCCGGCCGACATCGTGTCGGTGCCATAGATCATGCGTCCCGGGAAAAAGAGCGCATTGGCGAAAAAGATCACGGTCAGGATGCCATAGGCGATGATCGCCCAGTGCAACGGGTGCAGGGCGATCCGATCGACGAAGGACAATCCCGCCGGGGCCGGGCGTTCGGGTTTGTGGATTGGCTTGCTGGTGCCCTTTTTGGCGGGCGAAGAGTCTTTGGCCATGCGCCGAAGTTAGCCGATGGCGCGGCCGCAACCAAGACACAAAAAGAGGCAGGGCGGCCTGTCGCCGCCCTGAGATTGTCGCGTTGTGGAAACGCTGATTAACGCCGCGAAGTCTTCCGTGACTTCCCCCGGCGCTTACCGTGTCCGTTGCCATTGCCGTTTTTCTTTTTGCGCGGCGGCTTCAGGAGCGTGCCGCGGCAGATGCGCGCGCCGCATTTGCACGCGTACCGCTCACGCCACTGCTTGCCGTAGGGACCATCGCACTCCAGATGGTAGTCGTAGGTGAGCTCCGCCCCCGGCTGGATGTTCTTCAACGCCTCCACAAAGATGCGCCCATCCTCATTGACCGACTCGCAGTTGGGATCGCAGGAGTGATTAATGTACTTGGCGCGGTTGCCCCAGCGGGTGGCGTCGATGACCACCTTTTCGTCGACCGTGAACAGATAGGTCTTGGGGTTATCCATCGCATCTTCGTCGTAGCGCTCCTCCGCCTCTTCGTGCGAGATGCGCTGGCCGATGTACTCGATGATGCGCTGTCCCTTGCGGATGCGGCGGGTGGCGTAGGCGCCCCAGCCATGGATGCGCGACTTGCGGATGACAAAGGGGGGATCGCTGGGCTTGTTGCCGTTTCGATGTCCGTTCTGCATGTCAGTCTCGGTCTCCTGCCAAACGGCGTTCGGGAATACGTCAGCCGGGATTCGGATCGTTGCCCTACCTGGCATCAAATTGCGCATCCTGCTGCATGCGCCATGGGGACACAGTCGCGACCACGTCGTCATCACGTTACACATCAACGAGTTACGGGCAGTCCGCGACGCACGGGTCCCCATTTAAGCAGGGGTGGTGCCATACCGGTAACTTCTGTCGATGGCAACTCGAACAGGCGCGACTTATTTCAATTCGGCGATGATCGCATCGGCAAACTGGGCGGTTGTGGCCTTCCCGCCCAGATCGGGCGTCCGCACCCGACCCGCCTTCATAACCGCGAAGGCGCTGTCCTTGATCCGATCGGCGATATCGTCGCGGTTGAGGTGGCGCAGCATCATGATCGCGGAGAACAGCACAGCCAGCGGATTGGCAATCCCCTTGCCGGCGATGTCCGGCGCCGATCCGTGCACGGCCTCAAAGACCGCGTACTGATCGCCGTAGTTGGCGCCGGGGACCACACCCAGGCCGCCGACCAGCCCCGCGGCCAGGTCCGACACGATGTCGCCATAGAGGTTTGAAAGCAGCAGCACGTCGAAACGATGCGGGTCCATTACCAGCTTCATGCAGAGGGCGTCGACGATCTGATCCTCGAACTCGATATCGGGATACTCCGCGGCGACCTTGCGTGCCGACTCGAGGAACAGCCCGTCGGTCAGTTTCATGATGTTGGCCTTGTGCACGGCGGTCACTTTGCGACGATGGCGGCGGCGCGCATACTCAAAGGCAAACCGCGCGATCCGTTCCGAGGCCAGCGAGGTGATGATCTTGATCGAGGCGGTCACCCCCGGCACGACCACATGCTCGATGCCGGCGTACAAGTCCTCGGTGTTCTCACGGACGATGATCAGGTCGATGTTCTCGTAACGCGACGGTATCCCGGCGAGATTGCGCACCGGCCGTAGATTGGCGTAGAGGTCCAGCTCCTTGCGCAACGTGACATTGGCCGAGGCGAACCCCTTGCCGACCAGTGTGGTCAATGGCCCTTTGAGCGCGGTCTTGTTCCGCCGGATCGATTCCAGCAGGGTGTCGGGCACCGCCTTGTTGTGCTCGGCGAATACCTTCATCCCCGCCTCCTGGATCTCCCATTCTATATTGGCGCCGGCCGCGTCGATGATGCGCACCGCGGCTTCGGTGATCTCCGGTCCAATGCCGTCCCCTGGTATCAATGTCACACGTGTCGTCATTCCGTCCCTTCTTCCCGCTTTGACATCCTCATCAAACTCTGGTTAACTTGTCCTGCCCCCGCTCGTCCCGGGGCGGACACGGGGTGAAATAATGGAGTTTCTGACTGGAATCCTTGACATTTTCCTGCACCTCGACCGCCATCTCAACGAGATCATCGCGCTCTACGGCACCTGGACCTATGTGATCTTGTTTCTGATTATCTTCGCCGAGACCGGGTTGGTGGTGACCCCGTTTCTGCCCGGCGATTCGCTGTTGTTCGCCGCCGGCGCGCTGGCGGCGACCGGTCCGCTGGACCCCATCCCGCTGACGCTGCTTTTGACGCTGGCGGCGGTGCTGGGGGATTCGGCGAATTACGCCATCGGCAACTACATCGGCCCGCGCGCCTTCCACAATCCCAAGTCGCGCATCTTCCGCAAGGAATACCTCGATCGCACCCACCGCTTTTACGAGAAGTACGGCGGCCGCACCATTATCATCGCCCGCTTTGTCCCGATCGTGCGCACCTTTGCCCCCTTCGTGGCCGGCGTGGGCACGATGAGTTATCCGCGGTTCATGAGTTTCAACGTGATCGGCGGGATTGCCTGGGTGGTCATCTTCATCTGGGCGGGCTACTGGTTCGGCAACATTTCCGCGGTGAAGCGCAACTTCGGCTTCGTCGTCATCGCCATCATCATCCTGTCGGTGGTTCCAATCGCCGTCGAGTGGGTCAAGCACCGGCGCGAACAGAAAAAAGGCGCGCTCCCGTCACCTTGAGCGCGCCTTCGACAGCGATACGCTGTCCCCAATTCAGCGGACAAAGAATCGATCGAGGATGTTCTTGATGTCGTTCATGCGGAACGGCTTCATCAGGAAGCCGTCGGCCTTGCCCGCCGGGCCCTGATTCTCGGCCTCGGTCAGGTTGAAACCGCTGATTAAGACCACCGGCAGTTTCGGATGCTTGTCCTTCAGCGCGGCGATCAGCTCGGTGCCGTTCATCTTCGGCATCCGCATGTCGGTGATCACCAGCCCGATATTCTCCTGCTCCAGCTTGCGGAGCGCGTCCTCGCCATCGGTGGCACGGACGCTGTCCACGGCGAAGACCTCCAGCATGTCGGCCAGCAGGCTCGACATGTTGGGATTGTCCTCGACGACCAGGATTTTGCGCACAGACGACATCCTACACTTCTTGTCGTCTGCCCGCGTGGGTTTCTCCACCCCGGTTTAGGGAGTTTCTGACAGGGAGTGGCGGTATGGGACAAATCCCATACCGGCCGGGTCATTGCGGGGCGGAATTGTCCCAGCGGACGCGGGCGCGGGCGGTGCGGGACCGGGGACGGACCGGCATATCGGGCCGGCGGTCGGCGGCCCCGACGATCACATCGATCAACCGCTCAACCCCGGTGCCGGTGGCCGCAGAGATGGCCACCACGTCGCCCGAGGGACGCTCATGGGAAAACGGCGCCACCGGGCCGCCGTTGAGGCGGTCGATCTTGTTGAGCACATAGATGCGCGGCACCTGCTCCGCCTTGATCTCGCGCAGCGAAGTCTCGACCTCATCGAGCGCGTGCTCGTAATAGGGGTCGGAGTAATCCACCACGATCAGGATCAGGTCGGCCGCCGCCACTTCGTTGAGGGTGGCGCGAAAGGCGGCAAACAGGAGCGCCGGCAGTTTGCGGATAAAGCCGATCGTGTCGGTCAAAAGGACCCGTCGCCGCCCGCCGTAGGCGAGGATCCGGGTGGTGGGGTCCAGCGTGCAGAACAGTCGATCCTCAGCCCAGACTTTCGCCCGGGTCAGACGGTTGAAGAGCGTCGACTTGCCGGCGTTGGTGTACCCGACCAGCACGACCCGGAAGAGATCCTCCCGTCCGCGCCGCTGCACCTCCCGCTCCGAATCGATGCTCTCCAGTTGTTTCTTCAGTTTCTGGATGCGCCGCCCGACCAGCCGTCGGTCGGTCTCCAACTGTGTTTCGCCGGGCCCGCGGGTGCCGATGCCGCCCTCATGACGGGTCATGTGCGTCCACTGGCCGGTCAGCCGCGGGTAGAGGTACTGGTATTGGGCCAGTTCGACCTGGGTGCGCGCCTCCTTGGTGTGGGCGTGCCGGGCGAAGATGGACAGGATCAGCGTTGGACGGTCGATGACATGGCGGTTGAGCCGCGCGTCGAGATTGCGCATTTGCGCCGGTGAGAGTTCGTCGTCGAAGACGATGAGATTGGCGTTCTGTTCGATCGCCAGACTCTCGATTTCCTCGAGTTTGCCGGTGCCGACCAAGTGGGCGGCATGGGGACGACCGCGCTGGGTGACCCGTCCGACTTCGATCCCGCCGGCCGATTCCAGCAGCCGCGAGAGTTCATCCAGCGATTCGGTCATCTGTTCGACCGTCACCGACACACGGCCGAAGCCGACTAGAATGGCGCGTTCCTGTCCGAAGGGGCGATTGAAGATGGCGTTCATTCAATATCGGCGGAGGGAGGCTGCCCCGGCCATCCCGGATTACCGCTTCTCCATGTCCACGGTGACCGAGCCGGCCAGCGGCCGGACTTCGACGTAGGTATCCTCGCGGATCTCAGCCAGCCAGTCGCTGACCACCTTGTTGGTCTTGTCCTGCCGGGCGATGTCCTTGATCCGGTCCCAATCGGCAGCGATATCAAGTGTGCGCTGCTCGCGCCGCTCCAACACCCGCAGGATGTGCCAGCCGAATCGGGTCTTGACTGGACCGATGATGTCGCCCGGCTGCGAATTCTCAAGGGCCGTCCGGAACTCGGGGAACATCTCCTCGATCGGGTACCAGCCCAATTCGCCGCAGTTCTTGCGTGATTCCTCATCGGTGGAATAGGTCTGCGCCAGCGCGCAGAACTGGGCGCTGGCGCGCGCCGCCAGCGCGATCGAGTCGGCGCGCGCGAGGACTGCCGCGGTGTCGGCGGCGGTCGGCGCCAACCCGAGGAAGATGTGACGCACATGGACCCGGTCGCGCTCCTTTTCCAGGCACTGGATCAGGTGCAGCCCGATGTCGGTGCGGACCACGCCCGAGATCTGCCCGGGAGTCAGTTGGAATGCCGCATCCTCAAACGCGCCGACCAGATCTCCCTTGGCAAGCCAGCCCAGATCGCCGCCGGTGGGCGCGGTCGGGTCTTCCGAGTACTTGCGCGCCGCTTCCGCGAAGTCCAGGCCGCCCTGAATCTCGCCGAGGATTGCCGTCAGCCGCGACCGGACCGCCTCCTGCGAAGCGGGAGTCACCTCGACGGTCAGCAAAATGTGCGACAGCTTGATCGCCGCCGGTTGCGCCGGCAGCGAATCGCGAAACTTGTTGTAGAACTCGCGCACTTCGCCGTTGGAGACATTGACCTCGGCCAGTTTGCGCTGGATCAATCGCTGCTTGAGCAACTGGTTTTCGACATCCCGTCGGAACCGTACCCGCAGGTCCCGCTCCGAGAGCCCCTCGCGCACCAACGCGGCGCGGAATTCCTCCTCGGTGTTGAACCGGCGGCGCATGTCGGCAATGTGATCTTCCAGCGCGGCGTCGATCTCGCGCGCCTCGATGCGCATGGTCGTATCTTTCTCCGCCACCAGCAGGATCAGCTGATCATTGATCATCTGTTCCAGCATCATCCGGCCGATGGTGTCGCGGACACCCGGGTCGGCAAGGTCGCGCTTGGCCTGCATGGCGTAGAGCGTGGTCTGCGCCTCCCACTCCGACCGCAGGATGACGCGATCGCCGACGATGGCGATCGGCTCTTCCAACACTTCCCGCTGCGCCAACGCGGTCGACCAGGCGCCAGCCGCGATAACCAGCGCCAAACACAGAATGCCAATTGGTTTGCTCACGCCAATGTCCCCCGGATTCTGATACGCCGAGCCGCGGTCGACCGCCTCAACGGGCGCTCCCGGTGTCGATGTCGCCGCTGGGGCCGGTCAGGCCGCTTTTGAGCACATCCTGATTGACGCTGACCGGATAGACGGTCCGCATCGAGTCGACATAGGCGACAAAGACCGAATCGCGCCGCATGCGCTGGATCGTCTCGAAAATGTCGGTGGCCGCCTCCTCATAGGGACGCAGCCGCGCGGGTCGTGTCTCAACCAACTGGATCAGCGAGTACTGATCGACACCCGCCAACGGTCCCGTCCACTCTCCCGGCTTCAACTTCGAGGCCGGTTCATAAAAATCCGGCCACGCGGTCGGCGTCACCCAGCCGATGTCCCCGCCGTTGCTTTTCATGCCGGGACGCTGAGTGTGCAGACGAGCCAGCTCCTCAAAGTTGGCGCCGGCGCGCAGTTGTCCGGCAAGACGCTCGGCGTCCTCCGACTTGTACGTCAGAATCTCACGGCAATGGTAGCTGACCGGATCGGTGAACGAATCCGGATGCGCGTCGTAGTAGGCCCGCACTTCCGATTCGGTCACCGAGATGCCGCGCACCAGCACCGAATTGCGCATCCGGTCGGCAATGAGATTCTCCAGGAACGACTGCACCCGCTCTTTGTAGATCGGCGACTCATCCAGGCGCTGTTTGAGCGCCTCCTCATGCAGAATGTCGAACAGCGACAATTGGAACGCGAAGCGCCGCAGTTGATTCTCGTCGTCGGGGCTGGGCCGCTCGAACGGGGAACGCGCCTCGAGCGCCTCGCAGAATTCGCCCAGACCGACCTTGTAGTCGGAGCCAAAGGTGTAGATCACACGGTCCTTTTCGGCCTGCGTGAGCGTGGCGACCGGGACCGCGGGCAGACGGTCGGTGGGCAGGGAGCTGGTATCGGCCACCTGCCGGTACTTCTCCCGCCAGAACGCCAGCGTCTCCGGATCAAAGCGGATGTTCGACCGCTGCTCCAGTTCCTCGAGTTGCGCGTTGCGTCGCTCCTGCTGCAGGCGGCGGCGCAAGCCGGCTTCGATGGCGGGCCGTTCGGTGTCGTACCCGCGTGATTCCAACTTGCGGATGTTGGTCACCTTGATGATGTGCCAGCCCATGTCGCTTTTTGCCGGGCCGCCCACCTGGTCCTGCGCCAACGTGAAAACCAGATTGGCCAGATCGGCCGGCAACTCGCTGTAGCTGAACTCGCGTCCGGGATCGCCGCCACGGAACCGCGAAGCGGGGTCGATGGAAAAACGCTCGGCCAGGTCGCCAAAATCGGCGCCGGTCTGCAACAGTCCCAGAAGCGAGTCGGCGCGATCGCGGTCCTTGACCACAATGTGACGGAAGCGCACCCGGTCGAACCAGTGCTCGTAGATCGCCTTGACCTCCGCCTCCTCGACGTTGATTTTGTCGAGCACTTCCACGCGGTACAGCTCATCGAGCAGAAATTTCTCTTTTTCGGCGTCGACCGCCTCCAGAATGCCGATGTCGGCATCCAAGGTGCGCGCATACCCGCCGATGACCAGCAGCTTGTTCTCTATCAGGCGGTCCAGGTACCGAACCCGGGCGGCGTACTCCTCCGAGGCGCTCTGGAAGTTGAGCGAGAGCGCGGTGATGTAATCGGTCACTTCGCGCATCTTGATCTTCCGGCCGCCGACTTCGGCCACGATCGCCTCGTTGGTGGTCGTCTTGTTCCCGCAGGCCGCCAACGTGGCCAAAAGGGCCAGAAGCGACGCGGCATAGACCGCCGCCAACAGACGTTTGAATCCAACAGTCATGAGATCTCCTCAATGCCGGGCGTTGCCACGCACAAGCCACTCAATTTAACCAATTGCGCCGCCCGTTCCAACAGCCCCCTGCGCCCCGGGACCGCCGTCGATCACTCCCGAATCGGGCTCGCCCGCCAGAATCCCCACAATCCGGACCAGCCCGGCCAGGTCGGCCGACTGGCCCATGGGCGGACGGACGGTAATCGCAAACGGCGGACCGCTGACAAAACTGGCACGGTCCCCCAGCGCGACCCGCCAGGGCTCAATCTGCGCGCGGGTAATCTGCGCCTCGGGCGCAAAGGTCACCGCCCAGAGATTCCCGCGGGCCGATGCCTGCGTCACCCGCGCGCGACGGGCCAGCACACGGACACGCGCCATCGCCAACAGGCGGCGCACCTCCGCGGGAGGGGCGCCGAAGCGGTCGGTCAACTCCAACGCCAGATCTTCGACCGCCTCCGGCGCGTTCATTTCGGCCAACCGCTTGTACATCTCAAACCGCTGCTGGTTGTCGGTGATGTAATCGTCGGGGATGAACCGGTCGCCATCCACGTCAATCTGGACCGGCGCCTGCGCCAGCATCGGCGCGCTGCCGCGCGCTTCGGCCACCGCCTCGTCCAGCAAACGACAGTAGAGATCAAACCCGATCTCCTCGATGAACCCATGCTGCTGCGCCCCGAGCAGGTTGCCGGCGCCGCGGATCTCCATGTCGCGCATCGCCAGGTGAAAGCCCGAACCCAGCGCAGTGTGCTCCTCGATCGCGCGCAACCGCGCCTTGGCGGTCGTGCTCAGCGCGCCCGATGGCGGCACCAGCAGGTACGCGTAGGCCTGTCGCGCCGAACGCCCCACCCGCCCGCGCAGTTGATACAACTGCGCCAGCCCGAAACGGTCGGCGCGGTGAATCACGATCGTATTGACCGACGGGATGTCCAGCCCCGACTCGATGATCGCCGTCGAGAGCAGCACGTGGTATTCGCCGTGGTAGAAGCGCGTCATCACCGCTTCCAACTCGCGTTCGGGCATTTCGCCGTGCGCGACGCCGATTCTGACCGTCGGCAGAAGCCGGGTGAGGAAATCGGCCATCGTTCCGATCGTCTGGATGCGATTGTGCACAAAGTAGACCTGTCCGCCGCGGTCCAGTTCGCGCAGAATCGCCTCGGAGACCACCTCCGGCCCGAAGGGGCGGATCTCAGTTTGCACCGGCAGGCGGTCGCGCGGCGAGGTGGTAATCAACGAGAGATCGCGCGCCCCGAGAAGCGACATCTGCAAAGTGCGCGGAATCGGCGTCGCCGACAGCGCCAGCGTGTCCACCGTCTGGCGCATCTGCCGCAGACGCTCCTTGTGCGCCACCCCGAAACGCTGTTCCTCGTCGACGATCAGGAGCCCGAGGTCGTGGAAAACGACATCCTTCTGCAACAGGCGATGTGTACCGATGATGATGTCGACTTTCCCGGCCGCCACCTCGGCGACGATCCGCTTCTGTTCCTTGGGCGAGCGGAAGCGCGACAACGTTTCGATCCGTACCGGGAATTCGGAGAGACGTTCGCGGAAGGTGGTTAGGTGCTGTTGCGCGAGGATGGTGGTGGGCACCAGCACTGCGACCTGCTTGTGATCGCAGACGGCGCGGAAGGCGGCGCGGATGGCCACCTCGGTTTTGCCGTAGCCCACATCGCCGCAAATCAGACGCTCCATCGGCGTCGGCGCCGTCATGTCCTCGGACACCGCCGCGATCGCCTTCTCCTGGTCGGGCGTCTCCTCATAGATGAACGAGGACTCCAGCTGCGTCATCCACTCGCCATGCTCCGCAAAAGCGTGTCCGGGCTGCGCCTTGCGGGCGGCGTAAAGCTTGATCAAGTCCTCGGCCATTGCCAGAAGCGCCTGCTTGGCGCGCCGCTTCGTCTTCTCCCAGGCGGTGCCGCCCAATTTCGAAAGCGCCGGCCGGGCATCCTGCCCGGAGTACTTCTGGACCCGGTCGAATTCCTCGATCGGGACAAAGAGCTTGTCGTCGCCCTGATATAAAAGCAGCAGGCAATCGCGCCGGCGCCCATCGACAGTGATCGCTTCCAGACCGCGGAAACGCGCCACGCCGTGGTCGACGTGCACGACGTAATCGCCCTTTTTCAGCTGCGTGTAGCTGGAAAGCGCAAGCCCTTCCTGGAACTTGCGGCGTCGGAAACGCGCCTTGTGCCGGTTGAAGACCTCGTGCTCGGTCAGCAGGGCAAACCGCGCATCGGGCAGGACAAAGCCGGCGTGCAAAGCCGGAAAGATGTATTCGACGGTGCCGTGAACATCCTCCAGCATCTCGGCCAGACGCCGCTTCAGTCCCTCGTTGTCGCAGGCGATAGCGACATCGTATCCCTGCTGCTCGAAGGCGGTCAATTCCTCGGAGAGCCGCCGCACACTGGCGCCGACCGACGGCGGACCGACCGCCGCCAAGTCGCAACGCACACCTCGCGCGGTCGCCTCGACAAAGAGATCATAGACCCAGACATGCAGCCCGCCGACGGGGGGCTCGTGCCAGCGCTCGACGGGCAGGTAGACCTGCGTCGGCGGCGGCGGATCGGGAAGATGAGACGCCAGGCGCGCATGGAACCGTTGCGACTCCTCCTCAAAACGGTCGGCCGCGTGCCGCAGTCGGGTCGGATCATGCGTCCAAATCACCAGATCCTGACCGAAGTAGTCGAGCAGGCTGCCGCGGCGTTGCCCCAGCGAGCCGGCCAGCCACTCGAGGCCGGGGCGCTCGGGATCGTTCTCGACACGATCACGCCACGCGGCATCCCAACCGGCCCGGTCCCACCCCTTCTCATACTCCGGCCCGCTGGCCCGCACTTCCCGCGACGGAAGGATCACGCAGTGATCGCGCTTGGCGGTGGTCCGCTGGGTGGTGACAGCAAAGGTGCGGATCGATTCGACGGTGTCGCCGAAGAACTCAATGCGCAACGGCTCGGACGAACTGTAGGTGAACAGATCCAGGATTCCGCCGCGCACTGAAAACGTGCCGACTTCCTCGACCAGCGGTACCCGCCGAAATCCGAGCGCCACCAACCGCGCGGACAGTTCATCGAGCGCATACTCCCCGCCAATGCGAACCTCGAACATCCGTTGCCGGAGCTCCTCCGGAGGGAGGGTCGGCTCAAACAATGCACGGACATGCGTGACTACCACCGGCGGATCGGGTGCCAGGCATCGCCACAGCGTCTCCAACCGTCGCCCCACCGACTCCGGACCCGGATGGCGAAACTCATAGGGCAGGATTTCCCACGAATGAAAGCGCAGGACACGATCGTGGCCGAGGAGGTGAATCAGATCGTCATGCCAATGGGCCGCATCTTCGGGCTCGGCTACGACAACCACCGTCGGACGCGCGCGGCGCAGGTGCAGCCGCGCCAGTGCGCACGCAGCCAGGGAGCCGGATGTCCCGGTCAAATCAACATGGACGCCCCCCCCGGAAGTCCACTGAGCATCCAGTTGCCGGAACGCCTCCAGACGGTCCAGCGCCCGAAAGGCGGTATCAAATGCGTGTCGGGTACGGGCGCCCCGGCGAGTGATCGTGGAATCCTGGTGTTCAGCGGACATGGTCGGCTCGGCGCATACACGAAAACCCCATCCCTCTTTCGAGGGTGGGTGTCGGCACTCTGATCCGGGCAACTCGCCGCCCGGTTGTCGAACAAGCATATCCGGGCGGGAGATGTTCCCGCCCGGACAATCGTCTATAAGTCCAGATCGGCGGTCGTGAAGATCGCCTGAAATGGCCAGCCCTTGTCGGCAAACAGCGCATCGGCGCCGGCCGCGCGGTTGAGTACGGTGTAAACGCCGATCACACTGCCGCCGCCGGCCATGATGGCTTCGGCGGCGCGCATCGCCGACTGGCCGGTGGTGGTCACATCCTCGACCACCGCCACTTTCATGCCCGCCTCGAACGGTCCTTCGATCTGCCGTCCGGTGCCATGGTCCTTGGCCTCGCGTCGCACGATCAACGCCGGGCAGTCGAAGCCGTCTTCGGCCGCTGCGATCGTGACGGCGGAGACGATCGGGTCAGCGCCCAGCGTCATGCCGCCGACCGCCTGCGCCCCCGAGGGCTTGATCATCTGCCAAAGCAGACGCCCCACCAGTCGGAGGTACTCGCCGCGCAGACAGATCTCCTTAACGTTGACGTAATAATCCGAGACTGCGCCGGAGGCCAGGATGAACCGTCCGCGCTTGAGGGCGTGGCGGTTCAGCCCCACCCGCAGCGCGGCCTTCGCCTGCTCGTCAATCTCGACTGCCATTGTGTTCATCGGGACTCCAACTGCCCTGCCGTCACTGGACCGTCAGTTTGCCGGGCTGGAACTGCGGCTCGATCAGCGCGTTGGCTGTGTCGACGTAGGTCAGGTAATTGGCCGGCGGGAAGAATGTATCTTCGATATCGCCCGATTCGGCATTCGGACCTATGGTCACATAGACGGTTCCCAGCAGCCCTTCCTTGGCGGGGATATTGGGTTCGGTGGTCGGAATGGCGGTGAACAGCACGCGGTGGTTGTCGTTGTCGATGTTGATCGGACGTGTGGCAATGAACTCCAGGATCGAGCCGGCATACGACACCGAATCGATGGTGACACCCGACGGAACGACCAGCGGGATGACGATCGCCTTGGCCTCTTCGACGCCATAGTACTGGACCTTGATGGCAGCGGACGAACCCTTGGCAGCGGTGACCGGGTCGATCCAGACGCGGGCGTCGGACTGCTTGATCGCCGGACGCGGCGGCTCTTGCGAGCCGGGCGGGGCTTGCTGCTGCGTTTGCGTCTGCTGTGCCGGTTTCTGTTCCGCCTTCTGGCCGCAGGCGATCACCAACGCCGCCAGCATGGCCACTGTAACCATACGCTTCATCTGCATGTCCCTCCGCAATGGGTGCACCGTGTGCCTACGTAGTCCCCAAAGGTGCGGAACTACCGTATGGATGTCAAATGGAGACCGCTTGCGCCGACCCCGTGCAGGTTACTCCATCTCGCTGAATGCCCGGATCATTTCATATTCCGATTCCACGGTCATGAGCCGTTCACGGAAATAATCAAACCTCAACACCTCGGCCAGCGCCTTGAACACCCGCAGATAGAGCGCTTCGTCGCCGTAGGAGGGCGCCGCCATGACGAAAAACAGGTGGACCGGCTGCCCATCAAGGGCCTCAAAATCATACCCCTCAGTCGAGCGCGCGATGGCAATCACCAGTTCGCGCGCCTGATAGGTGCGGATGTGGGGGATGGCAATCCCATGGCCGATCCCGGTCGAGGCCTTGCGTTCGCGATTGATGAAATCGGTCAACAACTTCGTGCGGTTGCCCACCTTGCCGGACTTCTCCAGTAGTGCGACCAGTTCATCGAGAATCTTTTCTTTGTCGTCGTGCCGCTGGCGGCGCGTCTTCTCTTCCCCATCGGCCGGCGGCTCGAGGCGGGTCTCCATCGAGAGTTTGATCAAGGCCGGATCGAGCAGGCGCGCCAGATTCATGGGCCGGAAATTAGTGGATCGAAGGGGCGAACGTCAGATTTCCTCTCCGGCATTGACATCCCGGCCACAACCATTGTCATTCGCCGGTCGATGTCAGTTGCCGTCCCCCCAGAGTCTCCGATTGTCATTTGCCTCGGCAACCCGGGCCAACGCTATGCCGCAACCCGTCACAATCTCGGCTGGTGGGTGGCTGATCTGCTGGTCGGCGCACCGGGGCACTTCCTGCCGGGCTGGGGGAAGTTCGAGTATGCGGTAATCACCTGCTCGCAAACCAGCGCGACCATCATCAAGCCACTGACATACATGAACTTATCTGGTCACGCCTTGGTCGATTTTGCGGCGCGGTATCCTGTCAGTCCGGAGCGTGTGACTGCGATAGTGGATGATATTGCCTTACCCTTGGGTCAGTTACGCATCCGGGCGAGTGGGTCAGACGGCGGGCATAACGGTCTGGCGTCGCTCATCGAATCCCTTGGCAGCGAAGAGTTTGCCCGTGTGCGCTGCGGGGTGGGGCCGGTGCCAGATGGGGTCGATCCGGCCGAGTTTGTCCTTGCCCCCTTCCCCGAAAATGAGTTATCCTTGGCGCGAGAGATGGCAGTCCGTGCTGCCGCCGCGGTCAGGACCATGCTGACCGACGGCGTGGCTGTGGCTGCAAACACCTATAACCGCAAACCCCCCGCGCCCGATTCCCTTTCAGGGGATGAGGCGGGCGCCGACAGACCGAGGGAGGGTACGTGAAGATCTACGAAACAACCTTTATCATGGACCCCCAGCTCTTGGATGAGGGTTGGGAGAGGACGATTGCGCGTTACTCCGAGATCATTACGCGCAACGGCCAGATCAAGCGCACCGAGCGCTGGGGGTTGCGCCGTCTGGCCTATCCGATCAAGAAGCGCACGCAGGGGTACTACGTGCACATCGTGCACGAGTCATCGCCATCGGTGCCGCGGGAGATGGAGCGTCAGTTCCTGCTCGACGAGAACTGCCTGCGCTACCTGACGGTGCTGGCCGACAATCCGATGTACCTGGAAGAGATGGACAAGCGGCGCGCGGCGCGTGAGGAGGCCGAAGCGGCCGCCGCCGAAGCCGCTGCCACCGCTGCGCCCGCCGTTGATACCGCTGCCCCGGAAAGCAGCAGCGCGTCATAACCCGATCGATCAAACGAAGGAAGGACGCATACATGGCAGAGTTTCACCGCAGAGACCGTGATCGCGACCGCGACCGTGATCGCGACCGCGATCAGGATGGCAAGGAAGGTTACGGCGGCCGGGGCATGCGCGGACAGCGCCGCGGACGCCGCTTCACCGACCTGAAACTGTACGAGATCGACTATCGCAACGAGCGCTTGTTGCGCAAGTTCGTTTCCGAACGCGGCAAAATCCTGCCGCGTCGGACCACCGGCATCTCGGCGCTCTTTCAGCGCCGTCTGACCACCGCAATCAAGCGCGCGCGGCATCTGGCCCTCCTGCCCTATGTGGCGGAGACGTTCAAGTAAA
Organism: uncultured Ignavibacteria bacterium; assembly: GCA_964593585.1. Classification (GTDB taxonomy): domain Bacteria; phylum Zixibacteria; class MSB-5A5; order WJJR01; family WJJR01; genus JACQFV01. Next base: position 66,549 of record CAZQIZ010000003.1, read on the forward strand.
CCGAATCCAACAGGTGCATTCCGATGAAGATTATTCTGCGAGATGATGTGGAAAACGTGGGGAAGGTCGGCGAGATCGTCACGGTCAAAGCCGGCTACGCCCGCAACTACCTGATCCCGCGCAAACTGGCCATCCCGGCCAGCCCGGGCAATCTGCGCGCGATCGACCAGGTCCGCATTCAGAAGGAGCAGCGGGACAAAAAACGCCTCCGTGAAGCCGACCGTATCAAACTGGCGCTCGAAAAGGTCTCGTGCACCGCCGAAGTCCAGGTGGGCGAGGAGGACAAGGTGTTCGGATCGGTGACCGCCGCCCACATCGCCGAACTGCTCAAGGATCAGGGCTTCACGATCGATCGTCGCGACATCCTCCTCGATGAGCCGCTCAAGGCGCTGGGGGTCTACACGGTCGACGTCAAAATCGACCGCGATGTGATCGCCAAGCTGAAGGTCTGGGTGGTCAAGAAGCCGGAGTAACGATGCCGCCCGAATCCGGTCAGGAACTGGTCAAAGCCAAGGTCAACGGCCTGGCGCTGGATATCTCGTCCAACTCGCCGGTGGTGGTGTTGGCGCCGGAGGATGAAGACCTGATTCTGCCGATCTGGATCGGACACTACGAGGCCTGGGCGATTGCGATGGAGTTGCAGGAGGTCAAGTCGAAGCGTCCTCTGACGCACGATCTGCTGATCGGCATGATCACCACCCTCGGCGCCCGGGTCGAATCGATCCAGGTGATCGACCTGCGCGATCAGACCTTCTATGCCAAGATTGTGCTCCAGCGCGATGGCGCCACCATCGAGGTCGACGCCCGACCGTCGGACTCGATCGCGTTGGCGCTGAAGGCCAAGGCGCCGATCCTGGTGCGCTACGACTTGTTCCAGAAACGCCCGGCCTCCGGCGAACAGTCCGAGAAGTACGATGCCGAGGCGCTCAAGGAGCGCCTCCGTAACATCAATCCCGAGGACTTCGGGAAATACTCGCTTTGAATGGTCCGGCCAGTCCGGCCAACCGCGGCGCGAATTCGGAGCGCCGCGGTTTTTCATTGGCTATCTTGTCGGGAGAACGCCCGCGCGGCGGGAAACCGATGGAAGGAGACAGTCGTGCCGGATGACAAGAAATCCTCGCCCTATGCCCTGCGCCTGGTCGTCGACGGCAAGGAACGGCTGGTCTCGTATGAGGAACTGGCGCTTTCGAACAATCTCGCCCAGGAGGCGCTCGTCCGCCTGCTGGTGAAAAAGAAGCTGATCAAGCCCGAGGAGTTGCTCGAGGAGATCAGCGCGGTAAAATCCGAACGGTACCGCCCCGAGCCAGGCGGCACGTCATCTTGATGACCGAACCGACTGCCAACACCACGACGGAAGTCGCGGCCGCCGACGATCCGGCGCGCGAGCTGCTGCGCTGGCGCTACCACCCTGTGCGCGAGGGCGGCTGGCGGCTGGCAGCGGTGGTCGCCTGCCTGATCGGCATCCCGGCGCTGGTCGGCTGGTTGTATGGCCCGTTCTTCATTCTGCTGGCGCTGGTCATCCTGAGCGCCTCGCTGGGCATCTATTTTCTGCCCACACACTACACTCTCTTCGTCGGCGGACTGGAGACACGGTTCCTCGGCGTGACCCGTCGTTTCACCTGGAGCCAGTTCCGCAGTTACTACCCGGACCGCAACGGCGTGCTGCTGTCGCCGTTCCCGCGTCCGTCGCGTCTGGAGAATTTCCGGGGCCTCTTCGTCCGCTTTCATGGAAACCGCGAGGCGGTGATGGCGGTGGTGCATGAGCGCATCCCCCCGCCGCCGCCCGAATCCAAGGAGTCGGCATGAGCTTCGGCGACTGGTTCCGCACCCAGCAGCCGGCGCTGCCGCAGGCCGACGATCCCGAGGCGCAGGCGCGCTTCGCCGAGGAGGAGGCCCTCCTCGAGAAGCTGGCGGAGAAAGTGGTGCGCTGGCAGGCGACCGTGCCCGCGATCATGGCATTGGAGACAGTCAAGCCGCTCAACTTCATCGGGTCGCAGGCGATGATCTTCCTCGAACCCTTCGTGCAGACCCTCTTTAACCTGAAGGACTATGAAACCTTTCGGGTCATGATGGAGAAGCGGGAAAACGTCGAGCGGCTGCTCCTGAAAATCGAAGAGTTCGACGCCCGCGCCCAAGAGCGCCAGCGCGAGGCCAAGGCGGCGCGACGTGCCGCCCGATTGGCCGAGACGAGCGGACGCCGCCGCTGGTGGTGGCCCTTCGGCTCCCGCGTCACGCCGCCGTCCGAGCCCCCCGAGAAGTAGGCCGCCGCACTTTTCTCCCCCAATTTTCGCACTCACCCGGCGCGAGTGTTGATTTCCCCCGGCGCGCGTGTATATTGCGCGCCCTAACGGCCCCCAGACAGGTGACCGGAAATTGCACCGCTTCGCGTCGAACGGGAGGATGCGCCGATGATCATCGCCAAGGAATTGTATCTGACCAAGGGTGTCGGACGGCACCGCGAGCGACTCTCCAGCTTCGAGCTGGCGCTGCGCGACGCCGGCATCGCGCACTACAACATCGTCACCGTGTCGTCCATCTTCCCGCCGCAATGCCGGCTGATCTCCCGCAAACAGGGCGAAAAGAAGCTCAATCGCGGGCAGGTGCTGTTTGTGGTCATGAGCCGCAACGACACCAACGAACCCTCGCGCCTGATTTCGGCCACGGTCGGATTGGCCATTCCCAAGGACCGCAACACCATCGGCTACCTGACCGAGCATCACGACTATGGCCTGACCGAAAAGAAGGCGGGTGATTACTCCGAAGATCTGGCCATCTCGATGCTGGCCACCTCGATGGGCTGGAAGATCGATCTCGACAAGAGCTGGAACCAGAACAAGGAAGAATGGAAAGTGCAGGGGAAGATCTACACCACCCGCAACATCACCCAGTCGGCGACCGGCGACAAGGACGGGCTCTGGACTACGGTGGTGACCGCGGCGGTGATGATTACCGAATAACCCCGGCGCCCGATGAATTCGATCGACAAGGGGCCTTCAGCCCCTTGTTCGCTATATTGTGACGAACAGAGAATCAGACTCCGTCCGGGACAAGAGGCGAAGACCCCCCACCAACAGCCAAGCGAGCCCTCCATGACCGAACCCGTGCGCGGCTTCAACTTCCTCGGGCTGACTCCCGAGGAGACCGAATACAACCATTCCCGCATTGTGATTTTGCCGGTGGCCTACGACGCGACCACCTCTTACAAGTCGGGAACCAAGTACGGCCCCGCCGCGATCATCGCCGCCTCGCGCGAGGTGGAGACGTATGACCCGGCATCCGGACGCGACATCGGCGAAATCGGCATTCATACCGCGCTGGAGATCGAAGCCGAGGCCGACGGCCCGGCACAGATGGTCGATGTGGTCGAGCGCGCGGTGGCGCAGCATCTGCAAAACGGCAAGTTTGTGGTCATGCTGGGCGGCGAGCATTCCCTGACCACCGGACCGGTGCGCGCCCACAGGGCCAAATACCCGAAGTTGAGTGTATTGCACATCGATGCCCACGCCGACATGCGCGACATCTACCAGGGATCGAAGTGGTCACACGCCAGCGTCATGCGCCGGGTGCGCGAACTCTGCCCGGCGGTCTCGGTCGGCATCCGCAATGCCTCGGAGGACTGTCTGCGGTCACTGCGGGCCGCCAATGCGCCGGTCTTCTTGGCGCGGGACATTGTCGGACGGAGCGGCTGGCAGGAAGAGGCGATCAAACCGCTATCGGACCAAGTCTACATCACGCTCGATCTGGACGCGCTCGACCCGTCAATCATGCCGGCGGTCGGCACGCCCGAGCCCGGCGGCCTGCAATGGTATGAGACCCTCGATTTCCTGCGGATGGTCTTTGCCCGCAAGCAAGTGGTCGGCTTCGACCTGGTCGAGCTCTCCCCCATCCCCGGCCTGCACCACGCCGATTTCCTCGCGGCAAAGCTGACGGCGGAGATGGTGCGGATGGTACGGCTCTAGTTCAGAGCTCGTGTCGACGTCTATTCAGGCAATCAGCCAGAGGACTGTGCCCAGCCACAACAGGGCGGTCAGCACGATCGGCGCATCACGCAACAGCGCCGAGGTGGGGTTTCCGCCTTTGCGGGCGCCGTGGATGAGCCAGAGGTAGCGGAAGACGCCGAAGAGGACAAACGGCAGCGTCCAGATTAACTGCGACGTGCCGAACTTGGCCTGGGTTTCCGGCGCGAGCGTGTACAGCGAATAGGCCACCACCGTGGCGGCGGTGGTCACCGCGGTCAGTTGATCCAGTAGCGGAATGGTGTAGCCGGCCAACGCGGCGCGATGGCTGGTCGCATCGGCGCCCAGCGATTCCAATTCCCAACGCCGCTTGCCGAATCCCAAAAAGAGCGCCAGAAGCAATGTGCAGACCACCAGCCAGGGTGAAATCTCCACATTGATCGCCTCCGCCCCTGCCACCGCGCGCAGCACAAAACCGAGCGCCACCACCATCACATCGATCAACGCCACACGCTTCAACCCCAGTGAATACGCGACATTCAAGGCCACATAGATGGCCACGATGATGAACACCGGCGGCCCCAGAAGCCAGGCGCCCGCCATGCCGGCGGCAAGCAGGATCACCATCACCACCGCGGCCGTCGAAACCGCAACCGCCCCGGACGCGATCGGACGACGCTGCTTGTCGGGGTGAGCGCGGTCGCTGTCGCGGTCGCGTATGTCGTTGAAGAGATAGACCGCGCTGGCCAGCGCGCAGAAGACGCCGAAGACCCCAAGCGATCGCAGGATGTCATCGGAACGGTCGAAATGACGGGAGAAGATCAACCCGGCGAAGACCACAAGGTTCTTCACCCAGTGCACCGGACGCAAGGAGCGAAGGAGTGGGATCATCTGTGACCCCCGGAGGTGTCGCTCGCAGATCGCCGCCTCATCGCCTTTGGCTGCACGGCTCGGCAGGAGCCTCGCCCTCCCGAATTGATGGAATGATCGAATGGGAGGGCGAGGCTCCTGCCGAGCCTGCTTTTCATCACATGCGCCCTCGCCGCTGCCATCGCACAGCTACTCCGGCATGCGCTCCGGCACCGGCAGCATGCAGCGCGTCGGTTCATCGGTGCGCAATCCCAAGGCATAATCCGCCTGCATCAGGGTCTGAATTTCGCGCGTACCTTCGTAAATCGACGATCCCTTTGAGTTGCGGTAGAACCGCTCCACCGGGTACTCATCGGAGAATCCATAGGCGCCATGCACCTGCACCGCATCGGCGGCCGCAGCTTCGGCGGCGGCGGCCGCGGTCCATTTGGCCAGCGCCGTCTCGCGCGTGTTGGTCTGACCGGTGTTCTTCAGCCAGGCGGCGCGCAGCCAGAGCAATCGGCAGGATTGGAAATTGGCCTCCATCTTCGCGATCATCTCCTTGACCAATTGATGATCGCGGATGGGTCGTCCAAATGTCTTACGGGTCTGGCTGTAGGCGACGCTGGCATCACGGCAGGCGCGAATCAGTCCCGTGGCGCCGGCGGCCACGGTGAACCGTCCCTGATCGAGCGCGAACATCGCGATTTTGAACCCCTCTCCCTCATGCCCGAGCATGGCCGACGATGGCACCCGCAGGTCGGCCATCTGGATCGAGCCGGTGTTGCCCGCCCGCACGCCGAGTTTACCGTGGATGCTGGAGGTCGTCAGCCCCCTCATTCCGCGATCGACCACAAACGCGCTCATGCCGGAGTGATCGCGTTTCTTCATCTTGGCGCGGTCGGTCCAGGCGAAGACCAGAAAGGTGTCGGCGATGTCGGCCAGCGAGATCCAGGTCTTTTCGCCGTTGAGGATGTAGTCGCCGCCGTCGCGGTCGGCGGTGGACTGCAATCCCACCACATCGGAGCCGACATTCGGCTCGGTGAGGCCAAAGGCGCCGATCCGCCGCGCCGCGATCAAATCCGGCAGATATCGCTCCCTCTGCGCGTCGGTCCCCCAGGTAACCAGCGTCAATGATACCAGCCCGACGTGCACCGACAGGATGACCCGCACCGAGGTGTCGGCATACTCGGTCTCCTCGCAGGCCAGCCCGAGGGCGGTGTAATCGAGCCCGAGACCGCCATAGCGCTGCGGAAAGCACAGCCCGAAAATGTCGGCCGCCGCCATCTTCGGCATCAGCGTCGGGTCGTGACGGCTGTTGCGGTCGCGCTCACGGATGGTCGGCAACACCTCGCGGGCGCAGAAGTCGCGCACCAGTGTCTGCACCGCATGGTGCTCATCGGAGAGGTGGAAATCGATCATACGAGCGCGATGGCCTCAATCTCGACTTTCACATCCTTAGGAAGGCGACGGACCTCGACGGTCGAACGCGCCGGCGGGACGCCGGGAAAGTGGCGCGCATACACCTCGTTCATTGCCGCAAATTCATTCATGTCGATCAGAAAGACCGTGGTCTTCAGCACCCGGTCCATGCCCGTGCCAGACGCTTCCAGGAGCGCGCGCAGGTTTTTTAGCACCTGCTCGGTCTGTTCGGCGATGCCGCCGGTCAGGATCTGGCCCGTGGCCGGGTTGATCGGAATCTGCCCGCTGACAAACACCATCTTGCCGCCGTCAAAGACCACCGCCGGGCTGTAGGGCCCCACCGCGGACGGCGCGTTGGCTGTCTGAATGGCCTGGTGACTCATGATAGGTGGTACCTCCCGGCTCCGAATTACGCTCCGCCGGGCCGCGGGAAAAAGCGGAATCGACACCCCCCAAAAACGAACGCCGCATTGTATCCAATGCGGCGTCCGTCCACCAACGGGAGAAGGAGGAGGTCACTTGCCGTAGTTTTTCATCAACTCCAGGATGTTCTGCAGCGATGTGGTCACGTTCGACAGCGCCGTCGAGTAGCGCTTGATCAGCTCGGTGTACTGCCAGCGCATCGCGAACGCCTTGGGTGGGAAATCGAAGATGTCCATCAGCACGCGCGTCTTGATCTCGTCAATGTAGCGCACCGTATCGTACGGATACTCGCCGATGTCGCTGTTGGTGACCTCGCCGCGAGAGACCCGATCGCGCATCAGCTCGACCTTTTCGAGGATCACGGTGCCGAAGCACCACGGGGTCATGATCACGCCGAGATTGTGCCGGTCGGAGTAGAACGAGCGCACGTTGCGGTAGACCAGATCGACGATCAGGCGGCGGGCCCGGAAGTAGGCCAGCGACTCGATGTGGTCGGCGGCGGTCTCCGAAAGCGACTTGTCCAGGTGTTCCAGCTCGGCGTGGCAACGGCCCGCGATCAGCTCGAGGAATTGATAGTAGTCTTCGAAATAGACCTTGATGTTCTCCGACAAGGTCATGATGAAAAAGCCGCGCTCATCATGCTTGACCTTCGGCTCGCGCTGGTGCTCCAGACGCGCGGTCGGGAATCCGCGTTCCAAATCAGCCAGGGGATGGGACACCGGCGGTGTCATGGGCGTTTGCTCAGGTCTCATGCCTTGGACCAAGGCAACCCACATGCCGCGGGATTCTGAGTCGGAGGGCCGCGCGCGACCCTGTGTCAAATATGCAAGGATCTCCGCGGCACATCTAACCAATTTACCGTCAACGCCTTACAGATTCTTCCGCGGCAGCGGTTCCCGCGCGGCGATATCCACATTGTCCACGTTCGCGGACCGCTATCCGGAATACGCACCAAAATGCGCAGTCGGGTGCACAACTCCCGACACCAAACCCCATGACCGAACGCGGCGGAACAATTAAGATTGCAGGATGGAACGTCCCGACCAAGGCGCCCCGGGTGGACGCATTCTCGCCATCGATTATGGGCGACGGCGCATCGGACTGGCCATTTCCGATCCCACTGGCACCATCGCCACCGGTCTGGGATGCATTGAAGTGCAAAACGACGAAGAAGCGTTAAACCGCATCACCGCCGGGCATGTCGAGTGGGGCTTCCGCGCCATTATCATCGGACTGCCGATTACCGAATCGGGCGCCGAAGGAACGATGGCCCAGGCGGTGCGCGCGTTCGCGGAGCGGTTGCGCGAACGGACCCATGTCGATGTCCGGCTGGTCGATGAACGATACACCTCGCGCGAGGCGACGCGCATCTTCCACCAGACGGGAAAGAAGCTGAAGGGGCGCAAAGGCGAGATCGACCGTCTGGCCGCCGAAATCCTCCTGCGCAATTATCTCGATTCGCTGGATGCCGCCACTGGGTATGATCCGGATGCCTGAGCGTCGCGCGCCGCGAGTCAGGGAGTGGTGGGACGACACATGGCGCGCGCTGGTCGGATGGGCGCTGGCCATCCTAATGATTCTGCCGGCGCTGGTCATCCGGGCCGCCGATCGGGTCACCGCGTGGTGGATCCGGCGACGGGGTGGATTGAATTGAAATGAACCCATCATGAAGTTTGTCCTGATTATTTTCACCCTCCTCGTGCTGGCCGTCGCGTGCGCCTTTGCGCTTGGCTACTGGGTCGAACGGCCGATGGCACTCGAAGCGCCGCGTGAGATCACGGTCGCACCCGGCGATGGCACGCGCGAGATTGCCGCCCGACTGGATTCGGCGGGTGTGATCCGCTCGCGGCGCGCCTTCCGCTGGCTGGCCAAATGGAAGGGAATTGATCGCCATCTGCGTCCGGGACGATACCGCTTTGAAGGCACGGTGCGTCTATCCGATGTCCTGCAACAACTGAACGAAGGACGGATCGTCACGGTCATGGTCACCATTCCCGAGGGGTGGACCCTCGCGCGGATTGCGCCCCACCTGACCAGGGAGTTGCGGCTGCCTCCTGACGCACTGGCTGCGTTGATGAGTGACACCACGATTGTGGCCGAGTGGGCGCCCGGAGCGGCCAGTCTGGAAGGGTATCTCTGGCCGGAGACCTATCAGTTCTATTGGGGAGTCAAGCCACGCGAAGTGCTCACGCGTCTCCTGCAGTCAGGACGCGAGCAATACAACGACACACTGGCGGCGCGTGCCGCCGCCTTGGGCTGGACCCGGCACCAGGTATTGACACTGGCCTCGCTCATCGAAGCCGAAGCGGCCGACGGCAATGAGCGTGGCATGATCTCCGGGGTCTTCCACAATCGCCTGCGTGAGGGCTGGCTTCTGCAGTGCGATCCGACCGTAATCTACGCCATGGGCGGCTTGCCGCCGGACCGGTTGCTGTCCCGTCAGGATTTGGATTTCGAATCGCCATATAACACCTACCTCCACCCCGGCCTTCCACCCGGCCCGATCTGCAATCCGGGGCTGGCCTCGATCCGCGCCGCGCTCTACCCGGATTCCACCGACGCGATGTACTTCGTGGCCGACGGTCAGGGCGCGCACGTCTTTTCCCGCACCCTCGAGCAGCACAACGCCGCCAACAGCCGCGTCAAACGCGAACAACGCCAGCGGCGATGATGTATGTATGTGTGGCACAAAGCATTACCGAGCATGCGATACTTTACGTCCTCTTAATCTGGCACTAATCCCGCGCTAATCCGCATTCGACTTCTTCGCGCCCGACGGGTGGTCGAGACACAACCCGTCGACGCCGTGCCAAGCGTCTGTTCCACCGTACTTCCCGTTTCACCCATCCCTCGGCCGCTTCGAGCGGGATGGTCACACCAACCCGGGTCCCCATGACCCATGGAGGAGCTCGCAATGTTGTTTCATCGTATGATTAGGGCGTTTACGATCGGTTGCCTGCTGGTCGGCACCACAGCGTCGATTGCCCGCGCCCAGTGCGATCCGCTGACGCCGTCACTGATCGGCGATCCCAACGGCGATGGCGTGCGCGCCAATGTTCAGGATGTCGTTTCGATGGTCAATGTCGCCTTCCGCGGACAACCGAACTCACGCTTCCTCGGCGCCGACGATATCAACGGTGACGGCGTCGTAAACGTGCAGGATGTGGTCGGCATCGTCAACGTCGCCTTTCGCGGCCAGACGGCGACCACACCCTTTCGCATCTACGCGCTGAGCGGACGGTCCGGCCAGGGCACCTACACGCTGATTGCCGACGACTCGATACAGTACCTTATCTTTGGGATCTATGAAATCGGCGAAGACCGTGGTGATCTCGGCACGGGCTCGGCCCCTAAGACCGACACGCTGCGCATCCAGCCGGGGACCGACATCGAGGGTGACACTTCCACGGCGACGCCCTCCGCCTTCATCATTCGCCGCACCGGCTACGGGCACTTTGTCGGCACCGCGTCCGACCCGGTCGTCTTCACCAGCATGCTTCCAGACGGCGCGCGCGACCGTGGCGATTGGGGCGGCATGGTCATCAGCGGATTTGCGCCGAACAACAACTACCCGACCTACCTCTACCAGGCCGAAGGCAACGGCGGTCTGGGCGGCGGCACCGATCCGAACGACAACAGCGGATGCTTCAAGTACATGCGTGTGGAATTCGCCGGCCGTGAATTCACCACCGACAATGAACTCAACGGCATCACGCTCAACTGCGTCGGCAACGGCACCACGATGGAGTATGTTCAGGTCAACCAGAACGCCGACGACGGCATCGAGTGGTTCGGCGGCCGCTGCAACGTCAAACACATCGTACTGTCCGGCTGCGACGACGACGGCTTTGATTCCGACATCGGCGCGCAGTGGAAGGGCCAGTTCCTCGTTACGATCCAGGACCCGACCAAGACGTCCTCGTCGAACCCCAACGGCAACGAGTGGGACAACCACCCCTCGCTGCTGGACTCGCTGCCGCGGATGAAGCCGACCGTGTGGAACATGACGGTGATCGGGCAATCGGCGAACTTCGCCACCTCGCAGAACGCCGGCAACCACATCCGCCGCGGCGCCGCCTGCGACATCAACAACACGGTATGGACCAAATTCCGCACCGCGCTGGACATCGACAACAACCCGCCGGCATCCGGCCTGATTAGCGGCGGTGAACTCTCGATCAAGAACTCCGTCTGGTATGACTACCGCTTCTTCGGGGACGGCGACTCGACCACACTGGAAAACCAGTTCCGCGACAATCCGGCGTACGCCAACGAGGCTTATGTCAACGCGACCCCCGCGGTGCCGCTGGCCGAGATCTTTGTCGAAGTCAATTATGGCGATGTGGGATTCCCGGACTTCCGTCCGATCTCCGGCGGCAATCCGATCAACCTGGACACCAAGGTGGGCGGCACGCCGCCGAACGATGGCTTCTTCGATGTGACCGCGACCTTCCTGGGCGCCGTTTCCGCCAACGACCCCACACCGTGGTGGCAGGGCTGGACCGACTTCTCGCAGTTCTAATGAGCTTTACAGGGGATCACAATCAACGTCAACAACGCATCAATCGGCAGAATCCGCCCCGGCGCCTCCCCCGCCGGGGCGGTTCTTTTCGCCATCGCCGGTCTTCCTGGCCGATGATCGCCTTGGAGTCTGGAGCCGCACCATGACGAACAGAGCATCAACACGCAGCGCGCGACTGCGGACATCTGCCATCCGTTTGGCAATCGCGATCGCGCTCGTTGAGTCGCTGGGATGTGGCAAGCCCGCGGGGCCGGATTTGCGACTCACCAACGCGCAGGGCAGCCCCGAGGAAGTCTGTCAGGCGGCGCTGGATGCCCTGGCCGCCAATGACGCGCAGGCGCTAAACGCCCTGAGGCTGTCACGCGTCGAGCATGATTCGATCTTGGTGCCTCAGCTGCCCATCGGCAAGGACACAACAGGCGGCAAGGACCTGGACATGGCCTGGTACATGCTGGACCAACGGTGCGCGAAAGGCATCCGTCGCGCGATCGCCGACTACGGCGGTCAGAGGTACGAGCTGATTTCTGTGCGGTTCACCAGACCCGCGGAGCGTCATGGGCCGTTGACCGTGCACCGCGGTACCGAGGTTCGGGTGCGCGATGCCAACGGCGATGAACTGATCCTGGGGATCTTCGGATCCATCCTACAGCAGGACGGACTCTTCAAGCTGGTCAGCATCCGTGACTGACCCGGGCGAAATGGCTTCGCGCAGCGGACGCTTAATCACCGGTGGATGGCCAGGCGGTCGCGTTCTTCAGTGTCCCGGCGCACACGTCCGCTCGCCCATCCAAAATGCGATTGACCGCGTCGATGAAGTGACGCGCCGGAAGATTCTGAAGATTGAGCGGATGCCAGTACGCCGTCGTACGTTGGGCGCGCGCTCGTGCGGACGACCCTGTGCGGACCGCGCGCTTCATTTGCTTCTGCATTTCGTGTCCTCCCATTTGATGGCACCCGGTGGATCACGGTCTCATGCCACTCCAAGTACGTGCGGGCTTGATTCGGGAACGTTAAGCCGGAGAGAAATCGTCGTGAGCAGGGGCTACTTTCCGCCCCTTGAGAATTCGCGCTGGGCTAACATGCCATTGGCGCTCAGTCAATCTGTCGGTCGCACCTTATTGCGCGCAGGACGCACGGCCGCAAGTCCGGAGTTCGGAAGCCGTCTCCACAATGCGCTCCCCATGGGCGCAGAGCCTGCCAGGCGAGGGAGCGGCTCCGAACTCTGTCATTTCCACGCTCGCGTTAACACAGAGTCAATCTGGCCAACCCCATTGTTTCCCCAACACGGGAGGATCCATGGAATCGTTGCGGGAGTACCGCGGGGACAACCTGACCTGGACGCAGCCCTCTGCCGGACGGCGAACCTTCGAATTGCGGGATGGGGCGGCGCTGTTCGGGACCTTGACGTGGCAGCGAGCGTTCGGGTCATTGGCAATAGCCCGAACAGCGGACGGCGCCTGGACGCTGAAACGCGCCGGATTCCTGCGTCCGCGTATCAACGTCTGGACCATGAAACCGGCGGCGGAATGCGCCGTGTACGAAGCCGCCTGGACCGGCAGCGGACGACTGCAGTTTCCCGATGGACATTGCTACGAGTGGCGCCTGCGCAGCTTCTGGAAGAATATCTGGGCATTCGAGAGTGAGGATGACCGGATCGCCGCGCAGTTTCAATTCAAGCTCACGCCGCCGCGTCAGCATGCACAACTGACTATCTCGCCGGAGAGTGCGCGTCCGGCGGAGGTCCCGTTGCTTGCGGTCGTCGGGTTCTATGTGCTGATTCTTGTCCACAACGAGTGCGCCGCCACGACCGCTGCCGTGATCTCCGCATACTGAACCCAACCCAGTCCGACCGAGCGGTCTGTCGGCCCCGACGCAAACGGACCACCATGTCCAAACGCACAACCCGGCCACTGGAGAAGGATGGCCGGGTGTGGTGTGTGTCGATGTATCAGAGCGAGTAGGAAAATCCCAGGGAGAAGGAGCGGCCGAGTTCGCGGCGCTTCACCAGCGCGTCCTGGCCGGCCAGTTCGCCGGAGTTTTGAAGTTGTGTTACTTGGTAGTCGGCATCGAGCAAATTCTTCACGGTGAATTTGGCGCTCACGCCCTGCCAGATCTTGTGCTTCACTGACAAATCGACTTCCGTGCGCGCGCTTTCGTAGTAGGGCGGCGCCGACTGGTTGTCCAGACCCTCGACGCGCTTTCCGAAGGTGTTGAGCATGATGTTGGCATCGGTGCGGCCGCCGGATGAAACATAACCAAGACCAAGATTGAGCGTATAGGGTGATTGCCCGGTCAACGGCCGGTCCACTTCGTACGCGTAGAGACCGGAGTCGCGGTAGATCACTTTCGATTCAATCAGCGTCAGGTTGCCACCCAACGTCAGTGTTGAGAGCGCGTTCCCGAGGAATCCGAGCGACTTGCGCGCCTCCAACTCGATGCCCTTGTTGCTTGCTTCGTCAGCATTCTCCCAGGTAATAATCGGACGCGTGCCATCAATCGAGGTGAATTCGATCGGGTCATCGAACGACTTTGAAAAGACGCTGACCGCCAGCACCTCACCCGGCTTCGGAAACAGTTCCAACCGCAGATCGTAGCCTGTGATGTAGGTTGTTCTCAGATCCGGATTCCCCTGCGTGGGGCGTCCTTGGACGTAGTCCTGGAACTGGAACGGGGCGATTTCGCGATACTCCGGCCGCGCGACGGTTCGGCTCCAGCCGCCACGCAAATTGACGCGGTTCGACACGGCGACCACCATCGTCGCCGCCGGGAACCAGTCGCTGGTGTGCAAATCGATCTGCAGCGGCCCCAGCGTGTCCGGATGACCGGTGTTTAGTAGCATTTCCGAGTTCTCGTAGCGTCCGCCGGCCATCACTCGGACGCGCTTGCCCAGCGGCACTTCCACCATGGTATAAAATGCGGCCAGATGCTCGTTGACGTCGTAGCGGTCGGTGGCGCGTGTGCCCGACTCCAGCGCAAACCCGCGGTTCTTGCGGCCGGCAATGTTGTCGGAGGTAAACAGGTCTTCGGCGTATCCCTCACGGGAGACCTGCCCGGAGGTGGTCACGTACCGGAAACGGCTGGCCTGGAAATCGCGGGTTTTGCCCTGGAAGAGGCCACCCAACTTGATTTTCGCGCTGGGGATCAGGAAGGGTGCGCTCCAGTCTAGGCCGACAACATTGTCCCGATCGGCGAAGGCGATGTCAATATACGCGCCGGAGTAACCCGCCTGATACCACGTGCGAGTCGTGTCGGCCCCTTGGATGTCGAGCGCATAGAGATTCGACCGCATGGCGGGGTCGTTGCGATCGGCGCCGGAAATCACCGTGCGCCACGCTAGAGTCGACCCCCAGAGTCCCGCCAGATAGTGTTCGCCGCCGAATTGGCCCGACGTGATTCTACGGGTGGAATACCGCAGACGCACATCCTCGACAAAGGTGCTGGAGTACTCATCGTACCCGTACCCCATATGCGCCTCGTCGTCGGCCGTGCGGTTGTGCATGCCGCGGAAGTACAGCCGGTGGCGTTCGGAGAGCCGCAATGCCGAGTTGACCAGCCCGCCCCAAAGGACGCTGGCGACGCCGCGCTCGATATTCAGTTCCAAGTCCTTGATCCCACTGGCTCCGCGGTACTCCCGATAGAGCTCCTTCGTCGCTTTGTAATTGCTGCTATATGACAGCGAGGCGGACAAACCGAGGTCGGACTGGTCTCCCAGCGCGAAAACATCTCCGACATTGAGGTTGTAACTGTGATTCAGCGGCGCCTTGGTGCGCGTGGGGGTCCACTGTTGGCCATCGGCCAGCGCCTCGCCGGCAACTTCGCGCGCCGAGTCGCTGGCGCCCCAGCCCGGGTCCATCAGCTCGGACGGCATTGCGCGAGAGCCGTCATCAACGCCCAAATTGAACAGCCCGGCGAATTCCTTCTCGCCGCCATCGTACGTCAACTGGTCATTCCCAGTGCTGGCGGAATTGTACGACCCTGAGGCCGAAAACGAGATCTCCCGCCCGGTGGGAAAGTCCCGGGTCGACAGATTGACGCCACCGCCGCCAAACGTCGCCGGCATATCGGGGGTGTAAGTCTTCGAGGCGACCACCTCATCGAGCAGGCTCGATGGGAAGAGATCCAGGGGCACCTCGCGCTTTTCCGGCTCGGGGCTGGGCATCGGCGAGCCGTTGAGACTGACCGACGAATAGCGCCCACCCATCCCCCGGACCACCAGACTGCGGCCGCCCACCACAGAGACACCGACCACCCGCCGGGCCGCGTCGCCCGCGTCGGCATCGCCGGCCTTGCGCATCATCTCCGAAGAGATCCCGTCGGTCGCGTTGACCGCCGACCGGCGCTTGATCAAGACCGACGATTCGGTGGCGCGCGCGCGTTCGGCCGTGACCTCGATCGCCTTCATCTCGGTAACCGCTTCGGTCAACAACACATCCACGCTCAGCGTTTCGCCCGCCTTCACCGACACTTGTGTGATTTTCTTCGACGCGTAACCAAGACTGGCCACCACCAGGGTGTGCGTTCCCTCCGGCGCATTTCGAATCGTATAGCGCCCGTCGATGTCGCAGGCCGCCCCGATCGTGGTGCCCTCGATCAGCACGCTGGCGCCGATCAGCGGATCGCCGGTCCGCGCATCGAGAACCATTCCGGCAATCTGTCCCGTCGCGCCATGGGCTGTCGCGCTGAGCGTCGCCGCCAGTGCGGCTCCGGCCAAGGCGATCACATGAATCGCTCGCTTGAACATTTCTCGCGCTCCTCGTCTGCGGTCTGTCTTCCCCAGCCCGTGATTTGCTATCTTGGCTCCAAGACCCCGGTTGGTGAGACACGACAGCAAGCCGTGCCCGCCTCGTATCGGGATCAATGCGGTCCATGGAACCGACGCCTCGTTGCCGGAACATGACGGGGGCGTAAACAGATCGTTAAATCGACGGGAACGGGGAATTCCAAACCAGCGGGGCTCATGTGGATAACTACAGGCAGGGTGTGCCGATAAGACTGTTCCCGCGCGGTCATCGCATAGTCGTCGCCGTGCTGACCTGCGCCTCAGCGTTGACGTTCCTGGCCTGCAGCAGTTCCTCGACGGGCAGCGACGATGGCGATCACATTGTGGAGGGCGTCAACCTCACTCAGTTGTTCCAGCCGCCGACCGCGCAGGAACAGCAGGCAGTCGTGGCCGACTGGGCGGCGCGATCGGTGGCGGCCAGCGGCGCGGTGATTGTGAATGCCTCCCCTGTTTCGCTGGGCGGCACCGCCGCCACGGTCAGCATCATTTCACACACCCTCGGCGGGGTCACCCGCTTCGGCGCGGCGATCGCGCCGGACAACTCCGGGCCGGGGTCGCTGCCGCTGGTGGTCTACTCACACGGCGGCGATACGGGTGTGGATGTCAGCGAATTGCTCACGATCCTGACCGTCGCGCTGGCCAGCGCCCAGGATGATTACGTCTACCTGATCCCGTCATTCCGTTCCGAGCCGCTCACCTACCAGGGAGTCACATACCAATCGACCGGCACAGCCAGCCCCTGGGATCATGATGTCG
Source organism: uncultured Ignavibacteria bacterium (assembly GCA_964593585.1). GTDB lineage: Bacteria > Zixibacteria > MSB-5A5 > WJJR01 > WJJR01 > JACQFV01. The sequence continues at coordinate 83,257 of CAZQIZ010000003.1, forward strand.
ACGATGCCCTCGCGCTGGTCAACAGCGCCCTGTCGCTGATTCCCGCGGCCGATCCGGATCGGATCGGTGTGGTCGGCTTCAGCCGCGGCGCCTGCGTCGGGATGTTGATGGCGATCCGCGATGACCGGATCGACGTGGTGATCGAGTTCTTCGGCCCGACCGACTTCTATGGCGATTTCGCGCAGGATGTCTTCGAAGACGCACTCACCGGCACATTGCGTCCGTTGCCCGGGCTGCAGGCCTTGAACGCCGAGATCATCCAGCCGCTGAAGAATGGCACGATGAGTTACAGCGACGCCCGGCTGGCAATGCTGCGGCGCTCGCCGGTCTACTTTGTCGACCGACTGCCGCCGACCCAGGCGCATCATGGCCGCTCCGACAACATCGTGCCGGTCGGCGAGGCCGAGCGTCTGCGGGAAGTCTTCGACGATACCGATCTGGAAGCGCCCGATTATGCCGTCTTTCTCTACACCGGGGGCACACACAATCCGATCACGTTGCTGGGCAGTTTCGAGCGGGCGCGGGGATTTCTCGAACGGCTCAATGCGCCGACGTTTGCCAATGGAGCGGATTGACGGAATGGAAGCGCACGACGAGATTCATGTTCGGATCGTTCCCGCGCAAGTCATCTACCCGCTGCGTCACAAGGTCCTGCGTCCCGGCCGTCCCTTCGCTGATTGCATCTGGGCGCAGGATGATGAGCCCACCACCGCGCATTTCGCCGCCTTCCGCCAAGGCGAAGTCGTGGGCGTGGCCTCCCTGGCGATCTGTCCCCGTGCGGATGATCCACCCAACACCTGGCGGTTGCGCGGGATGGCCACCGAACCGGCGTGGCAGGGGCAGGGCATCGGGGCGCTGGTTCTTTCCGCCTGCATCGAATATGTGCGCACCAAAGGCGGCGCGCTCATCTGGTGCAACGCCCGTACCCGCGCGGTGCCCTTCTACCGCAGGCATGGATTTGTCACGGTCGGAGACGAGTTCGACACACCCGGTGTCGGCCCGCACTACGTCATGGTGCGGCAGCCGGTCTAAGCGACGCTGCGCGGCCCGCCGAGAAGACGCGCCGGCAGCGTAAAGATTGCGCGCAGCAAATCGAAGACCGCATCGACCGCAATGCCGAGAATCCGAAACGGCAGCAGAAGCAGCCAGACAATCGGGTAGAGCACCAGCGCCAGCAGCGCCAGCGGCCAGCAGACGACAAACAGGATCAGCCAGATGATAAAAGTCGCCATGCTCTTTCCTACGTGATTTCCCGCCAATTGTTCTACCCCAAACAGGCATCCCCCGTCGATCCTGTCAACGGGGGATGCGAGGACGATGTCAATCAGCGGTTAGTGCGGTTGGGTTGTCTTCAAACGGCCCCCTCTGGGCAAGCCGGGGAACGTGGGAGCAGGATGGTCATGTGCGATCACCAGCTTTTCCTCGACCCGGCGGCGCCAGTAGGAGAACCCGGTGCCGAGTGTGATCAGGATGCAGCCGGCCCAGACCAGACTGGTCAACGGCTTGCGCGACACCGACAGGACCAGCGACTCACCGCCGGCCATCTGACCCGCCGCGGGGTCATCGATCTCCAGCGTGACCGATCGCTGCTCCACCGACATCCCGACGAGCGACAGCCCCATCTCCGTGCCGGGGATCCGGACGGCGGGGGACTTCTTGCCCGACACCGTGGACTCCATTGTCGGGATGATCTCGTACGACGTTCCGTTCAACTCGGCATTGATCACCGCGCCAACCTTCATCGAGCCCCCCTCGCCATGCTGCGACATATCATAGCGGACAAAGGTCAGATTCCAGCCGCCGTAGGAGGAGGTCTGCCCCTTGGTCAGCGTCAGACCGTGACCGGCGTGGGCGGAGGCCTGATGGTCCAGCGGCGCGATGTACAGATCGGAGAGGAAACCCTTCTCAATATGCGGTGTGCGCATCACTTGCTGGGAGTATTCCGAGATATATAGCTTGGGCCGCGCGACCGTCGTGTCGTTGCCGCGCACCAGCCGCAAATCCAGATAGCCGTCCTCGGCGGTCTCTCCGGACACCGCGCGCAGGAATTGAATGCGGGCGCCGTAGGACTCGACCGTCTCACCCGAGCGAACGGTCACTGTTTCTTCGCCGGAATACGCGGCCGAGGCGATGATGCCCAAAAGCATGATTGCAAAGCCGAGGTGGGTCAGATGGCCGGCCATCCGCAGCGGATGACCGTGCGAGAAGCGCCAGATCGCCATGCCGTTCGACGCCAACGCTGCCACTGAGACAAAAATCAGCAGCGCGTGCAAGGGCGCCAGCGATGTAAGCATAATGGCCGCCGCCGTCACCAGTGTCGCCGCCACAATTGACCAGATGACGGTCCGGAACAACTCGCCCCACTTGGTGCGTTCGACCAGCAGGAAGGGCGAGAATCCCAGCACCAACGCGATGAAGATGCCGATCGGCAACGAGACCTGGTTGTAGTAACTCATCGCCACATTCGAGGGATTCCCGACCAGGCCGGTCAGGATGGGCGACGAGGTGCCGAGGATCACAAACGCCCCGGCCAGGCAGAACAGCAGCACCCCGGTCACCAGCCCGAATTCCCGCGAACTGATCGCCTTGGGGATCGGCGGGCCGGTCACCTTGCGGCCGCGCATCAGCAACATGATGAAAGAGATGTGCGCGACGATGAAAAGAAAGGCCGACAAGTACGAGTTGATGCCGGCATCGGTGAACGAGTGCACCGAGAAGTCGGACAGCACGCCGGAGCGTGTCAGGAAAGTGCCATATACCACCAAGATGTACGACACGCAGGCCAGCCACATCGTGGTCTTGGGGAGCTGTCCCTTGGTGCGGTAGAGAATGAGGGCATGTAACAGCGCCATGCCGGTCAGCCACGGCACCAGCGAAGCGTTCTCCACCGGATCCCAGCCCCAGTAACCACCCCACCCCAACACCTTGTAGGCCCAGAAACCGCCGATGAAGATGCCGGCGCCCAAGGTCACGGTCGCAAAGGCCGCCCAAGGGAAGATCGTGGTCGCCAGCGATTTGTACGAGCGCATCGTCAGCGCCGCGATGACATAGGCGAAGGGAATCGTGAACGCGGCATAGCCGATGAAGACGATCGGCGGATGGATAACCATCCACGGGTCCTTCAAAAGCGGGTTCATCCCGCTGCCGTCGGCCGGGGCGCCGCCCTCCACCAGAGCGAACGGCGAGCGCACAAACAGGAGGAGCATGAGGAACGCCTGGGTCGCGAGCACATAAACCATCGCCCAGCGGTGATATTCGCCGCCGCGACGGATGACGAAGACGGCCATGACGGCGACCATCCAGGCCCAGAGCAGGAACGTTCCCTCCTGCCCCGCCCAGACCGCGGAGATCTTATAGAAGAGCTCCTGGGCCAGCGAGGAATTGTGCGCGACATAGGCGAATTGGAACTGGTCCGCCAGGAAGGCGACCAGAAGCAGGATCAGCGCCACCGACAACAGACCCAGGTGCGCGTAGACCATCCGGTCGGCCAGGCGCAGCATGCGCGCATCGCGTGCGCGCGCGTAGAGCACAATGGCCGCCAACATCGTCAGTCCGGCCAGCCACAGCGTCATGTTCTGAAAACTCATCATTTAGCGTTCTCCTCCCGCCCGCATGCAATCTACGCGGGGGGCAAGACGTCGGCGGTCAATTCCCACCGATTCACTCGCGATTTTGACAGAAAGCTATGCTGCCGTGTCCGGAAGGCACCCGGCCGCAGGGCGTCCTGGCCGACCAAACGCCCTACAATTCGGTCCGATTATGACACTGCTCGCAACCGAAGCCATCCGGGGTAGTCGTCGGATCCCAACGGAGGGCAAACGCGTGGCCATTTCCGTGGGCCTGGTGGCAGCTCAGGCAGAACACACCGTTGGTTGTCGCCTGGACCCGGGTCGCCGTGACAAAGTCGGTGGCGTTGATGCCGACCCACTTCAGCCGTGACGTGCCGTTGAATCCGGCACCTGACCCCGCTTCCCAGTGCGACGGGTCGGTGGTGCCTCGCGCCGCGCCCTGCGCGACGGAGTTGGTCGATCCGCGCTCGCTGTCGTAGGAAGGATGGCGATTGTGCCAGCCGTCGCCCTCGGGATCGACATAGTACTCGCCGCTGTAGACATGGTGGCAGTCCAGACACATGTTGGAGACTTCGCGCAACAGGTCGGAATTGTCGGTCCCGTAGGCAACATTCGCTTCCTCATAACGCGCCAAACCCGCGACCAGACCCGACTGCAGAAGCCCGAATTGCGGTTCGCCGCCTGGGTAAGAGGCCCACTGCAGGTTGCGCGGACGGCCGTTGCCGTGCGGATTGTGACAGTCGATGCAGGTGACCGAGGCGGTGGACAGTTCCCCGCCGAAATGGCAACGGAGGCAGAGTTCAAAATCTTCCGTCTTCAGTCCGCGGTCCAACGAATGCCCGCGAGGATTGCGTTCTCCGATGTCTGCGAAGTAGCCAGCCGACCGGGCCACCAGGCCATTGATGTCCGTGCCAACAACATCGGGGATCCCGGGCTGGTTGTCGTGGCATGTCAGACACAGATCAATCGGGTCCGCCGTCTTAAGCAAATGCGCACCCCCGGCAAAATTCCGGGGATATCCTCCAAACGGATCATTGACTGGGTCATCGTCGAGTCGATGTTGTTTCGATTGATGCATGACATGACAATCAGCGCAACGCAAAGTAACGCCATTGTGGTAGGTGTCCAGAGCTTGGGCGCCGGCCGCCATCGGGGTCCGTTGAGCCGCACGCGAATGAATCGGACGCAGGGGCGCTTGTTGCGGATTATTACCCGCCAGCACGCCCGTGGCGGCAAACAGGGAGACGGTGATGTTGAAGAGTGTGGATCTCATGATCGTCCTAACGACAAGGGTCGGTTCGCGATGGTCAGTTCACGCTTTTCATAAATGAGGGGGACACCGCCATTGCGGTGTCCCCCCCCGTGACAACGTCCCCGATGCGGGACGGGAACGCGATAGTCTTACGAACCCTGACGATGGCAGGAGCGGCAGGTGGTGCGCATCGTCGCGCCCGCGGTGCCGTTTTCGCCGATGACCGACGCGCCATCCTGATAGATCATGGCAAAGCTGTTGGTATTGCCATGCGCCTTGTGGCAGGAGAAGCATGACGGGGTCAGGTCGGCCGGGCCGGTCGTGAAGGCCGTGCCCTGGGTGCCCCAGTCGCCGGTCGCGCTCATGACCTTCGGGCGATAGAGACGGGCGCCGAACGTCCCGATGCTGATGTTGGCTTCGGCCGCCGGGTGACGCAGCCAGCCGTCGGCATTGGCCATGTGGGCGTCGGTGGACGTGCCATGGAAATTCGTATGGCAGCTCTTGCACATGTTGGCCATCGCGGAGCCATTGGTGATCGGCTCGTTGAAGTCGACGTTGCTGATGTCGTAGTGATCGGACCCGCTGGCGGTGCGCTCGAACACATCCTTGGTCAGGTCATTGGTCCCCACGGCATAGGTCACAAAAGCCGTATAGGTGCCGCTGATGTCATTGCCCAAGTTGCGATACGGGTTGGTGTTGGTGCCGCTGCCACGGCCGTGGGGCTGGTGGCAATGGACGCACTCCAGACCGTGCTCCGCGCTCCAAGTGCCGCCCGGGGCCACGTCATGCGAACCCAAGGTGTGACCGGTGGCGGAAAAGTACGGAGCGGTGTTGCTCATGTTCAACGCGCCGGCTTGGCGACCGGTGCTCGGGACCGTTCCGCCGTTGGCTTCCAGGACATCAGGCGCGAAGGTCTGATTGTCGTGGCAAGTCAGGCAGAGCGCGTTGATCTCGTTGCGGAGCAGGTACTGGTACGGCGGGGCGCCACCGATCGGGGTGAACACCCCGGTGCCGTTGGCGTTGTAGCCGTGCTGCTGAGAGCCATGCATCAGATGGCACTCGGCGCAGTTGAGGGTCACGCCCTTGTGATAATCACCGGCCATCGCTGCGAAAGGCACGATGAGAACGAGCGCGACCATCAGCACGAAGGTACGCTTCATGTGAAGCCTCCCAAGGTTGATGGTTGAAACGTGTGAGTAACTCATGATTTGCAATCTCATTCAGCGCTTTCCGGGTCCACCACGACGGTTCCTGTGCCGGACGCGGGCTGGGGTTGCGCGGGGGCGGCATAGACCGCACCGGGAAGGACATACTCCTGAATCCGTCCTCCGACCCGCTCGGCCACGACCAGCCGCCCGACACCATCCCCGGTGACTCCGGAGGGATAACGGACACTGCCAGGTTCGGCGCCGTATCCCCCGACGTATTCGATGAATTCACCCTTGTCCGAATAGTGCTTGACCGCGTGACGAAGCGCGTCCGCGATCCAATACGATCCGTCAGCGGCAAACAGGAACGACGTGGGATAGGACAAATCGCCCTCCGCAACATCGTGCCCGGCAAAGGCCACAATCAGCCGGCCGCTGGGATCGTAGACGCGCACCGCCGGTTCGCCGCGGTAGTCCAAAACCGTGAATCGACCATTCGGAGCAACACTCATCCCTGTTATCGCCTGCACTCCTTCCGCAGTGGTGTTGACCAAAAGCTCGCACGATGACCCATCCGTCAGGCAACGCGCCACCCCGGTGCGTGAGCCGGCGATGCTCACGTAGAGGCGTCCCGCTCCGTCCAACGCAAGTTTCTCGGGACGGAGCGAGGGATCATGCCAGCCGATGGCGTCAAGCACATCGATCTGGTCGATCCGCTCGCCGCGGATGTTGAGCACATCGATCGTTCGGGAATAAAAGTCGGTGATGAAGATCTCGCCTTTGGGGGTGACCACCAACGCGTGCGGTTCGCCCGGCGCGCGACGGCCCGTTTGCGGGTCATCGACCCAATGGACAAACGAGTAGCGCGGCAATCCGGTCGAATCGAGGACGTCGATCGTCCTGCGTCCGCCGTCGAGCACGTACATCTCACCCGTGACCGGATCAGTGAACAACCCCACAATGGCGCGATAGGGTTTGCCGCTGGCCGACTCGGTGAGAATCGCGGTGACTTCCCACGGCGAGGTCTGCGCACGCACGGTCGCGCAGGGAATCAGCGCCGCAATGACCAGGACAAAAACCGTCGCGTATATATCTACTTTGCGATTGTATTCACAATCAATCGAGAAGGCAATGGGGGATCGTTTGTGACGCATGCGACGCGATTTGGCAAGTACCGGACTCTGTATATGCCGCCGCGACGCCCTCCGGGGTCGCCGCGGTGACGACCAACGATGCAAAAGATCGATTTTACCTATGAAAAGTCAACAGATTTTGTGAAACCTTTCCCTTGTTTTGACAGCGCTACGCCATGCCAATGACGAAGAAAAGCGAGCGATTGTCACATTTGACACTACCGTGCGTCGATTGGCACGACAGCTTCACTCCCTCCACACGCCTACGCGGCGGCCGAAACGGCGCCGACCCGGAAGTTTGCCGCAATTATGACACTAAGTTTGCTGAAAATTCGCTGGTTGGCACGCCGCTAATCGGCGCGGGGTGCGCAGGGAGCATCGGCGATGTGGTCCGCCAGCGCCCGGGCCACTTTGCGGGCCAGATTGCGGCCCAGACGGGTAATATCATGCTCCACTCCCAGCCCAAACAGCCATTCCCCATCGTTGCCGACCGCATGCAGCGACTCGGACCACAAAGTGCGGCCGTCAGAAGCCCGCTGCAGCTGCAACACACAGCTGATCATCGGGATCGGCCCGGAGTACTGGTCCTGGTAGATTTCGTAGTTGAGCAGCGAGCCGACCACCAGGTACTGCGCGTCCAGCCCCCTGCTCAGCCGCTCCCGCTGTTCATCGTCCATCAGCACCGGCTGGCGCACCCGGCCGCGCATCACCGCATCGTCGACCTTCGCCGGCGCAATGAACTCGGCCGGCTCGAGATCGGCCAGCGCCTCCTCCAGAAGCCGCTGAAACACCCGCGCCCCCTCTTCGGCCGTCGAGAGATTTTCAAGCGGCAGGACAGCGAGTCGGGGCCGTCCGGGCAGAAGCGTGAGCGGCTGGAAGCAGACTTGCGTCTCCCCACAGGTGTCTGCGACCGACCAGATGCGGATGACCAGCGAGTCAACCGCCAGCACCGAATCCCGATACAGCACCGACGTCCCCCCGCATCCACCGACAACCTGCGGCTGTCCGCAGACATCGAGGTCGTCCAAGAGCCGGCAGAGCACTTCCCGCCCTTCCGGACAGGTAACTGTCAACGGCTCGGCCCGCAGGGCGCCAAACAGCGATGCCACAAGCGCGAGCGCGGCCATTACAAACCGTGTCATGGCAAAGTCCCCAGCGCCCGGCGGCATAGTTTGGTGGCCAGTTCGCTCAGGGTGTGCGTCTCACCCAGCGAAATCACCGGCAGCTTCGGCCCGCCGCGTTCGCCGACCGACACATCCCAGACCACCCGTCCGGTGGGAGCGTCGATCAACTTTAGCGAGAACGCCACCATCGGGAATTCCTCCTGCCCGACCCGTTCCATTCGGTAGTCGCGCACGGTGCCAATGATGATCCCTTGCGCGCCGGTCTGCTGCGCGATCGCCGTCAGCGCCGCCGAGTCCAGCGCCGCCGGGAAGGTCAGCGCCTGCTTGGTGCGCACGTCCAGCTCCACCTTGTCGAACTGCCCCTGCGGCACCAGATCGAACTCGCGTTTCTTCAACAACTCGGTCAGGAAGATGCGCTGCAACTTCTGCCCGGCCCGGGAATCTTCGGCCAGCGATTCGAAGGCTGCCACGCCGACGCGGCGGTAGTACCCCATATCGGCGTCGGGGTTGACATAGGAACGCACCCCGGAGCACGACACCAAAAGCGCCGTCAGAGACGCGATGACAAGGACGTTGGCGTATCTCATGAGTTCACCTCGCGCATGGTCAAAACTGGGCCGAGAATCCCGCGCCCCAGATATCACGTGTGTCACGGCCGCTGTCGCGCCATGTGTAGTTCAGTGAGATGGTCGTCGACGGGCTCAGCCAGTAATCGAATGTCAGTATCCAGGAGGAGGCCGTCTCCGAAGGGACGACGGCCCCGGCGGTCCGGGCGGTCTCGCGGCTGGTGTAGTAGGCGCTGGCGTTGGCCAGCGATGCCAGACGGTAGGTCGTCGCCGCGCTCCATACCGTCGTCCAGGACGACTCCAGGAGCCGGTTGCGGCGCAGGGTGCTGGTCCCGGTGAAGCTCAGACTGGCATCCGGCGAATACTGCAGTGAGCCGGAGACGCTCTCCTCGCTGATGTCGAACTCGGAGAGTCGGTTGCCCTCGGCGATGGCATTGTAGGACACCTGCGCCTGCGAACCATGCGTCGGATACAGACGCAGATACGAGGTGCCGCTGACCGCATAACGCACCGCCTGCAGTCCGTGCCGGTCGGCCAAACTGACCTCGGTGGACAGCTCGGCGTGCCGATGCGGACGGCCGCGCAGCGCCGCGAAGTAGGCGTCCGAAAACCGAACGCCCTTGTCCGCCCCCTGGTAGGCTATGCGATAGACGGTGAACTGGCTGTTGATCCGGCGGAAGAAGATCCGGTCGGTGTTGGCGCGCACCTGCCAGTAGTCGGTGTTGCGGGACTCGGTGGCCTGCCGTTCTTCGGTTCGTTCGAAGTAGCGGAGCACGCCAATCGACCAGTGCGCGGTGGGCATCAGGGTGAGCACACCGGTCGCCAATTGATCGTCGGTGTTGTCGGCGGGGTCGCCGCCCGCTTCGCGGCGGATGTAGCGGCCGCTGTATTGTCCGGTCAGCGAGACCCAACGGGTTGGCTGGCTGGACAGACTGGCGGTCGGCACATGCTGGTTGAGCGCGGTCGTGACCTGGCCGACGCGGCGATTCCAGGTGCGGTCGAAGTTGTATCCGAGCCCGAGCCGCCCCTGGCCGGGCAGCGGCAGATCGATCGAGGCGATTGCGCGGTAGGTTTCGACCGTCTCCGAGAGCGTGTCGCGCGCGTGGCGGCGCTGACGGGAGTAGGTGGTCGCCAGCACTCGCGATCCCCCCTGCCAGTTCATCATGTACGAATCCCAGTGGTCGCGTCCGCCGGGCTGATCGGCCGTTTCCAGTCGATAACGTGACATGTCATAAGTGAGACGCGGCCATTTCGACGGGAACAGTTGCACATTGGCGCGCCAGCGGCGGCTTCGTTCATCGGGCGCCGCGCCGCCGCGACGCAGCGTGTACGGCTCATACCCCACACGCGCGCCGTAGCCGGCGCTGGAGAACTGCAGGTCATAGCGCGGGCGAAAATCCACCGGCTGGACCGCGTTGCCGGTGCGGTAGTAGAAGTTGCCGGTGAACACCAACAGGTTCTTGACAAAGAGACGGTCGGTCAGCCGCAGATAGTATTGCTGCGCGACCGATTCATTGGCGTCCGCCTCCGCGCCGGCGGATGTGCTCTGGTAGTCGAGTTTCATCGATCCGCCGATTTCCTGCGCCGCCGCGGGGCATGCTGCCGTCCACACCAAGGCGATCGTTCCCAGGACAGGCCCCGGCACACCCGCCAACCATCGGTAACACCGGGACCGCGTATCAATCGCCTCCGCCGTTTTCTCCCGAGGAGGGATTGTGCACGTTGAATCCGCCCGGGCTGGAGTAATCGCGCCCATGACAGTCGTAGCAATGCTTGGTCTCGTACGAGCGATGCGGGTATTCATCCGGCAGCGCCTTCGGCCGGATGCCTTCGACCGTCCCTCCGCTGCCCGGTTGATCCGGATAGGCATGGCAGCCGGTGCAGAAGCGCCGCACCTGCACCGAGTCGTTCCTGATGTCGGTCAGGCCATACCAACCGGGCCGTTGATCGGAAATGAGATAACCGTTGGGATGCTGTCCGTCGCTGCCGGCCGATCCGTGCGGGTTGTGGCAATCGTAGCAGGGCAACCGGTCGCCCTGCTTGACCGCGCCGCGGGTGGAGGTAATCGCATGGCCGGCGCGTGAGGAGCCGGAACTGACGCGGCTGTAGAAGTCGGCGATCCGGCGCGATTCGGGCGAAAGCCCGGAGGGTCCGCTGGGACCGTGACAGTCCAGACAAAGGGCATATTCGGCCGGGGCGGCGTTGGTGCCCGAACCGGCGATCGGACCGTAACGGCGCTTCAGTTGATCATAGGGCGTTGCGCCGTTGTGGGGATCGTGGCAATTGAAGCATGAACCCCGGCCGGTGTTGTCCAGACGCGGCATCGACGGGCTGGCGTAATGCGCCGAGTAGGCGGAGTTCTCCCAGATCAGTTTGCCCGGCCAACGGGTGCGGTTGTTGACCCCCGGCATGCGCACGCCGCCAGCACTGGCCTCAAAATAACCGTGGTAGGGATGCTGGTCGGGGAACCGGTCCTGCTCCTGCGCCGGGTAGCCGGCGGCGCCGCCGTCGGGACGGTTGATATGACAACCGCCGATCCCGCTGGTCGAGTAGCAAAGCATGTTGTTGTTCGGCGCAAAGAGGTTCTGCGTTTGCGGCTGCGTCTCCGCGTGCGTGACATGGCATTGGCCGCAGTCGCCGCGCGGCAGCGCCGGATCGCGCAGCACTCCGTCGCTCGGCGACAGATGCGCCCCGTCGTAAGGCAGATTCCCCGGCGGATCAAGCGGGGCCTGCGAGCGGGCCTCATGCGAAAACGTCAACGCCAGCGCCGCGGTCCCCACCGCCAGCGCACACGACAGTTCTCGTCCCCAACCTCGTGTCATTATCATCCTCCACTGTGCGATGCCGACGGATCATGGCAGCGCACGCACAAACCACGCATCGCGTCGCCGAGAAGCAACGCTTTTTGCGTGGAATTGTGGGGTGAGTGGCAACTGGTGCAGACAATCTTGCCGCGGTTGTCGGGATTCTTGGTCTGTTCGCCCATCGGATGGAAGTGCGTCTTGGGCGCATCCTCGTGGCAGCGCATGCACAACGCCATGATGTCGGTTTCGGACAGCAGGCGGGCGTCGGAGCCGCCATGCGGAGTGTGGCAGATTGCGCAGTCCTCGCGCGCCGGGTTGTGCACCACCGAGTCGGCGAGATTGATCGTTTCGTGGCAGTTGGTGCAAACCGAGAACCCTGTCTTGCGCAGCAGCGCGGGGGTGTCGCCTACGTGCGGCGAGTGGCAGGTCATGCAGGCGGCGCTGTCGGCCAAGGCCGCGTGCACCACCGGCATGCCGTCGATGGCCGCGATCGTCTCGCCGTGGCACTGCCCGCACAGTTGCCGGTCGCCGCGGACTTCGGTCGCGCCGGCTTCATGACAGGCGCCGCACTCGCGCGCTTCAAAGGGGGCGTGCTGCGAGCGCTTGAGCATCGCCACGCCCTTGGCGGTCGAGGTGTGCGGATCGTGGCAGGACATGCAGTCGCCGCCGGTGGCCGCCACGCCCGGCACCACATGCACCGCACGCCAGGCGGCGGTCTTGGTGTCATGGCACTTGCCGCAGAGCTCCGACGGCGGCGATGTCAGCAGGGAGGCGTTGTCCGACGCGTGGCCGGCATGACAGGACAGGCACCCTTCGGCAATGGCGCCGTGGCGTGTCTCGTTCTGCAGACGCTCCGCCAATGTGGTGTGACAATCCAGGCAGAGGCCGTTGGCGTTTTTCACCAGCAGGCCGGGCTGCGCGGAGCCATGCGGCTCGTGGCAGCGCCGGCAGTCGCCTTCGGCATAGGGACGGTGGCGGATCTTGCCGGGGGTGGCATCATGGCATGATCCGCAGACCGACGACAGTTTGCCCGTCAACAGATGCGGCTCGTTCGACGAGTGCGCGCTGTGGCAGGCCGTGCACTCGCCGCCCGCCGCCGGCGCATGCGCGACGGTCATATCCAGTTGCGTCTGCAGGTCCTCATGACAGGTCAGGCAAAGATCGGGCTGCGCGGCCGTGAGCGTGACGCTCCCCGGGCCGGTGTGGCAGGCATCGCAGGAGCCATCGCCGAACGGCGCGTGCGTGTTCGACTTGATCAGCCCCTTGCGCTCCGAAGCGTGCGGGTCATGGCACTGGGTGCAGTCGGCGCTGGCCAGATTGATCCCCCGATGCGGCTCGGACGGAATCGCGGCGGGATCATGGCACCCCTGGCAGAGTTCGTACGTCGGCTTGGTCAGCAGATTGCCGTTGGGCGACTGATGGGCCGAATGGCAGGCGGAGCATTCACCGTTGCGCGCCGGCAGGTGCTGCACCGTCTTGGTCTGCCACAAATCGATATCGTCGGCGTGGCAGGTCCGGCAGAGAGAAACGGACGTGCTGTCCAGTTTGGGGTAGTTGAATATCTGTCCGACCGGCGTGCTCAGCATCTGCCGGCGCGGACCCAAAAGGTTGGCGAACTGGCTGCCGTGCGGATTGTGGCAACCGCCGCAATCCCCCTGATCGAAGGGTTTGTGCACCGACTTGGCCGCCGGGTCGCGTGCGACATCATGGCAATCGGCGCAGACCCCGGACCCGGGCTTCAACAGCAGTCCCTTGTGCGGCGCTTCGTGCGCGCCGTGACAGACGCCGCAGTCTTCCACCACCGAGTGCTTGTGTTCGGCCGTGACAAAACGCGCGATGTTCTGGTGGCATTTGAAGCAGAGCATCGGCGGTTCCTGCTGCAGTGACTTGACGCCGACACCGGCGTGCGGGTCGTGGCAGATGGCGCAATCGCCCTGCTTGACCGGCTCGTGCGCCACCATCGTCGGCGACAGCCCCGGATCATGACATTTGACGCAGGTGGCCTGCGGTGTCTCGCGCAACAGCGCCGGCTGCATGCTCGCATGCGGCGAATGGCAGTCCAGGCAGCCGAGGTCGGCGGTCTGCAGATGATGCGACGCGGTGAATTTCGCGTCCGTGTGGCAATCGCGGCAGAGCGCCTCGCCGGGTTTGATCAAGAGCGATTTTTCCGCGGAGCCGTGCGCGTCGTGGCAGACATTGCAGTCTCCTGCCAGCACCGGCTGGTGAATGCTGACCGTCTTTTCCAGCACCGGCGCCGACATGTCCTCATGGCAGGTCTGGCACAGCAGCGCCACGCCATCCTTCAGAAGCCCCGGGCGGTTGGATTGATGCGCCGAGTGACATTGGTAGCATTCGCCCATGGCGGCCGGCGCATGCGGCGTGGCCAGTTCCAGTTTGGCGCCGATGTTGTCATGGCAGGCGGAGCATCCGTTCCAGGTCGAATCGGCCGCGCCGATGGACTGCGGCGGCACAGGTTCCCCGGTGTGGCAGGCGTCGCACATGCCGTCGGCCACCGGCGGATGCACATGCTCGCCGATCAGCGCGGGCTTGGACGAGCGATGCGGATCGTGGCAGCCCGAACATTCCAGCCCCGCCGGGATGATCCCCTTGGCCTCATGCGCGCGCTGAACGCCGCCATCGTCGTGGCAGACCCCGCACTGCGAGCGTTGATCGGCGTTGAGGAGATTGTCCAACGGACCGGTGTGGGGCACGTGGCACTGCCCGCAGGCGCGTTCGGCAAACGGCGGATGCTGCTGCGAGGCCGATGACGTGTCCGCCAATTGCTTGTGGCAGGCAAGGCAGACCACATCGCCATCGAGGGATCGGATCAGTCCCTTTTGATCGGAGGCGTGCGGTTCATGGCAGGTGTTGCACATCCCCTGCACAAAGGCCGGGTGCGCATGCGCGCCGGATGCCACGGTGGTGTCGAAATCGGTGTGGCACTCCAGGCAGAGTTCTTTGCCGTCCTTCTTGAGGATCAGCATGTTCGAGAACCCATGGCGCAGATGGCAATCTTCGCAATTGCCTTTGGCGACCGGTTCGTGCTGAACTTTCTTCTTGAAGCGGGTCTTCGCTTCCTCGTGGCAGTCGTAGCAAGTCTTCTCCGCGCCGAGGACCGTGGGCGGAGCCACGGTCAGCATCAGGGCCGCCGCCCAAAGCAGCAACCACACCATTGTCACGCCACGCCGATGGGGCATAGGGGTTCTCATCCTCCAACCGGAGTACGCTCCGGTGACGCAAACAAGATATGGGATGTGGGATAAACGCAAGGGAGCGATGGCACATAGTGACAGGTTCTTGTCCGAATTCGCCGCGACTTTTGACAGTTTTGTCAGATTTCTGACAGCGCCGTCGACAACGCGGCCCGGTGTTGTTATCGTATGCCCCGGCGGCGCGGTAATACCCGTATGCGGGTCCGGTTCATTGCGCACCGCGCCGCAATCTCCGGAGGTTGCCATGACGTGTCGTCCACTGCCGGTCGTGATGATCGCCGCGTTGGTCGCCGTGGTCGTGTTGGCCGCCTGGCCGCACGATGCGGCCGCGCGCGATCCCCTGACCCCCGATCATGTGGCCCGCCTGCGCAGCGTTACCAGCGCCGTCATTTCCCCCGATGGGAAATCGATCGCCTACACGCTGCGCGTGCCCCGCGATCTGCGCACCGACAAGGATGGCGCGGCGTGGGAGGAACTGTATGTGGTCGACGCCGACGGGCGCTCGCGGCCGTATGTCACCGGCGAGGTCAATGTCAGCACGGTGCGCTGGACGCCCGATGGCCGCGCGATCACCTATCTGGCCCGCCGCGGCGAGGATGAGAAACGCGCGCTCTATGAGATCCCCCTCGACGGCGGCGAATCGCGCAAAATCGCCGAACATGGCGCCGACATCGCCAACTACGAACTGGATCCCTCCGGGCAGCGTCTGCTCTTCCTGGCAACCGAGCCGACCCCGAAGGCGATCGAGTCACTCCGCAAGAAGGGATTCACGCAGGAAGTCTATACCGAGTCCAAAGAACCGGTCTGTGTCTGGGTGCGCGCGGTGGACGCCCCCGATTCGCTGGCCAAGCGGTTGGATCTGACCGGCAGCGCCTCTGAGGCGCACTGGAGCCCCGACGGCGGGAAAATCGCGCTCTGTCTGGCGCCGACCGCCATGGTCGACGATGAGTACATGCGCCGTCGCGTGCACGTCATCGATGCCACAAACGGCGCGCTGATTGTCAGGATCGACAATCCCGGCAAGATCGGACAGGTGGCCTGGTCACCCGACGGGCGTCAGCTGGCCATGATCGCAGGGGCCGATCCCAATGATCCCGCCGCGGGGCGGTTGATGATCGCGCCGTCTTCCGGTGGCGCTCCGATCGACATCATCCCCAACCTGCAGGGCGACATCGCCGACTTTGCCTGGCGCGACAATCAGTCGCTGGTCGTCCTCGTCAATCAGGGTGTCTGGTCGCATCTCGATGTAATCGGCCTCGATGAACGCCAACCGCGCCTGTACGCCTCTCCCTCTCCGATCTGGTCCGACCGGCAGACACCCATCGGCCGGGCCGAGGAGGGCGCGATCTTCACGTCGTTTTCGTATGCAGACCTGACCGGCGCGCTGGCGCTGACCGGGAATTCGCCGCGGCATCCCACGGAGGTCTACTACCGCCGGAGCGCCGGTTCCGACCCGGTGCGTCTGGCCGACAACAACCCGTGGCTTGCCGATTGCGCCCTGGCGCCGCAGGAAGTGGTCCGCTACACGGCGCGGGATGGCCTGGAGATCGAAGGTATCCTGATTCGTCCCCTCAACGAACAACCCGGAACCCGCTACCCTCTCATCATGCAGGTGCATGGTGGACCGGAGGCGCACAATCAGAATGGCTGGCTGACCAATTACGCCAGCGCCGGGCAGGTCGCCGCCGCCCGCGGCATGGCGGTCTTCTACCCGAACTATCGCGCCAGCACCGGACGGGGAGTGGAATTCTCGAAAATGGACCACGGCGATTTGGCCGGGAAGGAATTCGACGATCTGGTCGACGGCGTCGACCACCTGATCGGCACCGGACTGGTCGACAGCACCAAGGTGGGAGTCACGGGGGGATCCTACGGCGGCTACGCCACGGCTTGGTGCGCGACATACTACTCCGATCGCTTCGCCGCGGCGGTCATGTCGGTCGGCGTCACCGACCAGGTCTCGAAGTTTGCGATCTCCGACATTCCCAACGAATTGATCGAAGTGCATCTGCGCAAGACGCCGTGGGAGAACTGGCAATTCCTGCTTGAACGCAGCCCGGTCTATTACGCCGACCGGTCAAAGACGCCGACGTTGATCCTGCATGGCAAGAAGGATACGCGTGTCAATCCCTCCCAATCGCTGGAGCTCTACACCCACCTGACAATGCGCGGGAAGGCGCCGGTCCGTTTGGTGTGGTATCCCGATGAGGCGCACGGCAATCGCAAGGCCGCCGCCCAGCGCGACTACAACCTGCGGATGCTGCAGTGGTTGGAGCACTACCTGAAGGGGCCCGGCGGCGAGCCGCCGGACTACGCGCTCGATTACGGCCTAGAGTGAGCGCTGCGGCCGAAAAAAGTCGGGCACCAATGCAACTTGCCGCTGTTATGACCGTAGTTAGGGGGCATGGCTATCAAATGGCGCTCCCGGAAGAAGCTGCTGATCGGCGGCGGCATCGCTTTGATCATCATCGTTTTTGCTCTGATTTCCCTCACCAAATCCGGCGACAAGCACACGGTGGTCCAGGCGGATGTCGCGATCCAGGACGACATCACCGAGCTGGTCAATGCCTCCGGACGCATCCAGCCACAGACCAAGGTCAATATCGTGGCGGAGGTCTCGGCCGAGATTCGTGAAATCTATGTCCGCGAAGGGGATCGAGTCACCAAGGGGCAGCCGCTCCTGCTTTTGGACACCGTTCAGCTGAAATCGGATGTCACTCAGGCGCGTTATTCGCTGGATGAGTTGACCTCACGCACCGCTTCCGCCAAAGCGCAGTTCGAACGCGACAAGCTCGAGGCCGAACGGCAGGAAAAACTCTACGCCCAGAAACTGTCCTCGGAAACAGAATACACCAACGCCCGGCTCGCCTACGAAAGCAGCAAGGCCGAATACGACGCCATGGAGGCGCAGGTCAAGACCGGCCGCGCCCGCCTCGACAAGGCGCTGGATAATCTGCGCAAGACCCGGATTACTGCGCCGATGGACGGCGTGGTGACCTACCTCGGCGCGGAAGTCGGCGAAATCTCGCAGGCGCAGACCTCGTTTACGCAGGGCCAGACGCTGATGACGATCGCCGATCTGTCGGTGTTCGAAGTCGAGGTCGATGTCGATGAGACCGAAGTCGCCAAGGTCCAGGTGGGCCAGATCGCCAAGATTCGCGTCGATGCCTTCCGCGACACCTCGTTTGCCGGCGAAGTGGTGGAAGTCGGCAACTCGGCGACCATCTCAGGCCAGGGGACCGAAAGCTACACGACCAGCTTCCGGGTCAAGGTGCGATTCGCCGAAGCCAACCCCGGGGTGCGTCCCGGCATGTCGGCCTCGGTGGACATCACCACCGCGACCGCGGCGGATGCCCTCCTGGTTCCCTATGCCGCCGTCGTCACCCGCGAGTTCGATCCGGACTCGCTCAAAAAGTCCGCGACGCCCGTCGAGGAGACCAGCGCGGTGGGCACGGCGCACGCCGCCGCCGCCGATGACCCCGATGCCGAGGCGACCGAATCTGGCCCCGCACGCAAATCCAAGAAGATCCGCAAGACCGGCGTCTTTCTGATCAAGGATGGCAAGGCCACCTTCCGGGAGATCCGGACCGGCATCGCCGATGACCGCAACATCGCCGTGCACGAGGGCCTGGCTCCCGGCGACAGCGTGGTCTCCGGCTCCTTCCAGACATTGCGACGTCTCACCGACGGGGAGTTGGTGCGCGTCGATAATCCCACCGGCGGCGGCCCGGACAAGAAGTAGCCGCCTTGAGCGCGGACGGCCATGGTCCTTTTGTCTCTCATCAAAGAGGCGTTTTCCGCCCTGTGGGTCAACCGCCTCCGCTCTGTCCTGACCATCGTCGGCATGGTGATGGGCGTGACTTCGGTCATTGCCATCGTCTCGACCGTCGAGGGAATGCAGAAGAACATGGTGCAGACCTTCGAGTCGATGGGCCCGAACACCTTCATGGTTTCCCGCATCGGTTTCGCCGTCGACATGAAGCAGTACCTCGAGCGTCTCAAGCGCAAGAAACTCAACCGCCACCTGATCGATCCGCTGCGCGAGGGCTGCCCCGACTGCGAAGACATCGGCGCCGAGGGGTACGCCAGCGACCATCTCAAATACGGTGCGCAGGGCATGAGCTGGGTGCAGGTCACCGGCGAGACGCCCAACATGCTGGCCATTCGCGAAAAGGACGTCGTGGAAGGACGTTACTTCTCCTGGGAGGATGACCACCGCCGCGCCAAAGTCGCCTTCATCGGCGGCAAGGTGAAAGACAAGCTCTTTCCCAACGAGGACCCCATCGGCAAGCGCATTCGGGTCGGTCCCAACGAATTCACCGTGATCGGCGTCGCGGAGTCGGTCGGCGGCCTCTTCGGCGACGAAGCCGATGAGTTTGTCTCCATTCCGCTGGCCACCCACCAGTCGCTGTATCCCAAGCCGGGCAACCCGGTCAATCTGGTGATCAGGGCCGCATCGATGGAGTCCCGCGAACGCGCCATGGACCAGGTGCGCGTGGTGCTGCGCACCATCCGTCGGGTCGACTACGAGAAGCCCGACGACTTCGAGATCTTCACGCCCGATGCGATCCTCAGTTTCATCAACAACATCACCCGCGCCTTCCGGGTGCTGGTGGTGTCGCTGCCGCTCCTGTCGATCGTCATCGGCGGGATCGTCATCATGAACATCATGATGATCTCGGTAACCGAGCGCACCCGCGAAATTGGCATCCGCAAGTCGATCGGCGCGCGCCGGCGGCATGTGCTGCTGCAGTTCCTCTACGAATCGCTGATTCTCTCGCTGGTCGGCGGGCTGTTGGGCGCCACCTTCGGGATCCTCCTGGGGCGGACCGTGCTGACCTCGTTGCTGGACATCCATGTCTCGGCCACGGCGTTGGGGTTGATTCTCGGCCTCGGTATTTCGACCGGCGTCGGACTGTTCTTCGGCATCTACCCGGCGTGGAAGGCCTCGCGCCTCGACCCGATCAAGGCGCTGTCCTATGAGTAAGTCGGTCAAAACCTGGCCGGAGATGGTCGAGGGGATGCGGCTGGCGTTCGATGCCGTCCGCGTCAACAAGTTCCGCTCGATCATGACCATCATCGGCGTCATGATCGGCGTCGGGGCGGTGATTCTTGTCAACACGATCATGGACGGATTCACGCAGTACACGTACGAATCGATCGACAAGATCGGCCGCAACGTGATGTACGTCAGCCAGTGGACCGGCCATGAGGACTGGGACAACCTGACCGAGGAAGAGCGCCGCCGCAAGCCGATCACGATGGACGAGGCCTACGCCATCCGCGAAATGTGTCCGCTGGTCGGCGCGATCGCGCCGCAAAAGAGCGCCCGCAACAACATCCTCAAGTACGAGGAAAAGGAAATCCGCACCCCCGACGATTTCCGCGGCACCTGGCCGGAGTGGGTCGATGTGATGGCGCGGGAGATCGAACACGGCCGCTCGTTTGACGACAACGACATGGCGCGCGAGGCGATGGTGGTTGTCATCGGGCCGGAGATCGCCGACGCCCTCTTCGACACCCGCGCCGACGCGATCGGCAAGGACATCCGCATCAACAGCTACAAGTTCCAGGTCATTGGTGTGATGGAGCACATCGAGGACTTCTTCAACATCAGTGAGAACGATTTCGCCTTCATCCCGATGTCTACCTTCGAGCGGCTCTACCCCAACGAAAAGGAAGTCGAACTGCTGGTCAGCGCCGTCTCGCGCGAGGTCTTCGACGAGGCCTACGATCAGGTCGTCAACGCCGTGCGTCGGGTGCGGAAACTGCGGCCGGAAGACGAGAACAACTTCGGCGTCGAGACCCAGGCCCGGTTCAAAGACCAGGTCGGCGACATCGTCGTCAAAGTGCAGCTCGGCGCGACCGGCGTCGCCTGCGTCGGGTTGCTGGTCGGCGTGATCGGCGTGATGAACATCATGCTGATCGCGGTCACCCAGCGCACGCGCGAGATCGGCGTGCGCAAGGCGGTCGGCGCCCGCCGCGCCAACATCATGTTCCAGTTCCTCGTCGAAGCCGGCACCCTGACCGGCATGGGCGGCATCATCGGCATCGTGGTCGGCGCGCTGGTCGGCCTGCTGGTAACCTCCCTGCTCGACTGGCACTACTCGCTCTCATTGCTGTGGACCATCATCGGCCTGGCAATGTCGGCCGGCACCGGCATGATCGCCGGCCTCTACCCCGCCTGGCGCGCCGCGCGCGTCAACCCCATCGAAGCGCTACGGTACGAGTAAGACCGAATAACTCGCGGACATCGAAAAGCGCAGGTTCGGCGCCGTCGGGCATCGCCCTTGCGGGCCGTGCAGGGCAGGAGCGACTCTACTTGCAGTAGAAGCGCCGCCAGAGCCCGTAGGCGGGGAAGCTGACCGCAATGATGAACAGCCCGATCACCGAATCGCGGGGGTTTTCGTGGAAGAGCTGGTACATCAGCCCCAGCGCCACGACGAGGAAGATCGCCGGTGTCATCGGGTAGAGGGGAACTCGGAAGGGCCGGTCCAGACGCGGCGCACGGGCGCGCAGGACAAAGACCGCCAGGATGTTCATGATAAACCAGATCATTGCCACAAACACAAAGTAGCGGATCAGCTGGTCAAAGGTGCCCAGCAGGCAGTACGTCGCCGACACCACACCGAGAATCGCCAGCGCGTTCGCCGGCGTCTGCAGACGCGGATGCACCCGTCCGACGGATTCGAAGAACAGGCACTCGCGCGCCATCGCGAACGACACCCGCGAACCGGCAATCACCATCCCATTAACACTCCCCGCAGTCGAGGCGATCACCAGCAGGTTGACAAACAGCCCGCCAAACTGCCCCATGGTGTGCTCGGCCATGTCCACCGCCACCGAGGAACTGGCCGCGATGCCGGGAATCGAGAGAACGTAGACGTAGGACGCGTTGACGAGGATGTAGACAATCGTCACCACGCCGGTGCCGATGATCAGGGCCCGCGGCAAATCGCGGCGGATGTCCTTCACTTCGCCGGAGAGAGTCGGGCCGTCGGCCCAGCCCTCATAGGTCCACATGACCGACGCCATCGCCAGCGCAAAGGCGCCCACCTGCCAGCCGCCCGACGGCGCCGCCCAAATCGGCGTCAGGTGCGCGAATTGCCCCTCGGTGGCGAAAATCGCAAAGACTACAAGTGACACCAACGCCCCCACCTTGGCAGCGGTGAACGTCCGCTGGACCCGCGCGCCAAAAACCACGCCGAGCATATTCAACCCGCAGGCGAATAACGCCAGCCCCGCGGCGATGACGCTTTCGGGGATCGGGATGCCGGGAGCCAATCGCTTGAGATACGCGGCAAAGACCACCGCGACCGCGGCGACCGAGGCGGGATAGGTGATGAGCAGGGCCGACCAGCCATAGACAAAAGCCGGGGGCCGTCCGTACGCCTCGCGCAGGAACACGAAGGACCCGCCGGTGCGCGGGTACATCGCCGCCAGTTCGGCGTAGGTGAGCGCGCCGCAGAGCGCCAGAAGCCCTCCGAGCAGCCAGACCGAGATCATCGGCCCGAACCGGTCCAGCGACGCGGCGATCTGCGGCGGCGTCGCGAAAATCCCCGAGCCGATCATGATCCCGGCAATCAGCGCGACCGCGTCCCAGTACGTGAGGACACGCCGCAAGTCACCGCCGGCGGGCGGCGACGAGGTCGTCTGCGGTTGTGATTGAACCTGTGGCATGCGCCGGATGAATCCCGGCCGATACTATCGCACATCGCGGACTTGCGGCCAAGCGGTATTGTGGCCCGGCGGCAGACTACGGACAGATCGCCGGATAGGGCGGGCAGTCGCACGGGGCGCAGAGTTCCATCCCGCCGCGAAAAGCGCGCTGCACCATCAACACGACATCCAGAACATCGGCCGCGGCATCGCAGTTGAGGTCGCCGCGGTGCAGATGCGGGCAGACCAGGTCGCGGACCGGCGCGGCGGCGCCCCGGAAGACATGGTCAATCAGGCTGACCAGATCGAACACAGTCGCCAAACCGTCGTTTCCAGCCACGTCGCCATGATGGGCACAGTCGCAGGGCAGCGGTTCGGACGGGACGGTGAACGAATGACCGACACGCTGAACGTCGGCGGACGTCCGGCCGCTCCAGACCACTCGGATTTCGGAACCACCCGAATCGATGACAGTCATGAGTCCGTATTGCCCGGCACCGGGGTAGGCCCCCTCACTGTAAGGGCCGCCCTTGATACTCCCGGTGCGGTCGAGCGCCGCGGCATGGAAGACGGGAAACCCGGCCCCGCCGCCGGGGGCGTAGTCACTGTTTGTGCCATCGTCAATGGCCAGCATGTGGGCATCGCCGGACAGCATGCACAGTCCGGTAATCCCGTTGTCCTTGATAAAGTCAGCGATCTCACGCCGTTCGTTGGTGTACAGGTGCCATCCGTCATCACCGGTGAGGCCGATCCATGGCAGCGTGTTGACCCAGACTTTGAGTGGGTAGACACCCTGGGCGTCCAGCAGCGACTGCTTGAACCAGTTCTTCTGCGTCGCTCCGAGCATGGTCTTGCCGGCGTCATCTACCGCCGAGGCCGGACTGCGCGCCGATCGTGAATCGGTCACGATGAACAGGGCGCGTCCGATGGCGAAGGCGTGATAAATTGGCACATCGCCGCCTCCGGCCGGCAACGGATAGTGGGGCACCTGCTCCTGGTAGGTCAGCCGCGATGCCGACCGTCCCGGCGCGGTCGAATCGCTGTTGTTGGGGCCATAGTCGTGATCGTCCCAGATGTAGTCGATTGCCGTACTGCGGTAGAGCGCCGACTGATTCGGCGAGGCTAGTACGGTCGCATAGGCCGCGCGGAAAAGGGAGGCGTCGTTGACGGCAATGTTCTGGTAGTGAAAGTCGCCGGTGTGCAGAAACAGAAGCGGCCGGTGGCTGCGGATGGTCTGGAACACGGCATGATTCGAACCGGTCGAGGCGCAGGAGCCAAGAGCGATTGTGAAGATGGCCGCGCCGTAGGGCGGCATTGTGGTGAATTCCCCCCGCTTCAGCGTGTCGATGGCGCCATCGATCTCAATGGCGTAGAAATACTTCGTCGAGGGCGCCAAACCGGAGAGCGAAAGGTCGACCACCCAATGATTGACGGCATCCTCGGCGGTATCGGGCCACGAGTAGAGAGGGCTCCCCAGAGCCGAATCCGCGGAGTACACCGCCCGCGCCACCGCCCCTTCGGCCTGCGCTTTGGCCTTGACACGCGCCGTTGTCGGCGTGACCGCTCCGCACCACACGTAATCGACCGCGGCGCGGACATCAACGACAAGGGAAAGCACAAGGATGCACAATAGCGGGAGCGTGCGCACCGCCCCCCAAATAACATCGCCCGGACAACAACTCCGGGCGATGACATTCAGCATTTGCAGTGTCGCAATCATAGATTGGGGGCGCAAGGGTCGCAGAATTCTGTGGCCGGATCGCCGCCACGGAACGCCACGTTGACCATGTGCGTCACGTCGAAGACGTCGGTCACGCCGTTGCAGTCAACGTCGGTGGTGTTTTCCACCGGACAGAGGACATTGGGTTCAGGGATATCGGCCCCATTGCGAAACGCCACATTGACGATGTGTGTGACATCGAAGACGTTGGTCACACCGTCGCACTCCGGATCGGCAAAACAATCGCAGGCACAACTGGGGGCGGCGCCGCCCGCGGCGCCATACCAGAAGCCCAGCCCCATCTTGATGTTGCCGGCCGACACCTCGCCCACGGCATTCTGTCCAACCGACAACCCCATCTTGATATTCCCATTGGATACTTCGATGGCGCCGCCGTTGTTAATCGAATACCAATCCATATTGACCGCCGCCGCCGCGCCGGCGGGAACCGGCGCAGTCGATTGCGGTTCTGGCGCGGTGATGACCGGCGCCGCAGTCTCGATCGGCTCCGACACGGGCGCCGCATCGCCGTTGTCCGTTTCGACCGGCTTGACAGGCTCCGGGACGGCCACATCCGAGCCTGGGGTCCGGGTCGAAGGCGTGGCGACACGTGTGCTGGTGGTTCCGCGCTTCTCCGGCGTCGCCGCCAAAGCGACGGTAACGGACATTAGCACGAGCATAGCGAGAGTGAACCGGCGCGCATTCATGACACCATCTCCCTGTCGTTGCAAGGTACTTACTTGATTCAACACAAGCCGGCGTTGACAGTCAATCCGACAAATGGCGGGTAAACCAAGAACCAACCTCAATATATGACCCCATCCCCGCAACAGCAAGCCAAAATCTTACTGACTCAGTCCTCTATTCCGACCCCACTCGTTACCCTGACCGAGGGTACCGGCTTCGTGGAAGTCGGGGCCGAGCAGACCATTGACAGTCCGTTGGACCAAGAATTCGCCTTTGTCAGCGATTGCCGCAACCTCGATGCCATGACCCCGGCGTTCCTGCGGTTCCACGTGCTCAATGACCCGATTCCGGCCCTGGCGGTCGGGACGATCCTGCGTTACCGCCTGCGGGTTCACGGCTTGCCGCTAAACTGGGCCTCTCGTATCATCAAATGGGACCCGTCGCGCACGTTCACCTACGAGCAACTGCACGGGCCATTTCGCCGGTGGACCCACCGTCATGAGTTCGACGTCCACCGGGACGGGGTGCGGGTGCGTGATATTATGCGATTGAGTCTGCGCGGCCACTGGTTGCGGCGGACGCCGGTCTATCGCTGGGTGGCGCGCGACCTGGAACGGATCATGCAACACCGCCAGTCTATCCTGGCCGGCCAATTGGGAGGCGCGCTATGAAACGCGACAAGAATCTCCATCCGCTCAGTTGGGATCACCATGCCGCCTTGACCAGCGTGGTCTTTACGCGCAAGCACATCCGCGACGGCGCCGACCGCGCCCGGCTCGAACAGATCGCCAGGGAGTTTTGCGTCTTCCGCACGGAAGCACTACTCCCCCATTTCCGACACGAGGAGGAGTGGCTGCTCCCGCGGTACCTCCGCCACGCCAGTTCCGAGGACCCTCGGGTGGTGCGACTGCTCACCGACCATGTCTTGCTGCATCGGCGAATCCTCGATGTGGAGTCGGCGTTGGCCGCCGGCGCTGATTTGGTGGCGCCGCTGACGCAACTGACCGACCTCCTGGAATCGCACGTGCGGTTCGAAGAGCGCGAGCTGCTTCCCAGAATCGAAGCGGCGCTGACACCGGAGGAGATGGAAGAGTTGGGGCGCTTCCTCTGGGAGAATGCCCCCGCGGCGGTTGTCATTCCCGGTGGCGACGGGTGCCGGGTCAACATCAGCGGTGTGGGCGGAGACGATGCCGGATGAACGCGACATCCCCGAGTCGGCCGGGCTCTGCCGTTGGTGTCTCCACGCCCGTCTGGTGGTCAACGACCGGAGCCGGCGCTTTGTACTTTGCCGGCTCTCGTTCACTCAGCCGGAGTTTCCGAAATACCCGCAGCTGCCAGTAAACACCTGCCGGGGGTATCAACCTGAAGCGAGCGCATCCGGCAACGATTCGATCCCTCTCCCCCACTGACACAAAGGCGGCACGATGCCACGGATCATTGATATCAGCCAGACACTCCATGAGGGCATCGCCGTCTGGCCCGGCGACCCGCCGTTTCGGACCTTTTGGATCGCGCAGATGTCGCAAGGAGACCACTGCAATGTCGGCGGCGTCACCATGAGTCTGCACACCGGCACTCACGCCGATGCGCCGCGTCACTTCCTCGCCGACGGACCCGCGGTCGACGCCGAGCTGTCGCCGTTCATCGGCGAGGCGCTGCTGGTCGATTGTTCGGGCTCCCGCCCCATCTCTGAGACGCATCTGGACCGCCTGCCGGCACATATCCCCCCACGGTTGCTGTTGCGCACTGGCTCCTGCGAACCGCACCGCTGGAGTGAGGATTACGCCTATCTGACGCCCGGAGCCGCCGAATGGCTGGTGCGCCGCGGGATCATCCTCATTGGATTGGACACACCTTCTGTGGATCCGCATGGATCGAGCAGTCTGGACGCGCATAGAATACTGGCGCGCGGCGGGGTGAGTGTGCTGGAGAATCTGTCTTTGGCCGATGCCGCGCCCGGCACTTACGAACTCATTGCTCTGCCGCTGAAACTGGCGGGCATGGATGCCTCGCCGGTCCGCGCGGTGCTGAGGACGCTCGACTGATGCCCGAGATCGCCATTCGCCCGGCGCATGATGCCCGCGCAATCCCGGCTGTGAGGGAGCTGTTCTTGGAGTACGCCGACTGGCTCGGCATCGACCTTTGTTTCCAGGGATTCGACGCCGAAGTGCGCGATCTTCCGGGCGGCTATGCTCCCCCGGCGGGACGGCTGTATCTGGCGCATGTCGATGAAGACGTCGCCGGATGCATCGCCCTGCGCCGTCTCGCAGTGGGCATCTGCGAAATGAAGCGCCTCTATGTCCGCAATGCCTTTCGCGGCCTGGGGATCGGACGGCAATTGGCCGAGCGGGTGATCGCCGATGCCCGCGAAGTCCCCTACGAGCGCATGCGGCTGGACACGTTGCCGGTGATGCGCTCGGCGGTCGGGCTCTACCGCGCGCTGGGCTTCAACGAAATCGCCCCCTACCGGGAAAACCCGGTGCCGGGGGCGATGTTTTTCGAATTGGACCTGCGGGACCGCTAATTGGCGGCCATCGGGGTGATCAGACGCGGGGTGATGAAGATCAACAGATCGGTCTTCTGCTTCTGCGTCTTGTGATGGGTGAACAAACCGCCCAGAAGCGGCAGGTCGCCCAGCAGGAAGAGTTTGCTCTTGGTGGAAATGTCGTTTTCGCGGACCAGACCGCCAATGACCACCGTCTCATTGTCTTTCACCCGCACGGTGGTGCGGACTGTCCGTTTTGACGTGATCGGGCGCTGATTGTCCGCCGGCCCGGTGAATCCGGTGATTTCCTCCACCACCGGCTCGACATCCAGCGTCATCAGGCCGTTCTCGTTGAGGCGCGGTGTCACCGCCAGAGTGATCCCGACGTCCAAATCCTGGAAACTCACGATATCCTGGATGGTGCCGCCCTCGGAGAAGCGGTTCAGCGTCTGCACGGGAATTGTGGTGGCCACCCGCATCACCGCGCGCTCCGACTCGACCACTGTCACCCGAGGATCGGACAGCAGTTTCGACTTGCCGTTCTGTTTGAGGAGGTCGAGGAAGCCGGTGAGTTGATCGATGCTCAACGTGCCGAATTTCCAGATCTTGCCGTCGGGGATGTCATACTCGGCGGCGGGCTTGAGTTGGTCGGTCTCGGTGGTGGTGCCCGACACCTCGCGGCTTGAGAGCGTGGCCGAGACACGGGTCGGCCAGTTGAACCCCACATCCATCTTGTCGTCCAGCGTCGTCTCCACGAACTTCACTTCGATTTCAAACTGCGGACGCTCGACATCGAGCGAATCAATCAAGGCGAGCAGCGCCGGCATCGCCTGCGGCGACTCGGAGATGACCAGCACGGGCGGAGGCGTGGCGGTGGCGGCGGTCGTGCCGGTGGTCACCGCCTGCAGCAGTTCCACCTTCGCCGGCGAACGGAGCACCGTGGCGAGCACGGTCTTGACCGCCAGCGGATTCGCGTAGCGCAGCGTCACCACCTGGTGCGTCAGGAATCCATTCCCCTCGCCGCCGGGCAGCACAACCAGCACATCGTCGCGCCATTGATACGAGAGGCCATGGCTTGCGGCCACCGCATCCAGCGCGGTCTCCCAGGGAACTCCGTTGAGGTTGACATCGACCTCGGCCTCGATCCCCGGTCCGACGACCAGATCGAATCCAACCTGCTCGGCCAGCGCGCGCAGGACCACCGGGATCGGCGTCGATGAGAAACGTATCGAGACATCGCGCGCGGCCGGCTTCGACCAGGCGATCGCGGCGTTCCCCGCCACGATGGCGGCGCAAACAAGAATCAGCAATCGGCGATGCATCATTCCCCCCAGACGGCTCGAACTACCTCAACGGCACAAACAGCCGCTGCCCTGCCTGCGACATCCAGATTCCATCCGCGGCGATCTCCGCGATCATCCATCCCTGCACCGTGGTTCCGACACAGTGTACCTCGCCGCCAATCACACAGGATCGTGTTCCGTCAACGCTGACAATTCCCTGAAGCCGCACCGATGGCCTCGGCAGCGATGCGCGATAGGCGACCTTCGGTCGATCGTCGCGCCGCACCGGAAACTCGCCGGGTTGCGCAAACGGATCGCGTGTCGGCCAGCCCACCGCCGCCGCCAGCACCGGGACGGCCGACGGCGCCATCGTGGCTGCGCCCGACGCAACCGGTGCGGACTCATCCGCAACGGAGCTGACCGTCGGACGCCGCCGCTCCCATGGCTTCATGTACAGACCGAAGACGACGCTCCCAGCCAGGAGCGCGAACAACAGCTGTCGACGCCGGGAGGCGCTCATGAAGCCCTCCCCTTCGGCACCGCCACCAGAATCGCGGCCATTCCGGAGAACCGCACGTTCCCCGGCTCTTCGGCGTCGTCCCAACGTCCTGCCCGCCAGAAACGAAAGGCGGGCTGCGCTTCGATCTCGTCCAGCCATCCGCCGATACTGTGAAAAGACCCGCTGGCCGAAAGGCTGATGAGCAAGGTGTCCAGCTCAAACGACGATTGATTTGACGGCAGATTCAGCGCCATCATGCTGGCCAGTTCCGGCTCGACCCTGACGGTCGCGACGCCGCGGGACAGGCCCAGCGCGGCCCACTGCGACAGAAACTCATCGAGCGAATCGCCAGCCGGCAGAACGCCCGCGCCAAGCGCGACGGCGCGCTCCAAGGAGTCGAGGCGCGCGACCGCCGCAGGCACGGCATCCAGCCGCCGCAGCATGTCTTCGACTTTCACCTGCCAGTCGGCGCGTTCGGCGGATTCGCGCTGCTCCTGCTGGCGGAGCGGCAGATACACCAGCACGACCCAGGCGGCACAGAGAACCATGGTAGCCGCCGTCCAGATGATCCAACGAGGGCGGTGTGTCATCGCATCGCCCCCGGATCGCGGCGCGCCGCCGGCATAGTCAGTTCAAGGATAAACGCCGAGGATTCGGCCCCCTCCACCCCGATAAGCTTCTCGCTGACCAAAAGCGGCGCTGCGGCGCACAGTGGGCGCAGGCGGTCAAACCATTCACGGTATGTCAGCGCGTAGGGCGCCATGCCCGGCGCCAGCGTGCCTTCCACTTCGGCGACCACCGCCTGACGGTCGGCGCGGTAGACCAGATCGAAGCGCCGGAGCGCCGCGTTCGGCGGCAACACCGCCAACACCGATTTGGCCCAGGGCATCCAGGGTTCCCCTCGCTGCGCGAGCGTCTGCGCTATACGCTGATTGGCCGCGATGCCCGCCAGCGTGTGCTCCAGCCGGCTCGAGACAGGCGAACGCTGCAACTGCTCCAACTGCGCCCGCGCCTGTTGCATGACGTTGCGGTGGCCGGCGATACCCGACCAGAGAAATCCGCTCCAGCCGACTCCGATCAGCGCGCACAGGGCAAACGCGCTGCGCGCGATGCGCTCGTGCTTCTGCTGCGCGCGCGCCAGTCGGATTCGCCGTGGCGTCAGATCGATCGCCACCGTGCGACTCAGCGCGCCGAGCACCGGCGCCACCAGACCGCCATGCATCGACAACCATTCACACACACCGGCCGGCAGGGACTCGCGCCAGCCGGTCAATGGATCGGCGAGGATCACACCGCCGGGGAAACGCGACTGCCACTCCGACAACAGCGGCGCCATTTCCGGTCGAAGCCCATAAATGTAGAGACTGGTCGGAGGGATGCTGGCATTGATGTTCAGATGAAAGTCAAGCGCATCGCCCACCGCGACGCCGATCGAATCGATCCAGCGCTGCCAGGTGGGCAGGGATTTGTCCGAAACACCCTGTGCCAGCCCGCTCGGCAAGGCGGGCATCGGCCCCAGATCGTAATGAAAGACCAATTGACCGCCACGGGTGACCGCGAATGCTCCCCGTTCCTGCGACCAGACAATGACGGCGGCGACCTCCTCGTCGGGCAACGACGCCGACGGCACCAGCGATTGCGTTCCGGCCACGGACACGCTGCGCAGCGTCCACCGCAATTGCTCCACCGCTGCCAGTATCGGCTGCACATCCTCGGTGGGCACCGCGATCAGCGTAACCATCCAGCCACGCTCGCCGGCCGAGACGAATTGGAAGCCAAAGAGCGCCTGGCCATCTTGCAGCGGAAACGGGATGAGCTTCTGCCCCTCCCAGAGCGCCGCCTTCTCCCGGCGCCGTGCCGCCACCGGCGGAATCAGAAAGTAGCGCACCACCGCGCGCGGAGTCGCCAGCACCAGATGCACGTCGGGGTGTCGTTGGCCAACAGTGGCGCCCAGGCACGCGGCCAGATGCTCCGCGCGTGGTTCGTCGTCGAAACTGGTGCGCAGGACCTGATTGATAGCCGTCGCGCGTTCGCCGCGCATCTCGGCGCCGATCACCAGCAGCCGACGCCCGTCGTACTCGATTCCGACCGTCGTGCGGCGTGAAGACCGTCGTGTCGGCGCGCTCCACTGAAAACTGGGGCGGTGTCCGACGTTGTCCGCGGCCACAGGACCGACACCCATCATCGCGGATGGCGATACGACCACCTCGGACACTGCGTCCGGCGCGGCCATTGGCATATGGGCAGTCTCGTTGGCCATGGGCGTCAGTTGCTGTTGAACGCGATTGACGAGCCATCACTAAACTGTATGCTGAATACTTCATTGGTGAACGACACGTTCGCGCCGCCGTTGACCGCGTTCGTGAAGTTTTCCAGCCGGATCTGCACAAATTGTCCGGCGGCGACCGTCTGCGGCGCGCTGAATGTCACCAATTCGCCGCGCGCCGCCTTGGGATTGGCGCTGTTGAACAAAATGGTTCCGCCCCAGCGGATGATCTGGTAATAGG
Source organism: uncultured Ignavibacteria bacterium (assembly GCA_964593585.1). Lineage (GTDB taxonomy): Bacteria > Zixibacteria > MSB-5A5 > WJJR01 > WJJR01 > JACQFV01. The sequence continues at coordinate 114,905 of CAZQIZ010000003.1, forward strand.
CAGTGGTGGTCCAGTTGGCGGTCAGAGTGCTGACCGTGATGGGGCTCGAACCGGAGTTCCACACCGAGAAATAGATGTGCTGGTTCGGCGACGACGCCGAACCGAAGACGAACTCAAGGCCGCCGGTTCCGCCGCCACCTCCTCCACCGCCGCCGGATGCGGCGAACGGCGCTCCGGGCAGACGCAGCGCTGCGGTGGCGCCATCGGCGGGAAGTACCGCGACGTAGGACACCACCGTATCGTTTGTGGCGCGGTAGGTTGCGGTGATTTGACGTACCCCCACCGGGATGTTGCCAAGATTGAACGAGCCGCCAGCGGTCGGGTTGACCGACGCCGAAGTCATCGCGCCGGCGCCATCGGGGTAATCCACCGTCACGGTCACAGCAATGGACGAATCGCCGGGCGGGTTGCCCGCGGCGTCGGTCACGGTCCCCGTGATCGACGTCGCGGTCAAGTCGGCTGCGGCGGCCGCCGCAGACATAGTCATCGCCACTGCGCCGCCACCGGTTGAGGCCAGCGTGATGCCGTTGGTGAAGGTGTAGTCGTTGCCCCAGGCGTCTTTCTTGAATCCCTGCGCGTCCTGCGCGAATCGCCGGCTGACATACGGCCCCTTCCAGGTGGCGTAGCCGCCGGGATTTGTGATCAAGTTGTCCAGCGACGTGGGCACGGCGCCGATGTCGCCCACGTAGCCGAAGTCGGAGCGCAGACCGTTGTTGTACAGGTCGGGATTGCCGGCAATGGCGGCAATCAATTCGTTCATCTCTGTCTGTGTTTCGCGGATACGGGCGCTGTCAATCGACGATTGCACCGAACGCATCGTTACCGCCGCAAGAATCCCGATGATGACGATCGTCATCAGAATCTCGATCAGAGTGAACCCGCGCTGGTTGCCACGTCGCCTCATAGGTGTCCCGTCGCTGCCCTCGTTTAGAACGAAATCGTGATCGCGTTGCCTGACCCGTTGCTCTCAATCGTACGGGCAAGTGTGTCGTAGACATACAGCTGCCCCCAGGCATCGCGTAGATAATCGCCGCGGGCGCTGTCGATATAGGGCCCGTTCCAGCCGACATGCGTGAACGGATCCCAGGCCGGCACGGACGCCGGCTTGACGGCCAGGTCCGCCAGCGTGCCCGGCAGCCGGCCGACATCGCCTTCGTACCCCCGATCGCTGCCGGTGTCGGCTCCGGCCACCGCCCGAGCCAAACGCTGCATCTCTTCCTTGGTGGCCGTCTCCTTGGACGATTCCAGGATCGTGCCGATGACCGGAATGGCCACCGCCGCCATGACGCCCAGGACCACGATCACAATGACCAGTTCGATCAGGGTGAAGCCCGCGTTCCGGGAATGGCGACGGCGCGAGAGCGGACTGTGGTCCGCTCCCGCACGATCGGATTGGTGACGTTGTGTGCGCACCTGTGTCATGGCGCCCATCGACGTGTGCCGACGCAACACCGATGACGTCCCTCGCATCGGCGAGTTAGAAGTTGTTCTCGCCGGCCGTGTTGGTGTTGGGCCATATTTCGCCGGTGGAGGGCTTGTACGCCCAGCCGCCGCGCGTGCCGACGATCGTGCCCTTGGTCACGCCCGTGACGATCGAATCCGGCGCGTTGGTCTGGTACGGGTTCGGCGGAATCGCGCCCGCCATTACCACGCCAACGGTGCGCAGCGAGTCAATCGCCGGCCACGACGCGGTCCCGGTCGTCAACGCCTGATTGGCGTACCAGATCGATATGCCCGAACGCAGACCGCCCAGCGCCCCCTTGCACGAGGATTCCTTTGCCTCCGAAACCATATCGAAGTAGCGCGGAATGGCCACGGCCGCCAGGATGCCGAGCACCACAATGATGATCACCAACTCGATCAGCGTGAAACCCGACTGATCGTTCTGCCACGCGCGGAACTTGCTCATGTGTGTCCTCCCTTATGGGTGTCATTTCTCCTTCAGATCGAATTCCGGTTTTCAGCCCTGCTAAGCATGACTATCGGCAGTTCGGATAATTCCTTGCGTAACCCTGCTCATGTCAGACTGTTTCAGTCAAGTTATTGGCGGAATAGTGAAATCAGGTTCCACATCGGCAATAGGACGGCCAGCGCCAGTAACAACACACCCGCGGCCAGCACCGCCAACAGCACCGGCTGGAGCCGCTCATTGAGCCGCCGCACGTCATAATCGACTTCCTGCTCGAAGTGCCGCGCCGTCTCGGTCAGCATCCGGTCCACATCGCCGGATTCAAACCCAATCGCCATCATTTGATAGACCAGCTCCGGCATGCTGGCGCCGTCGGGACGGGGGCTGACCGGCTCACCCTGAATGATCCGTTCGCGCAGCGCCCGGACATCGGCCGCCACCACGACATTGCCCACACCCGCCTCCACCGTGTCCAGCGCGCTGGTGGCGGGCACACCCGCCGAGAAGAGCACACCGAAGAGGCGGCAGAAGCGGCTGACTGCGACCTTGAGGAACAACCCGCCGGCGATCGGCAGGCGCAGAAGTCTGCGATCCAGCCAGCGCCGCCCGCGCGGCGTTCGGACCCAGCGCCACATCGCCAGGCCCCCGGCCAGCGCCGCCAATCCCAGGATCCACCACAGACGGTTGAACCATGCGGCCACGCCCATCAGGATGCGGGTCGGCAACGGCAGATCGGTGTGGAAATTGCCATAGAAGGTGAGGAACTGCGGGACGACGAATTTCAGGATGATCGCCGCGGCGATCGCCATAGCGATGATCACCATGATGGGATAGCGCAGCGTCTCCTTGACCTGGCGGCGTGTGTTCATCTCGCGCTCGAGATAAAGCGCGGTCTGCTCGAGGATCGAATCGAGACGTCCGGTGGCCTCGCCGGCGCGGATGGCGCCGAGATAGACACGGTCAAACAATCCCGGGGCCGCGGCCACCGCCTCGGAGAATGTCGCGCCGCCGGCCACCCGGTCGGCGACGTCGCGAATGGCGGCCGCCACCTGTGGGTTCCGCGTTTGCGACGCCACCAACTGCAGCACCGTCAGAACCGGAATGCCCGCCTTCAGCAGCGAGGACAGTTTTTGTGTAAAGAGAATCTTCTCTTCGATCGGCCAGCGCAGTCCGCCGGAGAGACGGCGTCGCCATTCGGCCGCGGAAAAAGCCGGCGCCACTTGCAGCGGAATGAGCCCCTGGCGGTCCAGCACCGCGCCGGCGGCGCCGACGCTGTCGGCCTCGATGCGCCCCTGGACAGTCTCCCCGAGACGATTGGCGGCGGTGTATTGAAAGACGGCCATCGCGGCTCACAGTCTCCGGGTCAAGCGACCGATTCCCACGCTTCCACACGCCGCGGTATGACCCGCAGGACTTCCTCGGCGGTCGTCACACCTTCGGCCACCAGCCGACGCGCCTGATCGCGCATGGTCTCGAATCCACTCTCGCGCAATTGGTCGCGGATGGCGGCGGCGCTGTGGCCCTCGGCGATCATCTGCCGCAGAGATTCATTGACCGCAAACATTTCGAAGACGCCAATCTGGCCGGTGTAACCCGTGCCTCGACACATGCGGCATCCCACCGCGCGGCGCCACTGCCCCTGCGTGCCGAACAGGTCATACCCCAGTTGCTCGGCGACCGCAGGCGTGGGCGTGACCGCCGTGGCGCAGTCGTTGCAGAGCCGGCGCACGAGACGCTGCGCCACCACCGCGCGCAGCGCGGTGGCAACGAGGAACGGCTCGACACCGATATCGACCAGCCGGTGCGCCGCGGCCGCGGCATCGATGGTGTGGATGGTGGAGAGCACCAGATGCCCGGTCATCGCCGCGCGCACCGCGATCTGCGCGGTGGGCGCATCGCGCACCTCACCGACCATGATCACATCCGGGTTTTGACGCAAGAAGGCGCGCAGACACAACGGGAAGGTCAATCCCGCCTTCTCGTTGACCTGCACCTGGTTGACCGTTGTCAGCGCATACTCGACCGGATCTTCGACCGTAACAATGTTCTTTTCCGGCGAGGTGATTTCCTGCAATGCGGCATACAGGGTCGTGGTCTTGCCCGATGATGTCGGACCGCAGATGAGGATCATCCCCTCGGTGGCATGCAATTGCGTCCGCAACAATTCCTCGTGCCCGCTGGAAAGCCCCAGTTGCGCCAGGGTCATTCCGCCGGTCTGCCGGGAGAGGAGACGCACCACCGCTTTTTCGCCGTGGATGGTGGGAATGGTGGACACACGCATGTCGACCGGCCCCTGCGGGGCGTGCATGGCGAAGCGGCCATCCTGCGGAATGCGTTTTTCGGAGACATCCATCCCCGCCATGACCTTGATGCGCGAGACAATCGCCGGATGCAGATGCACCGGCGGCTGGGCCTCTTCGCGCAGGACACCGTCGACACGGAAGCGCACCCTCAGCACGCCGTCATCCGGTTCGATGTGCAGATCGGAGGCGCGTTGCTTGACCGCCTCGCTTAAGAGCACATCGACCAGACGCACCACCGGCGCGTCTTCGGCGGCGGTGACGGCGCCGGCGGGCACATCATGAATGGCGCGCTCGACGCTGTCGGCCACGGTGTAAAACTGCGTGATGGCCGCATCGATGTCCTCCGGCGTGGCCACCGCGCGGTTGACCATCAGGCCGGTGCGGTAACGCACCTCATCGATGGCCACCATGTCGAGCGGATCGGCCATCGCCACCGTGAGACGGTTGCCGATTTTGAACAGCGGCACCACGCGGTGCTTCTTGGCGGTGGGCAATGGGATGATGTTGACGACTTCGGGGTCGGCCGCCAGGCCCTTGATCGTGATCTTGGGCAGGCCCAGTCGTTCGCTGATCACCTCGACCAGATCGGTCGAACTGATCCACCCGCGCCCGACGAGAATCTCGCCCAGCCGTTTGCCGGTGGCTTCCTGCTCCTTCAGCGCGGTGTCCAGTTGCTGCTGCGAGATGAGACCGCGCGTCAGCATCACATCGCCGATCCGCGCATACCCGACTTGGGCCATACGCCCCCCTCTGCGCGGCGGACCAACAAGTCGGCCTGCCACGTCTTCAGTAATCGTATCGACTTGTTGCGTCCTAACTTGCGTCGCCGAACCGAACATCTGTCCAATTCGGGTTTGATTGTGTCTTAAAAGTCAGAGACGACCGGATTTCGCTTGCCGCCAGTGCTGGAGTATTGCCATCTTGCTTTGGCGGCAACCGAAAGACTGACCGTCAATTACGAGGGCATGCCCCGGCGCAGCCCGCATCGGCCGAGACATCATGGACGTCCTGGGAAGCTACATCGACACCCGGTCTGCAGAGTTCGCCGCCCAATCCCAATACCACAAATCCCTTGCCGCGCAGCTGCGAGACCGTCTGGCACAGATCGCGCGGGGTGGACCCGAAGCGGCCATCGCCACCCAGCGCAAACGCGGCAAACTGCTGGCGCGCGAACGCATCGAGAAACTGATCGACCCGCAGACGCCATTCCTCGAGCTCTCTCCGTTGGCCGCCTGGGGTCTTTACGACAACGAGATGCCCTCGGCCGGCATGGTCGCCGGCATCGGCTGCGTCGCCGGACGCGAGTGCGTCATCATCGCCAACGACGCCTCGGTCAAGGGTGGGACCTATGTCCCCGAGACCATCCGCAAGCATCTGCGCGCTCAGGAAATCGCCCTGGAGAACCGACTGCCGGCGGTTTACCTCGTCGATTCCGGCGGTGTCTTTCTGCCGGTGCAGGCGCAGGTCTTCCCCGACAAGGAACACTTCGGACGGATTTTCTATAATCAGGCGCAGATGTCGGCGCTGCGCATCCCGCAGATCGCCGTGGTGCTGGGCATGTGCACGGCCGGAGGGGCCTATGTCCCCGCCATGTCCGACGAGAACATCATCGTCAAGGGCAACGGCACCATTTATCTGGCCGGGCCGCCGCTGGTGAAAGCCGCCACCGGCGAGGAAGTCACCGTCGATGAGCTCGGCGGCGGCGAAATGCATTCCCGCATCTCCGGTGTTACCGATCATTTGGCCGAAAACGAGGACGATGCGTTGCGGATTTGCCGTAACCTGATGGAGAACCTCAACACCGTCAAGCGCATCGACCTCGACTTGTCAGCGCCGGAGGAGCCGCTCTACGCCGCTGAGGAAATCTACGGGATTCTGCCCAGCGACAACCGCCGACCCTATGATGTCCATGAGATCATTGCCCGGCTGGTGGATGGCAGCCGATTCCATGAGTTTAAGGCGAACTACGGCCAGACGCTGGTGACCGGTTTCGCCCGCTGGATGGGATATCCAGTCGGCATCGTCGCCAACAACGGCGTGCTCTTCTCCGAAAGCGCGCTCAAGGGCGCTCACTTCATCGAGCTGTGCGCCCAGCGTCGCATTCCGCTGCTTTTCCTGCAGAACATCACCGGCTTCATGGTCGGCAAACGGTACGAGCAGGGCGGGATCGCCAAAGACGGCGCCAAAATGGTGCAGGCGGTGGCCACCGCCGCGGTGCCCAAGATCACCGTCATCATCGGCGCCTCGCACGGCGCCGGCAACTACGCCATGTGCGGGCGCGGCTACTCGCCCCGTTTCCTCTTCACCTGGCCCAATGCGCGCGTTTCGGTTATGGGCGCCGAACAGGCCGCCAGCGTGTTGGTACAGATCAAGACCCAGCAGTTGGAACGCGACGGAAAGACACTCTCCGCCAAGGAAGCCGGCGAGATTGCCGATCCGGTGCGGGAAAAGTACGAGCGCGAGGGTGACCCGTATTACGGAACCGCCCGGTTGTGGGACGATGGCATCATTGACCCGGTGCAGACCCGCCCGATTGTCGCGCTCGCCCTTTCCGCGGCGCTCAACGCGCCGATCCCGGAGACGCAGGCGCCCGTCTACCGCATGTAACCGCCGACCGGTCACCTCCGATGAGCACACTGTCAACCAGCACCGACGGACGGGTGATGACCGTGGCGCTCCACCGCCCGGAGGCGCGCAACGCCTTCAACGCGGCGATGATCGCCGAGTTGTACGAGACGTTCACGCACCTGCCCGACACGCTGCGCGCGATTGTGCTGACCGGCGAAGGCCCGGCCTTCTGCGCCGGCGCCGATGTCCACTGGATGCGCGATTCGATCCAGCGCACCGAGGAGGAGAACCGCCAGGACGCGGCGCGAATGGAGGCAATGTTCCGCGCCATCGACGAATGTCCGGTGCCGGTGATCGGACGGGTCATGGGCCCGGCGCTCGGCGGCGGCATGGGGCTTATCGCCGCCTGCGACATCGTGATCGCCACCCCCGACGCTCAATTCGGCTATACGGAAGTCCGTCTCGGCATCGTGCCGGCGGTCATCTCGCCCTTCTCCCTGGCCAAAATCGGCGAGCGGTCGGCGCGGCGGTATTTCCTCACCGGGGAGATCTTCGATGCCGCCACCGCGCACACCATCGGGCTGGTCCATGAAGTGGTCATGCCCGACCAACTCGACGGGCGGGTGCAGGCGGTGGTCGATACATTGTTGAAGAACGGTCCGCACGCGGTGCGCACCGCCAAGGAACTGATCCGCCGCGTGACCCGTCTGTCGCGCGACGAGGCGCGTGAATACACCATCGCCACGATCGCGCGCGCGCGAATCTCCGCCGAGGGGCAGGACGGATTGAGCGCCTTCCTCGAAAAACGCAAACCCCGCTGGCTTTCGGAGTAGCGATTCCTGATGAAAGTCCTGGTCGCCAACCGCGGCGAAATCGCCTGCCGCATCTTCCAGACCCTGCGTGAGATGGGTGTGCCATCGGTCGCGGTTTACACCGATGTCGACGCCGACGCCCGGCATGTCTGGCTGGCCGACGAGGCGGTGGGCATCGGCGCCACCGAGGCCTACCTGAACATTCCGGCGATACTCGAGGCGGCGCGCGCCTCCGGCGCGACCGCCATTCATCCGGGATATGGCTTCCTGTCGCAGAACGCGGAATTCGTCCGCGCCTGCGCCCGCGCCAACGTCACCTTCATTGGGCCATCGGCCGAGGCGATGGTCGCGCTGGGCGACAAGCGCGGCTCCAGCCAGACGGCAATATCGCTGGGCATCCCGGTGGTGCCCGGCGCGCGCGAAACCGATCAACTCGAGGAAGCGATTCGCGCCGCCGAGAAGGTCGGATATCCGGTGCTGATCAAGGCGGCGGGCGGCGGCGGCGGCAAGGGCATGCGACGGGTCGATTCGACCGATCAGATGAAGGAGGCCTTCGACGCGGCCCGTCGCGAGGCCAAGGGCGCCTTTGCTGACGAGCGGCTGCTGGTTGAAAAGTACATTTATCCCGCCCGCCATGTCGAAGTCCAGATTCTCGGTGATGGCCGTCGCGCCATCGCCCTCGGCGAACGCGAGTGCAGTCTCCAGCGCCGCTACCAGAAGGTGATCGAAGAATCGCCCTCCCCCGGCATCAATGACGCCACGCGGCAGCGGCTTTTTGCCGCGGCGGTCAAGCTGGCCGAGGCCACGGGGTATGCGAACGCCGGCACGGTCGAATTCCTCATCGGTCCCGATGAGTCCTTCTATTTTCTCGAAGTCAATTCGCGCCTGCAGGTCGAGCATCCGGTGACGGAGATGCTGACCGGACTTGATCTGGTGCGCGCGCAGATCGAGATCGCGCACGGCGGACCGCTGCCCGAGCCCGTCACCTCGCGCGGTCACGCCATCGAGGCGCGCTTCTACGCCGAGGACCCCTACCACGGGTACCTGCCCGCCGCCGGACGGATCCTGATGCTGGAGTGGCCGCAATTGCCCCACCTACGCATCGACACCGGCGTGGTCGGCGAATCGGCAATCCATCCATTCTACGATCCGTTGATCGCCAAAATGATCGCCTGGGGGCAGGATCGGGAGCAGGCGCGGCGGCGGCTGCTCGACGCCCTGCGGCAGACCACGCTCCTGGGGCTGGTGACCAACCAGCAGTTTCTGGCGGAATTGCTGGAGAGCGACTTCTTCACCAGCGGCGAGACGTTCACCACCACATTGGAGTCGCGGAGTTGGACCGCGCCGGAAGTTCCGGCCTATGTCGCCGCGGCGGCGCAACAGGCCCTCAACCAGCGTCTCGAGGTTGCCGCCGGCGAGACGGGGCCCTCCGATCGCTATTCCCCCTGGCGCACACTCGGCGCCTTCCGGATGGGCGTATGAACTGGATGTCATTCACCCACGAGGGCCGCACCTACCGTCTGGCAATCGCCCGCGACAAAAGGGGCGTGTGGGTGGGGTGGAACGGCGGAAGCGCCTTCTTCGAGAAGGAACATCGCGTGGCCGGCGGACGTCATCAGCATGAGGATGTCCGGGCGCCGATGACCGGCAAGGTCGTCAAGATCCTCGCCAAACCCGGCGAATTGGTCACCGAAGGCGATGTCCTGCTCATCCTCGAGGCCATGAAGATGGAATACCGCCTCACCGCCCCGCACACGGGCGCGGTGGAAGAGATCCACTGCCACGAGGGCGAGCTGGTCGACATGGGCACAGTCCTCATCAAACTCGTCGAATGAAGACACGCATCATCGAAGTCGGGCCGCGCGACGGCCTCCAGAACGAAAAAGGCGTCATCCCCACCGATCGCAAGGTCGCGTTCGTCGACGCGCTGTCGTCCACGGGGGTCGATGAGATCGAAGTCACCGCCTTTGTTTCGCCCAAGTGGGTGCCGCAACTGGCCGACGCCTCCGAGGTCTTTTCCCGCATCACGCGCCAGCCCAACGTTGTCTATTCCGCTCTGGTCCCCAACGAGCAGGGTCTGGACCGCGCCCTGGAAGTCGGGGCCAGCAAGATCGCCGTCTTCGCCGCCGCCAGCGAGACCTTCAGCCATCAGAACATCAATGCCACCATCGCCGAGTCGATGGGACGGTTTGTGCCGGTGATTCGCCGCGCCCGCGCCGCCGGGTTGGCGATCCGCGGCTACATCTCCACCGCCTTCTGGTGCCCGTATGAGGGGCGCATCGCCCCCGAGAAGGTCGCCTCCGTGGCGACCGTCCTCGACGCGTTGGGCGTCGAGGAGCTCTCCATCGGCGACACGATTGGCAAGGCGGTCGCGGACGATGTCGAACGTCTCCTGGAAAAACTGCTGCCGCTCATTCCCGCGCCGCGGCTGGCGATGCATTTCCATGACACCTATGGCCAGGCGCTGGACAATGTCGCCTGCGCTTGGCGGCATGGGATCGTTGCCTTCGACGCCAGCGTGACGGGTTTGGGTGGATGCCCCTATGCGCCCGGCGCGCCGGGAAATGTGGCGACCGAGGCGGTGGTGGCACGTCTGCGCCGCGAAGGCGCCGAGGTCAACATCGACGCCGACGCCCTGCGTCGCGCGGGCGAGACACTGCGCGCCAGTCTGAGCGAGTTCAGCGGTGGCGCCAGCACGGCGGCCGCTTCTCCATAAATGCCGCCAGCCCCTCATCGGGATCGCTTCCCGCCATCAGATCGCGCAGATAGATCGACTCGGCTGTCGCCAGCGCCTCCTCGAAACCCCCCAGCGAGGCCCGGCGCAACGCCCGGCGTGTGTGACGCAACGAAAACGCGGACAACCGGGTTAGCTGTCCGACGAACGCGCGGACCTGTTCGCGGAACCGGCTTGAGGGATAAACGTGATTCAGCAGGCCGACGGCCTCGGCTTCGGCGGCGTCAAGCACACGTCCGGTCAGGATCAGTTCCGCCGCGCGATGCGAGCCGATCATCCGCCCCAGGATCGCCACCGCCACCGGCGGGTAGACCCCGAGAGTGATCTCGGGGACGCCGATCTTCAGATCATCGGCGGCCAGGACCAGATCGCAGGCCAGCGCCAGTTCCATGCCCCCGCCGTAGGCGCCGCCGTGAATGGCCGCCACCACCGGCATCGGCAGATCGTCGATGAGACGGATGGTTCGGTGGAACTCCCGGATCATCTGATCGATCGTCTCGCGACGATGCTCGGGCACATCGACACCGGCGGAAAAGACCGGCCCCTCCGCGTCGATGACCAACGCGCACAGATCGCCCCGTTCGGCGAGTTGCTCAAGGCGCGCGTTCAATTCACGCAGCATCGTAATATTGAGAATATTCAGCGGGGGGCGCACCAGCGTGAGCGTGGCGGCGCGTTCGGCTTCGGCGAGTCGGATGAACTCTTTGTCGGACACAGGCATCCCTTTCCGCCGGCGATACCGCCGGCCTGGAACGGATACGCCAGACCCCGGGCGCCGTCAAGGAAATGCCTCAATCACTATCCCGATTTGCCGATACAGTTTCATGTAGTAGGCGCAACGCGGAGACCGGCATGTGGCCACCGATCGTCTAACCATCCTCATGATCGATGATGATCCGGATGACATCACCATCGTCCGCGGACTGCTCGATCGCGTGCCCGTCTGGACAGTCGACCTGATCGGCTGCCTGAACGCCGGCGACGCGGCCCAGCAGACCCTCCACCGCAAGCCCGATCTCATTCTTCTGGATTTCAACTTCGGCGCCTTTTCCGGGCTGGATGTCCTTCCCTCGCTCCGCGGCGCCGGGTATCAGGGGCCGGTCGTGCTGCTGTCCGGGTGCGGGCAGGAGGAGGTCGCCGCCATGGTGCGCGCCGGGTTGAGCGATTTCCTCTCGAAGGATTCTCTCTCGAGTCTGACCCTGTACCACGCCATCACCCTGGCGTTGGAAAAACGCCAACTGCCCCTCCGTGGCGTCCGTCCCACGGCGCCCCAGTCCTCTACAACCACACCACTGACGACTTCCTCACGTCCGCCGTTTCCGCGGTAAGCCCCCTTTCCCGGCGCTGAACTCTGGCTTTCGCCGCGCAAGTCCCAGCGGATTATGGGTTTGCTTTTCACGGCCTCACAGCGTAACATCACCGTCGCGCGTTACAAGCCGAGGGAGAGAACATGTCGACGAAGATATTGGGAATGAGACGCTTAGGTATCCTGTCCGCGCTGGCCCTGACACTGACTTTAACGCATTGCGCCCAAAAGCAGGACACCATCCGCGTCGGAGTCTTCAGTTCACTGACCGGCGGAACCGCCACCTTCGGCATATCATCCACGCAGGGTGTGCAGATGGCGGCCGACGAGTGGAATGCCCGCGGCGGCTTGCTCGGCAAACAGATCGAGTTGATCATTGAAGACGATCAGAGCAAGCCCGACGAAGCGGCCTTGGCGGTCACCAAGCTGATCAATCAGAACCGGGTGGTGGCGATCCTCGGCGAGGTGGCCTCGTCGCGGACACTGGCCGGCGCGCCGATCGCGCAAAAAGCCGGCATTCCCCTCATCACTCCCGCCTCGACCAATCCCAAAGTCACCAAAGTCGGCGATTTCATCTTCCGAGTCTGCTATGTCGATTCGTTTCAGGGCGTGGTCTGCGCTCGTTTCGCCACCCAGAAACTGGGCCTGAAGCGTTTGGCCATCTTCAAGGACATCAAGAATGATTATTCGGTCGGACTGGCCGAGTACTTCAAGCACAATGCCATCGCCCTGGGCGCCGAGATCGTCGCCGAGCAATCGTACTCGGAAGGCGACACAGACTTCCGTGCCCAGATCACTTCGCTGAAGGGCGCCAATCCGGAATGCATCTTCATCCCCGGCTACTACACCGAGGTCGGCCTGATCGCCAAGCAGGTGCGCGAGCAGAACATCAACGCCGTGCTGCTGGGCGGCGACGGCTGGGATTCGCCGCGCACCCCCGAAATCGGCGGCGAGGCGGTCGATGGGTCATTCTTCTGCAACCACTACTCGGCCGATGACACGAGCCAGATGGTGCAGAGTTTTGTCCAGCGCTATAAAGGACGCCACGGGTATGTGCCGGATGCGATGGCGCCATTGTCCTATGACGCCGCCAACATGCTGTTTGCGGCCATTGAGCGCGCCGGCACAACCGAGGGACGCGCCATCCGTGACGCGATCGCGCAGACGCGCGACTTCCCCGGCATCTGCGGTTCGGTCACCATTGACGAGGAGCGCAACGCGCGCAAGTCGGCCGTGGTGCTGCAAATCGCCGGCGGGAAATTCAAGGTCTACGACATCATTCAGCCGTAACCGGCGCCGTGGCGTCCGCCGGACACCGAAGACGGGATGCGAGTCCAGCCAACGATCATTGATGCACCGTTGACCCCGCCGCCACACCGCCCGGCCCCCCCGAATCATTCGGGTCGCCGCTGAGGGAACCTCTTGGAGCAGTTCGTTCAGCAGATCATCAATGGCCTGTCCCTGGGCGCGATCTATGCCCTGATCGCGCTGGGGTACACCATGGTCTACGGGATCCTGCGGCTGATCAACTTCGCCCATGGCGACGTGTACATGGTCGGGGCCTTTGTCGGCTTCTACGTCGTGCGCTGGGTGGCGCCGGCGTCGTCCTCCGGATTCGGGCTCTTGATCACATCGATCGCCGCCGCCATGGTCGCCTGCGGCATCCTCGGGTTCATCATCGAGCGCGCCGCCTACCGGCCGTTGCGCCGCGCGCCGCGTCTCAACGCGCTCATCACCGCCATCGGAGTCTCGCTGTTGCTGGAAAACCTCGGCCAGCTGGTTTTCGGCGCCGACCCCAAGGACTTCCCGGCCCTGGTCGAACGCACTACCTTCACCCTCGGCATCGTCACCATCTCCAACATCCAGGTCATCGTCCTGTTAACGGCGGTTCTTCTGACTGTCGCGCTGCAGTTCATTGTCCACCGCACCCGCATGGGGACGGCGATGCGGGCGGTGTCGTTTTCCCATGATGCCGCCGGCCTGATGGGAATCAATATCAATCGTGTAATTTCTTTCACCTTTGTGCTGGGCTCGATGCTGGCCGCCGCCGGGGGCATCTTGGTCGGACTCTACAACCCCAAGATCGATCCGCTGATGGGCATCATGCCCGGACTAAAGGCCTTCGTCGCCGCGGTGCTGGGCGGCATCGGCAACATACCCGGTGCCATCTTGGGTGGCGTGATCATGGGCATTGCCGAGACGATAACGGTGGGTTATCTCTCCTCCACCTACCGCGATGCCATCACCTTTGTCATTCTCGTTGCGGTCCTGCTGTTCCGCCCTACCGGACTTCTGGGCACGCCGCAACGCACCAAATTCTGACCGATTACGATGTCCGCCACGACCCCAAAGCCCCAGACCGGCGCGCGCACCCTCGCCTGGGTGGGCGTCTATCTGGCGGTCCTGATCCTGCTGGGACAACTGGTCATCCCGCAGTTGAATCCCTATCACACGCAGATTCTGATCCTGATCGGCATCAACATCACATTGGCCGTCAGTCTCAACCTGGTGCTCGGTTTTGCCGGGCAGTTTTCGATCGGACATGCCGGATTCATGGCCCTGGGCGGGTACACCTCGGCGGCGATGTCGCATTATGTCTTCGAGCCGCTGGTGGTCGGGCAAACCGGGCTGGCCCATGGCCTGTTCGTCAACGGCTACTTCGCCGCCTCGCTGTTAAGCGGCGGCATTATGGCCGCGGTCGCAGGGCTGTTGGTCGGCATCCCGACCTTGCGCCTGCGCGGCGACTATCTGGCCATCGCCACGCTGGGGATGGGCGAGATCATCCGCGTGGTCATCCTCAACACCGACCTGGTGGGCGGGGCGCGCGGGTTCGGCGACATCCCGCCCTGGACCACCTTCACCTGGGTGTTCATGATCGCCGGGATCTGCATTCTCGTCGTGCGCAACCTCATCCACTCCACCTTCGGACGCGCGTTGATCGCGGTGCGCGAGGACGAAGACGCCGCCTCGGCGATGGGGATCAACACCACGCGCTTCAAGGTGCTGGCCTTTGTGCTCGGCGCCTTCTTCGCCGGCGTGGCCGGCGGCCTGCAGGGGCATTACATCCAGTATCTGCACACCAATTCGTTCACCTTCCTGCGCTCGATTGAGATCATCGTCTTTGTCGTGCTCGGCGGATCGGGCTCGATCACCGGGAGCGTAATTGCCGCCGCGGTGCTCACCATCCTGCCGGAATTCCTGCGCGTGGCGCAGTCGTGGCGCATGGTGATCTATTCGACCCTGCTGGTGGTCATGATGCTGACCCGCCCGCGCGGCCTGATGGGCGGCACGGAATTTCAATGGTCCTGGCTGTTGCCGGGGAGGAAGTCATGAACACGACCTCCGCGCCGGTGCTGGAGTTTGACAACGTGTGCCTGTCCTTCGGCGGCCTGCGCGCGATCAAGAACGTGTCCCTGCGCGTCGGCGCGCAGGAACTGGTCGGGCTGATCGGCCCCAACGGCGCCGGCAAGACCACCATGTTCAACCTGATCACGGGAGTCTACGCCCCCGACGAGGGCCGAGTCCGGCTGAAAGACGAGGACATCTCCGGACGCGCTCCGCACGAGATCAACCACCTGGGCATCGCGCGCACGTTTCAGAACATCCGTCTCTGGGGCGATCTGTCGGTGCTTGACAATGTGCGCGCCGCGCTCCTGCGCACCTGCGGCGCGCCGCTCTGGCAGGTGGTGCTGCGCGCGCGGCCCTGCGGGCACGACGAGGCCCGTGTCCGCGACTGCGCCCGCGACCTCCTCGCCTATTTCGATCTCATCCGTTTCGAACACGAGAAGGCGCGCAACCTCCCCTACGGCGAGCAGCGTCGTCTCGAGATCGCCCGCGCCCTGGCCACCAACCCGACGTTGCTGTTGCTCGATGAGCCGGTGGCCGGCATGAACACCGGCGAGAAGAAAAAGGTCATGGAGCTGATTCAGAAACTGCAACATGAACGCCATCTGGCCGTGTTGCTCATCGAGCATGACATGCGGGTGGTGATGGGCATCTGCGAACGCATCGCCGTCCTCGACTACGGCGAAAAGATCGCCGAGGGCAAACCGGAAGATATCCAGAAGAATCCGCGCGTCATTGAGGCCTACCTCGGCGCGCCGCACGCCTGATATGAGCGACCTGCTTTTGGAAATCGAGAACTTGCATGTCTCCTACGGCGCGATCCGTGCGCTGAAGGGAATCGCCTTCACCGTCCGGCCCGGGCAGATTGTCACACTGATCGGCGCCAACGGCGCCGGCAAGACCACGTTGCTGCGCACCATCTCCGGCCTGCTGCGCCCGCGCGAGGGTAAGATCTGCTACTGGGGCGATCCGGCCGGCAGCGGCCAGACCCCCTGCACATTGACCGTGACGCCGCCGCATGAGATTGTGCGGCGCGGCATCGCCCATGTGCCGGAAGGACGCATCGTCTTCGCCAATCTTTCAGTCAAAGAAAACCTCGAAATGGGCGCCTACACACGGAACGACCGTGACGGCATCCGTCAGGACTGGGACTGGGTCATGACGCTCTTCCCCCGCCTGCAGGAGCGATTGAAGCAGAGCGCCGGCACGCTCTCTGGCGGCGAGCAGCAGATGCTCGCCATCGGCCGCGCGCTGATGAGCCGTCCGCGCCTGATCCTGCTGGACGAACCGTCGCTGGGACTCTCCCCGCTTCTCGTGCAGACCGTCTTCGCCGCCATTCGCCAGATCAACGAAGCCGGGACCACCATCCTGCTGGTCGAGCAGAACGCCCACATGGCGCTCACCACCGCCGAAGTCGGCTATGTGATGGAGACCGGGACCATCGCCCTGTCCGGCCCCTGCGCCGAGTTGCTCAAATCCGACGAGGTCCGCCGTACCTACCTCGGCGAATCGTAAGCAATCCCGGACGAAATGAGTTGTCGGGCAATTGGCGCAAGCGTCAGCGCGCGACGGCGTGACGCCGCGCATCCCACAGCGCGGTGATCGCCAGGAAAATGGCCAGCACGATTAGCGCCAGCGCGGCGATGGCGTTGACCAGCTCCAGATCGACCCCCTGCGTCGCCTGCCCGTTTGCCCAGCAAAGCTTGCCCAGCGACCAAAGCGTGATCGTCAGGACAAAGAGCATCGGCAGGAGCGTGAAGGCGATCCGTTTGCGCGCGTGATGCAGCCAGATGGTGATGGTAAGCAGACTCAGCGCCGCCAGCAGCTGGTTCGACGCCCCGAACAACGTCCAGAAGCGAATCCATGATCCTTCTTCCGCGCCCCAGATGAAGTAGACCGGCAACGCGATCGTAATCAGGGTCGCAACCACCGCCCCGACCCGGTCGTGACGACGGAACAGCTCCTGCAGGATGTAGCGGCCCAGCCGGGTGCAGACATCCAGGGTGTCGAAGACAAACGTCGAAAACGCCATCGCCCCAAAGGTGATGGCGAAGGGGAGGTTCTCCCGGCCGATCAGAAGCGACAGGAAATTGCCGATGCCGTTTCCGTAGATGGTGCCGGGCTTGAGTCCCTTGGTTTCGGCGGGGGCGACGATCATAATCGTCACCAGCGCGATCAAGGCGACAAATCCCTCGGCCAGCATCGCGCCATAGCCGACCGGCTGCATGTGGGATTCACGGTCCACCTGCTTGGAGGTTGTCCCGGAGCAGACCAGTCCATGAAACCCCGAGCAGGCGCCGCAGGCGATGGTGACAAACAGGAATGGGAAGAGGGTGCCGGTCATCCCGCCGGTGTCCCAGGTGATGAACGCCGGTTGCCGCACATCGTAGCCGCCGAAGAAAATCCCGATCACGCCAAGCGCCAGCGCCAGAAACAGGATGAAGCCGCCCAGATAACCGCGCGGCTGCAGAAGCGACCAGACCGGCACTACCGAAGCGACCGCGCAATAGGCAAGGATAAGCAGTCCCCAGGTCTTGGCGTCGAAGACCAGCCAGTTCGACAGATACGTCCCCACCCAGGCCGCTCCCAACGACGCCGGAACAAAGATGATCGTCACCAGCCACAGCGGGGGCTTAAGGAAGCGCTGCACCAGACCCATGACCAATGCGAGCGACAGGTAGAGCACGCTGGCGGCCGCCACCGCCCCACCGGGATTGAAGTCCACCGCAACGCCCTGCAGCTCCTCAGTGGAGTGGACAAAACTGCCGGCGGTGATGTCGGTGAAGGCCACGATGACATAGACCAGGGAAATCCAGATGAACGCGAGGATGGCAATCCCGGCCTTCGGGCCCAGTTGCTCGCGCGTAATTTCGGCAATCGAGCGCGCGCCATGGCGCACCGACGCGGTCAAGGTCGAGAAATCATGCACGGCGCCGATGAGCACCACACCCAGACTGATCCACAGTAGGCAGGGCAGCCACCCGAAGGTCTGGCAGGCGAGGATCGGCCCGGCGATCGGGCCGGCCGCGGCAATCGCGGAAAAATGCTGACCAAAGAGGTAGAAGGGTCGAACCGGAACGTAGTCGATACCGTCATTGAGCGTGTGCGCCGGGGTGGTGCGCGCATCATCGATGACAAACTGACGCGCCACCCAGCCGCCATACAAACGGTACGCGAGCGCCAGCAGGACCAGAAAGATGAGCGCCAGCAGCGGTAGACTCACGGTCGATTCGCTCCCGAGGACGGGCTATGGCTCGTGCGGTTCGACGACCGCGCGCAGGCAGACGCCATCAATCGCGGCGGGCGGCGTCAACTCAAAGATCGCCGCCAACGTCGGCGCCACATCGATCGTGCGGGCGTCATCGGCCACCATCTTGTTGCGTGTCGACACCCCATGCCCCCAGAATATCAACGGCACATGCGTATCGTAGCGGTAGGGCGATCCATGCATGGTGCCCTGCGGCGAGTCCAGGATCAGTGTGTTTTCGCGATAGCGAATGACCAGATCGGGGGCGCGGTCGGGATGGAAGCTCTGGCGGTATAGCGCCCGGTACCCGCGTCCGGCTCCGCCCGGCTCGGTTAATTGCTCCCAGGTCAACACCTCTTCGACATAGTCCAGCACGCCGATCGCTTCGGCCATCGCCTGACGCAGGTCGGCGGGACGCACGCCCTGCTCCTCGCCCGCCTTGAGGTTGAGCATCAGCCCGTTGGTGTGGCCGGTGATGAGCGGCGCGGCAATGCCAAGTTTGTCGGCCACACGGCGCGCCGCGGTCTCGAAATGCTGACGCACTTCGGCGCGCAGAATCCGCTCGGCGGGCAGACCGGCGGCCCGCATCACCTCCGGCAGCGGAATCACTCCATGATCGGAACTGAGCGCGACAGTGTACTGCCCCACGCCCACCAGCGAATCGAGCGCGCTGATCAAATCCGAAAGTCCGGCATCTACCCGCAGCAGCACATCGAGCGCTTCCTGACTGTGCGGACCGAACGAGTGGCCGACATAGTCATTGGCCGACAGACTCAGGCAGAGCAGGTCGGGGATCGTGTCGCTTCCCAACGCCTCTTCCCTCACCAGCCGTTCGGCGAAGTCGAGCACCAGGGCGTCGCTGTATGGCGTTTCCAACATCCACTCCGATGGGGTCCGTGCCAGCGAGGCCGCCGAATCGTACAGATGGGGGAAACTGGTGTGTATACCGTCGTTCTCGGCGGCGATGTCATCGGCGGTGGCCGCCGTGTAGGTGGCCGCAGGCCAGCCACGGGTCCAGCCCTCACGCACCGCCCGCTCGCGGAAGGGGAAGCAATCGTAGTCACGGACCCACCGCGGGAGTGAATCCAGGTATTCAGAGGAAGTGACGAAGTGTCCTTTGGCATCATCGAACCAATACGCCGCGTTCGGACTCCGTCCGCCGAGCAGAATCGCGCTGTAGTCCTTCTGCGAGACCGCAAAGACGCGCGCCTCCGGCCAGGTCTGCCGCAGCCAGTCACCCAGCGTTTCGGTCATCAGAAACTGCGGCGACCGCCCCTCGGCCTCCGGATCGCCGAGAATCTGGACTGTGGAATCCACGCAGGAATAGACGCGCTGCCCGGTGGCCCGCTCGACCCAGTGATTGCCGACAATCCCATGGCGGCTGGGATAGGCGCCGGTCGCCAGCGTCGCATGCCCGACCGATGTCAGGGTCATGGCGTGATCGTGACGCGCCGCGGTAAAGAACACCCCTTCGTCGCGCAACCGCGCCATCCCGCCGGTAAACAGCGAGTCGTAGAGATCGAAGATGTCGGCAGACAACTGATCAACCACAACGAGCACCGCCAGCCGTGGCCGCGCCTGCGCCGGCGCGCTCGCGAGCGCCGTGGCGGCAACGGCAAAAAGCAGGATTGGGCGGAGGCGGGAACGCATCAAGTGCCCTAAGGGATACACAAGTTCTCCGAAAAACACAACCGGGGTTGCGTCAGTGACGCCACCCCGGCGGTGGGATTGTCTAAAAGGCAAGACAACCGGCTGTTGGCCTACGGGAAGATGCCGCGCTCCTTGTAGACCGTCTCAAGGCGGCGCAACGCCACAATATACGCCGCAGTGCGCCAATCGGTGTCAAATTCACGCGCCGTGTCGCGGACCCGTCCATAGGCCGCCACCAGCCGCCGGTGCAGCTTCGAATCGACTTCCTCCAGGTCCCAACTCTCGCTGCGCTTGTTCTGCAGCCACTCATAATAGCTGACCACCACCCCGCCGGCGTTGCAGAGCACATCGGGGAGAACGTCGATACGGCGTTGCTGCAGGATGGCGTCGCCGTCGGGATCGGTCGGGCCGTTGGCCCCTTCCGCGACCAGCTTGACATTCAGCCAGGACGCGGTTTCGCCGGTGATCTGGTTTTCCATCGCCGCCGGCACAAAGATGTCGGCCTTGGTGCGCAGGAAGGTCTCATGATCGATCGGCGCAGCGCCGGGGAACCCTTTGCAGCCGCCGGTCCGGGCGACATGCTGCGCCATCGCCTCCGGATCGATCCCGGCCGGAGCAGAGACCGCGCCGGTGATGTCCTCCACGGCGATCAGTTTGGATCCCAGAGGCGCCAGAAGGCGCGCGGTCCACGAGCCGACGTTGCCAAATCCCTGCACAGTGAAGGTGGCGCCTTGGAGGTCAAATTCCCTGTCGCGGGCCCATTCCTGAATGAGGAAGACAACCCCCTGCCCGGTGGCCTTGTCGCGTCCGACACTGCCCCCGGCCTCAACCGGCTTGCCGGTCACGACATGCCGGCAGAGGTTGCGCTCCGGAGCCGGCATCGTCATCATGTAGGTGTCGAGAAGCCAGGCCATGATCTGGGCGTTGGTGTTCACATCCGGCGCGGGAATGTCGTATTCCGGGCCGATGTTCTGCCCCAGCGCGAAGGTGAACCGGCGCGTAATGTGCTCCAGTTCGCGCGGGCTGCACTGACGCGGATCCAATTGGATCCCCCCCTTGGCGCCGCCCAGCGGGATATCGGTGATCGCGCATTTCCAGGTCATCCAGGTCGCCAGCGCCCGGACCTCATCGAGATTCACCGCGGGATGGTACCGCAGGCCACCCTTGAACGGCCCCAGGACATTGTTATGCTGAACCCGGTAGCCGGTAAACATCTCGACACGGCCGTCATCCATGACGACCGGGAAATTGACCACGATCTCATTGGTGCAGCGCGACAGGATCCGGCGGGTGTTGGGGTCCAGACGCATCAGATCGGCGGCCTTGTCGAACTGCCGGATCACGTTCTCATAGACACTGTGCGGGCGTTCGGCCGGGGTGGGCTTGGCATCGACGGCGTTCATGGCTGTTTTCGCTTCTGTGGCGACGACCATCTGAGCTCTCCTTGCCCCGCGGCGGCGGGGCGTTCCGTACCGGAAAGTTAATCAGAAAGAGCCCGTTTTCCAGCGGTTTGCTACGCCCGCCACCGCCGGAAGGCCGGGACGGGATTTGGCTGGCGCTAAGGCGCTCGGGGTATTATTCGATCCGTGACTTTGGGGGATCGCCGTGCTCCCTGTCGAACCAGACGCACAGACAGGAGTGTGACCTCCAGAATGCCGGGCCGTCTGCACCAGACCGGAGAACAGCATCGCAAGTTCCAGTGAGTTCGCCAAGTCGGGTTTGTTTCGGACCCATTCCATCGAGGCACCCATGCCCGCTATCCGCATGACCTTCGTCGCGTTCTTTCTTCTGGCCTGCCTGCTGGTCCCCGCGGCCCTCCATGCGGCCGTGATCTCCGGACACATCACCGACGCATCGACCGAAAAACCTGTCGTTTTCGCCACCGTCAAGATTCTCGAACTCGACAGGCAGTCGCACACCGACGCCGATGGTCGGTATGTGTTTAACGATCTGCCCGCCGGTCGCTACACCATCGCCGTCTCGTTCGCCGGATACAGTGACTACGCCATCGGCGTGCTCGACTCACGCAGGATGCGATCAAAACGCTCGACGCCGCCCTGCAACCCGACGCGGCGCCGCTGTACGACGGAAACCCGGCGGTTGCACCGTCGCTTTCGTCACGTGACTTGAACCCGCAATCCCGATTCTCGCTGCGTGAATTTCCGGTCCGTTTGGGCGATCTGCCGCTGCGGGGCTATGAGGATTTCGTGGCGATCCTGCCCGGAACAGTGCGTCGGTACTATTCCGCGCCCCTGCACGTGCGCGGCGGACGAATCGAGGAGTTCGATTACCGAGTCGACGGTTTTTCACAGCAGGATCCGCTGACCGGCGAATCCTTCACCACGATTAACGGCAATGCGATCGATGAGATCCGATTCCGCCCGGGATACCGTGATCCGTCGAACGGCTGGACCATCTCGGGGCAGGCCGATGTCGCCAGCCGCGAGAGTTGGTCAACCGGCGGCGCCATCGAAGTCAGCACCGACAACTTCCACGGCGAGAAATCGGACTACGCCCTCTACGCCCTCGATCTCACCGGGCCGCTTGTTGCATCCAAGCCCGAACGGCTGATCTACGCCCTCGCCGGCGAATACCGCACACTCGGCAATCGCGCCCCCGGCGAACCGGAGGATTGGAACTACTTGGGCGCTTGGCACGCCAACCTGCGCTGGCGCCCGAGCGGGCAGACCAGCGCCTTCCTCGGAACTGGTGGCTCCTACCGCGACTGGAAGTACACCCCGGGCGCCTGGACCTTCAATGCCGCGCATGCCCCGCGCGGAGTCGACGAGCACTACGCGGTCATGGGACGGGTCGAACACGCCTTCACATTTCGCACCCGTCTGACGGCGCAGGCCCAGTGGTTTTCCGCGCGCCACCGTCAGGGCGATGGTGTCTACTTCGACGATCTCTGGGCCTATGGACGGCCCGGTATGGGACCTTACTCCGACGCCACCAATCTTTACTACGCCTGGGACGACATGCTCCTTGATCCCGACAGTCTGGAAGCTGGCCGCCAGGTTCCCTGGCGCACGCCGGCCGTGGAGTCGACCATCACCGTGCCGCTCCCGAACGGTGGGTCACGGCAGCAGTCATTTGTCGTGCGCGGCGACGAGAGTTACCTCTGGGATGACTTTCTGGAGCAGAAGGATTCCTACATCGGCGGACGCATCGCGCTGGTGCATTCCCAGGGACGCGATGCGCGCACGCAAGCCGGGTTGGAATTCCAGCGGCACACCGTGCGCTCCTACCAGAACATCTTCCCCAGCCGCATCTACCTGGGCGACGAGGGCGGGTTGGACGATATCAGCCGCTCCGGGTTCGATGTCCTCGGCGAAGAGGACGGTAACGACGCTCTCCACGTTGCGCCCCAGCCGCTGTTTCTGGCGGGCTTTGCTTCGCAGCACTGGGAATTCGGCGATTTGACCCTCGACGGCGGTTTGCGCTGGGATCATTTCGACTATGATACCCAAACGCTGCTTGATCCACACAATCCGCTCGATCCCCACGATCTGCGAACCTACGCCGACACCGCCACGGGACTCAGCGATGAAGAGCGCAACTGATTCCTCCAGGCAACGCAGGAACTAAACCCCGACGATCTCACCGACGCCGAGACGATCGACCGTCTCTCGCCGCGCCTTTCGGCCAGTCTGCGCATCACCGATGGTGCCACGCTGGACTTTCACGGCGGACGTTATATCCAAAGGCCGCCGCTGGAAGACATCTATCTCGACTATGGTTTCCTCGAGTACAAAGTGCGCACCGGCGGTTACGCGTTTGTCTTCCCGAATCCCTCGCTACCGCCGACCGAAGTGGTCGCTGTCGATGCCGGCTGGAATCAGCGGTTGCATGACGGCATCGATCTGGAACTGACACTCTTCCACAAAAACTACGATCACATCTCCGGCGCGGGAACTGTTGCCGCCACCCCCAACAGCTTTAGCATGATGAAGGATCAGGGCAGCGCGACCACGCGCGGGATCGAGGCGGAAATCGGCATCCGAAGACAACGCGGCATGACGGCGCAACTCCACTACACCTACACCAACATCAGCGACGACGAATCCTACGCCAACACCCAATCGAACATTGCCTGGACCAGCGCGCCGGTCCGTCTGGCCGGGCCATTCACCTTTGAACAGGAACACCGGCTCGTCGGCATCCTCGATCTGCGCACCGGACCCAATGCCGGGCCGCTGCTCGGCAATTGGCATCCCCTCGAGAACGCCGGCGTCACGTTTCTCGGCGATTTCGGCTCCGGATTCCCCTATACGCCGACGCAAGTTCACGCGGAGCTCTTCCTGGGCTTTCCCGCCATGTCCGTCCCCACCGGTCCGATTGGCTCGGAACGGACCCCATCGACCGCCCGTGTCGATGTGTGCGCCAACAAGACCTTCGCGCTGCGCGGCGCCGAGGTCGAGATCTATTTGTGGGTCATCAATCTCTTCGATCGCGAGAATGTCGTCGATGTGTACTCCGGCACCGGCGAGCCCGATAACACCGGCTGGCTGGGAACACCCGATGGCCGGCAATTCGTCGACAACTTCGCCGACGTTCACGATGCCTCACTCTTGAGCGGCGAGCAGAAGTACCGCCTGCGCCAGAGCGACCCGACGAACCTCGACATCCCACGGCAGATCCGAGTCGGCATGCGCCTGGGGTTCTGAGCGCCACATTAAACAGACCGATCACTCGCCGGGGGCACGCCCTCGAGATTCCGGATGTAATGCGCCGTCTTTGTGCTTGCTGAATTCGGGGAAGGACGTTACTTCCGGGCAATTGCATTCATCCGGAGGTCCCATGGCCGAACATGATGACCGTTTGCGACGGATCGAAGAGCGCTTAAGCGCGATCGAGGCGCGTCTGGGTATTGCCCCCTCCGCCCCGCCGCCGGCTCCGCCGACACCCACTCCCCTGCCAGTCGCGACACGGCCGCAGCCGTCTTCTCTCCCCCGGCCCGCCCCCTCCGGAGCCGGCCTCTCGGCCACCACGGTGCTGGGTTGGGGCGGGGTGGCGGCACTGGTTCTGGCCGCCGCCTATTTGATTCGGCTGGCCATCGATTCCGGCTGGCTCACACCCGAGCGCCAAGTCGGGATGGCCGGAGTCTTCGGCGTGGCACTGATCGTCGCAGGGTTGTTGATGCGGGAAGGGTATCGTCGTTACGGCAGTCTCTTGCCCGCCGGCGGCATTGCGGTGCTCTTTCTCACTGTCTATGGCGCCCATCTCTACCACAAACTAATCGGCCCGATGCCGGCCGCGGTCGGTGTGGTGGTCATCTGCCTCGGCGCGCTGGCGCTGCGTGAACACTACAAGAACGAGCTCTACACCTTCTTCGCGGTGATCGGCTCCTACACCGGGCCGTATTTTCTCCACGCGCTCGCGGCGCGTCCGCTGGATCTGGTGATCTATTTCGCCGCCTGGGATCTGCTCTTTTGCGGCTATGCGCTGCGCGCCGGATGGCGTTCGGTCTACCTGCTGTCGGCCTACCTCGCCTTTGTCGTCTTCGACGCTTCCTGGCGCATGGCCGAGCATGCCGATTGGGTCTGGGCCGCCGGTTTTCAGGCGACGCAGTTTGTCATCTTCATGGCCGCGACCATTCTCTACTCGGTGCGGCATCGCGCACCGCTCAAGGAACACGAAGCGATCCTGCATTTGCCGCCGCTGCTATTCTTCTATGCGATGGAATACGCCATCCTCGGGCGCTACATCCCCGATGCCGCCCCCTGGCTGGCGCTGGCCAGTGTGGCCGCCCTCTGGATCGGTTACCTGATGGCGCGACAGAGATTGGGTGATGACGCCAAAGCCGGCGAGCAGGTGGTGGCGACCTATGCCGCCATTGCGCTCTTCCATGCCGGGTATATCGAATTGGTCCCCGATGGTTGGGGCGCTTTCACCGGCCTGATCGCGGCGGCGGTCTTCACCGTGGCGGCGTCGCGCGCATCCGATTGGATCCGTCGCCTCTGGCCGCTGGCCGTCGCTTTCGCAATTGTCGCCTTCCTCGGCTATGCCCGTCTGGCGATCGGCGGACAACTGCATGAAGTGGTCGCCTGGCGCGCGCTGATCCCGCTGTATGCCGCCGTGCTCTATGCCGCGTACTGGATCCTGCGCGGACGCGACACACAGCGCCTGCCCGCGCTCGCCAGTCTCTATTTCGCCCACCTGATCGTCATGGCCGGCGCGGTGCACTTCACCGACAGCCGCTTTGTCGTGTCGATTGTCTGGGGACTGCTCGCGGTCGCGTCGCTGGTGATCTCGATGACCACCGGCGACCGGCGGCTGGGGCGGTCATCGCTTCTGGTCTTCGCCGCCTTTGCCGCGAAGGTCCTGCTTTTCGATTTGTCGGGAACCGCGACGTTGGTGCGGATCGCATGCCTGGTGGTGTTGGGGGTGACGCTGTATGTCGGCGGCTTGTTGTATCAACGGATTGATGCGAAATCCAGTTGAGACGGTCAGGGAAGGCAAACGACAATGGCAACGGTCCCGCGCATGGTCCAAAGAATCGTGCGCGGCCAGTTGCCGCGGACCAGCGGCGCGATCAATTCCGAACTCCATGCCTGACTGAATCGCCGGTGCAAAGGCATCTGTACGAAGATGGTGCTCGTCCAAATGAGCAGCAGTAACAACGCGCCCGCCAGCGTGAGCGGTCCGGGCCGAAGCGCGACCATCAAGGCGCTCGCCATCATCTCGATGACTCCGACCGTCATCACCAATGATCCAATGCGTCGCGCGTGGCGCCGGTGCAGGGCCCTGCCCTGGCTGTCGGCCACATGCACCCACAGAGGATAGTGGACCACCTGGATGACCCAGATGAGCCCGACCATGAACCAAGTCGCCGCCAGATGCGCGATGGGCAGGGTCTCAGTCATCGTCCCAGTTGGTGGCGCAACGACTCTTCCAAGTCGGTGTGGCGGAAGTGGTAGGAGCTGGCTTGCAGTTTCTCCGGCCGAACACGCGCCGAGTAGAGCAATAGTTCATCGGCCATCTCACCCAGCGCCAAACGCGCCACCGGCGCCGGTAATGGGAAGAACGCCGGACGCGACAACACCCGGGCCAGCGTCCGCGTGAACTCGCGGTTGGTCACCGGATTCGGCGACACCACGTTGACGGGACCGCTCAGGCTCTGATTCATCAGCGCATGGTGGATGGCGCCAATCACATCATCGATGTCGACCCAGCTCCAGTACTGCCGTCCCGATCCCATCACCCCACCCAGACCGAGCTTGAACGGCAGGAGCATCCGCTGCAACGCGCCGCCGCGCGGCGTCAGAATGATGCCGAAGCGGAGGTTAATCACCCGAATCCCCTGGGCCGTCGCGGGCGCGGTTGCCGCTTCCCACTCACGGACCACATCGGCAAGGAATCCCTCGCCGGGTGCGGAGGATTCGGTCAGCCACTCTTCGCCGCGGTCGCCATAGAGCCCAACCGCCGAGGCCACCACCACCGTGCGCGGCGGATTCGGCATCCTGGCCAGTTGCTCGCAGAGCGCGCGGGTTGGACCCACCCGGCTGTCCCGTATGCGACGTTTCCGTTCGGTCGTCCAACGGCCCGCACCGATGTTCTCCCCCGCCAGATGGACAATCGCATCCGCACCGGCCAACGCCGATCCGTCGATCGCGCCCGTCTGCGGATCCCACGTGGGGCCGGTGACATCCCGGCCCGCGCGGCGCAGCCCGACAACGCAGTGCCCGCCCGCCGTCAGAAAGGGCGACAGAATCGACCCGATCATCCCGGAGGCCCCGGTCAACAACACTTTCATCGCTCCAACCTCTTTCCACCGCCGGTGGGCGGCCAGATCATCGCCGGTGATCCGGTGTCGATAACGAAAGAGCCGCTCCAACTGCCGGCGCGCCACTCGTCCGCCAAAAAAATCGCCGAGCGAACCCAACGGAAGAACATATTCGATCCGATCCTCCAGCGTCGAACCGTCCGCGCCCGGCGCCGGTTCGAAACGGTGTGTGTGCCGCCAGTACGGAAACGGCCCGCGCTGCATCACATCGACAAACTGCCGTTTCGGCTCAATGTCGGTGTGCCGCATCACCCAACGCGAGCGCAACGGCCCGATCCGGGTTGCCACCACCCTCACCGATCCTTCGGCCACACCCTGCCCGGCATCGTCCAGTGTGACCTTTTGCCACGGCGGCGACAGCCGCTCGAAGGCGCCATTGCGAAGATGCCAATTGTAGCAGTCCGCGGCGGACACGTCCAGTGTCGAACGCTTAGCGAACTTACGTGTCTTGGCCGGCGCACGGAGATTCATAGCGGCAATATCGTGGATTTTCGTCGTCGCCGCATGGGCGACAGGATGTGACGCGGCGGTGATTGCTCCCTGCTGCCGTGCGTTGCCGCGCACATCCCGTCCACACATGACGGTGGTCGTTTACTTCACCAACATCATCTTGCGCGTCTCCACCTTGGCGCCGGTGGACAGACGGTACAGATACATGCCCGTTGCCAAACCGCCGGCATCGAAGACCACATTGTGCTGGCCCGCATCCATCGGTCCATCAACCAAGGTCGCCAGCTCCTGCCCGAGGATATTGTAGACCTTCAGGTTCACATCCGAAGCCGCCGGCAGCGAGAAGGAGATGGTGGTCGACGGATTGAACGGATTGGGGTAATTCTGATCGAGCACGAAGTCCCCCGGCAGAATCGATGCCGCCTCAACCACGGTCTCCGGTGTGATCTTGGCCAGCGCGGCCGTCGGCAGCGCGATCACGGTGCCATCGCCCAGGACCGCATAGAGCCCGAACGCCGGACCGCCCTGGTTGGCCGATGGCGTCAGGAATCCGGAGGCAAACACCAGCACCGACTGTCCGTTCAGTCCGTTGAGCGGCGCGGTGTACGAGGCGACCACGGCGTCGTTGTCGGCGCCCAGGGTGACATCGAGAACAAACGTCTTGGGCGGCAAGGTCAGGCTGCTGGACAGCTCACCATAGGTCAGATCGTTGAAGAGCGGATTGCGCGAACGGCTGGCCTGATCCACCACATCGACGGTGGGAGCGTCGGTCACGCCATGGAAGGCATACACACGGACCAATCCGGGTATTGCGCTGGTTGTCGACACCTCGAACGGGAAGATGGTGAACCCGATGCTCTGTCCGTCGGGATTGCCGGCGAACCCGGACGATCCGAGGACGCCGTTGGCGATCGCCACATACGATTTGTTCGCCTCCAGCGTCACCGGGAAGGTGGCCAGTGCCTGCGACGCGGACGTGCTACTGCCCGGCGCGACGGCCACGTTCAACTGCACGCCGGCCGGCACCTCAACGAATGGCGTGGCGGCGCGGAAGGCAAAGTTGTCCAGAAGCAGCGACCCGTTGACATAGACATCGACCGACGCGGCCGCGGGGTCGGCGGCGTTGTGTATCACTTGCAGCTTCGCCATCGGCGTGACCGGCGGCAAAGCAACCACCTGACCATCCGGCAGAGCAGCGTAGAGCCCGAAACCCGGGCCGTTCTGATTGGAAGCCGGTGTAAGGAATCCGGAGGCAAAGACCACTGCCGCGCCCCCGCCCAAGCCGGTCAGATCCGCGGTGAAAGAGGCCACCACGGTCTTGGTGTCATTCCCCGGTGTCACGTCAAGCACATACGACTTGGCCTGCAACACACGATCTCCGGAGAACTCGCCGTAGCCAAGGTCATTGAACAGCGACCAGTCCCCCCACGGTTTGCGCGGAATGATGTCCACGGTCGGGGCATCGGTCGCGCCATGGATGGCGAGCACGCGCACCAGGCCATTGAGGTCTCCCTCGCGCACTCCTTCCTTGAGGAAGAGATTGAAGCCGGTGGAACGGCCATCGGGATTGGCGGCGAAGGCGGCCGGGTTGAGCACGCCACTGGCCATCGCCACATAGCGTTTGTTCTTCTTGAGAATCACATCGAAGGTGGCCAGCGCCTCGGCGGCCGAGGTGCTGGTGCCAGGGGCGACACCGATGGAGAGCGTCACGCCGGCAGGAACCTCGACAAACGGCGTGGCAGCGCGGAACGCGAAGTTGTCGAGCAGCAGCCCGCCGTTGACGTAGATGTCCACCGACGCCCCGGCCGGATCGGCCGCATTATGGATAACCTGCAATTTCGCGGTGTTGGCCTGCGCCGAAGCGATCGGCCCAAAGATGCCCATGACGAGGGCGGCAATTGCGGTGATGATGGCGCGCATGGTGTGTTGTTCTCCCATTCTCAAAGGTTCAAAAGTGAAACATCCGGTTACGAACGGCTCGCCAGGGCCTTCAGATTGAACAGCCAGTAGATCGCGCTCACGCCAACCAGCGCATAGACCACACGGGCCAGGGTCGTCATGTCACCCAGCACCGCCTTGACCAGGTCGAACTTCAGCAGACCGACCAGCCCCCAGTTGAGGCCGCCGATCACGATCAGGACCGCCGTGATGATTCCAAGTGCCTTCATTTCCATCCTCCTGTGTTGACACCGTTAGCACATCCGCCCTGCCACCATGGCTTGGCCGCATGTAACTAATGCGAAAATACACTTGATTTATACAAAAAGTTTCGCATAAATAAATATAGTTTGACTGGTGATACACGAGGATGTACAATTTGGACTGAGGTGCAAACAAGGAGCTAAGATGTTGTCAGACACTGTCGTTGATGGGCTGAGCCGGTACGGGGTTGGAGAGAAACTGCGCGGGCTCCGTCTGCGGAAGAAGATGGGGCTTGTCGAATTGGGGCAGCATTCGGGGCTCTCCCCGGCGCTGATCTCCAAGATCGAACGGGGGAAGCTCTTCCCGACCCTCCCGACGCTGCTGCGACTATCGTTGGTCTTCAGTGTCGGGCTGGAATACTTCTTTACCGAGACGAAGAACCGCCCGGTGCGCGCTGTAGTCCGCAAATCGGAGCGGAAGACCTTCCCCGAGAAACCGAACACGGTCGATGTCGCCTACCACTTCGAGAGCCTGGATTTCACCGCCACCGAGCGGAGACTTTCGGCCTATCTGGCCTTCTTCGAACCGGCTGGAGACTCCGGCAAACCGATCGGACGCCACACCCATGCCGGTGTGGAATTCATCTATCTGATCACCGGGCGGCTGAGACTGCATTTTGAGGATGAGGATATTGAACTGGATGCCGGAGACGCGATTTACTTCGATGCGACCGTGCCCCACGGCTACGCGCGGCAGGGCGGCAAGCCGGCAACCGGGGTGGTGGTCTCGGTTCCCTGATGAGGAGAACGCCGATGGATGACTATGTGAAAACAAATCAATCGCTGTGGGATGGCTGGGCCGAGATCAACTTCCGCGCCGCCTCATACCGTACGGAGGAATTCCGGGCGGGCGCGATCAAGCTGCACGCGATTGAACGTGAGGAAGTCGGCGATGTAACGGGCCGAACACTGCTGCATCTACAATGCCACTTCGGCCTGGACACACTGTCGTGGGCGCGTCTGGGTGCGAACGTCACCGGTGTCGACTTCTCCGAGAGAGGGATCGCGATCGCGCGCCAACTGGCCGAGGAATTGCATATTCCCGCCGAGTTCATCTGCTGCGACATCTATGACCTTCCGCGGCATCTCGACGCCCGGTTCGACATCGTTTTCACGTCATGGGGTGTGCTTGGCTGGTTGCCGGATCTGGCGGCGTGGGCGCAATTGGTCGCGCGCTACCTCAAGCCCGCCGGTCGATTCCATCTCGTCGAGTTCCACCCGGCGCTCAACGCCTTCGACCCGCCGCGTTCCGAGGGGCGGATGGTGCCGATTCTTCCCTATTTCCCCGGACCGGAGCCCCAGCGTTGGGAGGAAACCGGGTCCTACGCCGACCGTGACGCCGATTTCCGTCACGACTCCTATAACTGGCCGCACAGCATCGCGGAAATCCTCAATTCCCTGATCCGCGCCGGGCTGCGCCTTGAGCACTTCAATGAATTCCCCTACTGCGCCGCCGAATTGATTCCGGGCGCGATGCGCGAAGCCGAGGACGGCTGGTGGCATCTGAACGACCACCCCGGCTCGCTGCCGCTGGCGTTTTCACTGAAGGCGGTCAAGTCTTCCTGAACTAACGGTAGCCGAAAACCTCGGCCCAGATGATCAGCAGGATCAGACTCAAGCCCAGCGACAGGGCGATCCAGCCGAACACCTTCATCCCCTTGACCACCATCGGCGGCAGCGGTTCGGCCAGATGCTTTTTCAGCTGGCGGGTGCGCACCAGTTCGGCGAACTCGCGCGGACGGTCCAGTCGGAATTCCTGGATCGAAACCCGTCCGGTGAAGATCACCGTGTCCATCGGGAACTTGTCGGGACGGAAGTGTGTGTTGAAGAAGTGCACGGTGAAGATGAAGCCCACCGCCAGCAGCGCCTCGTCTGAGTGGATGATGGTCGCCACGTTGATGAACCACCCGGGCAAAAAGCGGGTAAAGAACTCGGGGAACCAGAGCATGAGGCCGGTGGAGCCGATCACCACCACGCCCCAGAAGACCGCGAAGTAGTCGAACTTCTCCCAATAGGTCCAACGGCCATACTGCGGGCGCGGCCCACGTCCGATGAACCACTTCAGCGTCGCCTTCAAATCGACCCAGTCGTTCTTGTTCGGCAGCATGGAATCCTTGTCGAGCAAGAACGCCTTCCACGATTTGCGGCTCTCCTTACGGCGTTTCCAGACATCGTGCAAGTGCATGCCGAAGTAGCCGAAGGTGATCACGGCGCAGACGCGGTGAATGAACGACGCCGACTCAAATCCTCCCAGCACGCCGGAGAGGAACTGCGCCCATCCGAGGTAAGAAAACTTCAGCGTCATGCCCGTCAGCGCCAACCCGAGGAAGCTGATCACAACCAGGATATGCATCTGCCGCTGGCGGCGGGTGAAGCGCTTGAACTCGAGGCGGTGCGGCTTGGCCTCGTGCTTCTTGTGCTGCTTCATCGCCTGGAACGAGCGCGGCAGCCACATCAGGGTGTGCGTGCCTGCCAGGGTCAGCGTGCCGATCAGAAGTGAACTCATAAACCAGAAGGTGTAGTACAGGATCGGGTACTTGTCCTTGTCGTGGTGGGTCGCATGGGTCAGATACCCGGCGAAGCGGCGGTTCGAGCCGGGGTGGCACTGGGCGCAGGTCTGCACAATGTTGGCCCGCGACAAGTGCGATTTCGGCTCGCTGGGCGGCAGGATGTCGTGCGAGCCATGGCAGTCGTAGCACTTGGCCGCCACGGTCGATCCCAGCTTCGACACCTTGCCGTGCATCGTCTCGAAATAGGTCTCGGTGACATCCTTGTGGCACTCGCCGCACTGCTCGGTGATGGCCAGCTTAAATCCCTCTTCGCCCGTCCGGGTGATCGTGTGTGAGGAGTGGCAATCGATGCAGGAGGGGAGCTTCTTGTCGCTTTCCGAGACCGTGGCCGAGTGGATGCTGCGCGCGAACTTCTCGAAGATGCCGTTGTGGCAGCGCGCGCAGGTCTGCGGAACGTTTTCGTGATTGACGCTCGACAGCGGATTGTCGCGCGGCAGGACATGGTGCGCCGTGTGGCAATCGGTGCACATTGCGGTGACCACCAGACCGCTCTGTAAAAGCCCCTTGCCGTGGATGCTCTCGGTGTAGTGCTCAATGATGTCGTGCTGGGTGCCGGTGTAGCGGACCGCCGCCTTCTCCCCCTCGCGGTGGCAATTGGCGCAGAGCGCCGGCACATTGATCGGGAACGTCGGCGACGTCTGATCGCGGCGATCGCGCACGCCGTGCGTGCCGTGGCAGTCGGTGCAGGAGGGCGCATTGGGGTCACCGCGGTCAGCCAGTTGGCCGTGGGTGCTGGTGGCATAGATCGAGTCCACCTGTGCATGGCAGATCCCGCAATCGACCCGCGCCGCGACCGTGGCGCACGGCCGTTCGGTCGCCGAGCGCATCGCCCCGGTGTGGCACTGCGCGCAGGCCACCTTCGAGCGGTGATGGATCGACGCGGTGAATTGGGTCGAATCGACGTAGAGCGACACCGTGTCGGTCCCGCGTGTCATCGCCAACTCGGGACGGACATGGCAGGTCATGCACTCGGCGTCGGAGATGCTCTCCTCATAGACCAACCGCCGTGTCCGGTGCGGCTCGTGGCAATCGATGCACACCGGGATTTTGTGCGGCTCTTTTTCCCACAACTCGCCGCGGATGACCTTGGCGTGCACATCCTCGATGCGGCCGTGGCACTTCTGGCACGTGCCCGGGATCTTGCTGGAGTGAATGCTGGAGGCCGGATCGGTGTGTGGCAGGACATTATGCGCCGTGTGGCAGTCGGTGCAGACCGCCGAGACCGTCAGGCCCTTTTGGTAGAGCCCTTCGCCGTGCACACCGAACGAGTAGTGTGTCTGGATCGAGTCCTGCGGAATGTTGTAGGTCTGGCTGACCGGCGTGCCTTCCTTATGGCACCGTCCGCACATGAACGGAATCTGGAACTTTGTGACGCGCGAGTTGGGCTCGTTGTGTGCCACGATGTCATGGGAGCCGTGGCAATCCCAGCAGCGCGGCGCCAGCGGCGCGCCGGTGGCCGCCAATCGGCCGTGCATGCTCTTGCCGTAGACTGCGGCGACATCCTCATGGCAAAGCCCGCAATCGACCGGCGCCAGTTTCGGCTCGTGCGGGAATTCAGCCCCGGACAGATCGGCGTGGCAATCCACGCACTCCAGCGCCCCGTGCACCGACGCCTGAAAACTCGGCAGGATGACATTAACCCGGTGCCCGGTGCGCTCGGAGACCAGCGTCGGGTCCTCATGGCACATCATGCAATCGTCGGTCGTCTGCGCCGACAACCACACCGGCGCCGCGAACACCAACGCCAGCGTCAAATGC
Organism: uncultured Ignavibacteria bacterium; assembly: GCA_964593585.1. Lineage (GTDB taxonomy): Bacteria > Zixibacteria > MSB-5A5 > WJJR01 > WJJR01 > JACQFV01. Next base: position 149,544 of record CAZQIZ010000003.1, read on the forward strand.
GCGATGGTCCGACAACGACGCACTACCTGGCCTCGCTGTCCCGGTCGGCGGGGAGATCGCTCGACAGGCGATGGTGCTCGTCGCCGGATGCCTTGGGCAGCGACGGATCCAGCGGGTGCTCATGCCGATAGACATCCTCCGGCATCTTGCCCGTGTACCACGCCGGGTTCATCGGGTACACCGCCGGATTGAACACCGTCGAGTACATGTGCCAAATCAGGATGGCCAGCGTGGCCAGCCAGGCTTCGTAATAGTGGATGACCAACATGACGTCGAGGAAGCCCTTCGGAAAAAGCTTCACCGCGATCGATTCTTCCCACATGAAGATTCCGGTAATCGCCATGATGATGGTGCCCCAGACCAGCGCCCAGTATTCGGCCTTTTCGACATAGCTGAACCGCCCGAATTGCGGCCGCTGCGCACTGCGGCCCAGATTGTAGGCCAGCATCTGCTTCAGCTCCGACAGGTCGGATTTGCGCGGCATCATATCGGAAAGGAAGCGCCGGCCGCGCTGGCCGAACAGATAGCCCACATGCCACAGCGCGGTCAGGATGAACAAGATCGCCGCCACGCGGTGTATGGTGCCGCGCAGCGGAAAACCCCCTTCGTGGCCGAAGAGCAGCTGCGCCCACCACGCGTCGGAGAATCGCAACGCAAATCCGGTGATCACCAACACGATGAAGGTGATCATCAGGAAGGCGTGCTGCCACACCTCATTGAAATTCATCCGCACGATCTGTTTTTTCAGATTGACCAAATGAATCTGTTTGCGCAGGTCGATCAACCAGTGCAGCGCCATGCCGCCGATCACCACGGCGATGATGACGATGTAGATGTTCTTCACAATGCCGGCCAAGGGCGTGCTGCTCACGCCGGGAGCGCCATGAATGGGCACCGCGGCGGCCGCCGCCGAAATACCCGGATGGCAGAACCCGCAGGTCTTCTGCAGGTTGCTGGGATGAATCGAGGAGGTCGTATCGGAAGACGGCAGGATACGATGGCCGCCGTGACACGACGCGCAATTGGCCACGGTCACATCGCCGGTCTTGCTCTTCAGTCCATGGTAGCTGTCGACAAACGACTTCAACCGGCCGGTCGGGACGCCGTATTTTTCGTTCAATCGCGCCGATTCATGGCAGGGCGAGCAGGTGGCCTCGGCCACGCGGTTGGGGCTGACCGGCGAACGCGGGTCGCGCAGCGGCAGGATGCCGTGCTCGCCATGGCAGTCGGTGCAGACCGGCGAATCGGTCTCGCCGCGCAGGGTCAGCTCGCCGTGGATTCCCTCCCAGTAGTCCTGCTCCACGTTCCGATGGCACTTGCCGCACGTCTTCGGGATGTTGAAGTGATTGATCGAGGATTCCACATTACCCGGCGGCAAAATGCGGTGGGCGGTGCCGCCAGTGGAATGGCAATCGTTGCAGGTCGCGGCCAGGTGCACTCCCGCAGTGGAGGCGCGCCCGTGAACACTGCTTTTGAACAACTCCACCGGCCGCTCCAGCGGAATCTGGTGCCTCTTGACCAAATCGAGGTTTTCGTGGCACCGCGCGCATGTCTTCGGCAGGTTGATCGGGTTGACGTGGGAATTTCGGTTGGTCGACGCAAGGATGTCGTGCGTCCCGTGGCAGTCGGCGCAGGTGGGGATATCCTCGCCGACACCGACCTTCAGGCGGCCATGCCACTGGTAGATCGCAGTCTCCTCCTCATGGCAGGAGCCGCAGTTGACCGCCGCCAGCGATTCGGCGTGCGGGAACTCGGCTACCTCCGCCAAATCGGCGTGGCAGTTGACGCATTCCAGGCCCGCGTGCGCCGAGACGCCCAGATGCGCGTCGGTCACCACCAGCGAGTCGGCGCGCGCCCCGTAGTCCTCGAACAGATCGCGGGTGCCATGGCACTCCAGGCAGGCAGCGTTGTCCGCCCGCGCCGGCACAAATCCCAACAGGATCAAAACGACGCTCATCGAGAAAATGCGGAGCGTCCGCGCGCTTGTGTCTGTGCGTTGCATGGCGTCGGACATGGCTTGGCCTCGTCTGCGGAACGCGTTGGGGTTCCGCCCACAAATCGTACGCGGCTGTGTCCGGATTGTCAACGTTCGGGCACGACTCTCTGACAGCCCGCGCATGAAGCGAACTGTATTTTGTCAGGAATGAAATGTCAAAACCCTAGCGACGCGGTAGGGTTTCAATCGTCGGCGTCGGGTTTTCCTCTTCCATGGCCAGGAGTTCGTGGCAGGTTCCGCAATCCTGCGAAATGGTGGCACCGTCTTTCGACGTGTGCGCCTCATCATGGCAGCGGAAGCAGCCGTTGGCCTGGGTGTGGCCGATTTGGGTGCGGTAGGTGCCCCAGGTGATGTTCATGCTCGGGAAGATGTTGCGCAGATAGATATCGGCAACCGTGGCGGCGGCGCGTTCGATGTCGGCCGAGCGTCCCGCTGCCATGTCGGGATAGTTTTGCGTGTAGAACTCCTTCAGTCCCGCCTTAATGCGCGTTTCCGCCTCCTCACGGGTTGGATACGGCTCGGTGAGCAGTCGGACGCTCTCGCGCTTGACATACGGCAGATCGGCGGCGATCTCGCCGGAGGTCATCGACTGGTCGACCGCCACCTCCGGCACCTCGAAGACGTGTGACGGCCGGTTGTGGCAGTCCATGCAGTCCATGGTTCGCCGCGGCATGGCGCGCAGTTCTTCCAGCGAATACGGGCTGTCGTCGGCGATGTACTCAACCTCACTGCTGTCCGAGCGCACCAGCCGCACATAGGGGATCGTGTCGCGCTGATGGTCGATGGCCACATACTCCACCCGGTGCGAGAAACTGGTGTGCCAATGGATGCCTTCGGCCGCGCCCCCCGGCAAACCGCCGCCCGTTTTCATCAGGAGGACATTCTTCAACGGCGTGTTGGCTTCGTCGGCCGAGTAGTGGGTGTTGACCACCAGTTTGGAGCCATGGAATTTCTCCGGCCAGTGGCAGTGTTCGCAGGTTTCGCGCGCCGGACGCAGGTTTTCCACCGGCGTCGGAATCGGGCGGTCGTAGGTCTCCAGCATCACCGCGAACACCTGACGTGTGCCCGACAACTTGGAGCGGACAAACCAGTCGGCGCCCTCGCCGATATGGCAATCAACGCAGCGCACCCGCGCGTGCGGCGAACGGCGATAGGAGGTCAATTCCGGCATCATCACCGAATGGCAGACTTCACCGCAGAAGGTGGTGGTGTCCATGAACATCAGACTCTCGTAGGCCGCCGCCGCCATAAATGAGAGCACCAGCGCCGCGGTCATGCTCAACATCAGGATCCGCCGGCGCGTCGAGGCCTTGTCGAGATCGATCTCGACTTTGATCAGCCCCGCCGCGGTCCCGCGCGCCGCCGCGCGCTTGCGCTCCCAGGCCTTGCCGACCGGTATCAGGATGATGCCGAAGGTGGCGACCATCGGCAGAATCAGGAAGGCCACCACACCGATGTACGGATTGAACTCGAAGCCGATCCAGTCGGCCACCAGTACGAAGGCCACCAGGACGAGGCAGACCGCAAAGATCACAAGCCCCGCGAAACTGATAAAGTTGCTGGTCAACGAACTGAGCTTCATTCCCCTGCTCCCCGTTTCCATCGCCCTGTGGTCCGGCCCGCGTCGCGGACCCAGGCCCAAACGTAGCGGCCCGGACGCGCCCAGTCAATGCGCGCCGGTGGATTGCTGACAAATGTTGAGGGGATTTGACGCGGCCCAAAGACAACGGGCCGCCCGGCAGGGCGGCCCGTCGTGATCATCAACCGATCCGTCGAGACCAGATCGACTTACGGATGCGCGTTCAGCCAGGCCATCGTTCCCGCGACGACCGATTCGGCGTACTTCTTGTTGTGCACGCCCATGCTCTTGTCGTGGTGCAGGATTAAGAAATTGAACACCGCACCGCGCTCGTCCGGCGTGTCAGGAGCGGTGGCGCCGTTGGTGGCATATTCGCGATCGGCCTTCAACCAACCGCGCGCCACCAAGATGTCGCCCAGCGCGTCGAGCTCTTCTTCAAACTCCGCTTGGTACTGATCGGTCTCGGTAGTTGCCACTGCATCTGTGGCCCACCCATGGCAGGTGCAACCTTTCGAATTCACCACCGTGCCGCCAGAACCTTCGTAGTTGATGGCAAAACTGTGGCCGCCGGCAATGACATTCGCGGGCAGTTCGGCCATGTGGCAGGTCACGCAGCCGTTGGTGATGCCGATGTTATGCGCCGCATCGGTCTCGTAGGTGACTCCGGCGAACTGATAGGCCCCCTGACCGGACAGGATGTTCGCCTGCGGCGCATAGTGTGGTCCCCAGCGCGAACCGGTGATTGGCGTCGGCGAATCGATTGGCGGATCGGTCGGCCGCGACTGGTGGCAGACCGCGCAGGTGTTGCTCAATCCCTTGTTGTAAGTATCTCCGTGGAAGAGATCCACCGGTTCGGTGACCCGCATGCTGAAATCGCCGTTGGTGTGCGGCGCATGGCAGGCGAAGCAACTGATGTGCGACGATTCCTCCAGCGGCAGCTCCTCGCCGGTGGCGACATAGTGCTGGAACCCCTCGGTGGTGTGGCATTTCGAGCACGAGGGGCTGGCGTCGGTGCCGCGGCGGACGTAGGTGTCGCTCACGTTATGCCCGGAGATCGCGTACTGATCCTGGATCGGCCGCAGGTAGTTGGCCATGGTGAAATCGTCGGTGTGACAGTCCATGCAGAGCGCCGTTCCGGGCGGCCCCGCCGGTCCCTCGTCTCCTTCGCAACTGGCCAGGCCCAGAAGCAGGCCGCATATCGCCAGTGGCGCCAGGGCTTTCAACCAGTTCCTCATGCTGTGCTCCTTTCCCCCGTTAACTGACAACTCACTTCGTGATCGCCATCATCAACAAACAACTCGTTGGTCAATCCGCGTCCCGCCCGTGGCACTTGCCGCAGAATCCCACACCCGGTGTCCGGCTGCCGTTCTCATGGCAGACAAAGCAGACGGCGTCGCGGTCATCGTGCCAGGATCCCTTGACATCCTGCATGAATCCATCGGGATGCGGCGACCGGATCGTGCGGTGGCATTGCAGGCACGACGGGTCGGCGCCGCTGGGCTCATGGCAGCCGGCACAGACCTCTATGTCGCGCCGGGCAAAGTCGGCGTGGGTGTAAAACTTGAAGTCCGCCAGATCATGCCAGACCGGACGATGACGGCTCGCGTCATTTTCCGGGTTGTGGCAGGCATTGCAGAACGACTCGGTCTCATGGCAGACGGCGCAATCCATCGTCTTGGCGCGCACATCGCTGCCGTGCGTCCAGCGGTAGTTGAGCGTGTGGGCGCGCTGCAAAAGCAGGATGTCGTTGCCTTCGTGCGCCGGCGCCAGCGGCCCGAGGCGGTCAACCGGCGCGCCCTCCTTGTTGCGCACCGCCAGCCCGAGCGCCGCTCCCTCATGGCATTCGGAGCAGTAGCTCTCGCGGTGGCAGCTCTCGCAGGAACGGGCGTTGCCACGCGCCGCGATGGAGTGATCGAGCACCCAGTCGGCCACGTGGTCCTTTGGACGCAGCAACTGCACCTGCGAATGGCAGACGCCGCAATCATCGTTCATCGCGCGCTCGTTGTGGCAATCGGTGCAGAGATCCATCGGCGGCAGGGCCTCAGAGGGGGCCTTGGCAGCCTTCTCGACACCGGCATGGCAGGTGGCGCATTCCAGCCCCTGCGCCATGTGCTTGGCATGGTCAAAGATCAATTCACGCGGCGCGGTCGGCCACGGCGAGGAGCCATCGACCGGCACGGTCCAGTTTACCTCCGACTGCTCGTGGCAACCGTAGCAGTCTTCGACCTTCGGCAACAGCATGGTGACCGCCGTGGTGGCCGAACTGGCTTCCTTGTGGCAGTCCAGACAGGCCGCTCCGACCTCCTCGATGTGCTTCTTATGATCGAAAGGGATGGTCGGCGTTTTGGAGCCGGTCGCAAACGACGCGAAAACCATGGCCCCCGCTGCCATCACCATCATCGCTGTGAGTATCTGCCGTTTCATCGTCGCCCACCCTTCCGTGACGGGTTCGCCCGCAACCGCCGGTTCAACGTTGACCGCCGAGACGGTTGAAGAACCACCAGGAGAATCGCGCGATCAGACGAAAATCCGATTCGTCCCCGGCAAACGTGGACATCGTCTTGATGTCCTGCGTCAGAAACTGCGCTTCCAGATCAAGCGTCGATTGCGGCATCCACTGCCAACGCACCCCGCCCCAAACCGACGCTTCCATGTTTGCTTCATCCTGCTCTTCGATTAGTTCATAGGATGAGTAGTGCGAGCCGCCGCGGATTGTCCAGCGGTCGTTCAGCGGATACATGGCGTCGCCGGAGATCCCAATGGTCGAGCCGGCGGCCCCGCCCTTGCCATGCAGCATGAGCGCAAAGTAGCGGTGCGAGACGCCCAGATCGAGACGTTGGGAGTTGTCCTCGCCCAGTTCGACCAGCGCGCCGCCCACGGTCACTGTCCAGTTCGGATTGACGCGATACAGGAGCCGCAGACGCCCCTCGGTGTAATCCGATTCGCCAAAGACCCAGAAAATCGAGTTGTAAGCGATGCTGGGACGGCGGAAGCGGAATTGCCCCTGCAGACTGACCTGCCGTGAGGCATCCCAGCGCGCCGACAGGTGCGCGCGCTGCAATCGCATGCGCGGCTCGTCGTAGATCAGATTGGCATAGAGCGAGCCGAAACGCGGGATCGACCGGCGCCAGTCCAGCCCGAATTCGCGGGCCGCCAGGTTGTCGACTTCGGTGTCGCCGTAGTGGCGGATGCGGCGAATTTCATGGTAACTGAGAAACATGGTGCCGAGTGTCTGGCAACGTCGTCCCAGACGCGCCCCGACCGCGTGGCCCTCATCGAAATCGGTCGGCTTGAACCGGCCGTCCTCGGGCGCCAGCGAACCGAGATAACCGCCGACCTCCCAGCCCTTCCACACCCGGACATCCGCCGAGGCGCCGTCGATGGCCAGCGAGCGCGCGGGCCAGCTGATGCGGTGACGTCCCAGCGTGGCATCGGCGGACCCGGCGATCTTCCGCCAGCGGGCGTAGAGGTCATAGACGCGGTAGTCATCGACATTATCGCCCTGGCCGCGTGAATCAAAGCGCCCGCGCATGGTCGTTGCGATCTCGAGGTCCTGCTGCGCAATTCGTCCCAAACGCAGTCCGAGCGTGCCGCTGTTCTGCCAATGGCGCGTGTCGCTGCTGTCCGGTTCACTGCGCTCCCATAGATAACTGGACACGCCGACCCGTCCGGAGAGGACGGCGGCTTCGGATAGACCGACGAAACCCAGAAGCAAAAAGAGGGCAACGACGCAAAGCATGCGGTTCATCGGATTCCCCCTCGATTGAGTGACCCTGCCATCCACCGGTTTTATCGGCGGCCCAAATCGGTCCGAGAACCAAGACCGCGTCAACAGTACATTTGTTGACAGAATCCGGCAACTATGAATGCCAGCTTTTGTCAGACTTGCATCGCGGATTGTGACAATCCGGTTTGAAGTTGTTCGGTTTGAGCGGCGGCTGGATGCACGCGCGAGCGGCGCGCCAGCGACACAATATAGGACCGGCATGGTCGTATTGTCACGCCGAATCGGCAACGGCTCCCGCCCCGGGAGGCGGTGGCCCTTAGCAATTGCCGTTCAACAGTATCGCCGCGGTGCCGATACTCCAAGAAGTGAGTTACCGCGCGCCTCGGCGCGACGAAATGGGGCTGACATGGCACAGCAGGACACCGGGCACATCGCCCTCCAGTCGGTCGAGATCTTTGAGGGACTGCCCGAAAGCATGCTGGGCGCGATCCGGGGCTTCATGGACCGTCGCGATTGCCCGGCGGGGACGGTGCTGTTCTCCGAGGGCGAGCGCGCCGATGCGGTTTTCTTCGTGCGCCAGGGCACGGTACAGATTCTCAAGACCAGCGGCGGCAAGTCGGAGGTTCTGGCCACGCGCGGGCGCGGCGAAGTGATCGGCGAAATGGCGCTGTTCGACTCCACCCCGCGCTTTGCCACCGCGATTTGCGAGTCGGACTGCCAGGTGTTCGTGCTCTCCCGCGCCCGATTCTTCGAGCTGTTGCCGCAACACCCCAGCATCGCCGAACGGATCATGCGCATCATGAGCCAGCGCGTCCGCGAGGCCGACGTGCGGCGGCTGGACACACTGGAGGCGAAGACGCGGGAGTTGGAGAACGCCCGCCTTCGCCTGGAAGCGTCGCTGCGGTACCGGGAGCGGGTGCTGGCCTGCGCGCCTTACCCGATCATCGTCGCCGATCCGCAGAACCGGATCCAATTGGCCAATCACGCGGCCCAGCGCCTGTTCGGGCATCCGAACCGGCGCTCGCTGTGGGAGTGGTTGCAACCGGCCGATCCCGGCGTGGTCGCCGAGGCGCGCGCACGGCTGGAGGCCGGCCTGACCTGGAAATCGGAGCTCGAACTGGAGGGCGTCGACGGCGGGCAGATGTTCTGCACGGTCACCGCGGTTCCGATCGCCGACACGGGCGACGGACGCCCGGCGCGACTGTGGATCCTTGAGGATCAGGCCGAGATGCGCGCGCTGCAATCCCGGGCGCTGGACCGCGAGCGTCTGGCGCTCAAAGGCGAGATGGCCGGTGAAATCGCCCATGAATTGAACAATTACCTGGCCGTGCTGATGGGCAATGTCGAGCTCCTGCCGATGTTCATGGGCGGCGCGGTGCCGCCGCCGGCCGAGCGCGCGTTGGCCAACATCCAGCAGGCGCTCGCGCAGGTCGCCGTCTTTACCGACAACCTCCTGCGCTCACGCCATCCAGCCGGGCAGAAGACCGAAATCCAACTCAATGAGTTCCTCGAAAATCAGATCGCCTTCCTCCGCCCGCAGAAACGGATGAAGAAGGCGGTCATCCAAACGCAGTGGGCCGAGGGCATCCCGCCGCTGGAGTGCGACGCTTCGGGATTGCAGCAGGTCTTCTACAATCTGATGCTCAACGCCGCCGACGCGCTGGCCGAGGGCAATCTCGATCGTCACACCATCTATGTGTCGACTCGCTACGACGCCGAGCGCGAGTGCGCAATCTTCGTGGTCGAAGACGACGGCCCCGGGATTCCGCCGGACGTTTTGCCGCGCATGTTCAAGGAGCGTGTCTCCTCCAAACCGACCGGCCACGGATTCGGTCTCCTGACGATCGCGCGCATCATCCAGGAACACGGCGGCACGATCACCCCCGGCGCCCGCGCCGGCGGCGGCGCCCGCTTTGTCATCACGTTGCCGATCGGCCGGGCGCGCTAAATCATGGAGGTGACCGCATGGACCTGCTGTGGTACCTCATCCTGGCGCACCTGACCGGAGACTTTGCCCTGCAGTCCGACCGGATGGCGGCGGACAAGGCGCGATCGACGCGCGTATTGTCCGCCCACGTCATCGTGTACGTGGCCTGTGTGGCGCTGGCGATCTGGCAGTACACCCTTTGGAGCGGCGCGCTGCGGGCATCGCTGACCACCATCGTTGCGGGACTGTCGGCAATCCTCGCGCTCCATTGGGCACAGGACTACATCAAGAGCCGCCGATTCCCCGATAGCCATCAGGCCTTCTACGCCGATCAGGTGCTCCATCTCCTCCAACTGTACGCCTTGAGGATGATCATCGTATGAGGCCCATGCCGTCCACTCCGGGGGTGGCGGCGCTGGTCGCCCGGCGATTGTGGGATTGGGACGAGGTCGCTCGTGTGCGCGACGTGCGCGGCGCCATCCTGTTTGCCGACATCGCCGGCTTCACACGTCTGACGGAGACGGCGCAAGCGCGCGACGGCACCCGCGGCATCGAAGAACTCACCAGACGACTCAACGCGCTTTTCAGCGACCTCGTCGATGCGGCGCACCAGTCGGGCGGCGACATCCTCAAGTTCGGCGGCGATGCCCTGCTGGCGGCCTTTGACGACACTCCGTCGGCCCCGGACGGATGGACGCGGGCGTTGCGGAGCGCGCACGCCATGCGGCACGTCGCGGCGCGTCATCGCCGGCGCTTGCGCACATTGAAGCTGCGCCTGGGGCTCGCCCATGGACCGTGGCGCGAAGGCGTGGCCGGCGACACCGCCGGCCGGCAGGAGCATTTCGTTTGGGGCGAGACCGTCACGCGCGCGATCGCCGCCGCCGACGCCAGCGCCGGACAGGTCTGCTGTTGGAGCAGAGGGCGGGCTCCGGCCGGCGCGGATCGCGCAACGGCTCGGCGGATCGGGCCTTCGCTCTATGAACTCCGCGACAGCGGCGCGGACGTCAGAGACATGCCACCCCCGCCGCGACCGCCCATCGACACGACCGGCCTGCTGCGCTTCGTGGGTGAGCCGTTGCGCGGGCTGGAGTCGCTGGCCGTCTTCGATCCGACACGAAGCACCGAGCATCGACGCGTCGCCGCCATGTTTGTCTGCTGGGAAAGCCCGGCGCTGCGCACCGACCTGGCGGTGGCGGCGCGCCAACTGGAATTCATTCTCTCCTGTGTGCAGGAGACGGTTGTCGCCCACGACGGCCTTTGGGCGCGCAGCGACCCCGCCGGCGCCCGGCAGAAACTACTGCTCCTCTTCGGCGCAACCGCCAGCCGCACGGACGACATCGACCGGGCTCTGCATTGCGCCGTCGCGCTGCATTCGCGGATGCGCGAGGCACAGCGGCCTGGCCGCGTCTGCGTGTGGGCATTGGGATCGCCGCCGGCACCGCATTGACGGGCTTCGTGGGAAACGTTTCCCGCCGCGAATTCACCGCCCTGGGCGAACAAGTCAATCTGGCCGCCCGCCTGTCGGCGCGTGCCCCTGCGGGGACGACGCTCGTCGACGCAATGGTCCGCGACGGGGCCACCGCGTACTGGTTCCGTCACGCCGGGACTATCCGTCTCAAGAACGTTCGGCGTCCGACGCCGGTCTTCGTTCCCACCCCGCCGGGGAGTGTCCGGAGCGCGTCGGACACCGACGAAATCGTGGAGCATCCCGACGCGATGCGGCGGCTTGTCGCCGCCTGGACGGGCAACGAGCGCGCCATCCGACTGGCGGTGGCGCCCGGCGCGGACTGGGGCCGATTCCTCCGCCAGTTCACTTCCGGATTGCACGCCGATGAACGAACCGACACAGTGCGCGTTGACCTGGGCGAATCGGAGAGCGCGCACCCGCTGGGAGGATGCCGTCTGCTTCTGCGTCGTTTGCTGGGCGCGCAGGCAGAGACGTTGCCCGAGGTGTGGCCCCCCGAGGTCCGCGGACTGCTGCGGGAACCGGGCGCCCCCAGCGGACGGCATCTCCCCTGGACGGATCCCGAAACCGCCGCCCATGCCATCGGCCGCCATTTGCAGACACTGCGGTTGCCCGCGACGCTTGTCATCGTGCAGGGATACGAAGCCGCCGGCGTGCTCGATCGACTTGTGATCAGACATTTGGCCGCGACGTGTCCGCCGCGGTGGATACTGATCGATGGCGGCGGCAGCCCCGTTGACGCGGACACGGGCACCGTCATCCCTCTCGGACCGCTGCCCGCCGAAGAGTTCGCTGAATTCATCGGCAATCTCTTATCGCCGGACCGGCCGGCCCGGGATCTGAAGGCATTTCTGCTGACGCGGTCGCAGGGGATGCCGCGTCTGGCGCGCCAGTTCTTTGTCTCGCTGCAGCGCACACAGGCGGTGACTCGTTCGCCCGGTCGGCGGGGGGTCTGGCACTTGCGAGACCTGGCCGCCGCGCGAATTCCCGACGGTCTGCGCGCCTATTACCTGCAGGGCTTCGACCGGCTGCCGTCGCCGGCAAAGGCGGCGGCGCGGGCAATCGCCCTTTGGGGTCCCTCGGCGCCGGTCGACGGGGTCGCAATGCTGTGCACCGACATGTCGCCGGCCGACGTGCGCGAGGCGATCGCGCTGCTGCAATCGCGGGGATTGATCGAATGTCTCGATTGCGGGGAGGGGCGGCGGGTGGCCTTCCTCGACCGCGGATGCCGCGAGGCGGTCTATTCCTCCACGTCACACGAACTGCGCGAACGGTGGCACCGACAGATTGCGGCGGCGCTGCGCGCCGCGTCCCATCCGGATCCCGGGGTCATCGGCGATCACCTGTATGCCGCCCGGCAGCCGCAATCGGCACAGTGGCTGGCGCGCGCGGCCAGACGGGCCACCCGCCATTGGATGCTGGAGAAGGCGTCCACCTGGACCCGCCGGGCGCTCCTGGCGTCACAGGGCCGCTTCGACGACGCTTCCACCATACGACTGCCGCGCCGCCCGCTCACCGCTCGCGAGGTTGGTCTGTTCGATGATTGGGCGAGACTGCTGGCTTTGCGCGGACGGTACGACGAGGCCCGCGACCTGCATCAGGGTCTGTCATCCCTCGCCGTCCGGGCCGGCGAATACGGACGTGCGGCCCATCATCGCTTGGAAGCCGCGCGCATGGATTGGTATGCCGGCCACTATGACCGATCCGGCCGCGAGGCCCGTGCGATCCTGCGCGATGTCCGCCGCCCGCAGGACACTCGGCTGACGGCGCAGGCGGCCTACCTCTACGGCGAAACCTGCCGACGCACCGGACGATCGGCCGCGGCGCAGCGGGCGCTCGAGCAGGCGCGTGACCTGCTCCGCGACGCGCAAAGCCCCGGTTTGCTCGCCGATGCGCACAATGCGCTCGGTCTGCTCCACTGGGGATGCGGCCGTCTGTCGGAGGCGCGCCGTTGCTTTGAGCAATCATGGCGCGCGCTGAGCCGTCGCGGCGACCCGGCCCGCCGCGGCCAAGTGGCCAACAACCTGGGTATTCTGTTTGAGGAGATGGGCTTGTTACTCAATGCCCGTCGCCACTACGCCCGGGCCTTCGCGATATTTGACCGCATCGGCATCCGCCGGCACCGCGCCTACAGCCTGGGCAATCTCGCCAACCTCTATCGCCATGGCGCGTCGTACGAGCAGGCGCGCGCGGCGTATGAGGAAGTCGAAACAGAGCTGCGCGCCATCGGCGAAGGCCACGCGGCCGCCTATACCGCCGGCAACCTGGGCGACCTCGCGCGCGACTTCGGCGACTGGACCGAGGCGCACCGCCGCTACGAGCAGGCGCTCCAATTTGCGCTGAAGTCGGGCGATGAGGAGCTCAAGGCCGAGTGCCAGGTGCGGCGGGCGCATCTCCACTGGTTGGCCGGTGTCACACGGCCGCTGCCGCGGCTGTTGCGCAGCGCCGCCGTGGCGGCGCGCCGTGCCAATTCGCGCGAGTTTGCGCTCTACGCCGCGCTGCTTGACGCCGAACGAGTCACGATGACCGGCGACGCCGCCGGAGTCCAACAGACCTGGGACCGATTGTTGGACGAAGCCCGCGCCGTTGGCCTGGCCTACTACGTGCTCTGGGCCTGGCATGGACGGCTTCGCGGCCGCTTCAAAGACGCCGCCTGTCGCGCAACGGCCACGGAACTCCGGCAGGCGCTGCGGTGGGCACGACAGACCGGTTACCGCTGGTGGGAATTGCGGTTGGCGGTTCTGGGCGCACAATCCGTCCGTGCTGAAGGCCTGCGCGCCGCCTGCCGCCTGCGGGCGATCGCGCTGATCGGCAACATCGCCGCCGGCATCGGCGACCCGCAGATTCGCGCCCGGTTCGTTCAGTCTCCCCTGGTCGCAGAACTCGGAAGCGACGAGATCGGGCGGTTCATCGCGCCCGACGCCTTCTCCCAAGTTCAACCACGGATGTGAACCCCTCGCCCGCGGGGCCCGGGGCGCTCACCGCATTACGAATTAACCGATCATCAATGGCGGCGTACGACCCGGGCAGCGGGACTGTCGGTCTAACTGATCCCGTACTTGGAGAAGTGATGAATCGAGAAGCTGACCTGGCCGCCCGCAACGGTGCAGGTCTCCTGCAGTTCCCAACGTCCTGTCGACGGGTTCCACCAGAAGAGCCGCAGTTGGTCGCCATCGGGACGGCTTGTCTCAAGCGACAAGCGCGCCGGCGTGCCGAAGATCAGGCCGTCAGGAGCAAAGTCAATGATGGTCGCCTCGCCCCACGGCGTCTGGAGCTGCGCCGCGTTCATGACGATGAGGGCATCGTCGGCAAGCGCCGCCGCCGGAACATCCAGACTGGCAGTCAGGCCGCCCAGATCGACGCTGAGCACTCCCCCGTCCGTGCCAACCAGCAGCATGTCCAGCGCGCGAAGCACCCCGCTGAGCAACTTGGCGGAACCGCCGGAGTCGGGCGCGAAGAGACCATCGCCGTAAATCTGGTCGACGTGCTGCAACGCGTCGGCGCCCGCGCCGGGAACGGGCGACGTGGGTTGATCACTGCACCCTGACAGCAGAAAGACGCTGGCGACGAAGGCGGCGACAAATGTCGCGCCGACAAACCACCGGCCGGCTCTTTGCCACGGGTTGCGATTTCGCCTCAAACGGACCTCCTTGGTTACGACCACTTGTGCTGCTTGCTGCGTTCAGCAGACATCCGGGGCTCATGCAACCAGTTTGCCCAGTCTGACACAATTCTGAACAACGCAGGGAGTCGAACGAAATCAACCGCTTAGAGTCCGATTTCCCGACGGTCTGTGCCCAATTCGCACAGACCGGGGCGGCCAGGTCGGGATTTCTGAGGGAGACGCCCCACACCAGTGTGGGCGCCGCCCAATTCCTGCATGAGGCGGTCGTCAACGCCCGGACAGGGCGCTCGCGGAGTCTGAACGAGGGGTCAGCGAATGCCAGAGGACTGAAAACGACATGAGCAAATAGCCAATCACCATCAGGACGGAACTGGGATACAAAAGCCAGACCATGCCATGCCACCCCGCCGCGATCAGCCACAATGAGCCGAATGTCGTTAGCAGTGACAACAATGTCTCAGCCGCCCAAAAGGTCTTCACACGGTCTGATCCATCGGTTATGGCATATAGCAGCGCGACAAGGAAGAACAAGGACCCCATACCCAGAAGATGCGTGTGGACAATCCCCAGCATCTCCGCCGTTGACTTGCCGAACTTGAGCTCTTCCTCGTTGCCGTGGTAATGATCGGAGATGCCGGATGCCGCCATGCCGGTATTGTGGTACACGAACGCCAATCCGGCGACATAACCGGCCAGACTGACCAGAATGAAGGCAGCGATGGTTACCCGGTACACTGCCGGCAGCGTCCGCAGTCGCAGCGCGATCATGGCGCCGGGCTCCCTTCCTGCAAGATCGCCGCCACTGCCAGAGCCTTGCGCACACCGACGTTGAGTGCGTTGACCGAGATCGTGGCGCCGGTGATGTTGACGATGTCGCGATTGATCCGCAACGGCGACTCCAGCGACTTCCCGCGGTACTGTTTCAGAAATCTAGTGTGCCGTATCTCGCCGCCGCGGCTTTCGCGGTAGACCAGCACGCGGACATCGACGATCCGCAGCGTGGTGTCGATCCCGGCCATGTAGGTGATGGGACGGTACTTACCCTTCTCCTCCCCCACCACCGCCCAGCCAAGGGGTTGGCCGGCCTCATAGATGCGGTAGAAGACAAACGCGGTGTCACGGATCTCCCAGCCCAGACGGGCGCGCAAATCGGCGGCGATGGCCGGTTCGACACGCAGGAGCCCGGGTTGCGCCGAGTCCGCATCGGGAAAAATCGCCGCCAGCGCCTCCGCCTCCGAGGCCAGCACTTCGACCGTGCCGATCTCCTCCTCAGTGGGCGGCTCCTCCCCCGACGACGCCGTCGCGGTCAGCAGTACAGCAAGCGTCACAACCCAGGACCAACGGCGCGTCATACCGGCTCAACCTCCAACGGGCCAATCACGCGCACCCCCGACAGACCGCCAGTATGATCGCGATGAATCAGGACCGCCGCCGCATCCTGACGTCCATTCAACCAGCGCACCGCGTCGGTCAAGCCCATGATATAGAGCCCCGACGAAGTCGCGTCAGCCATCAGGCCGTCGTTGGCGAACACGGTCACCGACAGGAGGTCGGAAGCGGACGGCGCGCCGCAGCGCGGGTCCATCAGATGCCCGTGACGGCACCCGGACGCATCGACACGATAAGTTTCATAAATGGCCGAAGTCGCGGCGGTACGGAAACGGTGCCGCACATTCAGCAGCGGCTCGGTGCGCCGGCCGCGCGGGTCGCGAATTGCGCATGTCCAGGGTTCGTCATCTTTCGCGGCGCGGAAGATGTCCCCGCCGCAGTTGGCGCGTGCCTCGACTGCTCCGGCGTGCAATCCCGCATTGGCGGCGGCTTCAGCAGCCACTCCCTTGGCCCAGCCGCCGGAATCGATGGCGAGGCGGGCCGATTCGCGCCGGATCACGCCACCACGCACATCGCATTCCACCGCCCGGTAATTCCAGTCGCGCTGATCCGCCGGCGGGCAAATCACACCGGCGGACTCATCGCGAAATCCCCAACGCTTCATCAGGCGCTCAACGGTGGGATCAAACAGTCCCTCCAGCGCCGCGGACCACCGCAGACTGCGGTCGATGGCATCCAGCATGACGGGATCATCGATGGCGACCGTCAGCGCGTCGGCGGCATTGAACCGCGACAGCGGGGTGCGCGCATCGAAGACCGAGAAACTCCGGTCGATCCGACGGATGGCGTCGGCCATCGCCGACAACGCCGCTTCGCCGACTTCCGGCGAATCGGCCACCGCCTCCAGGTGATTCCATCCCCCCATCGCCCACAGGGGGCGACGGTAGGTGGCACGGCGCGGCGAACCCGCCCAGGCGGTCAACGCGCGCGGACAGGCGAGCGCGCCGGCGGCCAGAAGCCCCATGCTCAGAATACGGCGGCGGCTGATGTGTGTGGTCATGGTCTCCTGTGGTGCGTTGATGATGATCCTAGAAATAAGTGGCCAGCGAGAGGCTGAACAGTTTCGCCGGCTTCGACCAGGTTTCCAGCCCCGCCTTGCGGCTCCAGTTCCAGCTATAGTCGACCTTGACCACCGTCATCTCCACCGGGCGGAAATTCAGTCCGAGGGTGGCCATCTGCTCATCGTCGCCGTCGCGGTCGGTGTCGTAATCGACACGGTCCCAACGAACCGCGCCGGTGAACACCGACTCGGGGTACCGGCGAATCGCGCCAAATCCAAAGTGGTAGCCGGCCTGTGCATACCAACCAATCTGCGACTCGGCGGTCGGGCTGCCATCCGGCACATCGGCCGAGACCAGCGCACCCTCACCGAGCAGTTGCAACGGGCCCCGTTGCAGATCGACATCGAGCGCCGCGATCGACAGCGACCGCTCTCCGGCGTTGTCGTATTTGCCGAAGTGGCCCGACAGCCCCAGATCGACGCCCAACGCCGGCGAGACCGAGACGCGTCCGGTCAACGACTTGTTCTCGTTGTTGTCGGTCTTGTGCGAGCCGCGCCCGCCACGCACGCGCAGTTGCTGCTTGCTGTCGATGATCTTCTGATTGAATCCGTTGACCAGATAGAGTTCATACCCCACCACCCAATCTTGCGGATAGAAGGCGCCATAGATCCCCATGCCCGCCTCCGAAAGCGTCGTCGGCAACAGTTGGCGCGACACCGTCGGACGGTTGGTCAGATCATTGAGGGGCGAATCGTGATTGAGATTGAAGCGCCCAAGGGGTGTCAGCAGCAGCCCGGCGCGCACGTTCAACGCGTCGGCCAGCGTCCAATCCATAAAGGCGAATTCCAGTTTAATTTCGCCGTCGGTGGTCGAGTTGCTGATCTTGTCGATGTTGCCGTCGCCGTTGCTGTCGCTGCCGCTGGCCGAGCCGGAGCGGACAAAGCCGCCATATTCGAACTCGATTTCCGCTGTCACATGGATGTAGTCGACCGGCTGGGCGTAGATGAATGGAATGAAACGGTGGGTGGTGAACGTCGAGGTCGAGTCGGTCATGAGCAGTTCGTGGTCCATGTAGCCGCCGAGGGCGATGCCGCCGTCAAAGTTCTTCAGGTAGGGCTTGTCCGTCACACCGCCGGGCACAACCGGACGCGGCGGAGACGTTTGTCCCGCGCCGGGTGAGGCCAGCACAAGCGGCGACAGCGCGGTCAACAAGATGAGACAGTGGATACGGTTCACACAACCTCCAGCAAACGGTGATGGACCCGGCACATCGGGACGCAAGGTGGCCGCGCGCCGGGTCGGCGCGGCCGGCCGCCAGACACAACCGTCGCCCTGGGCGGCCGCGCCAGGCGTCGATTGTTAGGCATGCCTAACTTAAAGTCGAAAAAAGAGAGGGGACTCATCGCTTGACCAGCTCGCAGGTCGATTCCAACTCGCAATCGCGGCAGCGCTCGCCGGCCAGCCGCAGCTCGAGATACTCATGGAAGTGCTCGATCATCCCGGAGATGTCCATCCGGCAGTGCTGCATGTAGTCGAGAAAGGCGGTGAGCCGCTGCAGTGTTTCCGGCCCCATGACATGCTCGATCTCGCAGGCGTCGCGGGCGGCGGTCCGCGGCGCAACCTGCAGCACATCGGTGAAGAAGCGCTGCAGGATCTCAAACCGCTGGTTGATCGCCTCGGCCGTGCGTCGTCCCCGCGCCGACAACTGCACCGCGCCATAGGATGGATGCAGGACCAGCCCCCGCGCCCGCAGCGACCGCAGCGCCTCCGACACCGACGGCATGGTCACCCCCAACGCCTCGGCGATCGCCTTGACCCGCACCGGCTGCCCGTCGGCCCCCAGACGCAGAATCGTCTTGAGGTACATCTCCATGTTCGATGACAGCGCCTTGGACATGCGTCGCTCCCGCGGCGATGAGATTATTAGGGCGGCCTAACTTAGTCAAGCGAATTCCCCGTCGCCGGTCAGGTTTTGACAGCCGCGGCGACGCGGACGGCTAAGGCGTTGTCAGGAGGGACGATCCAGCCCCACGATGCGGAAACGACTCTGCGCGGGATCCAGATACAAATAGACGCCGCAGGCCTTGGCCCCGGCGCGTCGTGGGGTAATGTCGAGACGGAAGACCCGCTCCCGGTCGGAGCCGGAGTTGGCCGCGACCGCCGCCAGGCGCGAACGGGCCGCGCCGTCGAGGGCCACGACCGGCGCCGATGCCACGCCTTCCTGCGATCCGATGCTGCCGGCCACACGGTCGAGAGACCAACGATATTCCAATGCGCCGCCGTCTCCCACCCCGTCGGCAATCACCCGATCGACAAACCGAAGCGTGACTGATTCGCCCGTGTCGTCGAGCGTGAACGCGTCCAGCGGAGAGGTCTTGGCGTAATAGTAAGCCAGAATCTTGTTCCGCCGCGCCCACAGGTGCTTGACCAAATACTCGGTCGCGGCCGAATCGCTGTACGCGGCCGTCTCGACACAGGCGCGCAGATCATCTTCGGTGAACTGCGACAGGATGCGGCAGGCCCAGAACGCGTCGGCGTGCGTCATGTTGTCGAACGCCGGATTGGCATGCAGCGGCTTCCACCCCGGCGGATCGAACAGGTCGCTTTCGAAATACCCGACCGCCGCAGGAATCCCGCGCGGATCGGCCTCTTCCCAAGTCCAGCGCCGCAGCCCCAGCGTTACCAACGACACCAGCGCCTGCTCGAGATCGAGAACATAGGCATACCCCTTGTAGGCCGACTTGGGTTCGTCGCCGTCGGATCCAAGGGTGGAGCCGAAGTCGATCAGGTAGTGACGGACAAACCGGCGCCCGTCCTCCTCGACCACGACATCCAGCGAGTTGTGATCCTTGGTGTCGAAGTGGTTCGTCAGCTGCGCGAAGATTTTCAGCCCGCGCAGTTCACGGCGATGCTCATGGGGCACGCGGTCGTTGGGATCGTCGCGGCGCACACCCTGGTAGGAAAACGGTCCGATCGGAGTGCCCGGCAAGAGACGGCTGGCCACGGCGCGGATCGTGCCATCGGGACGGCGCGCCACTGTCGCCAGCACCCGCTCCAGCTCCTCGCGCGTGAACGGATACTGCCGCCCCTTTGCGTCCCTGACCTTCAGTCCGTCGCGAATCACCAGTCGTGCCGGATCGAACGTGACCAAGTAGTTCTCCGGGACATAGTAACCGAACGCATGGAAGAGTTTTGTGGAGACCATCTCCGCGCCGGTGGCCAACTCGGGATGCGCCGCCGGATCGAACTTGAGAATGAAGGTCTCGCCCGCCGCATCCTTGATGAAGAATCCCGGCGTGACGCCCTCGGTTTTGGCGCGGGTGATCGTCCAGACGCCGGCGGTGTCCGGGCCGGCGATCCGATTGGGACCGCGCTGGAGCTCGTCCCGGCCCAGACGCGTACGGCCATGGCGATGGGTAAACCAACTCGAATTGGGAATTTCGCCGAAGACATCGGCGTTGACCGCCTCGTGCATCCGGCCGGTCAGCTTGCGGAACTGCCGCGGCAGATCCAGCGACTGCTCCAATAGATAGAAGGAACTCTGGCGCACGGCATCCCAGTACAGACTGGGGTCGCGCTCGCGCGGATCGACGCTGATGTCCGCCCATTCCGGCGCGACCGTCGGCGGTTCCTGCAGACTCCACTCCGCCCGGGAGGCGCATCCCAGCACGGCGGCCGCCGCCACGGCGCCGACCATCCCGATCATCCATCGCCGCATGCGTCGCATCAGAAGGAGTCGCCGAAGTTGATGTAGAATCCCCATTCGTCGGTGCCCTTGGCCACCAGAAGGGCCAGATGTCCGGCGTTGTTCCAGAATCGCAATCCGCCGCCGTACGACGATCGAAAATTGGAGAATTCGAAGTCACGGAGCAGATCGTGGAAAACGCGGCCGTGGTCGGTCAGCAACAGCGCATCGATGCGCCGCCACAGCGGCCAGCGGTACTCCAGCGACAGGGCGGCATACCCCCGGTCGCGGAAACGCCCCGTCTTGTAGCCGCGCAGCAACTGCGACCCTCCCAGTTTCGCCAGATCATAGAAGGGCACACGCGTCTCGGCGTCCGGTTCGATATGCTCGGCGGCCAGGCGGACGCCGACCACCCGCTCGTGGAACAACTCGAAGAAGTGCGACACGTCGCCGTGCACACGCCAGAACCCGACCGCCGTGTCGGCGCGACCTTCCCCCATCGTGTACGTCACCGCCAAGGCGACGGTGCCGCCGCCCAACGGCGAGGACGGACGCTCGCGCCAATCGCCGACCATTTGCGCGCCGACGTCATAGAGATCGAGCTGCTCGAAGAGGCCGTAGAGGTCCTGCCCGGCGAACCGCGCCGCAATCGAATCCCGATCATGCGGGATGCGCTGCAGACGGCCGTCCTCCGGATCAATGCGCCGCCATCCGCCCGACAGCGTCACTTCGCCGCGCTTACCCAGCGCGCGGTACAGATGCAGCGCGGCGAACCCGCCGCGGAAACCGTAGTTGGATTGATCTTCACGCGAGGACTCCGGACCGATGCCATAGAAACGCTCGCGTGTATCGGCACGCCAGCCCCCATCGATGGCGGCGCCGTAAGCCGAGCCGCGGAGCCGGCGATCGCCGAGACGCGCCGCCACGAAGCGATAGGTGTTGGTCGAGTACGTGCCCCGGAGCGACAGCGGAAGATCGGATCCAAAGGCGCTCCGCGTGAAATAGGCCGCTCCCAGCGTCAACCCGGTGCGCGCTTTGTAACCCACCACCGGGTAGATGCCCCAGGGAATGTCGAAGGCGAACAGACGCTGGATGCGGTATGGCAGCGTCGATTCCTCAACCAGCACGACGGGACCGGAGACCGCGGCGCCAAGAACCCAGAACGGCGCCTTCAGCGCCACCGACGGCACCGCGAGGATGTAGTCCATCGCGTCGCGCGGCGGCTTCTGAACGCCGCCGCTGGAGTCAGCGTCGCCGGCGCGCGCAATCCCGCACGACAGGAGCCAGACGACTCCGACAATGAGCTTCGCGGTTCGCATCAGTGGTATCGGTCCAGACTACTTGAACGCCCGCAACAGGTCAGCGTACAGCCCCTTCAAGTCCGAGGACGCCTGGTCCAGTTCGGCGACTTTGGCCTCCAGCCGCTTGAGCAGTTGCCGTTTTTCGATGGCGTTGCGGATCACCAACCGCAAGTCCTCGTTCTCCCAGGGTTTCTCGATGTATTGATAGAGCCCGACATCGTTGATCGCCTTGATGGCGTTTTCCTTGTCAGCGTACCCGGTGAGCAGCACCCGGGTCGCCTGCGGCTGGATGTCCTTGGCGCGCAGAAAAAAGTCGATGCCGTTGAGATCCGGCATCAGGTAGTCGGAGATGATGACATCCACCGGCCGCGCCTGCAGCGCGGTGAGCGCCTCCAGCGGCGAGGTGAACGCCAGCACCTCGTAGTCCGTCTCGAGGGTGAGAAAGTTCTTGATGCTCTGGATGACCATCGGCTCGTCGTCGATGATCATGACCACTTGACGTTCGGGCTTGTCGTGTGCCGCCGGCATGCGATAGATATCCTTCCCCGTTGCAGTTCTGAAAGTCGCGCGAAGATACCCCGGTTGCCGGTCGCTGTCAACCCGGCCCCGCGCGGCGACTTCACTCGTAGTCGATCAACAGCAGGTTCACGTCATCGGGCAGCGCGCGACCGCCGACCCCGCGCGCGCTCGCCAATCGTTCCAACAACTCCTCGCCGTCCAGATGGCGCAGTGAGTCCACCAATCCGACCAATTCGCGCGGGTCGAATGTCTCGCCCAGATCAATGCGGCTGTCGAGGAGTCCGTCGGTGTAAAGCAGGATACGGTCTCCCGGCCGCAGCCGGATGTCCTCCCGATCGACGCCGCGGTACAGCGAATCGGGCACCACCCCCAACGGCAGCCCGTTGAGCACCCACAGCCGCGTCGGCGCGCCGTTGTCGCGCGACATCAGGATCGGATGCGGCCCGCCCGCGGACGCCCCGGTCACTGCGCCGCTGGTCCCGTCGCCGTTCAGCACAAACGCCGTGACAAACTGGTGCCGCGGCATGAAGGCCGCCAGCCGTCGGTTCATCTCCGCCAGCATCTTGTCGCAGCACTGGCCGCGCTCCGAGGCCTCCCAGAACATCACCTTGACCAGCATCGTGCCCAGCGACGCCGGCACGCCGTGCCCGGCGACATCAGCCACGATCGCGTTGAATTGCCCGTCGCCTCTGACGGCGACATCGTAGTAGTCCCCTCCCAGAAGCCCGGTCGGGTAGTAGCGGTGGTAGAAGCGGAATCGTCCGTGGTCGGTCAGACGGCGCGGCAGGATCGACTGCTGGACCTGCTGCGCCAGCGCCAGTTCCTGCTCCCAGCGCTCGGCCGATTGACGCAGCGATTCACGATCGCGCAGCGCCAAGTCGAGCTCCCGCAGTCGCTCGCCGAGATGCTGCTGCATCGTCCGGTGCTCGATCGCGTTGCGCAGAACCATCTTCAGATGATCGTTGTCCCACGGCTTCTCGAGATACTGGTAGAGATTCACCTCGTTGATCGCCGCGATCGCGCTCTCTTTGTCGGCGTAGCCGGTCAGGAGTATGCGGGGCACGTCGGGGGCGACCTTCGCCAACTCGCGGAAAAACTGAAGCCCGTCCATTTCGGGCATCAGGAAGTCGCTGATGGCGACATCGACCGGCTCGCGCCGCGCTACCTCCAGCGCCCACACCGGGTCGTGATGCGAAAGCACCCGGTAATCCGTTTCCAGTTCGAGCAGATTGGCGATCGCGCTGGTGACGATTTCGTCGTCATCCACCAGCAGGATGGTCGGCGGCTTGGCGGCGGCGCTGCTCATGTGGTCGTGGCCGGTTCGTCAGTGGTGGTCGGCAGCCCCGGGATACGCACCGGGCAGGTGATTGTAAAGGCGGTCCCCTCTCCGACACGGCTTTCGACATCGATGCGGCCGCCGTGCGCCTGGATGATCTTGTAGACGATCGACAAGCCCAGGCCGGTCCCGACCCCGACGCCCTTGGTCGTGAACCCCGGATCAAAGATACGGGACAAATTCTCTTCCGCAATCCCCACCCCGCTATCGGCGATGCGCACTTCGAAGTGCTGGTCCAGCGCCCGGGTGCGGATGGTGATCGTCCCCTCCCGCGGGATGGCATGGATGGCATTCACGATCAGGTTCATGAAGACCTGGTTCATTTGGTTCGGGTAGCAAGTGATCGGCGGCAGTTGCCCGTAGTCGCGCACGATCTTGATGCGATTCTTGTACTCGTGGTAGACCAGAGTCAGGGTCGATTCGAGCCCCTCGTGGAGATCGACCGTCTTGAGTTCGGCCTCGTCGAGGCGGGCGAAATTGCGCAACGAGCGGACGATCCCGACGATCCGGTCGGTGGCGGTGCGGGTGGTGGTGTTGGACTCATCGAGAATGTGCAACGCCCGCAGAAAACGGCCGCTCTTGGACGAGGAGACAAAGGCGCTGGCCTCGCCCAGACTGTCCTTGACCACATTGAGGGCGCGCCGCGAGACATCGGCGTTGGCGTGGATGGAGCCCAGCGGTGTGTTGATCTCGTGCGCCACCCCCGCCACCAACGCGCCGAGCGCCGCCATCTTCTCCGACTGCACCAGTTGCGCCTGGGCATCGCGCAACTCGCGGTTGGCCTGCTCAAGTTCCGCCGCGTAGGCATGGATCCGTTCCTCGGCGCGGATACGCTCGGTCACATCGACCAGCCAGACGTAGATCTGCCGGCTTTCGGCCAGCGGACGGTAGGTCACCGAGAACACATGGTCCCGCAGCTCCAGACGCCCGTCGACCACGGTGGTGTTGGTGTCGATCAATCGGCGCACCATTGCGCGAAAATCGGACGGCAGGAAATCGGTGATGTGCAGCTCCGGGTGCCCCATCTCCCCCGGGTAACGGCGCGCCGCCGGATTCATGTAGAGGAGGTTGCCGTCCCGGTCGAAGCGCAGCACCGGGAAGGGGTTGGTCTCCGGCAACTGCGCCAGCCGCCGGATCTCCTCCTCCATGCGCACCTTTTCGGTGATGTCGCGCACCGCGCCCATGGTGTAGATGACATTCTCGTTGCGATGAATGGTCATGTCGCAGATGCGCGGTCCGCTGCGGCGCGCGTCGATGATCTTCAGCGTGTAGTGGTTCGGCGCCGGCTCCCCGCGCAGACGCGCCATATGGATATCGACAATCCGCTGACGGTCGTCGGGATGAATCACGGCGGTGAAGTGCGTGCGCCGCAGCTGCTCGGCAGTCAAACCCACCATCTCCTGCAGCACGCTGTTGGTCATGATGAACCCGCCCTCGATATCGGAATACAGAAAGATGCCGTCGGCGGAGTTCTCGAAGAGCGCTCGGTACTTTTGCTCCGATTCGGTGATCTGGGCGCGCAGGTCTTGTTCCTGCTTGCGGCCGCGGAAGAGCTCGTAGCGGCTGCGGTAGATGAGCGCGCTCACCCCGCAGCAGGCCAGCGTCACGATCAACATGAAGACCGGGAAATCCGGAAAAATCGCGGCGGGATTGTTGCCGTGTGCCTGCGGCGCGAGCAGCACGACCAGCATGTACCCCAGCGTCATGGCCGTGCCCAGAAGCGCGGTGTGCCAGGCCCGGTAGGGCAGCATGCCGACGCAGATCAGCATCGCTACCGCCTGGATGCCGTAACCCGACGGGTGATGCTCGCCCAGGACCAGCCAGTCCAACCCGAAGATGCTGGAGACCAGTACCACAATGGCGGCCATGAGCAGACGGCCGTGGCGGGCGCCGAACGGCCAGAACGATGCCGCCAGCATGATGCACGACCCAAGAACCGCCACAAGCGGTATCCAGACCGCGAACGTGTCGGGCAGGCTGTCCAGACCCCACTGGAATCTCAGCGATGGCCGCACCAGCATCTGCGCGCCGATCGCCAGCACCGGGGCCACACCCGTCAGCGCAAAGGCCGCCCGCAGCCCACGGCGGGTGGTGCGCTCGATCTCGGCGCGAAACTCCGGATCACGCTCCGCTCCCGACGGCGTGATCAGCCCCAGCGATGAGATGAATCGGCGAAACACGGACATCATCACCACGGCCCGTCAGGCCACCCGTTCGGCGAGCACGCCGCGGATCCGGCGCACCAACGTGCGGAACAGCGTCTGGATAATCTCGGTGTGATCGGCCAGCAAGTCGTAGAAATCATCCTGCGCGATCCGCAGCGCGTGGGTGTTGTCCAGCGCGCGCGCGGCATAGACATGGGGCTCACCGTCCAAAAGTGCCCAAATGCCCAGGTCTTCGCCAACGCCGACGGTCAACGCCGCCGCGCCGCCGCGCCGCAGTTCCACCGACCCCGCCAGGATCAGGTAGCAGGCCTCCGGCACGCCCCCCTCCTCGAAGAGGATGTCGCCCGGGCGGAATTCCGCCTCCTCGGCGATCGCGGCCAGATGCGCCAGACCGTCGGTGGGGATCTCGGCGAAGATCGGACTCTTCTGTAGGGCCAGCACGCGTTCGATGGTGGTCAGCATGTCGTCATCCGGGTCAGGCGCGGGCATTGAGACGCGCGCGCAGGGCATCGACGGTTTCGCGCGCGATTGGTTTACGGTCGCCGTCGGCGACCTCGGGATCATTCATGATGTTGTAAAGTGTCGATTGCTTGGCCGACCAGACCGTGAACACCGCCACCGCCGCCAGCCAATCGTCGCGGTAGCGCGCCTGATGCCGCAGCAACTCGGGCCAGGCGTGCGCGGCCTGCCCCTGCTCGCGCAGGCGACGCCGCACCTGATCGAGCGCCGGCTTCTCCTCGACCAATCCGAGCACCCATTTCTTCGTGCGGCCCTCCAGCAGATTGTCGAGGTATTCGATGGCGTTGGCGCGCACCCGCGCATTCGGCGACTGCAACGCCCGTGAGGCCGCATACAATTCCGCCGGCGGGTGCTGCATGGCCAAAAGCCGGAAGATGCGATCCACTGTCTTGGCCGACTTTTCCCGCAGCGCGTTGCACAGAAGCCGTGTCTCCTCCGACGATCGCACGACCATGAGCCATTCCTGATAACGATAGGCCCGGCCCACTTCCTCCTCCAAACGGCGCATGATCGCCGGTGTGGAGGGCACGATATGGGGATGGCGCGCCCGCAGACGCCCCAGCGAGCGCAGGCAGATGAATCGGAATCCGTCATCGGGATGATCCAGACGGTCCAGCAAGGCCTCGGCGGCGCGGGGCGAGGGAATCTGCGCCAGCACCCGGGGCAACTGGTCGCGCAACCGGCGCTCGGTGGACGGCGACGTCATGGCGGCGACCAGCGCGTCGACAGCCGTCTCGCCGTAGGCAGCGATCGCCTCGCGCGCCGCCGCGCGCGTCGCACGATCCGACAAAAGCGGGATCAACAGGTCCAGCAGGCTCGGCGACGCCAGCCGTCCCGCCGCCTGGATTGCCTCCCGCCGGATCACCGGATCCTGGCTGGCCAGGAAACGAATGACATACTCGTCGGCCAGCGGACCCGGCGGAATATCGCGCAACAGCGAAGCGATCAGCCGCTGGGTGGTCACGCAATCCTGTCCCGCGCCCGAATCGACCAGGAACTGCTCCAGCGTGGCGCTGTCAATGTCGGTCTGCGCCAGCGCCCCGCCCCAGCGCAGCATGCAGAAGACCGCCGCCAACCGCACGCAGGCGCGGTCGTCGGCCATGAAGGGTCCCAGCTTGAGCGGGTCGATGCGCTCCGGACCGCAGATCAATCGAAGTACCCGCGCGCCGACCTCGATGTCCGGCGATCCCACCAGATCGGCGACCCGCGCGGCGACGCCGGGATCGTTCTGCTCGGCCAGTCGATCCAGCGCGGCGCAGGCGACCGCAGGATCGCTGTCGTGCGCGCGCTCCACCAACGGGTCCACCAGCGCCTTCGCCTGAATCCCCTCCACCAGCGTCAGCGTGTGACGGACCGCCGCGCCGCGATCGCTGCGCAGCGATTCGGCCAGCGCCGCGACCGCCACCGGATCGGCGGGATTGATCTGCAGCGAGTCTTCGTCGACCCGCCGTTTCAGAAGCGAATCGCGGAACGCCGCGGTGTACTCGCGGCGCACGACGACGGACATAATAATCCATGACAGCGCCAGCCCCATCATCAGCCAGGAGAGCGAGGTGTAATGCAGCCCCAGGACCGACGTGAACAGCAGCACGATCAGCGCGGCGACCCCCTTGGAGAAGCGGTCGGTGAACACGTCGATAAAGGTCTTCGTGCGATTCTTCACCGCGATCGGCACCGGCAGGTACAGCAGCTCCAGGGCGGCCTTGTGCGTGGTGTAGCGGAAGGAACCGTCGGCGATCTTGACCAGCAAGCCGGTGGAGAGCATCGGCGCCAGGACGAACAGGCCCGATCCAAGGAAGGTCGCCAGCGGCAGAATCAGCATGGTCGCCGCGACACCGAAGCGTCTGAGCAAACGTCCGGTGAACAGGAACTGCGTGACAAACGCCGCCCAGCCCAGATAGGTGAAGAACTTTCCGAAGAAGGCGGTCTTCTCGTCCTTCGTCGGGATGTTTTCCTCCACCACAAACGAGAACTGGTTGTCAACCACCGTGGAGATGACGATGCTGACGGCGATGATCCCCATGATCAACTTGAGGTAACGCGACTCCCAGATGAGCCGGAAACTGCCGGCGGTCTTTTCGGCGCGCGCGGTCTTGTAGCGCTTGCTGCGCGCCGCCTCGAGGATGGTCTCGCGCCGCGCCCGCCAGATCAGCCAGGTCAGCGCCGCGCACACCACAAGCAGCCCGCAGCACAGAAGCATCAGGTTCTCGGCGCCGACAATTGGCGCGGTGTACTGCGTGATGTAGCCGCCGACTATCCCGCCGGCGGTGGCGCCGACGCCGAGAATGGCGAAGATGCGCTTGGCCTGGCGCGGGTCGTAGAGGTAGTTCGCAAACGCCCAGAACTGCGCGGTCGAAAGGATGCCGTACACCGCGACCCACACATAAAGCACGTAGGTCAACGGCTCCCAATCCAGCGACAGGAGGGCGCGGAAAATCAGCAGATTGGCAATGACGGCAAACTGCGTGGCGATGACCGCGCGGTGAATGAGCGTGTTGCGCGACATTCGCTGGTACAACGTCGCCACCAGCCCCGAGATGGCGGCGATCATCATGTAAACGTAGGGCAGGGATGCCGCCCCGAAGTTCTGCAGAAACAGCGCCTGGCGCACCGACTTGACGATCGTCAGCACGGTGATGACAATCAGGATCGAGACGAACATCGCCAGCGTGACGGCGCGTTCCCCTTCCCGAATGTCGACCAGTTGTCTTAGCCAGCGGGTCATTCGTGACGTCGTCGGTCGGCCGGGCGTCCGTGCGCCGGCCCGTGTTCCACAGGATACAGCAAAGTTAGGGCACGGTTCCCCCGGATACAAGTGGCGCGCGCGTCCGGGACACAATTCATTACCCCATGTCCCGATTTGGCGCTTTCACCGGCCGCGCGTGCCCGCCACGGGCGCCACGGGTCCTGCGCTGGCTGTTGCCGCTGGCGCTTGTTTTCACACAGGCCGCGCCATCCGTGCACGCCAGCGACGGCCCGATTCGCTCATTGTCCGACGGCGAGAAGGCGGGTATCTGGGTCGGGTCACTCGGACTCAGCATCGGCGCGCAATTAGTCCCGGCGAAGCAGTCCGATCCCGCGCGTTACCGTGGCTACCGGGCCAACGCCCTGGATCGCTGGTGGCGGTCACGCACCCATGGAACCGAAGGGTATCAATCAAATTTCCTCGACAACGCCCGGGGATCGCTGGCCGCGCCGGTGGGCGGGGCGTTGCTCATGGCCGCCATCGACATCGATCGACGCGAGTTTTCACGCGATCTCCCGTTTTTCATCGCCGGCGCGATGGCCACCGGCGCGGTCACCGATCTGGCCAAACGGGTCGTCGACCGTCCGCGCCCCTATTGCCAGGATGGAGGCGTCTTGCCGCCGGGCCATACACCCACCGACGGTTATCACACGGAGTCGTTCTTCTCCGGGCATTCCTCGCAGGCGTTTTATGCGGCGTCGTTCGTGAACAACCGACTGCGACGTCACATGCGGCAGGAATGGCGTCGCGAGGAGTATCGCTCCTGGCGCTGGACCGCGCCGTTTCTGACCTATGGATGGGCGACGGTCGTCGGATGGAGCCGGATGCATGCCGACAAGCATCATTTCACCGACGTCTGCACCGGGGCGCTGGTCGGCTATGCGCTGGGCGAGCTGTTTTACCGGCTCTGCTATGAGCCGGCACAGACCGCGGCGCCATGGAACGGAGAGGCCGCGGAGTTGTTCAAGTTGAGGTGGGCGTTTTAACCGTCGGCAAAACCCTGTGACCACAAAGATGTCTCCAGCCGCGTTCGCTTTCGGAGTTGTCCTCCTGGCGCTGGGAGTGTCAGCGCCGGCGATCGCCGAGATCCCATCGGTGCGCCTCGTGCCCGCACTGCCACACATCCAGTTTGAGCGCCCCCTCTGTCTGGCAGCGCCCGATGATGGCACCGGTCGGCTGTTTGTGGTCGAACAGGGTGGGAAGATCCATGTCGTCACCAATGACACCGCCGCCAGCCGCAGCCAGATATTCCTCGATCTCGGCGCCAAGGTGCGCACGATGCACAACGAGGAGGGGTTGCTCGCCATGGCCCTACATCCGCAATTTGCGCGCAATGGCCAGTTCTTCGTGTACTACTCCGCCTCCGATCCGCGGCGGACGGTGCTGTCGCGATATAAGGTTTCCGCCGCCGATGCCAATCGCGCCGACCCAACAATGGAAACCGTTCTCCTCGAGGTCGCGCAACCGTACGGCAACCACAACGGCGGCATGATCCTCTTCGGCCCGGAGGGATACTTGTATCTCAGTCTCGGTGATGGCGGCTCGGCCGGCGATCCACATGGCAACGCTCAGAATCTGGGCACGCTGCTGGGGAAAATCATTCGCATTGATATCAATCGCCGCGACAGCGGTCTGGCTTACTCCATCCCCGCCGACAATCCCTTCGTTAACAGCGCGGGAGTGCATCCGGAGATCTGGGCGTATGGGTTGCGCAATGTCTGGCGCATGAGTTTCGACCGTGCCAATGGCATGCTGTGGGCCGGCGACGTCGGACAGAACAAGTGGGAGGAAATCGACATCATCGAGCGCGGCGGCAACTATGGCTGGAACCTCCGCGAAGGCTTCCATCCTTTTGCTCGCTCTGAATCTGCCGAAGTGTTGCTCGACCCCGTCTATGAGTATGGCCGCGACGATGGCGCGTCGGTCACCGGCGGCTATGTCTATCGCGGCCGCCGTTTCCCGGAACTTGCGGGTATCTACATCTTCGCCGATTACGTCACCGGCACCATTTGGGGACTGCGCTTCGATGAGGAGGGCGTCTCCGAACACGCTGTCATGCTCAAACAACCCAACAACATCTCCACCTTCGGCGAGACCGCCGACGGCGAACTGCTGGTAGCCTGCTTCGATGGCCATCTCTATCGGCTCGTGCCAGCCGAACGGTGATGCGGGCCTGTGGCATCTCGCCTTGTAAGTTCTTGGTAAGCAAGATAATACTACTCCGGAAATAAGGCGTCCCGACAGACGCACGGCGGCTGAGGATTTCTCCCTTCCCGCCGATATCTGTACTGATGCGTAATCTGTTGGGCATATTGCTGTTAGTCGGTGCTTGCACCTCGGGCGCGTTTCCGAGACCCTCCGCCGCCGCCACATTGTGTGGCCTCGTGCACGGGGTGACACCCGCGCGCAAGGCGCCCGCGCGCTATGTGATACGGGGGCAGAGCGGCTCCGACGCCAACTCGGATGCGGCGGCGGCGACCGTCGCGGTCGCGTTGGACCCGCTGGATAGCCCCGACCCACCCCAAGTGCCCGACACACCGCTGGTAATGGCGCAACAAAACACGACATTTGTCCCCAACCTGTTGATCGTGCCAATCGGCGGTACTGTCACCTTCCCGAATCGTGACGCCTTTTTCCACAATGTCTTTTCCTACTCGACGCCCCGTTCGTTCGACTTGGGACGCTACCCGCGGGGCGAGACGCGCACGGTTCAGTTCACGCAGCCAGGGATTGTGCGAATCTTCTGTGAAATTCACGCCTCGATGTTCGCCACGATTCTCGTGGCGCCGTCTTCCCAATACCGCGAAGTGGTGCCGGGTGAGGAGTTTTGTTTTCCGAACTTGGCCGCAGGACGGTACCGGGTGATCGCCGTTGACGCCGCCGGACGCCATGCGCGCGCCGAGGTGGAGTTGCGCACCGATGAGCACCGCAATCTCACGCTGACGCTGGAGTAACGGGACCGGATCGATCATGTACCTGCCGTTGCGCACAAAGATTCTCCTGGTGGCCGCGGGAGCGGCCGTGATCGCGCTGGGCACGGCCCTCTGGGCGGTCAGTTACCAGTTGGAGCGGCGCATGGCCGACCAAATCGCCGACCGACTCGCGGCGGCCGAGTCCACGTTCCTGCAATGGAAGGATGAACACCGGGCGCATTTGTCGGTCGAGGCGCGGATCGTGGCTCATGACCCCCGTTTCTTCGCCGCCGTCGCCGAGGGTGACGAGGCAACCGCACTGCCGATTGCACGCGAGTTTCAGGCAATCGCCGCCAGTGATCTGTTCTTGGTCTGTGATGAGCGTGGCCGCCGGCTGGCGCACCTGGGCGCGCAAGCCGCAATCATCGAAATCGATTGGCCCCAGCGGCTCCCGCCGGTTGAAGATGCGGTCCAGTGGGACGATCGCCTCTATCTGCTCCAGTCGCAGGCGGTCACCGTGGGCATGGATACCCTCGGTTATGTTGCTCTCGGTATGCGCGTCAACGAGGAATTGGCGCACAGCATGGGGCGGATCGCCGGCGCCGACGTGCTCTTCTTTGACGATCACGGTGTTTTCGGATCGAC
Source organism: uncultured Ignavibacteria bacterium (assembly GCA_964593585.1). Taxonomy (GTDB): domain Bacteria; phylum Zixibacteria; class MSB-5A5; order WJJR01; family WJJR01; genus JACQFV01. The sequence goes on from CAZQIZ010000003.1 coordinate 182,081, forward strand.
GCTTTCGCCCGCGCAGTCGCTCGAGTACTTGAGCGAATTCAAGGCCTCCGGAGCGTCGAGTTCATCCGATGCGCCGGGCCGGATGCAGATCGGAGGCGACCGGGTGTTGACAAGGGTCGGCCGTCTGACCGACTCGCCCGGGGCGGCCTACGCGGTCGTCATGTCGCTGGACCGCAATCTGGCGCCGCAAATCGGTGATCTGCGACGCACCGTGCTATGGGTCGGCCTGTTGGCGCTGGCATTCGCCTTCGCCGTCTCTTGGAGCGTCGCCCGGCGGGTCACCGCCCGGATACCGCAGTTGGTGGCCGCGGTCGAGGCGGTGGCACATGGCCAATACGACCGACCGGTCAGCCACGATGCGCACGATGAACTGCGGGCGGTGGCCGAGGCGGTGGATCGGATGCGTCACGAACTGGCCGACCAGATCGAAGCGATCCACCGCGCCGAGGCCGAGCGCATCGCTTCCGAACGGCTGGCGGTCATCGGCAAGATGTCCTCCAGCATCATTCACGATTTCAAGACGCCGATGCAGGTCATCCGCACTGCCGTGGAGCTCTCCTCGGCGGCCTCCGCGTCGGAAAGCAAGCGTGCGGAGTACGCACGCATGATCTTGCGCGAACTCGATCGAATGGTTCGGATGGCGCAGGACTTGATGAGTTTTGCGCGCGGCGAACGGCAGATGAGCCGGACGGTGATCGACCTTGTGGCGTTCATGGAGGCGGCCGTTGCCAACTGGCGACAAATCGGCGACGCCAAAGGTTTGCGCGTGGAGTTTGAATGCCCGCTGGCCAACTTCGCGATGGCCGTGGACGAGATCAAGTTGCGGCGGGCGCTGGACAACATCGTCATTAACGCGGTTGAGGCGCTCGCGCCGGGCGGACGGATCGAGGTGGTCTGCCGGCAATCCGTCGATGACGTTGTGATTCGCATCGCCGACAACGGCCCCGGCATCCCCCCCGAATTCCAGGCCGCCATCTTCGAGCCATTTGCCACTTTCGGGAAGGCCAACGGTACCGGGCTCGGACTGGCGATGGCCCGCAAAGCGATCGAAGACCACGGCGGTGCGATATCCTTTGAAACCGCCCCGAGTACAGGCACGACGTTTACTGTGACGCTGCCATTGCCTGCCGTCGACGGACTGCGGGAGCATACTGAAAACTCTGAGGAATCTTATGCGTCAACGACTGCTTAGCACGCTGATGGCAGGGATCATCGCCGCCAATGCCGTACCAGCCTCGGCGGAAGTATCAATCAGCGCCTTGATGTCCGTAGTGGCGCGCCAACGCGACGCCGCAATTGAAAGCCATCGCACCAACTTTGGAATTACGCCGTATGATGCCGCCTACGCCCGCATCTTCCTGGATGCAGCCGTCAGCGACCGTCTCTCGGCATTCCTCCAGTGGTTCGCCCACGACTACGAAGGCGCGTTCTTCTATGGCGCATACGTCCGCTACGACCACACACCCAACACGCACCTCGAGGCGGGCCTGATTCCGGTTCCAGTCGGTTTGTGGCCGCCGCGCACGTACGCCGACAAAAATCCGCTTGTATCGGTGCCGGCCATCTACCAGTACAAGACCGCACTCGACGGATACGGCGAGTTGCAGCGCGCACTGCCGGAGCTGCTCGGCGAGCGCGGACAATCGGCGCATGCGCCGGTGCTCTACGATTTCTGTTGGAACACCGGGATTCACGGATACGCCTCCTACGGCGACTTCGACTTTGGAGTGGCGGTACTCAACGGCTCCCTGGGCATGCCGCGGCGCGAAGTGGTCTACAGCCAACCGGCGGCCGCGGCGCATGTCAACTGGGTTCCCAGCGCCTATCTGACGCTCGGCGGCTGGGCGGCGGCGGGACCGTGGATGTCGCCGCACTTTGAGTCGGACTTGCCCGCGGGTGAGGCAATCGAGGACTACGAACAACTCACCGCCGGCGGGTTGCTGCAGGCGGCCGCCGGTCATGCCGAGGTTAACGCTGAGTGTGTCATCAATCGCTTCGAGCACCCGTATTTCGGCAATCTGGACAACCTCGGCGGCTATGCGGATTTGACGTATTCCTTTCTCACCCGCTGGTGGACAGCGATTCGATTCGATGCCCTGACGTTCTCGGAAATTGATGAGGATCTCTCGGCCGAACGGTCGCGGTGGGATTACCCGTTCGTACGGGTCGAATTGGGCCTCGGCCGACGTCTGGCCGAACATGCCCGGCTCAAGGCCGTGGCTCAGTTCATCCGTTTCCAGGACGCGCCGGCCGCTCTCGACGGCGAAGTTTATGCGCTCCAACTGACCGTCCGGCTGTAGTTGACACCGGGGGCCGGATGGTTTTCCTTAAAGGCACGGGCCGTCCTCCCTGCGATCCGGATAACCGCGGACAAGAAGGTCTCTGAATGTTGAAGTCGACACGCTTGTCTCTGCCTGCGCGCCTGGCCATCCTGGTCGCGGCGGTTGTCTTTGGCGCCGCCGCGCCACGATCGGGCATTGATGTCACCACCGCCGATCAGATCAAGACCGCGCCGGTGACCACGCTTCCGGAACCGACCGGATCGCTGACGTTGGACGAATTGCGCGCCTATGTCGACTCGGCCTACTCACTGACCCGCGGCCAGCCAGCGAGCCCCGGCAGTGACGATGCCCTTGAAATCATCTATGGCACTGATGACCGGCATGACCTTTACACCGTCACCGATCCACAGCAATTGTTCGTCGCGCAGGCGACCTGCCTGGTCGTCGGCGAAAGCGAATTGATCGACAACGGCAACGGAACCTTCACGCTGTTGGCCGATCCGTGGGTGGGCACGTCCCAGGGCGCGCTCTGTTTCGATGAGCCCTTCCGCGGGCAGTTGACCGCGGGATTCTGCTCGGGATTCCTGGTCGGGCCGGACCTGTTGGCCACCGCCGGGCACTGCATTACCAACAGCGGCAGCTGCGGCAGCAGCGCTTTTGTGTTCGGTTTTGCGCAGATCGGCGCTTCGGCGCCGCCTTCGACCACCATCCCCGCCGCGAACGTCTACTTCTGCGACGGCATCGTGAACCGTCAGTACACCGGCGAGTTCGATCACACGATTCTGCGTCTGGATCGTCCAGTAGTGAATCGCGCACCGCTGCCAATTCGCCGCAACGGATCAGTCGCTAACGGCGATCCGATTTTCGTGGTTGGGCATCCGGTGGCCCTGCCGATGAAGGTGGCCGACAACGCCGAAGTGAAGAACGCGAACGGTACCATCGGTTGGTTTCAGGCCAACACCGACACCTATGGCGGCAATTCCGGTTCACCGGTCTTCGGCGTCAACTCCGGCGTGGTTGAAGGGATCCTGGTGCGGGGCGCGCCGGATTTCGTGGAGGTGGGCGGCTGTGTGCGTTCCAACGTGGTCCCCAACTCCGGCAACCCGGGCAGCGGACTGGATTTTGAGGAGATCAGCAAGACATTCGCGTTTCAAGCGTATGTGCCGGACCTGACCTCGCCGCGCGGGAGCGTGACTTTGGGCCGCGCGCTGTACAAGTGCGACACCCTGGTGACGCTGGAGCTGCGCGATGACGATTTGCGCGGGCATTTGACCGCCGACGTCGAGGTTCACACCAACGCCGGCGACAGCGAGATGGTGGTCCTGGCTGAAACCGGCGATTCCTCCGGGATCTTCCAGGGCGCCGTGGCCACGCAGGGCGGGAGTCCATCGCCGGGCAATGGCTTGGTGGATGCAACTCATGGCGACAGTCTGTTGGCGGTGTATGCCGATGCCGACAATGGCGCCGGTGTTCCGGCCGCCGACACCGCGTGGGCACGGATCGACTGCGTCGGACCGATTGTCTCCAATGTCAACACACCGGTCGTCCTCGGCTCCTATGCCGCGGTCGCCTTCGACACCGATGAGCCGGCCTCTTCGAACATCCGCTATGGACTGGTGTGTGTCAATCGGACCGGAGCCGCGTCGGGCGCGGTGACCACATCGCATCTGGTTGGCGTCGGCGGGCTGGTTCCATTGACGACGTACTACTTCACAGTCACTGCCATCGATGCCGCCGGCAATCCGGCTACCGCCGACAATGGCGGGGCCTGTTTCTCCTTCACGACCACCGACCAGGCCGACTACTTCACCGAGCAGTTCACCACCGGCGACAACGACCTGGACTTCCGTACGTTGACCTTCACGCCGGATGGGTCGAGTGATTTCTACGCCTTGTGCGTCGAACCGGCGACGGTCTTCCCCACAAACCCTGCCACCGGCACGCTGGTGTCGCTGGCTGATGATGGTTCCGCGCAAGTCGTTCTCGGCAGCGGCGCGTCGTTTCCGTTCTATGGCGCGAACTACACGTCGCTCTACATCAACGCCAACGGCAATCTGACCTTTGGCGCCTCGAGCAGCGTCTACGACGAGACGATCGCGGCGCACTTCGGTCTGCCACGAATCTCCCTGCTTTTCGACGATCTGAATCCGGCGCAGGGCAGCGGCGCCATCCGCCGCCAGCAGTTTGCCGACCGGATGGTTGTCACCTATCAGAATATTCCGGAATACAACGTCGCCAACTTCAACAGCGCCCAGGTCGAGCTGTATTTTGACGGACGCATCGTCATCACCTATCTCGGCGTCGACGCGGCCGACGGACTGGCGGGATTGTCGCGGGGAACCGGTGTGCCGTTGGACTTCATTGAGTCCGACCTGTCCGCCTATGGCGGCTGCGCCTGCCCGGATGTCGATGGCGACGGGGTCTGTGATATCGACGACAACTGCGTGCTGACACCCAATCCCTTGCAGGAGGATCTCGACGCCGATTCTGTCGGCGACGCCTGCGACAATTGCCCGGCCGCCGCCAATCCCGCGCAGTCCGATCTGGACGGCGACACTGTCGGTGATGTTTGTGACAATTGCCTGGCGCTGGTCAATCCCGCGCAGGAGGACGGCGACGGCGACGGTGTCGGTGATCTTTGCGACAACTGCCCGCTTGTGTCCAATCCCACGCAGTCGGATGTCGACGCCGATTCGGTGGGTGACGCCTGCGACAACTGCCCCGCCATCGCCAACAAGTCGCAGGCCGACACCGACGGCGACAAGGTGGCCGACGCCTGCGACAACTGCCCGTACTTTGTCAATCCCGATCAAGTCGGCTGCCTGCATCAGGGCGATCCGGTCGCGGACAGCGTGCTCAATGTGTTCGATGTCGTGGCCACTGTCGAAGTGGCATTCCGGGGCGGAGCTCCCATCCTCGATGCGGAATGCCCCCATGCACCCGCCGGGCGCACGGACACCAACTGCGACGGCATCACGAACATCATGGATGTCATCAACGTGATCGATGCAGCCTTCCGTGGCAGCGCACCAACGACCTGCAATCCCTGCGCGTGCAACTCATACCCGACCGGCTGCCCATAGACGTCGCCAACACGCTGAAAATGAAGACGGGCCGGTCGAATGACCGGCCCGTTTTGACTGGCCTTATTGATTGCCCTGCTCAGCACTTCCAGCGACGCGAAAGATGCGAGGCCTCCGCGCCGTCTTCTGCCGCGGCGAATTCCTCCAACCGGACCGGCAGGCGCCTGGCGCCCCAGTCACCCGGACGCGACTCGAACAGGCCGGCGATCACTGTCCCGCACCGTCCGCATGCCCCGCGATCGTCCAGCCGCCAATCGGTCATCACATACCAGTCGCGCCCGATCAATTTCTCGCCGCAGGATGGACAGTAGGTGGATTCACCGTCTTCGTCATGCACGTTGCCGGTATAGGCGTAGCGCACGCCATTCTGCCGGGCGATCCGCCGGGCGCGCGACAGCGTTGCGGCCGGGGTGCGCGGACGGTCGGTCATCTTCCAGTCGGGATGGAACGCGGTGAAATGCATCGGCACATCGGAGCCGAGATTGTTGACCACCCACCGTGACATCGCATCCAGCTCGGGGTCGGTGTCATTGACGCCGGGAATCAGCAGCGTGGTCAACTCGAACCAGACCGAAGTTTCCCGCTTCAGGTAGACCAGCGTATCCAGCACCGGCTCCAGGTGCCCGCCGCAGACATTGCGATAGAACTCCTCGCTGAATCCCTTCAGATCGACGTTGGCCGCGTCCATGTGCTGATAGAACTCGCGGCGCGGCTCGGGCGTGATGTAGCCGGCGGTCACCGCCACGGTCTTGATGCCCGCTTCACGGCAGGCGGCGGCCACATCAATTGCGTACTCCAGAAAGATCACCGGATCGTTGTAGGTGAAAGCCACGCTGCGGCATCCCAACTCCGCCGCCGCGCGCGCGATCGTCTCCGGCGAGGCCTGATCGGCCAGCGTGTCGGTCTCGCGCGACTTGCTGATGTCCCAATTCTGGCAAAACAGGCAGGTCAGATTGCAGCCGGCGGTGCCGAACGACAGCACCGGTGTGCCGGGCAGGAAATGGTGCAGCGGCTTTTTCTCGATCGGATCGACACAAAACCCACTGGAGCGGCCATAGGTGGTGAGCACCACCTGGTCATCCTGGCGCATGCGCACGAAACACAGCCCGCGCTGCCCCTCGTTCATCCGGCAGAATCGGGGGCACAGGTCGCACTGGAGACGTCCGTCATCCAGTCGGTGCCAATACCGGGTCGGCACCACGCCGCTGGTCATTGCTGAAGTCATGGCCCATCAAATATACGGCGCCGGCGGGGTTTCGTAGGGGGGCACATCATGCGGTTGGATCATCCGGTCCCGGACTTTGACAATCTCGGCCGCCACTGACTTGAACGCCGGGGTCTTCGAGGCCGGGTCCAGACGTCGCGGGACCAGGACATTGGCCTCGGGGTAGTACATGGCGATCGTGCCGGGGGCGATGTCAATCAACGCCACCTGCGCCCGCATCTGCCCGGCGTCCGTCCGCACCGTCACCACTTCGCCTTCGGAGAGAAGGTATTGACGCGCGTCCTCTGGCGAAATCATCACCACATCCCGCCGCCGATTGCCGCGGTAGAGGTCTTCCTCCTCGTACACGACGGTATTGAACTGCCCTTCCGAGCGGATGGTCGTCAATCGCAACGGCCCCGGCCCGGCTGGGGTCGGCGGCAATGGGGTCACATGGAAACGGGCCCGGTGATCGGCGGTGGCGAAATCGGGGACATGAAACGACCGGCCGGGAATGGCGAATTCGGCCTTGGTGGTGTCGATCTCTTTGAGCGCCTCCAGCCCCGGCACGATCCGCGCCATTTCGCGGCGCAGATGGCGGTGCGAGCGCAGCGATCTCCAATCAAACCGTCCCGGCGGGAGGATCCGCTCGGCCAGCGCGGCAATAATCTCGACTTCCGATCTCATCTCTCCCGCCACCGCCGGCAGACCGCCTTCGGAGAGACGGACATAACTGAACATGGATTCCTGCGTGGTCGCCTGGAATTCCTCATCCCGCGCCAGCACCGGCAGGATGATCGCCGTCTGTCCGCGTCCTTGGATGTGCCCCTCGTTCAGTTTCGTCGTCAGCGAAACGGTCAGATCGATGCGGCGCAACGCTTCCGCCGCCCAGGCCCGGTCGGGATTGGAGGCGAAGAGATTGCCGCCGAGCAACACCGCCGCGCGGATGCGCCCTGCGGCGGCCGCCACCATCGAGGCGTAGGTGTCCTGCCCCGCCTCGGACGGGACGGTGATGCCGTAGGCCCGTTCGAGCCGCTCGGCGAACGCGCGCTTGAGCCCGGGGGTGACCCCGCAGGTGCCGACACCCTGCACATTCGAATGCCCGCGTATCGGCAGAAGCCCGCAACCGGGTTTGCCCACCCACCCGCGCGCCAGCGCCAGATTCGACAGCGCGAGGATGTTGTCCACCCCGTGCGCGTGATGCGTGAGCCCCATCGCCCACAAAAAGATCCCTCGTCGCGCCCGCAGAATAGCGGCGACCGCCTCCTCCACCTGCCCGCGCGACAGCCCGCAGGCCGACAGCAGTTGATCCCAACGCGCGCCGCGCAGGTCGGCTTCGAGTTCCGGCCAGCCATCGGTGTGGGCGGCGATGAAGCCGCGATCGATGCCATCGTGCTCCAGCGCCCCCTTCAACAGCGCCTTGAACAGGGCGACATCGCCGCCGGCGCTCGGTTGCAGGTAGATGTCGCTCACCCGCGACCCAAATAGCATGCTGCGCCAGTCCGATGGCACCCGGAAACGCAGCAGCCCCAGCTCCCGGATCGGATTGACGACAATCACCGTGCCGCCGCGACGGCGCAGTTGGATCAGTTGCGTGATCAGTCGCGGGTGATTGCTGGCGGGATTGGCGCCCGCCACCAACGCCAAATCGGCCTGACCCAAATCGTCGAGCGTGATCGTGCCGGTGCCGGTGCCGAGCACCAGTCCCAGCGCCACGCTCGAGGCCGCGTGGCAGTAGAACGAACAATTGTGGATGTTGGAACTGCCGAAGGCGCGCGCGACCAGTTGGAAGAGAAAGGCCGCTTCGTTGCTCGAACGACCGGAGGAGTAGAAGAAAGTCTCATGCGGCGGCGCATGGGCGATGGCGTTCCCCGCCAGATCCAGCGCCTCATCCCAACTGATGCGCCGGAAGTGCCTGTCCTCCGGACCGGCGATCACCGGAAAGGCCAAGCGCCCCAGCCGCTCCAGCTCCGCCGAAGTCCATTGCGCGAGGTGATCGATCGAGGCACGGGCGAAGAACTCCTCGCTGATGCCCCGTTGCATGTCCCCCGCCTGCGCCTGCACCGACTTCTTGCAGACTTCGGGGAAATGCCCGGCCTCGTTGACCATCCCGCCGGCCTGCCCCCCCATGCCGAGGGCGCAGGTCTTGCAGGCGTTGCGCGTCCGCAGCCGGCGGTAGAGTTTGAGCAGGCCACCGGCCTGACGTCCCTTCTTCCAAACGTAAACGAGGGCGGGCATTCCACCCGCAGCGGTGACACGGGGCTTGGCCACAGAAATAAGAACTGAATTTGTCGTATTTCATGCAAGCCCCACGCCGCCTGAGCGCTATTGTTTCCGGAGGGCTTTTCTCGGTATTTTCCCGGTGTGGATAACGACCCGAACATCCTCGTGGTCAACGAGATATATCTGAGTCTGCAGGGGGAGTCCTCCTGGGCCGGCCTGCCGTGCGTCTTTGTCCGGCTGACCGGTTGCAACCTGCGCTGCACCTACTGCGATTCAGAATTTGCCTTCTACGACGGCAACCGACGCCCCGTCGACGCGGTCGTCGACCAGGTGCTGGAGTTCAAAACGCCCTTAGTGGAGATCACCGGCGGCGAGCCGTTGCTGCAGCGCGGTTGCGCGGTCCTCGCGCAACGTCTGCTCGACGCCGGGATGACCGTGCTGGTCGAAACCTCCGGAGCGATGCCGATCGATGTGCTCCCCGCCGGCGCCATCCGCATCATGGACCTGAAATGTCCCTCCTCCGGGGAGTGCGACAAGAACGACTGGCGCAACATCGAGCATCTGTCGCCGCGCGATGAAGTCAAGTTCGTGATCGGCGACCGCGCCGACTACGAATGGGCGCGCGATGTGATGGCCCGGCATAAACTGCCGCGGCGCTGCGCGGTGCTGATCTCGACGGTCTTCGGCAAGGTTGCGCCGGCGGCGGTCAGCGCCTGGATGCTGGAAGATCATCTGGAAGCGCGCTTTCAGTTGCAGATGCACAAATACATCTGGGATCCGGCGATGCGGGGAGTCTGACGATGGCCTCTCCCGCCGTGGTCCTGTTGTCGGGTGGCCTCGACTCGGCCGTGGCGCTGGCGGTCTGCCGGCGCGACGGGTTTGTTCCGTATGCGCTCACCGTCGACTACGGCCAGCGGCACCGTGAGGAACTCGACTGCGCCCGTCGACTTGTCGCGGCCGCGTCGGTCGCACGCCACATCATCCTGACCGTCGACTTGACCCAGTGGGGCGGCTCGGCCCTGACGTCCACCCTGCCCGTGCCGGAACGGCGCGATGTCGCAGCGATGGGCCACGACATTCCGACGACCTATGTCCCGGCGCGCAACACGATCTTTCTGTCGCTGGCGATGGGCTGGGCGGAGACTCTGAACGCCGGGGATATCTTCATCGGCGCGCATGCGCTCGATTATTCCGGCTATCCCGACTGCCGTCCCGAGTATTTTGAGGCGTTTGCGCGCCTGGCCGACTTGGCCACCCGGACCGGCGTCGAGGGGGCGCGCTGGCGGATTCACACCCCGCTTCTGCACATGACCAAGACCGAGATCATCCGTCTGGGCCACTCGCTGGCGGTGCCGTTTGAGCACACGCTGAGTTGTTATCAGCCGCACCGCGACGGCGCGGCGCTGGTCGCCTGCGGCGTCTGCGATTCCTGCCAGATTCGCCGCCGCGCCTTCGCCGCGGCCGGACAGGTCGATCCGCTCCGCTATGCAATGGAGGAGGCGCGATGATCCTCGAATGCGTGCTGACCTTCGAGGCGGCGCATCGCAACGGTTCGCCGCGCGCCGACGAACGCACCGCGCGTCTGCACGGCCACTCGTACGAAGCGACCGTCGCCGTCGCCGGCCCGCTGGATCCGGCGCTGGGCTGGGTGATGGACTACGCCGAAATCAAGGAACGCGCCAAGTCGGTGATCGACCGTCTTGACCACCGGGTGCTCAACGACGTCGAGGGCATGAACGAGGCCACGCTCGCCGATGTCACCCGCTGGATGACCGAGCGGTTGCGCCCGCTGTTGCCGTCGTTGCATGAGTGCCGCGCGACGATCCTCGGGGAACGCGACTGGCGGCCGGTGGTGGCGCGGCTGGGCGACGGATACGAGCGATTGCGCTTCGGGTTTGCCGCGGCGCACTATCTCCCGGCGTTGCCGGAGACGCACAAATGCCGCCGTGTGCACGGGCACAGTTTTCGCGCCGCGGTGACCGCCGCCGACGCCAGCCCGCTGGCGGGGCCGCTGGGGGACATCTACGGGCGGCTCGACCACCGCCTGCTCAATGATCTTCCCGGACTGGCCAACCCCACCTCGGAGATGCTGGCGCACTGGCTGGATGATGCGCTCGCCGCGCGTCGCGTCCGTTATCATGAAATCCGTGTGGCGGAGACCTGCACCGCCTCGTGCCGTCTGATCAAATCGTAAGCGAGGAATCCCATGCCCACCCGCAAGCCATCGCGCGCCGCCCTCACGCACCTGGGGGGCGGCCCCGCCAAGCCGGTCCGCCGCCTCGAGGCCTTCCCGAACAAGTACCCCGGCCGTGACACGCTGATCACTTTCCACTGCGAGGAATTCACCTGCCTCTGCCCGATCACCGGCCAGCCCGATTTCGCCGCGCTGGAGATTTCCTACATCCCGGGCAAACTGGTGCTGGAGAGCAAGTCGCTGAAACTCTATCTGTGGACCTATCGCGACGTCGGCATCTTCCATGAAGATGTCTGCAATGAACTGCTCGACGCGCTCCACAAATTCCTCAAGCCGCGCTGGATCCGCGTGAGCGGCCAGTTCAATGTGCGCGGCGGGATCGGGATCGACGTGGAAGTGGAACGGGGACAGAAGCCACTCGGGCTGTGAACATTTCGTCAGCCAAAGCGTGAAGAGACCGGACCGCGCACTGCAGCGGTCCGGTTTCAGCTTTCCGTACGATCCAACTCGCCAGCGACATCATTGACTTATATGGCAAAGGCAATTGAGGTTAGTCGGATGGCTCCAGCAGTACCTGCTGGCAGGAGGTGGTCTGGTCCCGGTTTTGTTGACACCTGGTTATAGAGTTTGAGCGATTTGCTGCTCGAACGCGACGGGATTGATGTCGCCCAGCGTCGAGTGCATCCGCTCGGGGAGTGTAAGGATTTTTGTGTTTGTCGGTCGTACATTGAACCCAGAGT